>NZ_JBEZLQ010000009.1:0-366781 GCF_040652235.1 Streptomyces sp. NPDC048277
CCGGGACACTCGCAATGGCTTCGACACCATGCGAACTACCAGAGGTCCCGCCCTCTTGACAGGGCGCACACATCCTTAACGCACTGGCGTTGCACTCAGCGGGATATGACCCGGGAACTGCATGGCGAGGAAATCGGGCTGGTCCGCCCGTACCTGGTCGCGCACGAGGGGGGAAGCGCAGAAGCAGCAGGCTCGGCGTCGCACGCTCCGGCTGGCAGTGCGCGGCATCGACATCAGTCCCCGGCTGTCCGACGGAGTGGAGGTCACGGCATGACGAGCGGGACCGGACAGCTGCGCCTGTTGCCGTGGGCCGGGCCCAAGGGCAAGCCGTGCTATCTCGCAAGTGACGGAGCCGGATACCTGTCGCGGCTCGCCGACAACATGGAGTCGACCCAGCTCGGCCTGGCCGGAGATCTTCCAGGAGGCCAGGCGTGTTCTGGACAATCGGCAGTGGACGCAGGGCGAACTGCATCTGCCGGCAGTCCGGTTGACTGAAGCGTCGGCAACGTGCACCGCATCGCGCTGAGTCGCGGCGCATGCCTGCCCACACCCACCGACGACGACCTCAACACCGTGGACGACGTGGAGGACGAGGAAAAGAGGCAGGAGAGTTCGTACCCGGCCGTCTGCCGCTGACCATGCCTCGTGGCTCCCTGTTCCCATCCAAGCCGGGCCGGTAGAGATCCCCGGAGAGCCATGGTTCTCCTGGGATCTCCCTTGCATGCAGTCAGGTGTCCTGGAGGCGCTCGCTTCCTGGACGATGGCGAGCCTCTTCCAGGCGCTCCAAGCGCTCGCACATGTCGGCCATCTGCTCCAGGATCAGTTCTAGCTTGCCCGCCAGATCCATATCCCAGGATGCCGGCGGAGTGAGGGGCGGTGGCTGCTCTCCTGAGCTGCCTTCCGTTCCGCCTGTGTCTCCCGGCTCGCGCCCAGAAGAGGCTTTCGCCGTTGCGTACTGACAGATCCTCTTGCTGTCCGGATCGAGGAGGTCATCGACCCAGGATCCCGCCACGCCGAGCGGCCGGCACCGGCTCCGGCCCTGGCCACGGCTTCACCCGCGCCCGTGCGCGGCGAGTCCTCACCGCCTCGGCGCACCCCACCACTTCCCGTGGTGGTGACAGACGCGATTCCAATCTTCACCAGAGGCATCGTCAGGCACTGCTACGAGCATCGATTCCGCTTCGTCGCGCACACGTCCGGCCTGAGCCGTGGTCAGGCGCCGACAGTTCCACAGTAGCCGAGCCATTTCGGCCGCCAGCGGACCGTCAGGCCGCGACGGTTCGCGGAGTTCGACACCAGTAATGGCGGCGAGGTCACCAGCCGGAATACCGAGAGCAGTCGCGAAGCCCGCCACCCGGTCCGGAGTCAGTGGAACGCGGCCTCTTCCAATGCCGCTGATCGTGGAAGCGGCCAGGTACACGCGGCCTTCGGTCAGCAGGGCCAGGGTCTTGGCCGCAGCAGTCGGGGAGTGCAGGTTCCGGTTGCCACACAGCAGGTTGGCGAGCATCGCGCCGAAGCCCACCTCCTGCTGATCATACATGAACGGCGGAGCGGACGGA
Source organism: Streptomyces sp. NPDC048277 (assembly GCF_040652235.1). Lineage (NCBI taxonomy): Bacteria > Bacillati > Actinomycetota > Actinomycetes > Kitasatosporales > Streptomycetaceae > Streptomyces > Streptomyces sp. NPDC048277. The sequence continues at coordinate 1,560 of NZ_JBEZLQ010000009.1, forward strand.
CGTTCTTTGAGTTCCAGCGGCAGCTGATCGACAAGCCGGTGGATGTGGGCTCTCTGGCCCGACGGCAGCGCCATCGCGATCCGGACAAGGTCCGCGATCGCGGATCCAGCGGCCGCGTCCCGGGGTGTGAGGGCTTCCGGTCCACGGAGGTCGGCGATCACATAGAGGTCGGCGGCATGGAAACCAAGCGCGGATGCGAGGTCGTCAAGCTGCGAAGCCAGCGGCGGCACGCCCGATATCACCGCGCGGAGTTCGGTCTCCGGGATACCGGACGCGGAGGACAGCCACGCGACATCCACCCTGCGGTTACTCAGTAGGCGGGTCAGCAGCACGCCAAAGCCCGGATGATTCGCCACGGTGTCACCTCACGTCTTACGTCGACTCGACGGCGGGGAGAGCGTGGCTCCTTGGAGTTGATGAATGGACATCGCCACTCCCAGGAGCCACTTTTTCAGGTCAAACCGTCGTAACGCTAATTTCGCACCGACCAGGGGTTCCATGCGGTGCCTTCGTCGACTGTCAGCCCGAAGCCCTGCAACGCTCGCGCGGCAACGTCCCGGAGCGGCATGTAATCCCCCTCGTTGTACGCGGGAGCATAACTGCCAGGCTGATAGTGGCCTGAGCCGTTCGTCATCTCCAGCACCCTTCCTTCCGCGTTCACGGTGAATCCGCCAGCGAAGAGCACCGGTTCATGGTCGGCCAGTGTCGTGTGTCCCGGCCAGTCGGCCTCGGGATCGAAGGCACCCTCCTCGTACAGCGACTCGTTCATCGCCCGCACCGAACCATCCAGCTTCTGCACGAAGATGTAGGTTCCAGCCTCCACTCCTTCCCCGGACCGGACGATCTGGTCCTCAGCAAGGGGACCCTGGGGACCGGTATCGATGTTCGGGTGCCGGCCAGGTCGCCAAACGTACGCAGGCTGTGCTGCCCCATCACCGCAATTCGTATTGTGCACGAGAATTGTCGCATTTCCCGCCACAACATAGTACGTGTGGAGTTGCTGAACGGTGAGGTTCCAGCGGTTTGCCGTACCATGTGCGGGTTGGGCGGTGACGACGTAGACGTGGCCGTTGGTGGCGGTATTGAGGGCATCGCCGGGATGGAGTTCGCCAGCCGCGACCCAGGTGCGTGTCGTGTCGTCCCAGAACGGGTGGTTGGCGGTGGTGTGGAGGGGGGCGCTGTGGCCGTTCTTGGTGCGGATGGTGAGGTCGAGCAGGTCGTGGTCGTGGTTGATCCACACGTGCTGGACGGTTCGGGCGCCTTGGTGTCTTCCCGTCTTGGGGTTGGCGGCTTGAACCTTGTCACCGGTCTTAATCTTGCCGATCGGCTTGGTCTTGCCGTCACCCATGAGGACGGGAGTGTCCGGGGAGAAGCTGCAGCGGCTCGATTTCGTCTTGGGTGCGGACTTTGTGCCCGCGTTGCCCGTTTCCGGTTCGCTGGGCTTGGTCGCTGCAGCGTCCGCTTCCTTGGCGTGTTCCTGTGCGTTGGCACGTTTCGCCGCGACCATGTCGGCTTCGTCGGCGGCAGCTTCGTTGAGGGAGTCGGATGCGGCCGCCGCGTTGCCTTCGAGAGCCCCGTCACCGGCGCCTTCGAGGTCACGCGCCGCACCGCTCCCGACGGCTCCGACCCCGTCTTCGAGACCACCGCCCGAGACGACACCGCCGGCCACCTCGCAGGCCTGATCGTGACCCGCACCGCCTCCTCCGATCCAGAACCCACACTTAGCGACGTCCCAGAGGGGCTCGATGACGACCTTGACGACGATCTTCGCGGGGTCGTGCTTGTAGTTGACCGCCGGTCCGCATTCTCCGAATCGACCGCACGCGTACGGATTTCCTGGGGTGGTGGAACTGCTGCTAGTCCCACTACCGCTGCTTGAGGTGTTGGTCCCACCGCCGCCGCTGGAGGTGTCGGTGTCGGTGGAACTGCTGGGTGGGCCTCCGGCGATGTCCCCCGGCACGAACAGGCCGCTGGGGTCGGAATTGGTGGACGGGTTGTCGCCGGCGTAGGTGTAGCCGCCCATCTGGTTGGGGTCGCCCGCCTCGAAGACCGGGTCGGGGGTGAGGAAGCGGCCCTGGGCTGGGTCGTAGTTGCGGGCGCCGAGGAGGTCCAGGCCGGTGGTGGCGTCGGTGGGCTGGCCGAGGTAGCCGTGGTTCTCGTCTGCGGCCACCCAGGTGGTGGGCTTGGTGCCGCGGGTGTTGCCGTAGGGGTCGTAGTAGCGGCGGGTGACTGCCAGGGTGCTGGCGTCGATGGCGGTGGTGGCGGTGCCCTGGGCGTTGGCGACCTCGTAGGTGACGGTCCCGCTGCTGGAGCGGCAGATGGTGGTGCCGTCCGGACCGTGGTAGTAGCGCAGGCCGGTCCAGGTTTTGGCAGAGACGTTCAGCGTGATCTGTTCGGTGCCGCCGAACAGGTACAGGATGCGGGTCTTGGCGGTGCCGTCGACGCTGCTGGTCTGTTCCAGCAGGTTGCCGCCGGCGTCGTAGAGGTAGCTGCTGGTGTTGGTGTGGGTGCCCGAGCCGGTGGCGACGGTGGCGGTGCGGCCCTCGGCGTCGTAGGTGAAGGTCTGGGTCTGGCCGGGCGGCAGGGCTCCGGTGCCGGCGGTGGTCCAGGTCTGGCCGGCGCTGCCGCAGGTGGCGAGGGTGAGCTGGGTACGGATGGTGGCGCTGGCGCCCGGGTCGGTCACGCACATCGCGCTGTTGGCGTTGCTGACCAGGGTGCCGGTGTTGGTGACCTTCCACTTCTGGGTGGCGTCGCTGTTGCAGGTGTCGATGACGAGGAGGGTGCCGGCGGTGGTGGCGTTACCGGTGGTGTCCAGGCACATGGTGCCCAGCACCTTGACGGTGCCGTCGGTGCCGATGGTCCAGTTCTGGGCGGCGGATGCGTTGCAGGTGTAGGTGCGGACCACTGCGCCGGGGGTGGTGGAGGCGCCTGCGTCGTCGATGCAGAGTTTGCCGCCGCCGGCGAGGGTGAAGCCGGTGTTCAGCGGGCCGGTGGTCGTGGTCTTCCGGCTGATCGTGTCGCCGGCGTTCGCGTTGCTGTATGCCGGGTCGGTGTAGGTGGGGGTCCAGGTGGCGGTGCCGGTGGTCGGGTTGCTGCTGGTCGTGGTGCCCGCCTGGTCGGGCAGGGTCGCGGTGGCGGTGCCGTCGGTGCCGGTGTAGGCGGTGGTCTGTGTGGTGTCGTTGGCCGCGGCTCCGGTGGTGTCGTGGTTGACCATGCTGGTGCGGTCGCCGAGCAGGTCGTAGGTGTACGTCTGCCAGTAAGGTGCCGGGCCGTCGACCGTGGTGGTCGTGACCGGGGCCGTGGTGGTGGTTTGTACGGATCCGGTGGTGCAGCCGCCCACGCTCCCGACCGGGGAACTCGTGGAGTCAGTGATGCCTGCGGTGTCCGTCCAGGCGGCGGTCAGGCGCTGGAGGGAGTCGTAGGTGAAGCACTGGGTGTCGTGGGTGGTGTTGTTCTGCAGGTCGTCGATCGCGGTGATCTCGCCGGCCTGGTTGTAGCGGTAGTTGGCCACGCCCAGGGCGGTGGTGGACGTCTGCAGCATGCTGGACGTCTGGGTGACCCGGCCGGTGGTGGCGTCGTACTGGGCGAAGGTGGCCAGTTCCTTGCCGGTGGGGCCGTAGTTGGTCTGCAGGACCCGGCCGAAGGGGTCGTGGACGGCGGTGTCCAGGTAGTCGGGGGTGTTGGCCGCGGTGATGAAGCCGCCGATGCCGTCGAGGTTTCCTTGCTGGGTGTAGCCGTAGTCGACGTCCTCGGCGGGCAGGTTGCCGTCGGCCTGGTAGCGCACGGTGGACAGCAGCCCGACGGTCGGGGTGTAGAAGGCGGACTGTGTGTAGGTGACCGTCCCGCTGGTCGGTGCGGTGGACTGTCCGGCCGCGGCGAAGCCGTCTGCGGCCGGCACGGTCAGGGTGCTGCCGGTCGGCTGGTAGGCCGTGTTGTAGCCGGTGACCGCCTGGGTGTACGCCGATCCGGACGTCCCGCCGACGTACCGGGTGGACGAGGTCGGGTAACCCTTGGCGAGCGTGTCGTACACCCAGGAGGCGAGTTCCTTGGTGGGGTCGGGGGTCGCCGACCAAGCGCCCTTGTACTCGGCCGTGGGGCGGTTGTCCCAGTCGTAGCTGTACGACAGGGCCTGTCCGCGCGGGTCGGTGGTCTGCAGCAGGTTGCCAACGACGTCGTACTGGTCGTAGCTGGTGGTGCCGGTGTTCGGGTCCGTCTGGGAGGTCTTCTGGCCCAGGAGGTTGTACTTGTAGGACCAGGTGTCGCCGGCGTTGTCCTTAATCGTGTCGACCTGGCCGGCCGCGGTATAGGTGTACTTCGTGGCGGCGTCGGCGGCCGGGACCGCGTTCGCCGTGCCCTGGCGCCACAACATGGTGCTGTTGTCGCCGGCGACGACCGCCACTGCGGAGTCGTTGCGCACCTGGAGGGTGGAGCCGGTCGTGGAGGTCAGGCTGGTGGTCCACTTCGCCGTACCGCCGGTGGTGTAGACGACGAGGTTGCCGTCGGTACCGAACTTGGCGTAGGCACCGGGGTTTCCGCTGGTGCCGCTGGACCAGATCGTCTTGCCGGTGGCCAGCGCGGTGAGCACCAGGTTGCCGTCGGCCTGCATCGCCAGGCGCACGCTGTCGGACATGAGGGATGTGCCGGACGGGATGACGGCGCCGCCCTGCAGGGTGACGGTGCTGCCGGTGTTCTTCACCACGCTGCTGGTGGTCTGGCCGAGCGCGTTGGTGTAGGTCGCGGCGGAGCGGCCTCCGGCCGGGGCCGTGGTGTCGGTTTCGTCGGCGCCGGGGTAGCTGGTCGTGCTGTGCCACTGCGGGACCGCCTGATGCCACAGCGTGCTGGTGACCGGGCGCCCCTGACCGTCGTATTCGGTGGTGGTCTCCGACGGGATCTGGTTCTCGTTCGCCGCGTACAGGGTGGTGGAGGGAACGTTGTTCGGCTCGGAGTACGGCGCGAACGACGCGGTCTGCCAGCCGTGGGAGTCGTAGAAGGTGTCGGAGATGATCCGGCCGGAGTTGCTGTCGCCGTCGGCTGTGGCCTGGGTCTGGCGCGGCTGCAGCATCCCGTCGTAGATGGTGATGGACGAGGCGTACGTGCCGTCCTCGCGCAGCGTCTTCGTGGTCACCGCGGAGGGGTCACCGGGTGAGGTGAGGCTGCCGCTGGGCCCGACGACCGCGCCGGGGTTGATGGAGTAGGCAAACGTCTCGTCCGCGCTCTGGCCCGACGTCTTGTCACGGCCCGGCAGCCAGACGACCGTGCGCCGGCCGAGAGCGTCGTAGGTGATGTCGGTCTTGCGGTTGTTGGCGTCGACGTTCTCCGTGGCCAGGCCCCGCAGGGGGTCGAGGGTGGAGGTGACCGTCCAGTTCTTGGAGTTGGTGGTCGTGATGCTGGTCGGGTTGGTGTTTCCGCCCGAGAGGGACCATTCGGGGCTGAAGGCGGTGTGGGTGTTCTGCCCCGTGGCGTCGAGAGTGTCGGTGACCCGGCCGGCGCCGTCGTACTTCATCGCCGAGCTGGTCTGCCAGTTCTCCGTGGTCCCGGTGTAACCGGTGGCGGTGCGCACGGCACTGGCCTGGCCGATGGCGGTGCTGCTGGTCTGGTCGAGCTGTCCGAACGTGCCCAGGTTGGTGAGGGTGCCGTCGCCGTCGTAGTAGATCTTCTTGTCCGCCAGCAGTGTGCCGGCGGAGGCCGCGGTGCCGCACGGTCCGCTGACGGAGGTGACCTGGTCGGGGTAGGACAGGGTCATGGTGTTGCTGGACGACGGCGCCGCATACGTGGTGGTGGCGCACTTCTCCTGCGCGGCCACGCTGACGTCGCCGTGCGCGTCGACGGTCGAGACCCGGCCCTGGCTGTCGTAGGAGGTGTCGGTCTGCGTGTGGCGCCAGGTCCCGTTCGCGAGCAGTGCGTATCCGTGCGACTGGGTGGTCTTGATGCGGTAGGCGGTCAGGTCGGGCAGCGTGGACAGGGTCGGCTTGGTCTGGCCGGGGTTGTCGTCCTGGGTCCAGTCCGTCCACGGCGACTGGCCGGTGTGTGCGGTGGTGGTGTAGGTGAAGGGGCCGTTCACGGTCTCGGCGTTGACGGTGCCGCCCGCTGCCGTATAGGTGTCGCTCTCCAGTGCCATGCCCGCAAGTTGATCGGCATCGGTGACGGTCTGGACCGTGGAGCCACCGACCTTGGCGTCCACGCTGACCGAGCGGCGAGTGCCGTCGGCCTTGTAGTCGCCGTCCATGCCCTGCAGGTAGGTGGTGGTCTGCTGGGTCACCGGCTCGGGCGCCTGCCCGGTCTGCACCGTGACCGTGCGGAAACCGCGGAACTGGTCCCACGTGCGGTACTGGTCGTCGGTCTGGGCCGAGTCGTCCCGGTGCCAGGCGGGCCCGGTGTAGCTGTAGGTGGAGACCTGTATCTCCGAGCCCGCCGGGATGTTCTGGGAGTTCGGCTTGTACTGGGAGGCGATCGTCAGGTCGGATGCCGTGACGGTGTGCACGGTGGTCTTGTTGAACCAGTCCGCGATCGGCTTCGAGGCACCCGGCACCGTCCAGTACACCGGGTAACAGGAGTTGGTGTTGGCGTCCGCAGCCGAGATCGACAACGTCTTGTTCGCACACGGGTTGGCGTTGTATTCGATGGCTATGGACTCACCGGTCTCGGTCTGGATCGAGGAGATCCTCGGCCGGTACAGCGGCGGCGCGGACGGGGAGGTGTCGTTGACCCGGTTGTCGATTTCGGTACCGGTGAAGGAGACCTGGTTGAGCTTGATGGCGCTGTTGCCGTTGCCGTAAGTGTCCTTGCCGGTGTGCTGGATCGACTGCAGCCACATCACGGCCTGCAGAGAGCCTGCATCCTTGGGGTCGACCGTGGTACCAGTGACCGGGTCGACCGTTCCGCCGGAATCCGAGTACACCTGCCCCAGCTGATAGCTGTCGACGTCCACGAGATCGTCCGTCGACGAGTCGCTGACATGGACCTTCGTCGTGATGCTGTCCAGGCGGGTGGTGGACCAGAACGTCGGCCCCGCGGTGATGCACACGTTGGTCGGGACCGAGGTCGACCCGGACGGCAGGGTGGTGCTGTCGGTGGAGTCGCAGTGCAGGTCCCACGGCACATCAGGCCAGTGCGGGGCCGTGTTGTCGTTGAGGTTTCCGGCCGAGCAGTCGGTGAAGGTGTCCGTGGTCTGGCAGCGCTGCTTGGAGGTGAAGACCACCTGCCCGGCGGGCTTGCGGCCGATCTGCTCGTCGGTGAGCCTGTAGCCGTAGGAGACGGAGTCGAGCGTGCCGCCGCGGACGTACGAGGTCAGTGTGCCCGAGTCACCGGTCGCGGCCTGGCCGCCGCCCAGGTCGTAGTAGTTGGTCTCGGTCGTGTAGTCGTAGCGCTGCACGAACCCGCTCGGGGAGACGACGAAGTCCAGATTCCAGCGCCAGCCCTCGTGCTTGTCGCACTGGGACGCCTTGCCCTTGGCCGAGTCGTAGCACGGATCACCCGACTCCGGGTGCAGCACGGGCACGCCCCAGGCGGCATCGGTCGAGGAGTCGCCGGGTGTGCCGGACTGCATCGCGCCGGAGGGGCCGGGGCCGGTCGGGGAGTGGTCGGCACCGAAGTAGGCGGCCGTACCGTCGGTGGTGAGGACCCGGTAGTAGACGCCGTCCTGGAGGCCGTTGGCGGCCCCGGACAGCTCCTGGATCAGCGTGCCGTCGTCGCCCTGCAGCCGCCACTGCTTGATCTCGCCCGGCACGCTGGAGTCGACGCCGTCGGGCACCAGTTGCCCGGAGTGCGAGCCGAAGGAGATCGCGGCGTTGTCACCAGCCCAGCACTGGTCCCCGGATCCCTTGAGGATCTTGTTCCCGCTGCTGTTCAGGAGAGTGCCGCAGGAACGGTACGCCCGCTCCACGAAGCCCGGCTGGTAGTTCCAGCCGTCGCCGATCCAGGACGCCTGGGAGTTGCGGGCCGAGGTCTCTCCGTCCTCGGACTGCGAGTCGTAGGACAGCGCCACCGACGGGGCGTTGCCGCCGACCGCGGACGGGACATCGACCGGGTAGGAGTAGGTGAAGGCGCCGGTACCGGACGCCTGCCAACTCCCCGAAGGATTCAGCGAGGTTGCCGCATAATTGCCCTGGGATCCCGAGTTGCCGGAGGTGACCTCCACCGTCGCGCTGTCCGCCGTGGTGGCGTCCGCGGACATCGTCATCGGCTGGGCCGCGCCGCTCGCGGCACGTGCTGCCGCAGCGGTGGAGGAGCCGAGCGTGAGGGTGGCGGTGAGCTGGTCCGCTGCCGCTCTGTTGGTGAAGGTGATGGGGGTCCGTGTCCCGCACTGCTTCAGCTGAGGCGTGGTCATCGCACAGGCCGGCACCTGGAACAGCCGCAGCCGTGACCCGAAGCCACCGCCGTACGCCTTGGCAAGCGACGAATAGTCGATGACCACGCGGACCCGGCCGCTGCCGGACTTCGCATCGGCGCGGGTGAAAGCGAGCAGCATGCCGTCGGCGCCTGCCCGCAGAGTCTGGGTGTGCGACGCGACCTTCACCTTGACCGCCGCCGGGCCAGACGGATTGGCGGAGCCTGGCTTGTATCCGGCGGCAGGCTCCGGTGCCACCCACACCGGCAAGCCGCCGGCCTTGACGGGCTTCGTCACCGGAAGGACGCGAGTGCTCAGGGAAGGAGCGGATGCAGCTTTGGCGGGTGCACGGGAAGCACTGGCGGGGCTGGACGACGAGCCCGGCGTCGCCGCGGTGCTGGAGGCGGTGTTGCCGGCTGCGGTGGTGTGCGTCAGGGAGACCGTTTTCGTACCGGCCTTCGGCCACGCCGGTTTGACGGCCTGATAGCGGCTCGCCGCCTTGTAGCCCTTGGGGTGGACGGCAGTGGGCCGGCGCAGGGCGTGGCTGCCCACCGCCGGGGTTTTCGGCAGGGTTTTCGGGTTCCACACCGTGCCCTTGAAGCGGTACGGCCCTACGACCACTCCAGCGGCCACCGCAGCGGGCACGAGGAGCGTCAGCAACGCGACGGCTGTCGTCGCCAGAGTCAGCGCTCTGCCCCAGATCCGGTACTGGACGCTCGCATACCAACGCCGCTTGCCGCTCACTGAAATCCCCCAACGACCAGCGGTCCTGACAGACCGTCGCCCCCCAATCACGCGGGCTGCGTGATCGTCGGGAGGCTATTGATGGGGGCCGGTCAACTCAATACCCTGTGCCGGCGATGTGACCAGTACGTATGCCAACTGGGTGCCCGATGTGCGCTTTCCGTGAAGTCGCGAATATCAACACCTGGTGGCAAACCGGACACCACGCACACCGCTCGCCATGGCTAGACATCCATCAATGTGGCGAAGATCACGAAAGCAAAGCATTTGCAAAAAGAGGGGGAGTTGCTAAGTGTTGTCCGGATATACCCGAAAGCAGCGCAGGAGACGGGAACTGACGCGCCGTCTGGCGCTGATCCCCGCGCTGGCAGGGCTGTTGCTCACCGTTCCCGTCGCGCCTGCAACCGCCGACGAGTCATCCCCGAGTGATCCAATGCTGGCCGCCCAGGCCGAGGCCGTCGCCGACGGTCAGGATGTGCCCGTCGAGTCCCTCACGACGGAGACCTCCACCGTCACCGCCAACCCCGACGGCATGTTCACCTCCACCACCAACGTCATGCCGGTACGGGTGCTCAAGGACGGCGTCTGGACACCCGTCGACGCCACCCTCGCCACGAATGCCGACGGAACGCTCTCACCCAAGGCCACGCCGAACGACGTCACACTGTCGGGCGGCGGCAGCGGCCCTCTGGTCACCATGACCAACGAGGACGGACACAGCATGGCCCTGACCATGCCCTTCACCCTGCCCACCCCCACCGTCAGCGACGACACCGCCGTCTACAAGTCGGTTCTGCCCGGCGTGGACCTGTCCGTATCGGTCACCGACCAGGGTGGCTTCAGCGACGTGCTGATCGTCCACGACGCAGCAGCCGCAGCCGACTCTCACATCAAGAAACTCACCGAGGCCGCCTCCACCCAGGGCCTGACTCTTTCCGCGACGGATTCAGGCGGCATGATCGCCACCGCCGCCGACGGCACCGTCGCCTACACCAGCCCTCGCCCACTGATGTGGGACTCCAGCACCGCTCCCGACGCACCGGCGACAACCGCGCCCGCCACGGACACCACCACAGTCGGCAACGCCCCTGTGGCATCCTCCGCCGACGGCCCCGGTGAGGGAGCCAACGTGAACACGGTGCCGATGAGCACCACATCCAGCGGCATCACACTGGCACCGGACACAACCGTGCTCAATGCCCCGGACACCACCTACCCGGTGTACATCGACCCCTTCAGCAATCCGGTTACCAAGGACGCTGGCCACTACGACGAGGTGTACTCCAGCTCCACCTGCTCCGACAGCCCGCAGTACGACAAACTCCAGACCCTCGGTGAGGGCGTGGGCTACCAGCGCTGGGGGGGCGTATGCGGCACCGGCCTGGAACGCTCCTACTACGCCATCCCCACCAGCGGGCTCGACCCCTCCATGCAGGTCTATGACGCTCTGATCACGGTGAGCTCCACCTACGCGGCAAGCTATGACTGTTCACAGAACCAGCCGATCACCCTCCACACCACAGGTTCGATCGACTCCGGCACCGACTGGAACAACAAGCCCGCCACCGTCGACGGCAGCTACGACCCCGTCACAACAACGATTCCCAGTGCGGCCAACTCCGGTAGCAGCTGCAGCAACCACCCCGCGACCTTCAAGGTCATCGACCAAGCTCAGCGGATAGCCACGTATCACAGCTCCAGCGGCGACTACTGGACGGTTGGGCTGTTCGGCAACGAGAGTATCTCCTCCGGCAACAACGACTACCTGCGGATGTCCAGCTCCCTCACCATGACGGTGAGATTCGACATACCACCGGACATCCCGACAAGTCTCCTTACCGCTCCGCCCGCGACCGGAGCCACCGGCTCCTGTGTCACCAGCGGCGACGGCTGGATCGGCGCGACCACCTACTCCGGCGCCGGAAGCAATGTCCAACTGCACGCCAAGGTCAAGTCGAACGTATCCGGCGAGAATGTCAGGGCGATCTTTCACGTCTGGGACCGCACTGTCCTCGATTCCAGCGGCAACGCCCAGGACAAGGGAAGCCCCACCACCGGCTACGTCGCAGCGGACACCGTCAGAGACGTGAATTCGCCCATCGGGTTCACCCTCAAAGACGGCCACGAGTACGGCTGGGACGCTTATGCCCAGGACGACAACGCAAAGCTGTCCCTGTCCTCCGGCATCAGCGACCACTGCTGGTTCAAGACCGACTTCACCCCACCTGGCACTCCTGATATCGCCGACAATTCCGATGTCCCACCCGTCGGTACAGGCTCCACGGCCAGCGGTATCTACACAGGCAGCAAGACCAGCTTCACAGTCACCGCGGCGGACGGCGCCCCCTCCGACAGCAGCTGCACGCCCAACGCATGCCTGTCCAGCGGCGTCGACCACTTCCGGTGGCTCCTTGACAGCCAGCCCACCGCCACCACCGGCACGCTGGTGTCCATCACCAGCACCGACACTCAGGGCACCGCGACCGGCAACATCTCCGTGACCCTGCCCACCTGGGGCGTGCACACCCTGTACGTCGCAGCCGTAGACGCGGCCGGCAACATCTCACAGGCCCCGGCCAGCTACACCTTCACCGTCCCGTGGAACCCCGACACGAAGATCACCCCGGGGGACATCAGTGGCGACGGCATCCCCGACCTGCTCGCCACCACCAAGACCGGCGACCTCGAACTGATCCCCGGCGACGCCGACCCCGCCAAGAGCCCTGCCCCCGCCCAGACCGGCCCCACCACCACGCCTCCCGCGATCAACGGCCCGGTCCTCGTCTCGACCCCAGCCGACTCGCCCGACGGAACCGGCTGGAACAACTACCTGATTGCACACCGTGGCAATCTGCACGGCGCGGACGTCGACGATCTGTTCGCCTACAACCGCAAAACCTCACAGTTGTACGTCGTCCCGAACGACCTTGATCCCGCCGACGACAGCGCCGTCCCGCTCGTCAATTGGTCCAGCTTCCCTGGCTACATCCGCAAGAAGTCCGATGACATCGTGATCAAAGACCCCTGCCAGCCAACTGTTCCTGACGACCGGTGCGCGGGCGCCGGGTATGACCGGGATGCGGCGTGGAACATCAGCCAGCTCGTCGTACCCGGCAACGTCTACGGAAACGGATACGGCCATCCTGCCGTCATTACTGTGGAGAACGGCAAACTGTGGATCTATCAGACCGACAACGGCAAGCACCTCGCCGACCCGGTCCTGCTCGGTGACGGCGACTGGACGGGCCTCACCCTCATCGCACCCGGGACCGTCGGCGGAACCCCCACCCTGTGGGCCCGCGACAACACCACCGGCGCCCTGTACACCTACTCGCTCGCCCTCGGCTCCGACGGCCTGCCCCCGCTCCTGCACGCCACCACCCACACCGCCCTGCCTCTCACCCTGCCTCCGACGACCTACCCCCAGATCGCATCGTCCGGCGACGTGAACAGCCTCTCCGGCGGCCCGGACGGCAACCCCGATCTCTACGTAACCGACACCCACGGCGAACTGATCGAGTACCCAGGTACCGCGTCGACCAGTACCACCGCCAACTTCGCCGCCCCTGTCTCCCTGGGCACCGCCGCCAACGCCGCGACTCACTGGTGGAACCTTGACGACGGCACCGGCAACACCACCGCCGACTGCGCCACCGCCACAGACTCCGGCTGCAGCGCCGGCCTCCCCGCGTCACTCAGCGGCGCCTATACCTGGAGCAGCGACTCGACTCGAAGCAAGTACATCAACCTCAACGGCACCACCGGCCATGCCAATACCTCCGGGGCGGCCGTCGACACCTCGCAAGGCTTCACCGTCTCCGCCTGGATCAAGCTCAATTCGTCGTCCGCCAACTCGACATTCGTCTCGCAGGACGGGGCCGTCAACAACGGCTTTCAGCTGTACTACTCCTCGGGCGCCCAGGCGTGGGCCTTCGGCAGACACAGCACCGATGCGAGCGGTGCCGTCTGGCAGGCCACCTACGGGAGCAAGCCCGTCATAGGCAAATGGACACACCTGGTAGGCGTCTTCGACGCCACCAACCAGGAAATCCGGCTCTACGTCGACGGCAAGCTCACCGCCGCCAAGGACTGGACCTACACTCCCTGGAACGCGACCGGCTCCCTCCAGATCGGCCGCAAACTCTCCTCCGGCGCCTACGGCGAGTACGCCAACGCAGGCATCAGCGACATCCACGTCTACAACACCGCCCTGCCTCCAGCCGACGCAGCCGCTACCGGTGACAACCCCGCCATCAGCCAACTCGACTGACCGCTGAGGGACGTTCAGGCGCTCGACCGAGTCACTTCGGTCGAGCGCCTGTCGAGTCCGCGGGGCGATCATGCAGCAGACCTATGTACCGAACCGTCAGAGCACACCACTACAGTTCTCGATCACTTGACCGATCCAAGAGTGCCGAGGGGCCGCAGTCGGATCCTTGCGCTCTCGCTTGCAGAGTCGACCAATTCTCTGGGGGGACCATCATGAGACGCAGCACCTTCTTGGCGGCGGCCACGGCAACCGTACTGACCGCCGGCCTGTTCACGGGCCTCACCCCGGCCTGGGCGGACGGCACCACCGGCGGCCCCGTCCTGGTCGACGCCAACGGCTGGGACGAGCCGGGTCTGGTCTTCGTGACAGCGCATTCCGACAGCCCGATCACCCGCGTCACGGCCCACTTCTATCCGCTGGACGCACCAGAGGGAGCCCCGGAGGCCGGATCGACCGAGGACTTCACCCAGTACTCCGGACAGGACGCGACGTCCGGCACCTGGCGGGCGCCGGTGCACCTGGCGGACCTCGGTGACTACCGGGTGACCGTCGATCTGCAGGACGCCTCCGGCGCCACCGTCACCGGCGCCCTCTCCCCCGACCCCCTGCAGTACCGGACCATCGTCATGATCTCCGGTCTGACCGCCACCCCGGGTGTGCCCGACTACCTCCACCAGGAGGTCTCCGTCAGCGGTACCGCCGTCGCCCGGGATCCCCGCGACCCCGACGCCCCGGTTCCCGCCGACGGCATCACCGTCGACGTCAGCGCCGGGCGCAGCAGGCTGAAAGCGACCACCGGCGTCGACGGCCGTTTCACCGCCGATTTCGTCCCCACCGGCCCGTTCTTCCAGCTGTCCGCTGCGGCCGAGGTCTCCAGGAGTTACCCGGGGGCGATCGACCTGCCGATGTATCCCCTGGACCTGCACACCACACAGGCGCCGGTCCGCTTCTCGGCCAGCAGGCATGCCCTGAACCTGAAGCAGGGCGCCACCGGAACGATCACCGGCCACGCAGAGATCCAGACGCTTTCCGGCTGGCAGCCGCTGCCGAACACCTCGATCACCCTCCAGGACTCCTCGATCGTGGCAGGCCAGACCACCACCGACAGCCATGGCGACTACACCCTGCACGTCTCTTCGGACAACCCGGCTCCGAGCGCCGAACTCATCGCAGGCACCAACGGCATGCCGTTCCAGCAGATCGCCACCCAACCCTTCAGCCTGCACGTCGCGTACACCACCCACATCGACCTGACCGCGTCCCTCAAGGACGATGGGTCCATGCCGACCTACGGCTACGTCTACTACGAAGACACACGCGCCCACTGGCCCGCCAAGCCCACCGTCACCCTGCAGTACTCCAAGGACGGCAAGACCGGCTGGAAGAACGCCGCCACCGTTCCGCTCCCGGTCCGCTACAACAAACCCCTGTTCCAGGAGTGGTTCGCCCGCACCCTCACCGCGCCGGACACCGACGCCTACTGGCGAGCCCGCTTCGACGGCAACCCCGACCTCGGCACCAGCACCACCAGGCCCGTCCACCTCTACCGCTACGCCACCCGCATCACCGGCTTCCACGCCTCCCACGACCCGGTTCGCAAGGGACAGTCGATCAGCTTCGGCGGCACCCTCCAGTACAAGAAGGGCACCACGTGGAAGCCGCTCTTCGGCGGCTCCCCCACCCTCTACTTCAAGCCCCGTGGTTCCAGCACCTACCACTACGTCTGCGAACTGGACAGCGACAAGCACGGCCACCTCATCGGCATGGTGGAAGCCAAGCAGGACGGCACCTGGGCCCTCGCCGTCAGCCGCGAGACCGGGGACCACTACCTCAGAAGCGCCAGGGTCACCGACTACGTCGACGTCCGCTAGCCGTTGACCGTGGTGACGCCCGGTAGCCATCGGTGATCACGATGTCGTGGACGCCCCTATAACGGGAGGCTGGATACTGTCCTGACCAGGTTGAAGACCTCGCGGGCGGCATATCGCTTGAGGCAACGGATGATCTCACGACGGGTCCTGCCCTCCTGGGTACGGCGCTCGTAGTACGCCTGGGTACGCGGGTCGTGGCGCAGCCGGGTGAACACGATGCGGTGCAGAGCGGCATTCGCCTGCCGGTCGCCGCCACGGTTGAGGCGACGCGAGCTCTGCCGGCCCGAGGAGTACTCGACGGGACTGACCCCGCACAAGGCGGCGAAGGACGCCTCAGTACCCAGCCGCTCAGGGTTGTCTCCCATGCTGATCAGGAGCGTGACAGTTCGCGGTTGCCCAGGCCGGACAGCCGCTCCCGCAGAGCCGGGTCGGCTACGACCAGGACGGCCTTGAGCTGGTTGATCGCCTGGGTACGGGCCTTGACCGCGGAGTCCTGGGCGATTTTGAACATCCAGGCGCTCTGCACCGGACCGTCGCCGGATTTGGCCCGCGCCCGGGCGCGACCGCTCAGCACAGCCCGCGCAGCAGCCTGCGCATCGAGCGGATCCGACTTCCCGAGCAGGCGAAGGGCCGACCGGCCGGGCCGGTTCAATTCGAACACCTGAACGCGCTGCGCCGGCAGGTAGCGGGACAGACCCGCACCGAAGCTGCCGGTGCCCTCCACACCGGCCCGGCGCACCGTCCCCAACTTGCGGGCCCAGGCAAGCAGCCGCCCATATCCGGCCGCCGTGGCCGGAAAGGACTTCGTACCCAGGATCTGACCCAGTGGGCAGGCCTGTGCTGGTGGAGTGGGTGCCGCGCTGTCCGGGTGCCATGGTGATCCGCCTCCCGGATAGTGACGTGCCGGGTGGCCGGCACCGGCCCGGTCGGACGGTCTGAACCGTGATGGCGCCTGGTTGGCGGCAAGGCCCCCTATTGGGACACGCCCTGTGGCTCGGTGACAGCAGGCCTCTCATGACCGGCTCTGACAGGCAGCCGCGTGGCCCGTCGTACCAGCTGCCCCGGAGCTCGGCCGGGCACCTGCGTGGCGCACACTCCCGCGGACTCACGACCGCTGCGCCCCCACCGCTCAGCGGACATCGGGCTGGAGCCCATCCATGCCCGTAGAGGCCCGCGCGTCCTCTTCCAGCACCTCATGGACCACCGCGGCCAACTGGGCCCGAGCCCAATCGCCGCAAACAAACCACCCCGGCACGCTGTCAGCACTCCGACAGCTTCGGGGTATCCGCTGAAGACACAGGTTCACCCACCGGCCAGTCGCGCGGACACCGCGTCATTCCGACGGAATGCGAAACTCGAATTCGGGACGGTCCCACGGCACGACGGGCGGGTTCGCGAACGCGGTCCCCGTCCGCACGGCACCGACGCGGTGGTAGAAGTCCTCGGCAGGAACGTGGGACACGACCTTGACCCGGTCGAGCCCTGCGGCACGCGCCTCGGACTGCATGTGCGCGACGAGCAGCCGTCCGATACCCCGTCCTTGCGCTTCGTCGGCGACGAACAGCAGGTCGAGCTCCGGTGGAGCGAGGACGAGCGAGTAGAACCCGAGGACCCGGCCTCCGTGCTCGTCGGCGCCGACGGCCACAAAGGCGCGGTGGGCCTCGATGTAGTCAGGACCGACCTGGTAGCCCGCGACTGCGGCTGCGTACTTACCCTCGTAGGCGCCTGAGCCACGCACGAGCCGCGTGAGCCGTTTGGCATCCCGCGCGACGGCCCTCCGTATCGTGATCGGCTGGCTGACCGGGGAAGTACGTGAACCCATCGGGAGAGTATTTCGCACCGGGGAATGCCTTCGTGCGGCGGGTCGGCTGCTCGCGCAGGCGTACCTGCACCGCTCCCGAAAACCGCTCGCCCAGGCCCCGACCGGTCACGTCACTGCCGGAGAACGGGGGGGCGACGGCTGCTCTCCCTGGGCCTGGCGTGGCAAAGCCGAGCCGGTACGGGATGATTTCGGGTTGGCCTCGTGGGCCCGGGATTCCGGCCTCGCCTTCGGCCGACCACAACGGGCCGCGCAGCGGGCAGCGGGCAGATGAGACGGATGGCGACCTGAGCGCCGGTACGTCTTCGGCGGCGGGTCATGCCGAGCGCTCGTTGGATCACACAGGCAATGGATCATCCTGTCCCGCTCTCCGGGTACCGTCAGGGTATGAGTCATCCGCACCCCGACCTGAAAGCCGCCCCGCCCCTTCCCGAAGGAGGGCTGCGGGTCATCGCCCTGGGCGGCCTGGGGGAGATCGGCCGCAACATGACCGTCTTCGAGCACGCGGGCAAGCTGCTCATCGTCGACTGCGGCGTGCTGTTCCCCGAGGAGACCCAGCCCGGCGTGGACGTGATCCTGCCGGACTTCACCTCGATCCGGGACCGGCTGGACGACATCGTGGCCATGGTCCTCACCCACGGCCACGAGGACCACATCGGCGGCGTGCCGTACCTGCTGCGCGAGCGGTCCGACATTCCCGTCGTCGGCTCCAAGCTGACGCTGGCGTTCCTGGAGGCCAAGCTCAAGGAACACGGAATCCGGCCGCGCACGGTTCGGGTGCGGGAGGGCGACCGGCGTGGCTTCGGGCCCTTCGACTGCGAGTTCGTGGCGGTCAACCACTCCATCCCCGACAGCCTCGCGGTCGCGATCCGCACCCGGGCCGGGATGGTGCTGCACACCGGCGACTTCAAGATGGACCAGTTCCCTCTCGACGACCGCATCACCGATCTGCGCGCCTTCGCCCGCCTCGGCGAGGAGGGCGTGGACCTGTTCCTCACCGATTCCACCAACGCCGAAGTGCCCGGCTTCACCACCTCCGAGCGTGAGCTCAACCCGGCGATCGAGCAGGTGATGCGCACCGCGCCGCGCCGGGTCATCGTCTCCAGCTTCGCCAGCCACGTGCACCGCATCCAGCAGGTCCTGGACGCCGCCCACCAGCACGGCCGCAAGGTCGCCTTCGTCGGCCGGTCGATGGTCCGCAACATGGGCATCGCCCGTGACCTGGGCTATCTGAAGGTCCCCTCCGGTCTGGTCGTGAGCACGAAGGAGCTGGAGAAGCTTCCGGACCACAAGATCACTCTGGTGTGCACCGGCTCCCAGGGCGAACCCATGGCCGCGCTGTCACGGATGGCCAACCGCGACCACGTGATCCGCATCGGCAAGGGCGACACCGTCCTGCTCGCCAGCTCCCTCATCCCGGGCAACGAGAACGCCATCTACCGGGTGATCAACGGGCTCACCCGGTGGGGTGCCCACGTGGTCCACAAGGGCAACGCGAAGGTGCACGTCTCCGGGCACGCCAGCGCCGGCGAACTCGTCTACTGCTACAACATCGTCAAGCCCCGCAACGTCATGCCCGTGCACGGCGAATGGCGCCACCTGCGGGCCAACGCCGACCTCGCCATCCGTACCGGCGTCGACCCCGAGCGGGTCGTCATCGCCGAGGACGGCGTCGTCGTGGACCTGGTGGACGGGCGCGCATCCATCACCGGCAAGGTCCCCGCCGGCAACGTCTACGTGGACGGCATGGAAGTCGGCGGCGCCACCGAGGCGTCCCTCAAGGACCGCCTCGCCCTCGCCGCCGAAGGCGTGGTCACGGTGGTGGCGATCGTCGACGCAGACACGGGCGCGCTCGCCGAGGCCCCCGATTTCCTGGCCCGCGGCTTCGTCCACGACGACGCCACCTTCGAGCCGGTCATTCCCGTCATCGAGAAGACCCTGGCCGCCGCGGCCGAGGAAGGCGTCGGGGACGCGCACCAACTCGAACAACTCGTCGCCCGCGCCGTGGCGAACTGGGCGTTCCGCACCCATCGCCGCAAGCCCCTCATCATCCCCGTCATCATCGACGCCTGAGCCCCGGCCCGGCAGCACGGCCCCCGGTTCCGGCCGCGGCCCCGCCCGCGACGCGCGCACGGGCATGCGCACGTCGCGGGCCACTGCACGGGACGCGCGAGTGGATGGCGCGAGTGCCGGTGAAGCGGTCAGATCGCGGGGCTCATCGGCTCAGCCGCCGCTCTTGCGCCTGAACGACCGCTGGCTCGCAGCCGGGCCGTGCGCCGAACGCACCTTCGACGCATCGGACTTGGCGGCATTGTCAGCGGCGTCCGCCTGCGCACCGCGCTTGCGCGCCAGGGCTTCGCGGAACTTGCGCTTGAGGTCGTAGTTGCCGTCGCTGTCCGGCTCCAGAGGGGACGTCTCTGGGACAGTCGGTTCCGAACCTTCCGTGGATACGGGCTCTGCAGTCACGGTGACCTCCTGGGTTCGGGGGTGGGCAAGCACAGCTTGTCATGCTGGGCGCAGTGCGAGGCGCCGGCAACGTCATCCTGCTCCGTTTCGGCGGGTATCCCTCTCGCGGCCAAAGGCGTTGACTTCGTAGGTGAGGCGCACGGGACGGCTTCGGGCCGGGCCGAGGGTTGTCGATCCCGTGGCCAGGCTGCCAGGAAGTCGGCTCTCAGCCGTTGCGACGCACGAGGGCGGCCTTGCGGGCCTCGGCGAGCTTGCGGGCCTCGCCGGCCTTTCGGGACTTGCCGCCGGCGCCGCGGGAGGTGCCCTTGCTGGTGCCGAGGCCGCGGAACGGAGCGTTGGTGTTCTTGGGCCGGGGGACGGCGGGCCCGCCGTCGAGCGGGATCCCGGAGGGAGCCTTGGCGCCGGTGATCCGGCTCAGCTCCGCCTCGCCCGAGCGCACCTTGGTGACGGTCGGCTCGATGCCGGCCCCGGCCATCATGCGGCTCGTCTCGCGGCGCTGGCCCGCCAGCACCAACGTGACCACGCTGCCGGACTCACCGGCGCGGGCGGTGCGGCCCGCCCGGTGCACATAGTCCTTGGCGTCGGTGGGCGGGTCGACGTTGACCACGAGATCGAGGTCGTCGACGTGCAGACCACGGGCCGCGACATTGGTCGCCACCAGAACGGTGATCTGGCCGTTCTTGAACTGCGCCAACGTCCGTGTGCGCTGTGGCTGGGACTTGCCGCTGTGCAGGGCCCCGGCATTCACCCCGCTGGCCCGCAGATGCCGGGTGAGCTGGTCGACGGCGTGCTTGGTGTCGAGAAACAGCAGGACGCGGCCGTCGCGGGCGGCGATCTCCGTGGTGACGGCGTAGCGGTCAGGGCCGTGGACGACCAGAACGTGGTGCTCCATCGTCGTGACCGTGCCCGCGGCCGGGTCGACCGAGTGGACGACGGGGTCGTGGAGGTAGCGGCGGACCAGCTGATCGACGTCGCGATCGAGGGTCGCCGAGAAGAGCATCCGCTGGCCGTCGGGGTGCACCTGGTCGAGCACGTCGGCGACCTGCGGCAGGAATCCCAAGTCGCACATCTGGTCGGCCTCGTCCAGCACGGTGATCCTCACCCGTCCCAG
Source organism: Streptomyces sp. NPDC048277 (assembly GCF_040652235.1). Lineage (NCBI taxonomy): Bacteria > Bacillati > Actinomycetota > Actinomycetes > Kitasatosporales > Streptomycetaceae > Streptomyces > Streptomyces sp. NPDC048277. The sequence goes on from NZ_JBEZLQ010000009.1 coordinate 22,167, forward strand.
GCTGCAGGCGTTGCGCTCGATCAGGTCGTGAAGGCGTCCGGGGGTGGCGACGACCACCTCGGCTCCCTGGCGCAGCGCGGCGACCTGCCGGCCGATCGACATGCCGCCGACGACCGTGGCCATCCGCAGCCGCAGTGCCTCGGCGTACGGCGCCAGCGCCTGGGTGACCTGTTCGGCCAGCTCCCGGGTGGGCACAAGGATCAGCGCGAGGGGCTGCTTCGGCTCGCCGCGCCGCCCGGCTGTACGTGTCAGCAGCGGCAGGCCGAAGGCGAGTGTCTTGCCCGACCCGGTGCGCCCGCGTCCCAGGATGTCGCGCCCCTTCAGGGCATCGGGCAGTGTGGCGGCCTGGATCGGAAAGGGTTCGCGCACCCCGAGTTCGCTCAGTGTCCGCAGCACCTCCGTCGGCAGTTCCAGACCGGCGAAGGAGACGGCCGGGGGCAGCGCCGGGGTCGTTGCCCCGGGCTGGGCGGGACTGCTGTGAGCGATGCCGGAGTCATTGGGATGCTTCATGAACAGCCTTCCGCCAGGGAACGTACCGAGGAAGGCCCGGCAGGTTTGAACAGCCCACGCACAAGCCGAACCGAACAGGCAGAACCGCCCACCGCGACGACCACGCGAACGGGTGACAGTAACACATTGCGCTGGACGGGTCACACCACCGGATCCCGGCCGGGTGCAGGGCAGAAGATCGACGGGCTCGACCCGCATCCGGCACAAATCCTGAAAGCCCGCGCCGCGCCCCACCCCAACCACGGGTGCGGGGCGGGCGGGCTCTTGTCCGCACGAGGCGGTGGCCCAGTTCGCTGGAACAGCGGGCGTCCTTCGCCGCGCTGTGCGGTGTCAGCCCGGTTATGCCTCGTCCCCGCTGGAAGTCGCCGCTGCTCCCGCCCCCGGGTGACCCGCCGCCTCGTGGGCGAGAGCTGTCAGGTTCCGCGTGGGCGCAGCTGGTGTTCGTAGGCGAAGATCACGACCTGGACCCGGTCGCGGAGCCGCAGCTTGGCCAGGATGCGGGTGATGTGGGTCTTGACGGTGGCCTCGGTGAGGTGGAGGCGCCGGGCGAGCTCGGCGTTCGTCAGGCCGGTGGCGATGAGGTGGAAGACGTCCCGTTCCCGGGCCGTGAGCTGGGCGAACAGGGCGCCGGCCGCCTCGTCGCGCGGCCAGGGCGCGGCCTTGGCGAAGCGGTCGACGAGGTCGCGGGTGATGCGCGGGGTGAGCACCGCGTCTCCGGCGGCGACGGCCCGGATCGCCTCGTGCAGCACAGCCGGGACGACATCCTTGAGCAGGAACCCGCAGGTTCCCGCCCGCAGCCCTTCGAAGGCGTATTCGTCCAGGTCGAAGGTGGTCAGGATGAGGACACGGCAGGGCGAGGCGGCCGTGATGCGGCGGGTCGCCTCGATGCCGTCCATGACGGGCATGCGGACGTCCATCAGGATCACGTCCGGTGCCGTCCGCCGGGCGAGGTCGACGGCCTGCCGGCCGTCGGCGGCCTCCGCGACGACCGTGATGTCCGGCATGGTGCCGAGCAGGCTGCGGAACGCCATGCGGACCAGCGCCTGGTCGTCGGCGAGGAGGACCTTGACGGTCATCGCGGCTCGCCCAGCTTCAGCTCGCCGGAGACCGTCCAGCCCGTGGCGGTGGGTCCCGCGGTCAGGTCGCCGTCGAACAGGGCGACCCGCTCCCGCATGCCGGTCAGGCCGTTGCCGGTGCGCGGGCTGGTGCCGGGGGCCGGTCGGCCGTCGTCGGTGACGGTGAAGGCGACCCCGGAGGATTCCCGGTGCAGCACGATGTCGACCGTCCGCGCCTCCGTCGCGTGCTTGACGACGTTCGTGAGGGACTCCTGCACGATCCGGTAGAGCGTGGTCTGCACTTCGGCGTCCAGCTGCCGCTCGGTGCCGGTCTCCGTCAGCCGGACGTCCAGGCCGGTGCGGCGGGTCTCGTCCACCAGGGTCTCGAGCGAACCCAGGTCCGGCTGGGGTGCCCGGTCCGGTCCGTCGTCCGCCCGCAGCACGCCGAGCAGGCGGCGCATACCGGTCAGGGACTGCCGGCCGGTCGAGGCGGCGTGCAGCATCTTGTCGCGGGCGCCGTCCGGATCGGCCGCCGCCGTGGCCGCGGCGGCCTCGGCGAGGGCGACGACGACCACCAGTCCGTGGGCGACGATGTCGTGCGTCTCCCGTGCGATGCGGGTGCGTTCGGCCGCCGCCGCCAGCCGGGCCTGCTGGGCCCGCTCCTGCTCCAGCCGCTCGGCGCGGTCCTCGACGGAGGCCAGGTAACGGCGCTGCGCCCGTACGGTCGTGCCCAGGAAGAAGGCCGCCGCGGCGAGGCCGGTGAGCACGACGACGACGTCATTGACGCTGCCCGGCGGGCCGAACCGCACCGCCACCACACCGGCACCGGCCGCGACGGCGGCCGCCGCGCTGAGCGAGTACCGCAGGCCGCGCTCGGCGGCGACGGTGTAGAGGGCGACGAGGACCGCCAGTTCGGCGAGCGAGACGGTACCCAGGGCCCAGGTCAGCACGGCCACCGCCCAGCAGCACCAGAACACGGCGGCCGGAGCCCGGCGGCGCAGCGCCAGCGGCGCGATCACCGCCACCGCCAGGGTCCAGTCCGCCGCACTGGCCCGGTTGTAGAGGAGTTCGTGGACCGCGAGGGCGGCGCAGACGAGGGGCGGCCCGAACACCAGCAGGGGCGCGAGGGCCGGCCGGCGCACACGCTCCAGGAATTCCGGGCCGATCGAAATCACGCTCCCGAGGCTACGGGACACCGGCCGACGGGACATCAACCGAAGGTCGTACACCTGCGCAAAGTAACGACCATCGGCTGACGCGCCGCTCCCGCCCGCATTCCTAACCTCGCTGGAAAGGACAGCCCCGAAAACGGCACAGAGAAATCACAGAGAAACAGAGGACCGGAAATGGAAAAGGGAACACCGGTGAATGCACCGACGAAAGTCGCCGAGGCCACCGCGCTCTTCTGGATCGTGAAGGTCCTCACCACCGGCATGGGTGAGGCCACCTCCGACTTCCTCGGCCAGTGGAGCCTGTGGCTGTCCGCCGGGACGAGCGCCGCCGCCCTGGTGGTCGCCTTCCGGTGGCAGTTCCGCGCCGCGCGTTACCACCCCGCGCCGTACTGGTTCACCGTCGCGATGATCGCGGTCTTCGGCACCGCCGCCGCGGACTGCTTCCGTATCGGCCTGCACGTGGCGTTGCCGGTCACCACGACCGGGTACGCGATCGCCCTCGCCGTCTGCTTCGCCGCCTGGTACGCGACCGAGCGAACGCTGTCGATCCACACCGTCGACACGCGCCGTCGCGAGATCTTCTACTGGCTGACCGTGCTGCTCACCTTCGCCCTGGGCACCGCCGCCGGCGACCTCACCGGCTTCTACCTCGACCTCGGGTTCGTACACTCCGCGCTGCTGTTCGGCGCGGCGATCCTCGTGCCGTGGCTGCTGCACCGCTTCGCCGGGCTCAACGCCATCGCCGCGTTCTGGGCCTCGTACGTCCTCACCCGCCCCCTCGGCGCCTCACTGGCCGACTGGCTCGGCATGGACAGGCCCCTCGGCATCGGCGTCGGCTTCGGCACCACCGCGATCCTCGCCACGCTGGTGTGCGCGACGTTGGTCGGCTACCTCGCCCTGTCCGTGAGTCCGGACGGACGTGGGTCAAGGGGCACCGACGTCTTCATACGTAATTAGCGCCGAATATCAATGGTTCATATGAAGTAAGAGATTTCTCAGCAAGGGAACCTGACCTCCGGCCACCGCCTCCTGCAGGGCAGAGAAGGAGGTCGAAATGGGGGACAGCCCCACGAAGACGAGCAACGCGCCCACGCGACGGTTCGTGCCGAGACTCGATCCGCCGCCTCAGCAGCGGCGGTGGCGTTCCGAGCTGGGGAAGGCACTGCCGGCCCTGGCGTTGTTCGCCTCCGTGCGGCTGACCGGTGTGATCATGGCGGCCTTGTGGTCGCTGCACCTCGGCAGGCACCCGCGGACCGTGCTCGGCCTGGAATGGGACGGCCACTGGTACTGGCACATCTCCCAGTACGGCTACGGCCTGACCGTCCACCCCGTGCGGGGCCACAGCGTCTACAACGACCTGGCGTTCTTCCCCCTCTTCCCGGGCCTGATCCGCGCGGTGGGCACGGTGCTGCCGATCGGTCCGATCAACGTGGCGCTGTTCATCACCTGGAGTGCCGCCCTGGTGGCCGCCTGGGGCGTGTACGCGGTCGGCGAGGTGCTGCACGGACGACGTGTCGGGATCATCCTCGTGGCGCTGTGGGCGCTGCTGCCGCACGCGATCATCCTGACGATGGCGTACACCGAACCGCTCATGACCGCCTTCGCCGCCTGGTCGCTCTACGCCGTGCTGACCCGCCGCTGGCTGACCGCGGGGACGCTGGCCGTGCTGGCCGGGCTGTGCCGTCCCAACGGACTCGCCGTGGCGGCCGCCGTCGTCACCGGCGCCGTCGCCCACCTCTGGCAGCTGCGCCGCGCCGGTGTGCCCACCGCTCCGCGCGCCTGGGCGGCCGCCGCCGTGGCTCCCCTCGGCTGGCTGGGCTACATCGGCTGGGTCGGGCTCAGGACACACGACCCCGTCGGCTACTTCCATGTGCAGAGTCTCTGGGGCTCGCGGTTCGACTTCGGCCGCTACACGGCCCACACGTTCAAACACCTGATCGTCGGGCACGACACCCTCGTCGTCTATGTGACCGCCGCGATCGTCCTCGGCTCCATGCTGCTGTTTCTCTTCTGCGTCCTGAACGGGATGCCCTTGCCCCTGCTCGCGTACTGCGCGGTCCTCATCGTGATGGCCGTCGGCGGCACGCACTTCTTCACCAGCAAGCCGAGGTTCCTGCTGCCGGCGTTCCCTCTGCTGCTGCCGCTCGCCCTGCATCTGGCGCGGAGCCGCCTGCGCACCATTGCCGTCCTGCTCACCACGCTGGCCTGCGTCTCCCTGTTCTACGGCACCTACCTGCTCACCGTCTCGCACCGGACCCTGTGACGGGAGGCCCGAAAGCGTGATCGGCGGCGGCCTCAGTGGAGAGGCCGCCGCCGATCAGGTCCGTCAGCGCATGTCCGTGAGGAGGGTGTTGAGTTCGGCCTCCTGCCGGGCCGCCGACATCGGCGGGTTCGGGTGGTCGATACCGAAGGTCTTCAGGACGCTGTCCATCTGGGCGTCGATGAACGTCCAGCCGGTGTTGTCCAGCGGCTGCAGCGAAGCCTGGTCGGCGTCCCAGAGGTCGCGCAGCGACTGGGCCGCCGCGTGGGCCCCGGTCGCGTTGCCCGACCGTGCGTCCCTGAGCGAGGTCGAGGCGAGCGCCTTGAGCGCGTCGACCTTCGCCGACGGGAACTTCTTCACGGCCACACCAGGGGCGAGCTGAACCGTGGAGGTGGCGTCGGTCTCCGGCGCCGGGCCGACGTGCGGCTGGCTGTGCGCCCAGATCAGCAGGCTCCCGGTGGCGACGGCGAGGAGGCCGAAGCCCGCCAGCGCGATGCGCTCCTTGCGCGGGTCGCCGGTGGTCCCCGGGGTGTGCGTGGCCTCGTAGGTCTCGGTCACGTCGGAGCGCGTCACCGTCAGGTAGATGACGGTCGCCAGGATCAGGCCGAGGAAGATCAGGCTGGTGGTGAAGGTGCCCAGCGCGAGGCCGGTCGGGTCGCCCGGGTTCTGGGCGACCTTCGGGGAGGCGAGCCAGTCGCCGATGTTGGCGCCCAGCGGACGGGTCAGGATGTAGGCGAGCCAGAAGGACAGCACCGGGTTCGCGCCGAACTTCCGCAGCAGCGTGATCGCCGCGATGAGGCCGAGCGGCAGCAGGACCGAGACTCCCGGGCTCCAGCCGGTGAGCTCCAGGGTCCAGTCGCCGGTCGCGGTGCCGAGCGCGAAGGTGACGAGAACGGTGAGCCAGTAGAACGACTCACGCGACAGCGTGGTGACCGAGTGGATCGAGAGGGTGCGCTCGCGCAGCCACCACACGCCGAAGACCACGGCGAGCAGGACCGAGAACACCGTGGTGCTGATCCACAGGGGCACGTTGAGCTGGTCGGTCAGGATGTCGGTGTACAGCGTGCCCGTGACGCTGACAACGACCACGGTGAGCCAGTACGGGAACGGGACGTACCGCTTCAGCCGCAGCTGGACGCCCAGAACCACCACGAACACCGCGGTGAAGATCCAGGCCGTGTTCACCAGGCCGACGCCCAGCTTCATGTTGATCCAGTCGGCGAAACTCTCACCGACGGTCGTACAAAGGATCTTGATCACCCAGAACCAGATGGTGACCTCGGGAACCTTGTTCAGCAGGAGCCGTCCGCTGCGTGTGCGCGCCTCGCTTGTCGTTGTCATGCAATGAGGTTGGCTCGACCAACCTGTACATATCCTGACTGCGTGGTCGCCCGCGGGCGTGTGGAATGTCACCAGCCGTGACCGCCGCTGTTGTGGAACAGGGAGAGGACGGCGGTCGCCGCGATGAGAAGCTGAGTGAGCCGGAGCTGGCAGAACAGCGCCGCCAGGGCGCAGGCGAGGGCCGCGTACCACGGCATCGTCCACGGTGCCGCGAGAATCCAGGCGAAGGCGAGCGCGAACGGAACGGTGACGACGGGTGGGGCCTCCGGCGGGAGGTACCGGTGCAGGACCAGAGCCAGGCCGAGCGTCAGCAGGGGCCACAGGATGCTGACGCTCGCCATGGCTTCGGCAGGACCGGCGAGGGCGGTTGCGAAGGGGGCGTACACGGCCCACAGCGAGGTCTTGGACACCATGTGCGAGGCCGCGGTGAGCGGATCAAGGGCATGCAGGCCGTACGCGGCGTAGAGGACGGTGAGGGTGAGGACGCCCGCGCCCGCCACTCGAACGGCCCGCTGCCAGGCACCGCCGCACAGCAACGGCCATACCAGCCCCACGCCGACCAGAGCGCCACTGATCTTGACGCAGCAGACGAGGCCGACCAGTCCGCCGACGATCAGGTCCGTGTGCCACCCGCGTGCTCTGCGCGCCATGTGGACGGCGCCGACGGCCAGGACGGCGACGAGGGTGTCCAGGTGTCCGCCCCCGACCAGCACGCCGATCAGCAGCGGATTCGCGCTCCACAGCAGTGCCGCCCGGACCGGGTCGGCCGCGGTGCGGATCAGCAGGTAGCCGGTGCCGAGGAACGCGACCGCGTTGGCAAGCATGAGTGCCCATACCGTCAGCCAGGGCCGGTCACCGCCGACGAACGCCGCGGCGGCCTGCCACCACGTGGCGACGGGTCCGTACACCGACGGGCTGTGCCGCCATGTATCGCTCACCAACTGGGCGTACACGCCGCCCAGTTGGGCGGGAGTCGTCACATACGGGTCACCGCCGAGGGCGGCGATGCGACCGTAGGCGGCGTAACTGGCCGTGTCGGAGGAGCCGATCGGGGTGAAATTCGCGAGCGCCATCACAGCGCACGCGCCGGCACCGAACAGAATGCGCGGGTCCGGCTTCCAGCCTTGGGCGTGGGCGTTGAGCAGACGCAACGTTCCCACGCAGGACAGCACTATGGCGACGGATATGGCTGCCCCGGAGACGGCACCGGACATCGCAGGCAGGTGGAACCAGGTGATCGGCGCCTTCAGCGTGTTGGGGTTGGGCGCGCTGGCGCCGACCAGTCCGAACATGAAGACACCTGCCCCGGCCATCGCCAGGGCCGCGCGCGGCCACGGCTGTGCGTCACCGGTTCCCGTCGCGTGTGCGAATGTCTTGCCCCGGCCCGCAGGCCGAAGAACCCATTGGTTGTTGCCAGTCGTCAAGGTCAGCCTTTGAGTGGTACTCGGGTCATGGCTCTGGCGCGCGGACGGCCGCGTCGCCGGCGCCGGCGAGGCGGTCGGCGCGGGGCGCGCTGACTACGGTCGGTGCTCCCCGCTCTCCTGATGCTCACGGCCGTCGCAGCAGGAGACGGGGATGCGCGGCTGCTCGAGAGGCGAGTCGTCGGTGCCGGCCGCGCATTGTGCCCACTGCGCGCTGTCCAGCATGTGGTCGCTGTCGGATGCGGCGTTGGCCAAGCTGGTGCAGCAGACCGCCAGCAGCAGGCCACCGGTCACCAAGGGCAGGCTCCGACGTGCGGGCGGCGGGGCCAGCAGGGCCCGTACCCGCTGCGGCACCGCCCCGCCGGTCACAGCCAGGGCGACGGGACGCCGCTTCCCGGCAGAGGCCAGGGCCGCGCGCCCGACGGCATGAGCGACGACCCTGCGGTCGCCGACACGCTCGGCGGCCTCCTCATCGGCCCAGCGCTCCAGTACGAAGTCACCGGCGACGGCCAACGGCCGCAGCAGCGGGTTCAATGCGGCTGTGAGCCGCCACACGGTCTGGAAGAGGTGGTGTCGACCACGCAGATGCGCCCGCTCGTGCGCGAGCAGAGCCTCGCGTTCGTCGTTTCCGAGGCAGCGCAGCATCCCCCGGGAGACCACGATCCGTCCCGGCGCACCGGGCAGTGCAAAGGCCAACGGCGCATCGTCGTCCACCACCGCGAGCTCCGTCTCCCCGGGCAGGTGGGCGCACTCCCTTCGGGCCCACACGAGATGCCTGGCCTGTCGCACGCCGGCCACGAGCAGCGAGACGATTCCGACGGCCAGCACCAGGGCGCTGCCGAAGGCGACCACGCGATACACGGGATCCGCGGCGCGCAGCGCGGCCACGGACCAGCGGCCCTCGGCGGCGACCTGCGGAACCTGGGCCAGGCCGGTGAAGGCCAGCAATCCGAGTGCCCCCGCCCAGCCGGCCGCCGTCACGAGCGCGGCACAGGCCAGAGCCCAGGCCGCGGGGCGCGGGGGCAGCCGACGCGCGAGCCGGGGTCCGAGCACGGCGAGCACGGCCGTGACGACGAACGGAATGTAGACGCTGACCAGCATCCGGCTCACCACTTCCTTCGGTCGCGCGCACCCTCGCCGGGTGTTACGTCGTGCGCGGACAGCAGCTGGTGCAGCAGGTGCTCGTCCTGCGCCGACAGTTCCGACACGAAGCGGGCGAGCACGGCCTCGCGGTCGGCGCCGCCTTCGAGCAGGGAGTGCATGCGTCGGGCGGTGTGGGAAGCCTCGTCGCGGGCGGGGCCGTAGGCGTATCCACGCCCCTCCCGGTGGCGCACGAGCATGCCCTTCTCATGCAGCCGGGTCAGGGTGGTCAGCACCGTTGTGTAGGCCAGGTAGCCCGGCAGTCCCTCCCGGACCTGGCGTGCGGTCAGAGGTCCGCCGGCTGCCCAGAGCGTGGCAAGGACATCGCTCTCCAGCTCGCCGCGCGCCCGCCTGCCGGCTGCCCCTCGGGTCTCTCCGTGCGCGCAGTCCTCCACCGTCCGCCTTCTCTCGTCCGCGTCCGCACAGGCTACCCACGACGGACCCACGCCCGGACGCGGACGGCAGCGGAGCCTTCCGAAAACCGCCCTCCGAGGGCTGAACCAGGGCGGTCTCGTCCGTCCGGCCGCCACAGATACGGCACGGGCAAGGCCGGCTCATCGAGTGCCCGACGGTGGCCGGTCACCACCGGCGAAGAAGTCGAGGTAGGTGCGGGCGAGTTCCTCCGGTGCCTCCAGCGGGATGTTGTGTCCGGCGTTCTCGATGACGGTGCTGCGTACGTCCTTGGCGACCTGCGCCATCTGGTGCCCCGGCTCGGCGCCGAGGTACGCGCGGCCGCCGACCGCCAGCACCGGGCAGGTCAGCCGGTCGGCGAACTGGGGCCGGTTCTGCTCCGCGTCGGTCTCGGTGGCCCGGTAGAGCTCGAAGACGGCGTGGTTCCCGCCCGGTTGTTCGAGGCCGTGCGTGTATTCGTCGGCGTCCGCATCGGTGTACGCGCTGGGAATCGCCATGATCCGGCGCATGAAGTACGTCCAGAACGCCCGTTCCCGGCCCGCGATGAGCAGCTCCGGGTAGTGCGGCAGGGCGAACAGCGTGCGGTGCCAGCCGGTTCGGGGATCCTCGGGCGACAGGGAAGCCAGGTGCGGTACCTCGAGGCCGGGCAACCTGGTCTCCTGGTAGACGAGTTGCACGACCCGCGGCCGGTGGAAGGCCGCGACGGCGTACGCGACGGCGGCGCCCCAGTCCTCGCCCACCACGCGGAACCGCTCGAAGCCCAGCGCCGTCATCACCGCGGCGACATCGCCGGCCAGGGTTCGGGTGTCGTAGCCGGACGGCGGACGCGCGGAGCCTCCGAAGCCGCGGAGGTCGAGCGCGACGACCGTGTGACGGGGCGTGAGCAGCGGGATGACGTGGCGCCAGAAGAACATCGTCTTCGGGACCCCGTGCAGGAGCACGACCGGTTCGCCCGAGCCGGCCAGCGCGTAGTGGAGATCGACTCCGTTCACGGTGTGCCGGCCGTGGCGCAGCCGGGCACCCGTGTGGTCGGTCATTCCGTGCGCTCCGCCGTCGGCCATCCCGGTCTCCTCCACACCTGTCGGGGCCCCAGACCATCACCCGTGGCCGCGGCTCGCACCGGGGTCGGACCCCGGTTCGCCGATCGCGCGGGGGATCTCGTTCCGGGAGGTGATGGCGAGCTTGCGGAACACCTTGTTCATATGGAACTCGACGGTCGACGCGGTGACGAACAACCGTGTCGCGATCTCCCCGTTGGTCAGCCCCGAGGCGGCCATGGCGGCCACCTGCCGTTCCCGCGGTGTGAGATCGAACCGGGTCTTCTCCGTCCGCCTGCGCGCCGTCTCGCCGGTGGCCAGCAGCTCGATGCGGGCCCGCTCGGCGTACGGCACCGCGCCGAAGGCGTCGAAGCCGTCGTACGCGGCGCGCAACTGCTTCCTGGCGTCGGAACGCCGTTTGCAGCGGCGGAGCCACTCGCCGAACAGGAGCCGGGACCGGGCCTGTTCCAGGGCCAGCGGTCCCTGCCCCAGCAGTTCGACCGACTCCTGGTAGAACTTCTCGGCATCGTCGCCGTCGGCCGTCAGCGCCCGGCCGAGGGCGAGGCTGCCCAGTGCCCAGGGAGTTCCGGCGAGCGGGGCGCGTTCCTCCAGCCGGGCCAGGGCTCCGTCCGCGCGGGCCCGGTCGCCGGTGCGCACAGCGGCCTCGATGAGCAGCGGCAGCACGAGGTTGCCGCAGGCCGGGGGGTCCTCCTCGAAAACCGGCCGCGCGTGCTCCAGCGCCTGCCGGTAGCGGCCCCGGCCCAGCTCGAACAGGGTCAGCGCGTGCTGCGCCAGCAGCTGGTGCAGGCCGAGGCCGATGCTCCTCATCTCCGCGGTCCGCCGCACCGCCGCCCGCAGTTCGGCCTCCCGGCCGGTCAGGGCGAGCAGGTGGAGCCGGTTGATGTCGCCGCCGCCGGGGAAGCCGGTGTCGGCCGCGATGTCGTCGAACTCGGCGTAGCGGACCTCCGCCGCCGTGAACCGTCCGTCCCAGAGATCGCAGCGCGCCGCGACGAGCAACGTCATGCTCAACGCGTACAGCGCGCCGCCCTCGCGGTCCGCCGCCGCCAGGCGGTCGGTGATGTCCCGCTCGGCCTGGACGTCCCACAGATCGCCGCAGGCCATGGACACCATCACCGCGAACGGACTGCTCGCGTCCCCGATCGCGCCGCCGCCCCGCACCCCGTCCAGGGCGGTACGCAGCACGGGCACCCCGTGCTCGTAGCCCTCGGCCACGCGCCGGGCCAGCCCCTCCATCAGCAGGTCACGGCCGCGCGCGGCGGGGTCCGGGGCGTGCCGTGCGGCGACGGCGGCCGCCGCGACCTCGGTCAGCGACGTGCCCCGCGTGCGGTCGTGGGCGACCAGCGCGGCGTGCAGCGCCTCGCAGAGCAGTTCCCAGGTCAGCCGCGGGTCCCGTGGGCCGAGCCTGGTCACGGCGTCCATCAGCATCGCGGGGACGTCCGCGACGGCGATCCGGAACATCTGTGCCGTCGCCCGCATCCGCAACTCGCGCGTGCGCATCACCGGGCCCCGGATGTCGGCGCCGGCCAGGTCCAGCGCGGTCCGTGCCGCCGCCGCGTCGCCGGACATCAGATGGGCCTGCGCCGCGTCGAGCAGCCGCTCGGCCCGTTTGTCCGGGTCCCCGGTGAGATCGGCGGCGCGCGACAGGAACAGGGCCTGCTGGGAGTAGCCGCCGCGGGAGCGGGCTCGCTCGGAGGCGGCCTCCAGATCGTCGGCGACGCCGTCGTCGATGCCCTCGGCGGCCTCGGCCCGGTGCCAGGCGCGGCGGTCGGCGTCCCGTACGGCGTGGCAGACGGCGGCCAGTGCCGCGTGCACCCGGCGGCGCTCGCCGGGTTCGGCTCCGGCGTAGACCGTCGAGCGGATCAGGGGGTGCCGGAAGGCCGTCGGCATGTCCCGGCCGAGGATTCCCGCGGCGACCGCCGGCTGGACGGCGCGGGCCGACAGGCCCAGCCGTCCGGCGGCCCGCCACATCATCCCCGTGTCGTCCGAGGGGGCCGCGGCGAGCAGCAGCAACAGGGTTCCGGTCTCGGGCGGCAGGGCTCGGACCAGGCGCTGGAAGTGGCCCTCGATCAGCCGGCTCACCGGCAGCGGATCGGGCAACGGGGCGATACCGGACAGCTGTTCGGCGGCCAGGGCGTCGGCCAGTTGCAGCAGCGCGAGCGGATTGCCGCCGGTGCCCGCGACGATCCGGTCGGCCACCGCCGTGTCCACCCGCCGGGTGCCGGAGGAGAGCAGGGCCTTGGCCTCCGGCTCCGGCAGACCGGTCACGGCGTGCACGGGGAGCGCGTCGAACAGGCCGTTGTCCGCGAGGCCGTCGCGGACGGCGAAGAGCAGGCCCAGGGAGTCGGCGTACAGCCGGCGGGCGGTGAACGCGAGCGCCTCGGCCGACTCCCGGTCCAGCCACTGCGCATCGTCCAGCAGGAACAGCAGGGGCTCTTCGGCGGCGGCCTCGGACAGCAGTGTCAGCGTCGCCAGCCCGACCAGATAGCGGTCCGCGGGCGGTCCCGACACCAGGCCCAGGGCCGCGTCCAGGGCGGCCCGCTGCGGCCCGGGCAGCCGGTCCGCCCGGTTCAGGAACGGCCGTAACAACCGGTGCAGCGCGCCGAAGCCGAGCCCGGTCTCGGTCTCGACCGCGGTCAGCCGGACCACACGGAGTTCAGGGGCCCGGGACGCGGCGTACTCCAGCAGCCGGGTCTTGCCGATCCCTGGTTCGCCGGTCAGGACCAGGACCGCGCCGAGGCCGTCGCGCACCGCGTCGAGCAGTCGTCCTACGGCTTCGCGTTCGGCGTGGCGGCCGACCATCGGCAGCCCGGATGCCTGCTGGACGCCGTACCCCGTCATGGGCCCGCTCCCCCGTTTGTCGATGTCCTGACATGGGGAACGCTAGGAGTCCCGCGCGGGCGGAAGCGAGCGTCATGTGACGGTGGTCAGTGCAGTGCGCTGACCACGGTCCGCAGCTCGGCGCGCGAGACCACGCCCAGCTTGGGGAAGATCCGGTGGAGATGCGAGCTGACGGTACGGTGCGACAGGTAGAGCCGCTGGCCTATCTCGCGGTTGGTCAGCCCGTCGGCGGCGAGCCGGACGATCTGCAGTTCGTGGGCGGTCAGCTGGTCCCGGGCGTCGGGGGCCCGGCGGCGGCTGGTCTCGCCCGCGGCGCGCAGTTCCCGGCGGGCCCGCTCCCCCCAGGGGATCGCGCCGAGCGCGTCGAACATGTCGCGGGCGGCGCGGAGGTGGTCGCGGGACTCGACGCTGCGGCGCCGGCGCCGGAGCCATTCGCCATAGGCGAGGTGGGTACGGGCCCTGATCAGCGGCCAGGCGCCGAGGTCGGCGCTCAACGCGCTCGCGAAGAGCGGGTCGGCGTCCTCGTCGGCGGCCAGCAGCGCCCGGACCAGACGCAGTTCGGCGTGCAGCACCGGCGCGGAGGTCACCGTGGCGACCTGTTCCAGCTCGGCCACGACCGGGAGCACGGCCGCCGCCCGCCCGCAGTGCGTCGCCGCGTCGACCAGGTCGCCCACGGCCGTCAGCCGCAGTGCGACCTGGAACGCGGGATCCGCCGGATCGTGCAGCCGGCGGAAATGGCCGAAGGCCTCCTCGAACCGGCCCGCGCCCAGCGCGGCCAGCCCGCGGGCCGTCGACGCGGTCGCCAGCACCGGACGTGCCCCGGCCGGCAGCCCGATCTCCTCCGCCTCCCCGGCCAGCTCCAGCGCCGCGTCCACCTCACCGCGCAACGCGGCCAGCTTGGCCGCGGTGGCGGTCATCAACGCGTACATCATCGTCTGGCCGGTCTCGCGCGCCAGTCTTCGTGACTCCTCGGTCGCGGCGATCGCCGCCCCGAGGTCGCCGACCACGAGAGCGCTCCAGGCGTCCGCGCCGACCGTCCGGGCCAGCAGCCCCAGGCGCCCCTGGGCACGCAGCGGCGCGCCGCCGGCCGCCGAGAACGCCCGCGCCAGGTCGAAGCCGCCGACGAGGAGCGCGGCGGTGCTGAGCATGCGGTAGGCGCGGCCGTCGTCGCCCTCCTTCAGGGCGACGTGCCGGGCCCGGTCCAGGACGAAGGCGCCGCGGTCGACCGGTGCGGCGTAGGCGCAGATGGCCAGGCGCCACGGATCGAGTTCGTCGAGCTCCATCCGCTCCACCGCCTCCAGGACCGTACGGCGGCCCACCGGGCCCGGGTCGGACCAGAAGCACAGCTGCGCGGCGCTCCACAGGATGCGCAGCGCCAGCGCACGGTCCTCCGCGGCCATCTCCTCGGCGAGTGCCGTCAGGGAGTGGGCGCCGGACGAATGGCTGTGCAGTCCCTCGTCGAAGCTGCCGCGCAGCCAGACGACGGTGGCGTGCTGCCGCCGCGACAGCGGCCCGGTGAGCGCCTGGTCCAGCAGCCGGGTCACGGTCTCGGACCGGCCGAGTTCGACGGCGAAGTCGGCGGCCCGCAGCAGCCGTTCGGCTCGGCGGTCGGCGTCCTCGCTGAGCGCGGCGGCCTGTTCGAGGGCCGTGACGGCCGCCGCGATGCCGCCACGGCGTGCGGCCCGGAGAGCCGCGTCCTCCAGCGCGGCGGCGACCGTCTCGTCCGGGGCGTCGGCCGCGGCCGCCCGGTGGCGCAGCTGCCGGTCCGGGTGTTCGCCGAGCACGTCGGCGAGTGCGGCGTGTGCGGCGTGGCGGACGCCGGTGGGCATCGTCTGGTGGATCGCCGACCGCATCAGCGGATGCCCGAACCGCAGTTCGGTACCGACGACTTGGACGAGCCGGGCGCGCACGGCCGGTTCGAGTTCCGCGGTTCCGGCCGCCCTGCCGGTGAACTGCCGGGTGGCGCGGTAGATCTCGGGGAGCGAGGAGCTGTCGTCGAGGGCCGCGATCCGCAGCAGACCGCGGGTGATGTCGGGCAGGGTCTCCAGCCGGTCGGTGAAGGCCCGTTCGAGCCGCTCGGTGAGCGGCAGTCGGGAGATGTGCGGATCGGCCGACGCGCCGAGGGTGCGGGAGAGCTCGGTCAGGGCCAGGGGGTTTCCGGCGGCCTCGGCCAGCAGCCGGCGGTGCGCGGCCGGCCGTAGCTCCGGGGCGCGGTCCGCCAGGAGTTCCGCGGCCTGGCCGTCCGTGAGCGGGCCCAGGGTGACGGAGGTGAGTTCGTCGGAGTTCAGCCGCGACCGGTAGCCGTCGCGTGCGGCTCCCACGATGACCACCGGCTCCGTGCCGACCCTGCGCGCCACGAAGGCCAGGACGCTGGCGGTGGCGTCGTCGAGCCACTGGACGTCGTCGACCAGGACCAGCACCGGCGCGACCGCGGCCGCGTCGGCCAGCAGGTTGAGTACCGCAAGACCGACCAGGAAGACATCGCGGACACCTGCCTCGGCCTGCCCGAGAGCGGTGTCCAGGGCCTGCCGGTGCGGCGCGGTGAGCTCGGCGGCTCCTGCGGCCAGAGGGCGCAGGACGAGCTGCAGACCGGCATAGGGGATGTCGCTCTCGGCCTCGACACCGCTGGTGCGCAGGACCCGGTGGCCGAGCTCCTCGGCGAGGGCGGCGGTCTCGGCGAGCAACGCCGTCTTCCCGATGCCGGGCGCGCCGCGGACCAGCACCGCGCTCCCGTGGCTCCGCGGCTCGGCCAGCAGCCGGCGCAACAGATCCAGCTGATCGTCCCGACCGATGAGCTCCACGTTCCCCCCATCAGCCGGGTCCCCGGACTCGGTCTGTCTGGAAGGTCAGGGTACTGCGCCGCGGCCGACGGCCCGAACGGGAAACCAGGACAGCGTGGGCTCTCCTTCCGCCTCAGCGCCGGGCGGGTAACTCCATCAGGCTGAGCCTGTTCTCGGTGGCGCTGCCGGGCAGCAGGACCCTGGCCCGGGCGGGGAGGGGCCCTGCGCCCGGGCCTACGGCTGTACGGCCGCGTACGGCTGTACGGCGATCGGCAGGCGCCCGTCAGAGGGCGTCGATCATGCCGCCGTCGATCATGAAGTCCGCGCCGGTGATGTTCCCCGAGCGCCGGCTTGCGAGGTAGAGCACGAGGTCGGCGACCTCGGCGGGGGTGCTGAACCGGCCGGTGGCCGCCGCGCCGGCGGCGTTGCGGGCCACCTCGCCCGGATCGACGCCCAGCGACTGCCCGACGGTGTCGGCGACACCGCCCGCGCCCTGCCACAGCGCGGTCTCGACCGGCCCGGGACTCACCGTGTTGACGCGGACGCCCCGCGGCCCGGCCTGCTTGGACAGGGCCTTGCAGAAGTTCGTCAGCGCCGCCTTGGCGGCGCTGTAGTCGATGACCAGCGGATCGGGCAGCCGGGCGTTGACCGAGGAGACGGTGACGATCCGTCCGTCGCCGCCCGCGATCAGATGGGGCAGCGCGGCACGGGTGGCCCGCACGGCGGCCATGAAGTTGATCGTGAAGGCCCAGTCCCAGTCGGCGTCGGTCACGGCCTGGAAGCCGTCGACCCGCGGATGCACCGCGCCGACGTTGTTCACCAGCACGTCGACGCCGCCGTACATGGCGACCGCTCCCGCCACCAGCGCGGCCGGGGCGTCCGGCTCGGTCAGGTCCAGCTCCGCGACGGTGAGTTCGGCGCCGCCCTTGACCAGGTCGTCAAGGGCGTCGCTACGACTCCTGGAACCCGCGACGACACGGGCGCCCGCTCCGAGGAGGGCCTCGACGACCGCCAGGCCGATCCCGCGCCCCGCCCCGGTGACCACGGCGGTCCGCCCGGCCAGCCCGAGGTCGAACGCGGCGGGTCCGGGGGCGCTCGTCGTCATCGCGCGGCCTCCAGGTTCTGCCGGCCCAGCCAGGCCAGGACCGTCTCGGCGACTTCCTGCCAGCCGTTGTCGATGGTCAGGGAGTGCCCGCGGTCGGGGAAGTTGATGATGTCGGTGACGGCCTCGGAGTGCCGGTACTGCTTGAGGGTGGCACGGGTGACGGTCTCGGGAACGGTGTGGTCCTTGCCGCCCGAGACCAGCAGCAGCGGGCCCCGTCCGGAGTTCCCGGTGGCGACCTTCGCCGGGGAGTGCGGGTTGAAGTTGGCGGAGGCCGCCTCGTAGAGCGGCTTGCCCGGGGCGGGGATGGTCCAGCGTTCGTACAGGGCCGCGGACTCCTCCCCGGAGATCGCGTTGCCGAAGGCGAACCGGAACTGCTCGGCCGTCAGCGACACCGCGCGGCGCTTGTTGGCGGGGTTCCTGAACACCGGGAGCGTGGCCCTGAGCGCCGACAGCGGGAGCGGCAGGACGCCCTTGATCTGCGCGGCGTCGATCGCCACGGCCGCGGCGGCGCGGTCCTGGCCGAGCAGCTTCTGCGCGATCATCCCGCCGAAGGAGTGGCCGATCAGGACGGGCGGCGCGGGCAGTTCGGCGATCAGTGCCGCGTAGTGCTCCACGACGTCGTCGATACCGTGGTCGGCGATGCTCTCCGGGTTCGCCCGGGCCTCCGCCACGGTGGCGGGGTCGCCCGGCCAGCCCGGGGCGGACGGGTCGTAGCCCTCCTGACGGAACAGGTCGACCCATGGCTGCCAGGAGGCGCTGTGCAGCCACAGCCCGTGGATGAAGCAGACGGGGATCGGGGTGGTCATGGCTCAGCCCTCCGGCGTGGCGACGTGGCGTCCCTGCGGTGGTTCACACAACCCGAACCCCGGCGCGTTCGAACCGTGGTGGCACCCCAGTCCTTTCCTTCACGGCCCGGGTGCTCGCGTCCAGATCGTCCATGTACCGGATCTGCAGCGCGCCGGGTCGTCGTCACCGCGACCCCTGGTGCCGAACCGGACAACCTGCTGCCGGCCGCCGCGTTCACCAGGCAGGCCCCGCCTCTGGTGCCGTCCGGGCATACGGCCGGGAAAGCGTCGCACCGTCTTCGATGGACTCGAAAATCGAACACATGATTGAATCCGGTCATGCGATCGTTCCCCGCGGACCTGACCCGGGCACAGCAGGAATGGAGCGCCGCCTACCGGCAGCTCGCCGAGCGGCCGGGCCGTACCGAGCTGCGCCGGCGCCTCTACCGACTGTCGGCTCAGCTGTACTTCCATCCCTACTGGCAGCACCGGCGCCCGAGCCCTGCGGCGTGGTGGGAACTGCGTCACCCGGAACGGTCGGACAGGGCGTGAGGTGAGCAGATTGGTCATAGATGGCAGGGCTCGTGTCGCCGTCTCCTGGAGTGCGGGGCCGTATGTCCTGGATGATCCTGAGGGCATGTCCGGAGCGATTCGGGTGATCGTGCATCCGCCGTCGCCGACGGGGGGCCGGCGCGTGCGCGTGGACGGCGAGATCCTCGGCCTGGCGCACAACGTGGCCGACGTCGCCGAGTTCCTTCGCCGAGCCGGCTTGGAGATCGACCCGGCGGACGTCGCGGAGGCGCCGTGGATCGACTGGCGCGGTGGGGGGCCGGAGCGTTGGGGACCGATGACATGACGGCCCCGGCGCGCGACACCACGCCGGAGCCGTCAGCCGTCGGCCCCGGTGGACCGGCGGTCACCGCCTCGGGTTCATGCCGCGGGCGTCGTCAGTACCGGGGGAACAGCCAAGGCGATCTTGCCCTGCCGTGGTCCTCCCGCGGCGAGTTCATGGGCTCGGGGCGCCTGTGCCAGGGAGAACACCTCCTGCAGGGGAAGGCGGAAGCGACCCTCCTCGAAGAGCGCGGCCGCGGCGGCGAGGCCATGGCGCCCGGTCGGCTCACCGCCCAGTTCGCCGCGCGAAAGGCGGACCCCGTGGTGTGAGGCGGTGAAATCGGCGATTGTGACGACCGAGGCAGCGCTGCCGGTGATCGCGACGAGTTCGGCGAGCGAGCCGGCACCCGCGAGGTCGAGCGCGAGGTCGACCCGGCCGTCGTGAAGCGCGCGGACCCGCTCCGGCAGCCCCTGGCCGTAGACGGTGGGGATCGCGCCGAGCGAGGCGAGGAAGGCCTGGTTCGCCGGGCTGCCCGTTCCGATGACCCGGGCGCCCCGTGCGACGGCCAGCTGCACGGCGACGCTGCCGACACCGCCTGCCGCGCCGTCGATCAGCAGCGTGGTTCCTTCGCGCACGTCCAGCAGGTCGAGCACCCGGGTCGCCGTCTCCACACTCGTACCGCTCGCGCCGGCCTCCTCCCAGGGCATCGACGCCGGTTTCGCCGCCCAGAACGCCAGCACGGCGAACTCCGCGCTCGCCCCGCCGAGCCGTGAGACATCGACCGCGCCGAACACCTCGTCCCCGACCGCGGTACCCGTGACACCCGGACCCACCTCGTCGACGACTCCTGCCGCGTCGACACCCGGGATGTGCGGCAGGGCGAGCTTCTTGCTCGCCGGCGACCGTCCTGCGCGAAGCCCGACATCGACCGGCGAGACCCCGGCGGCCCTGACCCTGACGCGCACTTCCCCCTGTCCCGCGTGCGGCTCGGGGAGCGAGCCCAGGAAAAGCACCTCGGGGGAACCGAATCGGTCGAACTGGACTGCGAACACGAGTACCTCTCCCATATGGAGCGACAACACCGCGCACTACCGTAGGGACGGAAGAGGAACAGCTGTTCCGGATCGCGGGAAAGTGAGAGGCGGGCGCAGCGCATTGACTCGGAAACGCCGTGCGGATGCCGAGCACAACCAAAAGCGCATCGTGGAGGTGGCGCGGACCGCCTTTGCCGCGGACGGGCTGGACCTGCCGGTACGGGAGATCGCCCGGCGCGCGGGGATGGGCGTCGCCACGGTCTACCGGCACTTTCCGTCGCGCGAGGATCTCATCGCCGCCGTGCTCGCCGAGCAGGTCGCGCGGTGCGAGGAGGAGATGCGGGCCGCGCTCGCCGACCCGGATTCCCGGCGCGCGCTGCGCGACACCATCCTCCGCTTCGCCGAACGGCAGGTGCGTGACCGCGGCCTCAACGAAGCACTGCTCGGTTCGCACGCGGCGGGAGCGGCGTTCACCGAACAACGCCGCGCACACGCCGAGGCGTTCGCGGAACTGGTGGAGCGCGCACGACGTGACGGCGCCATCCGCCGAGAGGTATCGGTGGAGGACACACGCATCGCCCTGAGGGCAATCAGCTCCTTTCGGATCCTCCCGGCCGAAAGAGCGTCCTTTGCCATTCCGAGACTGACGGATCTGCTGCTCAACGGGGTACTCGAACTATTCCCGCATACCGGCGACGTCCTTGATGTCCAACGTGAATAATCGTGCGGCCGAGAACATGCGCAAGGGATGCGTGCCGCGGCAGATTCGCCGGCCTTGACCGGCCCGGTCCCGGCGCCGCATCCCGCCGTGGCGGTCACCGGGATCGGCGTCCTCGGCGGCGCGGAACGGCGTGCGCGACCCGCGTCCGCCGAGCGGTGCGCACCGCACCGGCGCGCGGGACCGGCATACCACCCATCCCCAGGCCCGATGACCGGGGACCTTGTACGTCGTTTCGGGCACTTCTTACGCTGCCGAGCAATTCAGTCGGGCCGTTTCGCTCCGTGACCCGGCACCGACTCGCACAGGCTCAAAGGAGAGTCCCCACGATGACCGCAAGACTCGCGGCCGCGGCCACCGCCACGACGCACCGCAACCGCACCGTCCGGATCTCGGGCGCTCTCTGTGCCGCGGCCCTGCTCACCCTCACGGCGGCGGGCTGCAGCAAGAAAAGCTCCGACAGCACGAGCGCCGGCTCCGATTCCTCGTCGTCCTCGTCCTCGTCCTGCGGCACCGTCCCGGCGGCGGAGTTCAGCGACACGGCCGGCCTGGTCAAGGCCCTGGGCGCGGACTACACCTCGGCGTACAGCGGCTACTCCGGCACCGTGCAGAAGAGCGCCTGGGCGAACTGGAAGGGCAAGAAGTCCGGGACGATCACGGTCGGCATCTCCGAGTCCCAGCTGACGAACCCCTACCAGACGCTGATCAACAACGCGCTGCAGAAGTACCTCAAGGCGCAGGGCTACAAGGTCGTCGACCTCGTGTCCACCAACGAGGTCACCAACCAGATCTCGCAGTTCAACCAGCTGATCACCGACAAGGTCGACCTGATCATCTACCAGCCGCTGGCCGCCGGTTTCGAGTCGGTCGTCGACAAGGCCGCCAAGGCCGGCATCCCGTCCATCTCGGTGCTGAACAACGTGGCCGACGCCAACACCGTCAACGTCGTGCCGAACGCCTTCGCGGCGGGCGAGGCGCAGGCCGCCGCCCTGGCGAAGTCGATGGGCGGCAAGGGCGCGATCCTCGGCGTGCACGGCATCAAGGGCGTGCCGATCGACACCGACACCTTCAACGGTGCCAAGGCCGCGCTCGCGAAGTGCTCCGGCATCACCCTGGACGACTCCATCTACACCGACTTCTCGCCCACCACCGCGCAGACCAAGGTCCAGCAGTACCTGGC
Organism: Streptomyces sp. NPDC048277; assembly: GCF_040652235.1. Lineage (NCBI taxonomy): Bacteria > Bacillati > Actinomycetota > Actinomycetes > Kitasatosporales > Streptomycetaceae > Streptomyces > Streptomyces sp. NPDC048277. The sequence goes on from NZ_JBEZLQ010000009.1 coordinate 43,807, forward strand.
GGCGAACCCGACCAAGACCATCGGCGGCGTCCTGGAGGGCGGCCCGATGACCACCGGCATCATCTCGGCCTTCCAGAAGTCCAACGTCACCGTCCCGCCGGTCGCCGACAACGGCCTGACCAAGGGCGGAGTGGCGTACTGGGCGGCCAACCAGAGCAGCTACAAGGGCGTCGGCCTGTTCAACCCGGCCGACGGTCTGGCCCAGGCCGTCGTCCAGGTGGCCAAGCACATGCTCGACGGTGACGGGGTCAAAGTCTCGGACATCGTCATCAACCCGCCGCTCGTGACGAGCGACAACCTGTCGAAGTTCTCGAAGTCGAGTTTCAAGACCGGCGACGCCTCCACCATCACGGTGGGCGATGTCGGCCAGACATTCGCGGAGACGAGCTACGTCGACGGCTTCTTCGGCTCGTAGGCAGCAAGTACGTTGAGGGAGCAAGTACGTTGAGCGAGCAGAGCCAGGTGGCCCTCGAAGTCACCGGTCTCGCCAAGTCGTTCGGGGCGACCAGGGCCTTGCGGTCCTGTTCGCTCCGGCTTCTGGCCGGCGAGGTCCATGCCCTGATGGGCGAGAACGGGTCCGGGAAGAGCACCCTGGTCAAGATTCTCACCGGGGTGCACGCCCCGGACTCCGGCGGCTACCAGGTCGCCGGCCGTGCGGTCCGCCTGGGCGGTCCCGCGGCGGCGATCGCGGCCGGTGTGATGGCGGTCTACCAGGAGGTCCTGGTGGTCGGCCCGCGCTCGGTGCTGGAGAACGTCTGGCTCGGCGCCGACGGGGTCTTCCGGCGGAAGATCTCCGAGCCGGACAAGCGGGCCAGGGCCGCCGCCGTACTGGGCGAACTGCTCGGTGAGGTGCCCGACCTGGACACCCCGGTCGAACAGCTCTCGCTGAGCGACCGGCAGGCGTGCGGCATCGCCCGTGCACTGGTCCGCGAGCCCAGGGTGCTGATCCTGGACGAGGCCACCAGCGCGCTCGACGTGGCCACCCGGGACCGGCTCTTCGAGGCCATCGCCCGGCGCAAGGCGGCCGGCATGGCCGTGCTGTTCGTCTCCCACCGCATGGACGAGGTCGACGCGATCTCCGACCGGGTGTCCGTACTGCGCTCGGGCGAGTCGGTGGCCACCCTGGACGCCGACGACGCCACCACGGCCGAGCTGGTGCGCCTGATGACCGGCGCCGAACACCTCACCGACATCCCCGAGGGCGGCGCACTGGCGCATCGCAGCGGCCCCGCCGCCGACGCACCGGTCCTGCTGCGGGTCCGCGGGCTGCGGCTCCGGCCGGACGCCGACCCGGTCGACTTCGAGCTCCGGGCCGGGGAGATGGTCGGCCTGGCCGGCCTCGAGGGCCATGGCCAGGACGCCTTCATCAAGGCGCTGTGGCACGGCCCCGCGGGTGAAGGGTCGGTCGCACGGGTGGAGGTGGGCGGCGAGACCGAGATCCGCTCCGAGCAGCGGGCGGCCGCGGCCGGCATCGGCTACGTACCGCGCGACCGGCGCGGCGAGGCCCTGTTCGGGACGCTCTCCGTCCGGGAGAACTTCTCGGCCGCGACCCAGGACAAGGACACCCGCTTCGGGCTGCTGTCACGGGCGTCCGCGCTGAGCCGGTTCGCGGAGTACCGGTCCGGCCTCAAGGTCCGGATGGGCCGCGAGTCCGACCCCATCACCACCCTGTCCGGCGGCAACCAGCAGAAGGTCGTCATCGCCCGCTGGCTCGCCCGCCGCCCGGACGTGCTCCTGCTCAACGACCCCACCCGGGGCGTGGACATCGGCGCCAAGCGCGACATCTACGCCCTCCTCGACGAGCTGACCGCACGCGGGGTCGCCGTCGTCATGCTCTCGACGGAGGTCGACGAGCACATCGAGCTCATGGACCGTGTCCTCGTCTTCCGCGAGGGCGCGCACTCCACGACCCTCGACCGCAAGGCCCTGACCCGTCAGTCCCTGGTCGCCGCGTTCTTCGGCCGCACGGTCACCTCATCGGTCACCGGCTCCGCCTCCCCGGATGGTGACTCGTGAATGCCCTCGACGTCCTGCGGAGCCTGCTCGGCAAGCGCCCGTACGCGTTCGCCGGACTGCTCGCCCTGGTCCTGCTGGTGGTCAACACCGCCCTCCAGCCGGCGTTCCTGGCCTTCGGCAACTGGGCGGCGGTGCTCGCGTCCTTCGCGCCGCTGGCCGTCGCGGCGATGGCCAGCACCCCGGCGATCCTCTCGGGCGGCGGCGGCATCGACATCTCGATCGGCCCGCTGCTGACCCTGATCGACATCGTCATCGTGGCGAACCTGCTGCCCAACGGCCTCACTTCGCCCTTCGTGGTGATCCCGGCCTGCCTGGCGATCGGCGCGGCGATCGGCGCGGTCAACGGCACCCTCGTGGCCGTACTGCGGTTCCAGCCGGTCGTGGCCACGCTCTGCGCCAACATCGTCATCGGCGGTCTGGCCACCCAGGTGCAGGGCGACACCGTCCCCTCCGGCAGCACCTCGTGGACCAAGGACCTGGCCGGCTCCTTCGGCCCGGTCCCCGGCGCGCTGCTGACCATCGGCGCCCCGCTGCTGATCTGGTGGGGCCTGTCCCGTACGCCGTTCGTCAAGGCGCTGTACGCGGTCGGCGGCGACGACGCCACCGCGTTCTCCGCCGGAGTGAACGTGCCGAAGGTCCGGATCGCCGCGTACGCGCTCGGCGGGATGTACGCGGGCATCGCCGGAATCGCCCTGATGTCCCTCATCAGCGAGGGTGCGGCGAGCATGTCCGCGCAGTACACCCTGCTCGCCATCGCCGCGGTGGCCCTGGGCGGCACCTCGCTGGCCGGCGGCCGGGGCTCCCTGTTCGGCTCGCTGCTCGGCGCGGCGAGCATCTACCTGATCAACAACCTGCTCAACGTGGTGAAGGTGTCCACCCTGTGGTCCACCGCGATCTACGGCGCGATGCTGCTGTTCGCCGTGGTCGTGGGCGCCGTGTTGACCAACGCCCGCAGGAGGGCCGTCGCATGACCACAGACACCGCGGTCGCGGACCCGGCGACGGAAGGCGGCGGGGTTCCCCTCCTCCACACGCTCAACGAGTGGCAGCGCCGCATCCCCCTGCTCCAACTGCTCGCCCTGGTCTCGCTGTACGTCTACGGCCTGAGCACCATCGACGGCTTCGGCTCGCAGCGGGTGCTCTACGCGATCCTCGTCAACGCCTCGCTGCTGGGCCTCGCGGGCGCCGGGCAGACCATCGTCGTCCTGGTGGGCGGGATCGACTTCTCCATCGCGGCGTTCATCTCGGCGGGCAATGTCATCATCGCCGAGCTGTGCGGCACCGACCACTGGTCCACCGGGGCCGCGGTGGCGGTCGCGCTGGCCGTCGGTGTGCTGGGCGGTTTCGTCAACGGACTGCTGTCGTACCGCTTCAAGGTCGAGCCGCTCATCGTGACGCTGGGCGTCAGCGCGCTGCTGTCCGGGCTGGTCCTGAAGTGGATCAACGGCTCCGCCACCGGGGTCGCCCCGGCGTGGCTGGGCAAGCTGACGGCCGCCAACGGCACGACCTTCGGCCTCGGCGTTCCGCCGGTGATCGTCATCTGGGCTGTGGTGGCGATCGTCATCGGCCTGGTGCTCACCCGCACCCGCGCCGGCCGCAACCTGTATCTGACCGGCGTCAACCAGCCCGCCGCGCGGCTGGCCCTGGTGCGGGTCAACCGCACCTGGATCTACGCGTACGTCGCCAGCGCGGTGCTGGCCACCTGCGTGGGTATCCTGCTGGCCGGCTACTCCGGCTCGGGCAACGTCACGATCGGCGACCCCTACCTCTTCCAGTCCCTGGCGGCGGTCATCGTGGGCGGCACCATGTTCGGCGGGCGCGGCGACTACTGGCGTACGGTGCTCGGTGCGCTGGTGCTGTCGGTGGTCGCCCTGCTGCTCAGCGCCAACCAGCTGTCGTCCGCCTCGCAGGACATGATCACCGGCGGGCTGATCCTGCTCGTCGTCGGGCTCTACGGCCGGGAACGGCGCCTGCGCGACCGCATCTGAACCATCCGGGGCCCGCACAGGGAGCCGGCCGACAGCGCGATGCCGCCGGCCGGCTCCGCCGCGTGGACGACCTCGGCGGGAGGGCGCAGGACCCTACAGCCCGTCGTCCGCCATCCCGAGTCCCGTCAGCGCGCCCACCGGGTCCAGGTCCGGGGTGCCTCTGGGCCACCAGTCGTCGTGGCCCGGCTCGGACTCGTAGGCGTACCACAGGCCGTCGCGGCCGAGACGGAGCTGGACATGGCCGCCCGGGTGGGTGAGGTGGTTGTGCCAGGGCCGGAAGACCGGGAGGTCGGCGGCGAGGAGCAGCGGTCTGGCACGGTCGAAGCGGCCGGCCGGCGGATCCCACGGCTCTTCGAGTACGGCGAGTCCCTCGACCCCGCCCTGGCGCCAGGCGGCGACCGCGCGGGCCAGGTCGCCCGGGGTACGGCCGACGGCGTCGGCGAGGGTCGCGTAGAGGGCACGGGTGGACGCGGTGAGGCCGGAGCCGGGCCGGGCCGCGGCGAGCCGCACCGCGTCCTGCCAGAGGGTCAGTTCGCCGACCGGGTCGCGTCCGGTGGCGAGCAGGGCGTGGGCGCGGGCGGCGGCATCGGTGGCGAGCTGGTCCAGCGCGAAGGGGTCCGGGCCGCCGGGCACCGCCGGATAGACCGGAGGCTGCTCGGGGTGCGGCGGAACCGGCAACGGGGCTGGCAGCGGCGGGAGTTGCCGCGGCACGAGGACCTCGGTGGCCCGGACGCCGGGCAGGGCCGTCGGCTGCCGCTCCCGCGCGGCCCGGGCGGCATTGCGCCGGGACAGCGCGTCGAGCACCTCGCGCTCACCGCGTCCGCGCAGCAGAAGCAGCACGAACGGGTCGGCGTCCAGCAGCCGCGCGGTCTGGTAGCAGAGGGCGGCCGCGTGCTTGCAGGGGTGCCCGAAGTCCGGGCAGCTGCACCGGGGTTCGAGCTCACCGGGCCCGGGCAGCAGCGCGACCCCGCTGTCGGCGAGCGCCTGCGGCAGCTCCTTGTCGAGCAGGGCCGCGATGTCCCCCGGCCGGTCGGCGGCGGCCTCCAGGAAGCGCTCCCACTCGTCCTCGCCGAAGGTGCGCAGCCGGACCTGCACGCGGTACGGCCGGGGCCGGCTGCCCTGCACATACGCCAGGACCAGTCCAGGGGTCACGGTGATGGCGTCCACCTGCCCCCGCTCGGCGTAACTCCGGCCCCGCACCAGCCGCTTGACGTCCAACGCGCCCTCTTCGAGCGCCCGGACCCAGGCGTTGCCCCACCAGGTCTCGGCGAACCCGGGACCGGAGCCGCCGGCCCGGACCGGGAGGGCGGCGAAGGTACGGCGGAGTTCGCTGTCGCGGTGCGGGGTGGCCATGGTGCGAGGGAGACGGGGGGTGGTGGGGATGTCCGGGGCGGGGTGGTGAGGGGCTGCGGTCGGGGTGTCGGTCTCCGGGTGCCGGGAGGGGGTGGCCGACGTGGGGCCGAGCGGCTCGTCGTTCTGGGGCCCCGTCGCGGACTGCTCGACGGGGTGTCCGGGGAATGGGGAGGCGGGGGTGCCCGTCGTCGTGCCGCCGACGGAGGTGCGGCCGCGCGCCCGCGACTGCGCGGGGGCACCGGCTGCCCTCGCCCCGGTCGTCCGCGGAAGGTCCTCGGAGCGCCGGGGTCCGGTGGCAGGCCCGTGATCCGTCGGGCCCGGGTACGCGGATGCCGGGGCGTGCGTGTGTGCCGGACCCGTCACCCGGGGAAGCCTCCCGCCCACGGCCCGCTCGTCGTCGACGAGTCCGGCCGGGGTTCCCTGGCCTGCGCGGTTGTCTGACTGTTCGGGCGCCGCCGGCTCGTCCTCGTCGGGGGGCATCCGGAACGCGGTCGCCAGGAACTGCTTCAGATCACGGGCGGTGCGATGACGCGTCGCGGCTGCCGAGGCCGGCGACGGCAGCGGGCGCGCCGCACGGGCCGGAGCCGCCGCGGCCGCCTCTGCCGCGGCCGCCGCGGCCCGCCGCCGCTCCTCACGCGCCGCACGCAACGCCTCCCGGGCGATGTCACCGGGACGACCGCCGACACGGGAGGAGGCAGCGCCGACGTCGGTCCGGTCTGCATCCGGACCGGTCCGGTCGGCGTCCAAGCCGGGCCGGTCGGCATCCGAGCCGGTCCGGTTGACGCCGGAGTCGATCCGATCAGCGCCGGAGTCGGTCCGGATGCCGCCCAGGGCGGGCCGCTCGACGCCGGACTCGGTCCGGATGCCGCCCGAGCCGGTCCAGTCGACGCCGGACTCGGTCCGGATGCCACCCCGGCCGAGCCGGTCGGTGTCGACCTTGTTCGGACCGGAGCCGGAGTCCGAGCCGGAACCGGAGCCGGAACCGGAGTCGGCGGCCCCGTTCTCCGTGTCCTTCGCGGCGGCAGCCGCCCGCAGCGCCAGCCGCGCGGCGTCACCCGGCCTGGGCACCCGCTCCCGGGAGGCGACGCCCGCTGTTCCCCGCACCCGCGAGTCGACGCCAGGCACAGGTGCCCCGAACTCGGCCGCGCCCTGCGCCTGTTCTCCGGTCTCGGCCGCCCCCTGCGCCGATTCCCCGGTCTCGGCCGCGCCCTGCGCGCGCTCCGCCAAGCCCTCGGCCGGTGCCGTCGGCGTGTCCTCGGTCGGGGTCGGCCCATCGCCCCCGGTCTCCGCCCCGCGCTCCCGCGCCGCCCGCAACGCCCGCCGTGCCGCGTCGCCCGGTCGCTGCTCGCCCCCGCTCATGACGTCCTCCGCAACGACACCAGGTCGGACAGCTCCCGGTCCGTCAGCTCGGTCAGCGCTGCCTCGCCGGAGCCGAGGATCGCGTCGGCGAGGGCGCGCTTGGCCTCCAGCATCTCGGCGATGCGGTCCTCGACGGTGCCCTCGGTGACCAGGCGGTGGACCTGGACCGGCTGGGTCTGCCCGATGCGGTACGCGCGGTCGGTGGCCTGTTCCTCGACCGCCGGGTTCCACCAGCGGTCGAAGTGGACGACATGACCCGCGCGGGTGAGGTTGAGGCCGGTGCCCGCCGCCTTCAGGGACAGCACGAGGACCGGGGTCGCGCCGGCCTGGAAGCGGTCGACCATGCGCTCCCGCTCCGGGACCGGTGTGCCGCCGTGCAGGAGGTCGACCGGGACCGCGCGGGCCTGGAGGTGCGCGGTGATCATGCGGGCCATGCCGACGTACTGGGTGAAGACCAGGGCCGAGCCGTCCTCGGCGAGGACGGTGTCCAGCAGTTCGTCGAGCAGGGTGAGCTTGCCGGAGCGGGCGGCCAGGCCCTCGGCGCGGGACTCCTCCTTCAGGTACAGCGCGGGGTGGTCGCAGATCTGCTTCAGGGCGCCCAGGAGCTTGAGCACCAGGCCCCGGCGCGCGATGCCCTCGGCGGTCTCGATGGCGAGCAGCGACTCGCGGACCACCGCCTCGTACAGCGCGGCCTGTTCACGGGTGAGCGGGACGGGGTGGTCGGTCTCGGTCTTGGGCGGCAGTTCGGGGACGATGCCCGGGTCGGACTTCTTGCGGCGCAGCAGGAAGGGGCGGACCAGGCGGGCGAGCCGGGTCACCGCCTCCTCGTCCTCGCCGTTCTCGACGGCACGCGCGTGCCGGGCGCGGAACGACTTCAGGGGGCCGAGGAGTCCGGGGGTGGTCCAGTCGAGCAGGGCCCAGAGTTCGGAGAGGTTGTTCTCCACGGGCGTGCCGGTGAGGGCCACGCGCGCGGGGGACGGGATCGTGCGCAGCGCCTTGGCGGTGGCCGAGTAGGGGTTCTTGACGTGCTGTGCCTCGTCGGCGACGACCATGCCCCAGGGCTGTTCGGCGAGCCTGGTCGCCGTGGCGCGCATGGTGCCGTAGGTCGTGAGGACGAAACCGCCGTCGAGGCCGTCCAGGCTGCGGTCGGGGCCGTGGAAGCGGCGGACCGGGACGCCGGGCGCGAACCGGGCGATCTCCCGCTGCCAGTTGCCCAGCAGGGAGGCCGGGCAGACCACCAGGGTCGGTTCGGTGCGCGCCCGCTTCAGATGCAGCGCGATGACGGTGATCGTCTTGCCGAGCCCCATGTCGTCGGCGAGGCAGCCGCCGAGGCCGAGTGAGGTCATCAGGTCGAGCCAGGCCAGTCCGCGCAGCTGGTAGTCGCGCAGGGTGGCGTGCAGACCGGTGGGCGGTTCGGCGGGGCTCAGCCCGGCGGTGAGGCGGTCGCGCAGGGCCGCGAGGATCCCGACGGGGACGGCCTCCACGGTCTCGCCGTCCACCTCGGCCTCGCCGGTGAGCGCGACGGAGAGCGCGTCGACCGGGTCGAGCAGGCCCAGTTCGCGTTTGCGGGCCTTGCGGACCAGCGCCGGGTCGACGAGCACCCAGCGGTCCCGCAGCCGTACGACCGGACGGTGGGCCTCCGCGAGGGCGTCCATCTCGGCCTCGCTGAGCGGGTCGCCGCCGATCGCCAGCTGCCAGCGGAACTGGAGCAGTTCCTCGCTCTCGAAGAAGCCCGTGCCGTCGGTCGCCGAGCCCGGGGCGGGCCGGACCACGGCCGCGGCCGTCAGGTCCTGTGCCAGGTCCCGGGGCCAGTGCACGGCGACCCCGGCCGCCACGAGCCTGGTCGCCGCCACCCCGAGCAGCTCCCCCAGTTCCTCCTCGGAGAGCGCGAGTACGTCGGGCACGTCCTGGTCCGCCAGCCGGTCCAGCGGCGGCCACACCCGCGCGGCCCGGCGCACGGCCAGCGCCGCGTCCACGCGCGCGGGGGGCCCGAAGGCGGCGTCGGACTGCCCCGCCCACAGCGCCACCGCGTCGGTGACCAGGGTCGGGTCGGCCAGGCTGTGCACCTGGACGATCGCCGCTCCCGCGCGGGGCGCGCCCTCCGCGTCGTCGAACAGGTCGTACGCCGACAGGTCCAGGCGCAGCGAGATCCGTACGCCCGCGTCCATACCGGCGGCGACCTCCGCGGCCCACTCGTGCGCGTCCGGCAGCCGCTGGGGCTCACGGGCGGCGAACGGCCGGCCCGAGGTGTGGGGCGCGGCCGGGGTGCGGGGCAGGGTGTCGGCGACGGCGTCCAGGAAGGAGCGGATCAGCGCCTCGGGCTGGGGCAGCATGAGCGGGCCGGGGCCGGGCAGCGGGACGGCGTGGCCCTCGGCGGGGAGGGCGGCCGCCACCGCGCGCAGGTGGGCGATGTCGGCGGGCTCCAGGGGGCCGGCCCGCCAGGCGTCGTGCCCGGCCGGGGTCAGGCCGGGCAGCAGCCGGCCGCGGGCGGCGAGCCGCAGGGCGTGCTGGGCGGCGGCGCCCCAGCAGGCGGTGGCGGGGTGGGCGGCCGGATCGCGCCGGGCCCGGACGAGCAGCGGGAGTGCCTCGGCGATCGGCAGGGTCAGCGCGGGCACCTGCCGGCGTCGCACACCGGCGCCGTGCCGTCGTACGACCGTCAGGTCCTCGGTCGTGACGGTCGCGGCGGTTGTCGAGGCCACAGCGGTCCCGGAGGCCAAGGCGGTCGCGGAGACGGGCAGCGGGTCCCCCTCGGGGTCCCAGAAGGCGATCCGGCCCTGGCGCGGGAGATCGGCGGGCAGATAGACCGCGGCCAGGCGTACGGGCACGCCGCCGGGGATCTCGGTCACCGTGCCGCCGCTCATACGTTCTGCCACCTCCCGCCCACCTGTCGGATCAGACGTCTTCGACTGTACGGGCGGGGTCTGACAATCGGCCCCGGCCACCGGCCGGGACCCGTCGTCACGGCACGGTGCGCGAGACGACGTAGATCATCGGATAGTTCGGGTCGGCCGTGTTCACGACCACGTCCTGGGTGGGCGCCGGGTTCTTCTGGGTGTGCGTCAGGCCCGACCAGGCTCCGGGGCCGGTGAACTTCCAGCCGGTGATCTTCTGGTCGCGGGTGCTGATGCTGATGTCGCCCTTCTTGAGGTCGTCCTGGTTGACGCCCATGCCCTCCAGGAAGCTGTCCAGGCCGGCGCTGTTGGTGCGGAACTGGACGTAGAGACGGCTGGTCTTCCAGTTGTTCGTCTCGTAGTAGGCGATCCGGTCGGCCGGGTGCGGGACCGGCACCTGGTAGAGGCGCCGCTGCACCTTGGACGGCCAGCCCTCGGCGAGGCCGGTCGCCGAGTACTTGGACTCCTTGTCCTTGCCGCTGTTGCGGCTCTGGTTGGCGGAGATCACCAGATAGCCGGCCGGCACGCCGATGAGCAGCACGATGATCAGCAGCGTCAGCGTCCGGCGCCGCGCCTTGTGGCCCGGGGTCTCGGGCGGGCGCCGCGGTCCGTCCGGGGGCGCGGCCTGGTGGGGCAGTGAAGCGATCATGCGGTGTCCCGGGTACGGCGGGCCTCCGCGTACCGCTCGTAGCGCTCGTACCGTTCGACCCGGCGCCGGTTGGCGCGCCGGAACCGGCGGGCGACCAGCCGGGCGAGGTCGGCGGCGCCGACCATGCCGGCCTCGGGGCCCAGCTGGGCACGCGCGATCCGGGCCTCGGGGCGGTAGCCGCGGCCGGTCAGCTGGCGCTTGAACGCATCCCTCGCGGGGCCGATCAGCAGGTCGTCGGCGGCGCTCACGCCGCCGCCGATCACGAAGCAGGACGGGTCGAGGGCCGCGGCGAGGTTGGCGATGCCGACGCCGAGCCACTGGCCGATGTCCTGAAGCAGCTCGATGCACATGGCGTCGCCCTCGCGGGCCAGCTCCGTGATCATCGGGCCGGTGATGTCGTCGATGTTGCCCTTGACGTGCTCGATGATCCCGTACGCCACCGGGGAGTCGGCCGCCGCCAGCTCCTTGGCCTCGCGGACCAGCGCGTTGCCGGAGCTGTACTGCTCCCAGCAGCCGCGGTTGCCGCACGGGCAGCGGTGACCGCCGGGCACGACCTGCATATGGCCGAACTCGCCGGCGACGCCGTACTTGCCGCGCTTGACCTGGCCGTCCTCCAGGATCGCGCCGCCGATGCCGGTGCCGAGCGTGATCATGACCAGGTGGTCCTCGCCGCGGCCGGCGCCGAAGCGCCACTCGGCCCAGGCGGCGGCGTTGGCGTCGTTGTCGACCAGGACGGGCACGGCGAGCCGGCCGGCCAGCCGGTCCCGCAGGGGCTCGTTGCGCCAGGACAGGTGAGGCGCGAACAGCACGCGGTTGCGGTCGGCGTCGACCCAGCCGGCGGCGCCGATGCCCACCGCGTGCACGTCGTGCCGGTCGGACAGGTCCAGGACCAGTTCGACGATCGTGTCCTCGACGACCTTCGGGCTCTTGGACTTGTCCGGGGTCTCCGTGCGGAGCTTCTCCAGGATGTTGCCGTCGGCGTCCACGACGCCCGCCATGACCTTGGTGCCGCCGATGTCGATGCCCACCGTCGGCACACGCGGGGCCGTCAGGTGGGACCGGCGTTCCCTGGTGCCGACGGTTCGAAGGACCGGGGCACGGCGGGAGCCGATGGGAGCGGTGAGGTCGCGGTAGGTGCTCATCGGGCCTGATTCTGCCTCACCGTGCGCGTGAGTGCCGTTCGGGGGAGATAAGGAGACTATGGCGCCGTTGCCGGGTGCGAGTGCGTTGTGGCAGGTCGCGTGGAGAGCGCCCCCGCCGCCGCGATGCCCACCCGCCCCGAAAGCCTCGGTATCGAACAGGGGGTACACCCCTTACATCGGCGGGGGCATCTCGCGGTCACATTGTCCGGACATTGCGACCAGCACAGCGAAGGAGAAGGCGGCGCTCAGGATCGTACGAGCAGCTGAAACTCGAAGGAGTAGCGGGTCGGCCGGTAGATGTGGTCGCCGAACTCGACGGCACGGCCGGTGTCGTCGTACGTGGTGCGCTGCATGGTGAGCAGCGGGGCGCCCTCCGGCTCGGCGAGCCGCTCGGCCTCGGCCGCCGTGGCGCCGCGCGCGCCGATGGACTGGCGGGCGCTGTGCAGGGTGATCCCGGCGGCCCGCATCAGGCGGTACAGGCCGGTCGCCTCCAGCTGACCGGTGTCCAGGTCGAGCAGGCCGGGCGGCAGATAGTTGGTCAGGTACGCCATCGGCTCGCCGTGCGCCAGCCGCAGCCGTTCGATGCGGTGGACCTCGGTCTCCTCGGCGACCCCGAGCGCGGCCGCGACCTCGGCGGTCGCCGGGACGACCGTGTTGACCAGGACCTTCGTCGCGGGCCGCTGCCCGGCCGACTCCAGGTCGTCGTAGAGGCTGCTGAGCTCCAAGGGGCGTTTGACCTGGCTGTGCACGACCTGGGTGCCGACGCCCCGGCGGCGGACCAGGAGGCCCTTGTCGACGAGGGACTGGATGGCCTGACGGACGGTCGGGCGGGACAGGCCGAGCCGTGCGGCGAGTTCGATCTCGTTGCCCAGCAGGCTGCCGGGGGTGAGCGAGCCGTGCTCGATGGCCGCTTCCAGCTGCTGGGCGAGCTGGAAGTACAACGGCACCGGTGAGCTTCGGTCCACTCTGAGGTCGAGCGACACGGTCGGGTCCACATCTGGTTTCGGCACGGGCCCGAGCGTATCTCCGTGACGGGTTGGCGGGAAGTTGTCTGGTTCGATTGTCCGGACATACGGATTGACAGCGCACCGTGTGCACCAGCACCTTGTTCCCATGCGCATCGGGGTCATCGGTACGGGCCGCATCGGCACCATCCACGCGAACACGCTCAGCCGCAATCGCGAGGTCGGATCGCTGATCCTGACGGACGTGGACCCGGCGCGGGCCCAGGATCTCGCGCACCGCCTCGGGGAGACGGCGGCACCGGGGACGGACGAGATCTTCAAGTGGGGCGTGGACGCCGTGGTGATCACCACCGCGACCTCGGCGCATGCGGACCTGATCGGCCGGGCGGCGCGCTCCGGGCTGCCGGTGTTCTGCGAGAAGCCGATCGCCCTCGACCTGCCGGGCACGCTGCACGCCCTGGCCGAGGTGGAGAAGGCCGGGACCGTGCTGCAGATGGGCTTCCAGCGGCGCTTCGACAAGGGCTACGCGGGCGCCCGGGAGGCGGTGCGCTCCGGGCGGCTCGGACGGTTGCACACCGTACGGGCGCTGACCTCCGACCAGTCGCCGCCCCCTCCGGAGTGGCTGCCGCTGTCCGGCGGGCTGTTCCGGGACACGCTGATCCACGACTTCGACGTGCTGCGCTGGGTGACCGGCCGCGAGGTGGTCGACGTGTACGCGACCGGCTCGGACGCCGGGCCCGCGATGTTCCGCGAGGCCGGTGACGTCGACACGGGCGCGGCACTGCTCACCCTGGACGACGGCATGCTGGCCACGGCCACGGCGGCCCGGCTGAACGGCGCCGGGTACGACGTACGCATGGAGCTCGCCGGAGAACGGGACACCGTGGTGGTCGGACTGGACGACCGCACGCCGGTGGCCTCGACCGAGCCGACCGGACCGCCGCCCGCGGACAAGCCGTGGCCCGGCTTCCTGGAGCGGTTCGGGCCCGCCTACGAGGCGGAGCTGTGCGCCTTCGTCGACGTGGTGCGGGGCGCGCTCGCCAACCCCTGCGACGGGCGCGAGGCGCTCCAGGCGCTGCGGATCGCGGAGGCCTGCGAGATGTCCCGGCACGAGCGAAGACCGGTGGCACTGGCGGAGATCCCCGACCGGCTCGGCTGAGCGGCCCCGGACCGGCGTGCGGTACGGCCCCGGTCCCCGGGACCGCCATCACCTTCCGCCACCTGCCCCCGCCCCCTCCCCCGCCGCCACTCGCTACCAGCGCACCGGCAGGCGCCTCACCCCTCTCATCAGCGTTCCCGGCAGCCACTCCCCCGGCGGGCCGTCCAGGGCCAGGTCCGGGGCCCGCTCCAGGAGGGAACGCAGGGCGATACGGGCCTCCAGACGGGCCAGGGGTGCGCCCAGGCAGTAGTGGATGCCGTGGCCGAAGGCGAGGTGGCCGCGGTTGTCGCGGCGGATGTCGAAGCGGTCGGGCTCGGCATAGCGGGCCCCGTCGCGGTCGGCGGCGGTGAGGCCGATCATCACGGGGTCGCCCTGGGCGATGGCGGTGCCGGCGATCTCCAGGGGTTCGGCGGCGTACCGGTACGTCGCGTTCTCCACCGGGCCCTCCCAGCGCAGGACCTCCTCGACCGTGCCGTCCAGCAGGCTCATGTCGGCGCGCAGGGCGGCCAGTTGGTCCGGGTGGGTGAGCAGGGCGAGGACGCCGTTGCCGATCAGGTTGACGGTGGTCTCGTGGCCGGCGATCAGCAGCAGGTACGCCATGCCGCGCAGCTCGTCGACGGAGAGCCGGTCCCCGTCCTCGGCGGTGGTGCGGAGCAGGTCGCTGAGCAGGTCGCCGCTCGGGCCCGCGCACCGCTTGTCCTCGATCAGCTCCGCCAGGTACTCGCCGAGCCCCACGAACGCCTCGTACTCCCCGCCCGAACCGCTGGGCACGATCGCCTCGTTGGAGAGCTTCCGGAACCGCGCGCGGTCCAGTTCGGGGACGCCGAGCAACTCGCTGATCACCGTGATGGGCAGCGGGTAGGCGAGGGCGTCGATGAGGTCGGCGCGGCCGCGCGGGAGCATCTCGTCGAGCAGCCGGTCGGTGATCTGCTGGATTCTCGGGCCCAGTTCGGCCACGCGGCGTGCGGTGAAGGCGCGTGTGATGAGTCCGCGCAGCCGGGTGTGCTGGGGCGGGTCGGCGACCAGCAGGTACTTGCCGATCAGCTCCTCGTCCAGGAACCGGAATCCGATTTCGGCGGTGTCCTTGGCCAGTCTGGGGTCGGCGAGCGCCGCCCGCGCCTCCTCATACCCCACGACCAGCCAGCTCTCGTAGAACTGGTCGGCGCCCGGCAGCCGCACCCGGTGCACCGGGCCGCGCTCCCGCAGCCGCGCGTACACCGGGTGCGGGTCGATACGGAACCTGTCGCCGTACTCCCCCAGGTCGATCACCCGCGTCATGTGCTCCCCCTTCAGGACGCGTCCCCCGAGTCATCCCTGTACATCCACAACGCACCGGCCCCCCGATTGGTGCCCTCGGGGCCCGGGGACGCCCTAGGGAGTGTCTTCGAGCAGCCCCGCGTCGTACGCCAAGAGGGCGATCTGGACCCGGTTGTTGAGGCCGAGCTTGGCCAGGACCCGGGAGACATGGGCCTTGACGGTGGCGACGCTCATGAAGAGGCCGGTGGCGATCTCGGCGTTGGCGAGGCCCCTGCCGACGGCGACGGCGACCTCGCGTTCGCGCTCGTTGAGGGCGGCGAGCCGTTCACGCGCACGTGCCTGCCGGGTGTCGGCCCGGGTACCGGTACCGGCCGCGTGCCGCATCAGCTGGCGGGTGACGGCGGGTGACAGGACGGGGTCGCCGGCCGCGACCCTGCGTACCGCGTCGACGATCTGGGCGGGCGGGGTGTCCTTGAGGACGAACCCGGCGGCGCCCGCGCGCAGGGCGTGCAGCACCTGTTCGTCGGCGTGGAAGGTGGTCAGGACGACGACCTGCGGGGCGCCCGCACGCGCGCGCAGCCGCTCGGTGGCGGTGAGCCCGTCCACGGCCTGCATGCGGATGTCCATCAGGACGACGTCCGGGTGGGTGCGGTCGACGAGCGCCTCGACCTCGTCGCCGTCGGCGGCCTCCCCGACGATCTCGATGTCCTCGGCCCCGCCCAGCATGAGGGACAGCCCCGCCCGCACCAGCGGATCGTCGTCGACGAGCAGCAGTCTGATCGCGGTCATGGCTCCTACGAAACCACGCGGGTACGCCATCACGTGGTGCGGTTCAGGCCGCCGCCGCCCAGGGCAGCCAGGCCCGCACCTCGAAGCCGCCGTCGGCGACGGCCCGGTGCTCGAGGCGTCCTCCGGCCAGCGTGGCGCGTTCGGTCAGGCCGATCAGGCCCTGCCCCGAGCCGGGGACGGGCGGGGCCTCGGTCTCGGGGGCGGGATTGTGCACGGTGATGTCCAGGCCGGCGCCCGGGGCGCCGGTGACCTTGACGGTGACCTCGGCGCCCGGCGCGTGCTTGCGGGCGTTGGTGAGGCCCTCCTGGGCGATGCGGTAGGCGGTACGGCCGACGGAGGCGGGGACGGCCGCCGGGTCGCCCACGTGGTTGTCGAGGGTGACCTTCATACCGGCCTGGCGGGACTCCGCGACGAGCGCCTCCAGGGCGGCCAGCGTGGGCTGCGGGCGGCCGCCGGCCTCGTCGCCGTCGGCCGCGCGGAGGACGCCGATGATCTCGCGCAGGTCCTGGAGTGCCTCGTGGGCGCTCTCCCGGATGACCCCGGCGGCCCGGGCGATCTCCTCCCGGGGTGCGTCGGGCCGGAACTCCAGGGCGCCTGCGTGCACGCTGAGCAGGGTCAGCCGGTGGGCGAGGACGTCGTGCATCTCGCGGGCGATGGCCTCCCGGGCCAGCCGCTGGGCCCGTTCGGCACGCAGCCCGGCCTCGGTCTCGGCGCGCCGGGCCCGGTCGCGCAGGGTGAGCATCAGCTGCCGTTTGGTGCGGACGAACATGCCGAGGCAGGCCACCAGGAGCGTCAGCAGCGAGGCGAGCACGACGACCACGAGGTAGGGCAGATCGGGGTCGGGCCGCCACCAGTAGAAGAGCGGGACCAGCGCCAGGCCGGCGGCGCAGATCCAGGCCAGGTGCCGGAAGGGCCGGTGCACGGCCACCGTGAAGAGGGCGACCATGGAGGCACCGCCCGCGGTGGCGGAGACGAAGCCGACCGGGATCATCGCCACGGCCAGGCCGAGCGGCCAGCGCCGGCGCAGCCAGACCATGCCGCAGGCGAGGCCGCCGATCAGCACGTCGAGGACGGCGACGGCGTGCGGGAGGTGCGTTTCGTGCCGGACGGAGTTCGCGGTGGCCGCACCGACGACGAGGGCCAGCAGGAACGAACTGAAGTCGACGAGCCAGTCCCGCGCGGTACGGCGGGGGCGCCGTCCGTCGGCGTCGGGATCGAGTTCATGGAGCACGGCCGACGGGAAGAGCCACCGCCTGCCCTCGAACGTCCGTACTGGAATGTCACCGCTCACGGTCGCCAAATCTACGCAGGCCCGGGCCGTGGCACCGCCCCGCGCACGGGATCGTCGACCAAAGTTGTGCTCGTGTGGACTTTCGATGTGCCACGCGCGCGTGGCGGCAGTCTTCCGACGGTACGACTCGCCCCACGGCCGATGGCATGGGGGGAAGCCGCGGGGCGAGGGTCGTACCGTGAGACAGCTGCCGGCACCACTGGCGGGTGGGCCTACGGCAACAGATCGTTCTCCTCGACGGCTGTTCGCCGTCGCGGGGAGCCGGAGGTCCGGCTGAACGCGGACCGGGCCTCCGGCTGGTCGCGCCGTTCCTGGTGTCGGACCGGTCGACTCGGCGGACTGCTCAGCAACCGAAGTCGATCAGGTCGAACGAGGCGTAGTGGTCCGACGTGTAGTAGTCCTCCTGGTACGCCTCACCGGTCACGATGCGTCGCGCTCCGCGCGTGGAGGAGCCGGGCGTGATGACCGTGTACTCGTGGTAGTAGCCGGAGGGCTCGCTCGGCAGGATGCCCTCCGAGTTGCGGAAGACGGTCCCGTCCTGCGAGTACGGGAACGGACCGTCCGAGGCGATCAGGTCGAGCGTGTCGTACGCCTGCGACGGCAGGGCGCTGTAGCAGATGCTGCCGACCGAGCTGGCAGCGGCGTCCGCCGTGGTGGCGGTGACGGTACCGCCGACGAGGAGGGCGGACAGCAGGGCGCCCGCGGCGCCGATGCGGGTGATTCGTGGGGGGAATCTCATGGCTCCATGATGACGCGCGTAGACAGTGGCATGTCAATGACAAGTCCGAAGAATTTTCCGTCAAGTCCCTTTCGTTTTCAGGGAGTTAACCTGGGGCCCGCCCTCTTCACTAGACAGGCCCCGACCTGCGCGAAGATCACGTCGGCGCTGCTAGGCGTTCTGCTCGGCGATGTACGAACCCCTGCGGCGCCCGCAACTCATCGGTCGCCGCCACGGCACCTCATCCCGCGTGCGTCGAGAACAGCCCGCCCGTCGGGCCCTGCTTGTCGCCGCCCTGGGCCTTCTTCAGGGCGTTGGCGAGGCTCTCGATGGTGAGGGACTGCAGGATCACCCGGCCGTTGCCCTCCAGGGTGGCCAGGGAGAGGCCCTCGCCGCCGAAGACGGCGTTCATGATGCCCTGCCTGTTGAGGCCGCCGACGCGCTGGACGCCGTACTGGATGCCCTCCTCGAAGGCGACGACACAGCCCGTGTCGACCTCTATACGGCCGCCGAAGTCAGCGGGGTTGAGGTCGATGAAGTTGCCCGCGCCGGCGATGATCACCGTGCCGTGGCCGGTGAACTTCTCCAGGATGAAGCCCTCGCCGCCGCTCATGCCGGTGCGGCCGCCGGCGAAGGCGATGCCGAACTCGACGCTGGACTCGGCGGCCACGAAGGCGTCCTTCTCGGCGAACCACGCGCGCGTGCCGTCGAGTTCCAGCGCGCGCATCTCGCCGGGGAGCACGCCCGCGAAGCCGACGGTGCCCTGGCCGCCCTGGGAGGTGAAGTACTGGAACGCCAGCGACTCGCCGGCGAGCATGCGCTGGCCGACCTGCATGGCGGTGCCCATGGCCTGGCGGAGCATGCCGCCCATGCCGCCGCCGCCCTGCGGCTGACCGCCGTTGCCCGACGGACCGCTCAGCCGGGTCTCCATGGTCACGTTCACCGTCTTGAACAGGAACTTTCCGGCTTCGCAGTAGACGGTCTGGCCGGGGTTCAGGTTGACGACCGCCATCTGCATGGCGTTGCCGACGATTTCTTGCTGAAGGGTCACGGGTGAAGAACGTAGCGGGCGGCCGACCGGTTCCCTCCGCGCGCCCACCCACCCGACTCGGCTGCTTGAGAAGCGAGGTCAAAGAGCCGCGGAGATGAAGAGCGGGCCCATTCGTCGAGCGCTCAGTACGCCCCGCCCGTCGCCCCGCGCCGCCCGTCGCGCCGCCACCGCTTTCGAGCGCGCTTCTTGAGAGGCCGAGTCGAGTGGGCGGGTGGGCAGGAGAGGTCAGGACAGTTCGCGGTGCCTTGTTGTCAGCCTCGCTGCTCCCGCCTCCGTCGGCGACCCGAACAACCGTAGCCGCGAGATGCCGCCGTCCGGGAAGATGTCCACGCGCGCGTGCGTGCCGACGGCGGGGGAAGCCAGTACGAAGCGGTGGTTCGTGTCCGGCTGGAGGCGGGTGCGCGGGAGGATCTCGCGCCACTCGCCGTCCTCGCCGTCCTTCACCGACACCGACGCCCAGCCCGCGCTGTTGCCCTTCAGGTACGCCGTGTCGATTTCGAGGGAGCGGATCTGGGACTGGGCCGTGAGGCGGTAGCTGATCCAGTCGTTGCCCTGGTCGCGGCGGCGGCGCGTCTCCCAGCCGTCGTCCATCTTGCGGGAGCGGCCCGGCTGGATGGTGTTGGTGGCCGGCGAGTAGAAGCGGTCGGACGCGTCCTCGACCTGGCCGCCGTGCTCCAGGGCGACCACGTCGAAGGTGCCCAGCGCCGCCAGCCACCGCGGATCGGGCACGACCTCGCCGTACACCCGCAGGCGTGCGATGCCGCCGTCGGGGTGCTGGTTGACGCGGAGGTGGGTGACGCGCTGTTCCACGGAGACGGTGAAGCCGTTCGCCGCGTGGCCGCCCACCGGGGTGCGCGGGACGAGGGGCGTCCACTTCACGTCGTCGGCCAGCAGGTCGTCCGGGGAGGGGGAGCCGGGGAAGGACGTGCCCTCGACCGACACCGCCTGGGGGTAGTTCCCGCGGAAGTGGGCCGTGTCGACGACGATCCCGCGTACGACGCCCGGCGCGCCGAGGCGTACCAGCGCCCAGTCGTGGTCCTCGGCCGTCGGCCAGGGGTGCCCGGCCGAGGCACCGCGGCGGCGGCGCGTCTCCCAGCCGTCCATGATCTTGCCCTTGTGCCCGAAGTGCTCGGGGTCGAACTCGGCCCGCCCGGGGACGAGAAGGTTCTCCCGCTCGGCGAAGAACTCGTCGTTGGCGGCGACGACCCCGGCACCGAGCTGCCGGTCGGCGAGGTTGGCGTACTGGGTGAAGGGGAAGTCGGCGGTGCGGTAGTCCGCGTACGGGTCGCCGCCGGAGTAGGGGTGCGCGTCGCCGGTGAAAGTCGGGATCGCCGTCAAAGGTGTTCCTTTCGGTGTCGGCCGTTGCGGGTGCGGGAGGGAGCGGGGTTCAGACGCGGGTGAGGAGGCGGCCGCGCGGGGGCGAGAACTCGCCGTCCGCGACGATGCGTTCGCCGCGCAGCCAGGTGGACTTCACGACGCCGTACAGGGTCCTGCCGGCGTACGCGGTGACCCGGTTGCGGTGCTGGAGGCCCGCCGGGTCGACCGTGAAGGTCTCGTCGGGCGCGAGGACGGCGAAGTCGGCGTCCCGGCCCGGTGCGATGGCGCCCTTGCGGTCGTCGAGGCCGACGAGCGCGGCCGTGCGGGCCGACATCCAGCGGACCACGTCCTCCAGGCCGTGGCCGCGCCTGCGGGCCTCGGTCCACACGGCGGCGAGGCTGAGCTGGAGGCCCGAGATGCCGCCCCAGGCGGTCGCGAAGTCGGCGGTCTTGAGGTCGGCCGTGGAGGGCGAGTGGTCGGTGACGACGCAGTCGACGGTGCCGTCCGCCAGTGCCTGCCAGAGCAGGTCCTGGTTGGCCGCCTCGCGGATCGGCGGGCAGCACTTGAACTCGCTGGCGCCGTCCGGGACCTCCTCGGCGGTGAGGGTGAGGTAGTGCGGGCAGGTCTCGACGGTGAGCCGGACGCCGTCCCGCTTGGCCTCGGCGATCAGCGGCAGCGCGTCGGACGAGGACAGGTGCAGGACGTGCACGCGCGCGTCGAGGCGTTTCGCCTGGGCGATCAGCTGGGCGATCGCCGTGTCCTCCGCCCCGCGCGGGCGGGAGGCGAGGAAGTCGGCGTACTTGGGGCCGCCCTGCTGTGGCGCGGCTTCCAGGTGGTGCGGGTCCTCGGCGTGCACGATCAGCAGGCCGCCGAAGGAGGCGATCTCCGCCAGGGACCGGGCGAGCTGCTCCTGGTCGAGATGCGGGAACTCGTCCACGCCGGACGGCGACAGGAACGCCTTGAAGCCGAAGACGCCGGCGTCGTGCAGCGGGCGCAGGTCCTCGACGTTGCCGGGCAGCGCGCCGCCCCAGAAGCCGACGTCGATGTGCGCCTTGTCGGCGGCGACATCACGCTTGACCCGGAGGTTGTCCACCGTGGTGGTCGGCGGGAGGGAGTTCAGCGGCATGTCGACGAGGGTGGTGATGCCGCCGGCCGCCGCCGCGCGCGTGGCGGTCCAGAAGCCCTCCCACTCGGTACGGCCCGGGTCGTTCACATGGACGTGGGTGTCGACCAGGCCGGGCAGCAGGACGTCGTCGCGGAAGTCCTCCAGGCGCGCACCCTCCGGGACCGGAGCGTCGTACGGCAGTACGGCCGTGATCGTCCCGGCGGACACGGCGACCGAGGCGGCCCGTGTCCCCTCCGGGGTGATGACGCGCGTCGAGCGCAGCACCAGTTCAGCGTCGGACACCCGGACCCCTCTCTCTGCCGCCGTTTTACTTCCGGGAAACGGGATTTACACCCATGTAACGGAATTCAACGTTCTGTTGAAGGAGTCTTCACTCCCACTCTCACGCCGTCAAGGGCACACTGCCTCTCACGGCCCCATGGGCGCCCGCTCTGGACGTTTCCACAAAGCGGAATTAGAATTCCGACAAGCAGAACGTAGCTATGTACAAGCGGGGAGTCAACCGGCTGCCGGGTAGGCTTCTGCCCCCTGCCCGCCCCGAGAGGCAGTCCCGAAAGGAACGCGCCGTGCCGACGTCCAGCGCCAGCACCACCGACTCCGCCAAGTCCGGCGGCGGGGTCCAGTCCCTCGAGCGCGCCTTCGATCTGCTGGAGCGGATGGCGGACGCGGGCGGCGAGGTGGGCCTCAGCGAGCTGTCCGCGAGCAGCGGGCTGCCGTTGCCGACGATCCACCGGCTGATGCGCACGCTGGTCGCCTGCGGCTATGTGCGCCAGCAGCCCAACCGGCGGTACGCGCTCGGGCCCCGGCTGATCCGGCTCGGCGAGTCGGCGTCCCGGCTGCTGGGCACGTGGGCGCGGCCGTATCTCGCGCGGCTGGTCGAGGAGACCGGGGAGACGGCGAACATGGCGCTGCTCGACGGGGACGAGATCGTGTACGTGGCACAGGTGCCGTCGAAGCACTCCATGAGGATGTTCACGGAAGTGGGGCGCCGGGTGCTGCCCCACTCGACCGGGGTGGGGAAGGCGTTGCTGGCGAATGTGCCGGACGCCGAGGTGCGGGCGCTGCTGGGGCGGACGGGAATGCCCGCGGCGACGGAGAAGACCATCACGACACCGGACGGCTTCCTCGCCGCGTTGGAGGAGGTACGGCGGCTGGGGTATGCCGTGGACGACAACGAGCAGGAGGTCGGGGTGCGGTGTCTTGCCGTGTCCGTGCCTGATTCGCCTACCGCCGCGGCCATTTCGATCTCCGGGCCTGCGGGGCGGGTCACGGAGGCGGCGACGGAGAAGATCGTGCCGGTGCTGCAGCAGGTGGCCGTTGAGTTGTCTCAGGCGTTGGTGAGTTCGGGAGCGTAAGGGGTGGCGCCGACCGGAGCGTTGGCGGGTGCGGGTGGGTGGGGGCTGGTCGCGCAGTTCCCCGCGCCCCTGACGGGGCGCTCAGGCTCTCGGTGTTTCGCCGAACAGGTCGACCGCCTCACGTACGTCCGACAGGCCCCGTGACAGTGCGCTCACCGAACCGATCGCTCCCGCTATCAGTAACAGGGACCGGCGCAGGCGGGGGATCTCCGGCATGCCGCCCGTCGCCATCGCCGCCAGGGCCGCCAGTTCGTCCTCGGCTATGACGCGGTCCGGGAACTCGGCCGGATGCGCGGCCAGTTCGCGGCGCAGTCTGGAGACCGCCGTGCGTAGTTCCGTAACCCTCGGATCATCGTCGCTGCCGGTCACTGGCCTCTGTCCCAAGCTCCGCAACACAGCTCTCCCCCCTCGCCAGGTGTCCCGTGGCGTTGGTCGGGCGCCTGGGGACGCGGGTCAGTAAACGCCCTCCCGTGCGGAAAGCGCTACAGCGCGGACCGAAATTCAGCCCTGCGGAACCGGCCGCCCGCACCGGTGTCGGGTATGCAGGACGCATGACGGACACGCATGACCAGATCGCCGGGCTGCTGCTGGCCGCCGGCGGTGGCAGACGGCTCGGCGGGCGGCCCAAGGCGCTGCTGACGCACCGGGGGCGACCCCTGGTGGAGTACGCGGTAGGGGTGCTGCGCGCGGGCGGCTGCGGGCCGGTCCATGTGGTCCTGGGGGCCCGTGCGGACGAGGTCCGGGAGCGGGCCGAACTGGACGGCTGCGTGATCGTGGAGAACCCGGACTGGGCCGAGGGCATGGGGTCCTCGCTGCGGGCGGGGCTGGAGTCGCTCGCCGGGACCGGGGCACGGGCCGTGGTCGTCTCGCTGGTGGACCAGCCGGGGATCGGGGCCGAGGCCGTCGCCCGGGTCATCGCCCGCCACCAGGACGAGTCGTCCCTGGTGTCGGCCGCCTACGACGGCGTGCGCGGGCATCCCGTGCTGTTCGGTGCCCGGCACTGGGCGGGGATCGCCGCCGGCGCGGTCGGGGACCAGGGCGCCCGCGGCTATCTCAAGACCCACGAGGAGACGATCACGCTGGTCGAGTGCGGGGACGTGGCCGAGCCGTACGACATCGACACGGAGGCCGATCTGGGCCACCTTGAGTGAGCGGGATGACACTGAGCGCCACTTTGGCTCGACTCGGAGAATCTTGACATCAACAAACGATTGAACTTCCACGATGAGGAAACTAGTATCCACTGTTCAGAAGCGCCCGACCCCTGAGCGGGCGTGCTTCGCTCCACCCGGAACGACTGGCACCCGGTGCCACCGCTGAAGGAAGTGACAGCTCATGTCCGCACCAGCGCCGTCTCCGCCGGCCATCGTCGACGCCGCGCCCCTGCCCCGGCAGGAGGAGGTCCTCACCGACGCGGCGCTCGCCTTCGTCGCCGAGCTGCACCGGCGGTTCTCCCCGCGCCGCGCCGAACTCCTCGCCCGCCGCGCCGAGCGTCGTGCCGAGATCGCCCGCACCTCCACGCTCGACTTCCTCCCGGAGACCGCCGCGATCCGCGCGGACGACTCCTGGAAGGTGGCCCCCTCCCCCGAGGCGCTGAACGACCGGCGGGTCGAGATCACCGGCCCCACCGACCGCAAGATGACCATCAACGCCCTCAACTCGGGCGCCAGGGTCTGGCTCGCGGACTTCGAGGACGCCTCAGCGCCGACCTGGGAGAACGTCGTCCTGGGCCAGCTGAACCTGATCGACGCGTACACCCGGAACATCGACTTCACGGACGCCGGCTCGGGCAAGTCGTACGCCCTGCGCCCGAACGAGGAGCTGGCGACGGTCGTCATGCGGCCGCGCGGCTGGCATCTCGACGAGCGGCACATCGAGGTCGACGGCGAGCAGGTCCCCGGCGCCTTCGTCGACTTCGGGCTCTACTTCTTCCACAACGCCCAGCGGCTGCTCGACCTCGGCAAGGGGCCGTACTTCTACCTCCCGAAGACCGAGTCGCACCTCGAAGCCCGGCTCTGGAACGACGTGTTCGTCTTCGCGCAGGACTACGTCGGCATCCCGCAGGGCACCGTCCGCGCCACCGTGCTGATCGAGACGATCACCGCCGCGTACGAGATGGAGGAGATCCTGTACGAACTGCGGGATCACGCCTCGGGGTTGAACGCCGGCCGCTGGGACTATCTCTTCTCGATCGTCAAGAACTTCCGTGACGGCGGGCCCAGGTTCGTCCTCCCGGACCGCAACGCGGTGACGATGACGGCCCCGTTCATGCGGGCGTACACCGAACTCCTCGTCCGTACCTGCCACAAGCGCGGGGCGCACGCGATCGGCGGCATGGCGGCCTTCATCCCGTCCCGCCGGGACGCCGAGGTCAACAAGGTCGCCTTCGAGAAGGTCCGCGCCGACAAGGACCGCGAGGCGAACGACGGCTTCGACGGCTCCTGGGTCGCCCACCCCGACCTGGTCCCGATCGCCATGGAGTCCTTCGACCGGGTCCTCGGCGACCGGCCGAACCAGAAGGACCGGTTGCGCGAGGACGTCCATGTCGAGGCCGCCGACCTGATCGCGATCGACACGCTGAAGGCGAAGCCGACGTACCCCGGTCTGGTCAACGCCGTCCAGGTGGGCATCCGTTACATCGAGGCGTGGCTGCGCGGCCTGGGCGCGGTGGCCATCTTCAACCTCATGGAGGACGCGGCCACCGCGGAGATCTCCCGCTCGCAGATCTGGCAGTGGATCAACGCGGGCGTCGAGTTCGAGAACGGCGAGAAGGCCACTCCGGAGCTGGCCCGCAAGGTCGCCGCCGAGGAACTCGCCGCCATCCGCGAGGAGACCGGCGAGGAGGCCTTCGCGGCCGGCCACTGGCAGCAGGCCCACGACCTACTGCTCCAGGTCTCCCTCGACGAGAACTACGCGGACTTCCTGACCCTGCCCGCATACCGGCAACTCCGGGGCTAGGAACCGGGCTTGTCCGAGTGGCCCAGGGGCTTTCCCGGGGCCACTCGGTCGCGTACGGCCTGCTTCACGGCCGTCGGCTCCGGGAAGCCCTGGTCGCGGCGGTCCCAGACGACCTCGTCGTTCACCCGGACGACGAAGACCCCGCCCTTGCCGGGCTTCAGGGCCAGTTCGGTCAGCTCGGTCTCGAAGGTGGTCAGCAGTTCCTGCGCCAGCCAGGCCGCGCGGGGCAGCCAGCGGCACTGGGTGCAGTACTCGATCTCGACGCGCTGCGTCTCGACGCTCTGGCTGTCACTCATCCGAGGTGCACCGACCAATCCTGTTGAGCCGCGGGCTTGCCGTGCAGGTCGGGGACCCGCTTCAGCCACGCCGGGCGTCCCTGCCGCGTCCTGGCCGCACGGGCGGCCTCCTCGGCCGCGAGCTGGTCGCGGCCCGGGAAATCGGTGGGGAGCCACTCGGCCGAGGCCCGCACCCGGGCCAGCAGATAGCCGACGTAGGCCTCGCGCACCTCGTCGGGCGTGCCGAAGCCGGTGGCGGTGCCGGCTCCGGCGTCGGTGAGCCAGGCGTCCGGGACCTCGGCGAGGATCTCGCGCAGCAGTTCCTCGGTCACCCTGGGGGCGAGTTCGGCGTCGGCGGCGCGGGTGTCGGGGCCGTACCGGCCGAGGGCGTGGTGGCGGAAGTCGTACGCCTTCGCGGGCGTCGAGGTGTCCCAGCGGTGGTGGAAGACGAGGGCGGCGCCGTGGTCGATGAGCCACAGGTGCGGGGTCGCGGTGCCGAAGGTGGGCCAGACCATGAGGTTGGAGCTGTGGACCGTGCGGTCGACGTTGACGGTGAGCGCGTCCAGCCAGACGACCCGGCCCGCCTCCAGCGGGTCCACGGGGAAGACCTGGGCGATCTCCGGGGTGAAGTCCGCGGCGCCGGGCAGGAAGTCCATCCCGAGGTTCACTCCGCCGCTGGCCGCGTGCAGGTCGCGCACCTCCTGGTGCGGCTCCTCCGCGGCGATCGCCGGGTCGAAGTGCACCAGGACCAGCTCGGGGAAGCGCAGCCCGAGCGCCCGCGCCAGCTCCCCCACGATCACCTCGGCGACCAGCGCCTTGTGGCCCTGCGCGGAGCCGGTGAACTTGACCACGTACGTCCCGAGGTCGTCGGCCTCGACGATGCCGGGAACCGAGCCGCCCGATCGCAGCGGTGCGACATAGCGGGTCGCGGTGACCTCCCTCAGCATGTCCGCCCCTCATTCCGGCCTGAGCGCTTGCAGCCGGCGCGCTTCCGGCCTCCGACGTGAAGTGACCAGCGTAACCGAGCGTGACAGAGCCGGGTTCGTCGTCAGTGATCGCCGCCGCGGCTCTCGATCCGGAAGCCGAACGGCACCGTCCCCGGGTCGAGGGCCGTGGTTCCGCCGTCCACCGTGAGGGTCGCGCCGTTGACGAAGGAGGCCGCGGGCGACAGCAGCCAGGCGATCGCCTCGGCGACCTCGGCCGGATCGCCCGGGCGGGCGGCGGGCACCAGCGCCGTGGCCTCCGCGTACGCCTCCTCGACCCCGCCGGCCAGGCCCTCCTCGGCCGCGAAGCGGGCCATGCGGCCGTCGGCCATCTCGGTGCGCACCCAGGTGGGGCACACGGTGTTGGCCCGCACCCCCCGGCTTCCGTAGTCGACGGCCACCGAGCGGCACAGCTGGAGGAGCGCGGCCTTGGAGGTGGCGTACGCGGCGTTGCCCCACCCGTTGCGCAGCGCCGCGACGGAGGCGACCGCGACGACCGAGCCGCGGGCCGCCAGCAGGTGCGGGAGCGCGGCGCGCAGGATCAGGAACGGGCCGGTCAGATTGGTGCGCATGACCTCGGCCCAGGTCTCGTCCGAGAGGTCGCCGACCGCGCCGCTGCGGCCGATGCCCGCGTTGAGGACCAGTCCGTCGAGCCGGCCGTGGTGGGAGACCGCGGTGTCGACGAGGTCCTGGACCGCCGTCGGGTCCGCGAGGTCGCCGGGGTGGGCCAGGGCGCCGGTCTCGTCGGCCAGCCGCCGCAGCGGCTCGGGCCGCCGCCCGCCGATGACGACCTGGTGTCCGGCGGCCCGCAGCAGCCGGGCGGTGGCGGCGCCGATGCCGGTACCGCCACCGGTCACTACGACAACTCGCTGGTCTGCCATGACCGTTGGCGCTCCTCACCGGCAGGGGATCAGGCCAGGCGATCCTATGCGGACGGCACCGCGGCGCCGCCGGTCGAGGCGACTTCAGGCCAGCGGGTTGGGCAACGGCAGATAGCGCGCGTCGGCGCCGTCCGCGCCGGTCCAGCGCAGCAGCAGGTTCGTCTTGCCCGGCAGGGTCGGCGAGGTCAGCAGCCCGGCCACCTCCGGGAGCGGATGCCGTCCCAGCTCCCGCCGCGCCGCGGGCCACGGGTCGAACCCGGGGTGCCGCTCGGCGAGGGCGACGGCGACCTCGGTCAGATGGTTGAC
Organism: Streptomyces sp. NPDC048277; assembly: GCF_040652235.1. Taxonomy (NCBI): domain Bacteria; kingdom Bacillati; phylum Actinomycetota; class Actinomycetes; order Kitasatosporales; family Streptomycetaceae; genus Streptomyces; species Streptomyces sp. NPDC048277. The sequence goes on from NZ_JBEZLQ010000009.1 coordinate 71,635, forward strand.
GACCAGGCAGTACACCAGCCGCTCCCACCCGGCGGCCCGCTCCACGTCGGCCAGCAGCTTCACCCCCTCGGCGTCCCGGTACAGCGCCTGCACCGGCAGGCCGTCCGCGTCTACGGCGACCAGGGTGTTCTGCAGATGCGCCTCCAGGACGACGCCGTGCTCGGCGAAGGCGGTGAGGGCCGGGGGTACGACCGCGCCCAGGTACGCCTGCCACCAGGCCTCCGGATCCGCCGCCGCGGCCAGCGGGTCGCCGTCGTAGCCCTCGACCAGGCCCGCCGCGAGCAGCGGGGTCGCCCCCGGCAGCAGCGGCCCGCGCAACCCGTCCCGCACGATGACCGCGAGTTCCTCGAAGGCGAAGCGCGCGGTGCGGTAGCCGCGGTCGCCGAGCCAGCCGGCCGGTCCGTCCATCGCCGCGAAGGCGGCGGTCGCGGCCGCGTTCGTACGGTGCAGTTTCCGCAGGTCGTGGGCCCACAGCCGACGGATGTCGTTGGTGATCCGGACATCCAGGCTGAACTTGAGGAACAGGTCCCGCACCGGCTCGTACACCGTGCGGATCGCGGCCGTCGGCCAGGCCTCGAAGTCCGTCCCGCCGAGGCGCAGCAGCCGCCCGTCCGCGAAGGCCGGGGCGAGATCGCGGGCGACCAGGTCGAGCTGCCAGGGGTGGGCCGGCAGCAGCCGGTATCCCTGCGGTACGGCGGCGAGCGCGTCCAGCGCCGCCATGTCGCCCTCCTCGGCCACCTGGTCCTCCCGCACCCCGAGCAGCACCAGCGGGAACCGGGCGTGCACCTCGGGGGCGTACGGCAGCCAGGCGGCGACCGGGCCGCCGCCGCGCGCCTTGGGGGCGGGGTGGTAGGGATGGCCGGTGATGAGGGACTGCTCCGAGCGCAGGTACGGGTCGTCGGGCGCCGTCGCCCGGGCGCGTGCCGTGAGCAGCGCGGCGACCGCGTCCCGGCTGTCGATCATCTCGGTCGGCAGGTCGCCGTTGGACAGCCCGGTGTGCCTGCGCAGTTCCTCGGCGACGAGTTTCACCAGCTCGGCGTGGCCGATGCGGTGCCAGCGGCCGGCCGCGTACACCTCGGGCGCGGCGGGCCGGCGTCCGCCGCGCACCCGCAGCAGCCGTCCGCCGCCGGGCAGCCGGTAGACCCGCGGCTGCCCGTCCCCGGTGTCCGGGAGCGGCTGGGCCACCTCCCGCAGCAGACAGTTGAGCAGGGGCGCGGCAGCGTACGCGTCGGCGCGCTCTCCGACGGCGTCGGCGTCGCTGGGGGGCATGAGGTCCACGCGATCCATTCGTTCTCCACGTCCACACAGTCCGACCGGTCCGCGTCCGCACGGTCCGATCACCTTCAGTATGTCTCTCGTCGACGGGCATCAGGACCGTCGTACCCGCCCCCGAGGAGCCCTCCCGTGCACCGTCCCTCCCCCATCGAGAACCGGCTCGCCGCGGAGCTGGCCGAGGTACGGCCGGACCTCGTCGACCGGTACACGGCCGAGCTGCCCGGGGCGCGGGCGGCGGTGCTGACCCGGCTGTGGCGGGCGCTGGCGCACGAGCCGCTGCCGTGGGTGGCGCGCCGGGTGCGCGGGGCCCACAGCCTGGCCCTGTGGCTGGCCGACGGGCGCGCGCTGCACGGTCCGCACGCGGATCCGTACGCCACCGACGCGTATGTGACCGCGGTACGGCTGGACGGGGTGCCGTACGACGATCCGGCGCGGCTGATGACGGATCTCGGGTGGCCGCACTCGGCGGGGTTCGCGGCCGAACTCGGGCACAGTGCCGCGTCGTTGGCGCTGTCGCGGGCGGATCAGGAGTTTCCCCCGAAGGAGTGGCCGGTGGGGGCCGCCCCGGCCGCGGGCCGGGGCAGGGACTGGGAGTGGGAGCAACGGGTGGTCGACGGGCACCCCTTCCACCCCAACTGCCGTTCCCGGCCGGGTTTCTCGGCGGCGGAGCAGCTCGCGTACGGGCCGGAGCACCGGCCGGTGGTACGGCTGGAGACGGTCCCGGTCGCGGCCGCTGAGTGCCTGCTGACCGGCGACTGGCCGAACGAACTCCGGGACGGGGACCGGTTGTTGATCCCCGTGCATCCCTGGCAGAGCGCTCATGTGCTCAAGGGCGGCACCGGCGGGCCCTGGCGGGACGCTCACCCGCTGATGTCCCTGCGTACGCTGGCCCTCCCCGACGGACCCCATGTGAAGACCGCGCTCAGCGCCCGGCTGACCTCGTCCGTGCGGGACATCTCGGCGTACTCGATCGACGCGGCGATGACACTGTCGTCCTTCGCTGCGGACCTGGCGTCCCGCACGGACGGACTCCTGCACATCACCCGCACCCTGGGCGCGGCGACCGCCGACTCCCCCGATCTGGCGGCGGTGCTGCGCGAGTCCCCCGAGGCGTACGCGGCACCCGGCGAACACGTCCTGCCGGTGGCCGCCCTGGCCACCACCGCCCTGCCCGGATCGCCGTCCTGGCTGGCCGACTTCACCCGTCTCGCGCTGACGGTCGGACTGCGCCTCCTCGACCTGGGCGTGGCCCTGGAGGCACATGGCCAGAACCTCCTCGTGGTGCTCTCGGCGACCGGCGCGCCGCTGCGTCTGGTCTACCGCGACCTGGCCGACATCCGCCTCGGTCCCGCCCGTCTGGCCCGCCACGGCATCACCCCGCCCGACCTGACGGGCCGCCTGGTCACGGACGACGAAACGACTCTGCGCCGCAAGCTGTTCGGCTCCCTCGTCGCGGGCGCCCTGGCGGGCACGGCGGGCTCGGGGACGGCCCTGGCGACGGCCCTGGAGGCGGTCGTCCCGGACCTGCCGCCGACCCCCGACCTGACGGCCCTCCGCGAAGGCCCGCTGCCCGCGAAGGCGTTGACGCTGATGCGGCTGTCGCCGGAGGTGCCCGGGGACCAGTGGGCGGCGCTGCCGAACCCGCTCGCCGGGACCCGGTGACCGACGGTCGCCCGCCGCCCTCCGTTGGTCTGCCGGTCACTCCCGTTTCGGCGCCCGGACCTCGTTTTGGAGCCCGGCACCTCTGATCAATAAGATCCGCCGATGATCAGAACACAACGGCTGGCGGCGGGAGTCTGCGCTCTGCTCGCCGCCCTGGGGGCCGGGATCGCGTTCCCCGGCGGAGCGGTCGCCGACGAGACCGACGGCCAGGCCGCTCCCAAGGTGGAGCTCGTGCTGGACGTCAGCGGGTCCATGCGGACGGCGGACATCGACGGCGGGACGCGGATGGCCGCGGCCAAGCAGGCGTTCAACGAGGTGCTGGACGCGACCCCCGAGGGGGTCCAGCTCGGCATCCGCACGCTCGGCGCCAACTACCACGGCAACGACCGCAAGACGGGCTGCAAGGACACCGCGCAGCTCTACCCGGTCAGCACGCTGGACCGCACCGAGGCGAAGACCGCCGTGGCCACGCTCACGCCCACCGGGTGGACCCCGATCGGCCCCGCGCTGCTCAAGGCGGCCGACGACCTCCAGGGCGGTGACGGGACCCGCCGTATCGTCCTGATCAGCGACGGCGAGGACACGTGCCCGCCGCTGGACCCGTGCGAGGTGGCCCGCGAGATCGCCGCCAAGGGCGTCGGGCTGACCATCGACACCCTCGGCCTGGTGCCGGACGCGAAGACCCGCGACCAGCTGAGCTGCATCGCGGACGCGACCGGCGGCACGTACACCTCCGTGCAGCACAAGGAGGAACTGAGCGACCGGGTCGGCCAGTTGGTGGACCGGGCGGCGGACCCCGTGGTGACGCCGGTGGCGACCGAGGGCACCGGCCAGTGCTCCTCCGCGCCCGCGCTGAAGTCGGGGCTGTACACCGACCGTGAGGAGTTCGGGCAGCAGCGCTGGTACAAGGTCGACGTCAACCCCGGCCAGGAGCTGCGCGCTTCGGTGAGTGTCGCCGCCGACCGGGCCGTCAACGCGAACTACGGTGTGCTGCTGCGGGCGGTGACCGCGCACGGGCGCGAGATCGTGCGGGGCGAGGCGTCGGGCACGGGCCGTACGGACGTGATCTCGACCGGACTGCGCTACCCGAAGGCCGAGAGCGACGACGACAACGCCGCCGCCGAGACCGTCTGCATCCAGGTGACCAACTCCTTCTCGGCCGCGTCCGGGGTGAAGACCAGTCCCGGTCTGCCGGTCGAGCTGACGGTCGACGTGGTGGACGGGCCGTCGAAGGCGAGCGACGTCGCCTCCTTCGGTCTGGGCCGCGGCTGGTGGCTGCTCGGCGCGCTGGTGCTGACCGGCTTCCTCGCGGGTCTGCTGTGGGGCTGGGTGTCGCGCTGGCGGGTCGCGGTCTGGAGGACCAACTGATGCGGATCACACGTGTGTTGAACACCCTGAGCGCCGCCCTGCTGGCGGCGGGACTGGCGGCGGGGCCAGCGGTCGCCGACGACGCCTCGCCCTCCCCGAGCGCCTCGGACGACAGCGCCGCGCCCACCCAGGCGGGCACGTCCTTCCGTACGGCGACCGAGATCGACCAGGGCCTGCAGGCGACGGCCAGCGGATCGACGGGGGACTACCTGTACTGGTCGTTCCCGGCGGACGCCGGCCAGCGTCCCGACGTGAAGGCGACGGTCAAGCTGCCCGACTCGCACGCGGCGCAGACCTGGCAGATAGACGTGTACGACGGCCTGCGGCGCCGCCAGTCCTGCCAGTACGGCGCGCAGACCCGCACGGCCGCGCAGGGCACCGCCTCGGTGGAGCTGGCCTGCGTGATGCGTACCGTGCGCGCGTGGTCGGAGCCGTGGGCCGACGACCCGCTGCCGGGCACGTACTACATCCGGCTGACGGTGGTGAACCTGGGCTCGGCGGACCTCGGTCAGCCGGTGAGCGCCGAGGTCCGGGTGGACTCCAAGGACATCGGCGGCTCGGCGGCGGTGGACGGCTCGCTGGCGAAGCCGCTGGTGCCGGGGATCGCGGTCAAGTCCGAGTCGGACGAGAGCAGTTCCTCGACCACGAAGTCGGCGAAGTCGGCCGTGCTGTCCAGCATCGAACCCGACGGCGGATGGTCCTCCGGCTGGTGGACGGACCGTTGGGTGTGGACCGGGATCGGCGGCGTGCTGGCCGCGCTGGCCGGGATCGGCGGGTATGCGCTGACCCGGGGGTCGGGGCGGCCGTCCCGGATACCGCCGGGCGCCTGACCCCGTTGCCCACCCACCCACCCGACTCGGTCACCTGAAGAGTCCGAGTCCGGGGTGGCGGCCAGTCGCCACGCCACCCCGGACTCGGCCGGGCCGACGACGGAACCCCGGGCATCAACCGATCCCGATGCCGCCCCGGCTCGATCGGCGATCGGCGATCGGCCGAGCCCCCGGGTCTCCGTCCCGCACACCGGCCGAGCCGCCGGTGCCCGGGACGGAGACCCGGCCTCACACCTCTCGTAGCTCCTTGGCCAGCGCCCCGTCCCCCGTCACCGTCACCCGTCCCGCCCGCACCGCGTCCGGCAGCCCCAACTCCCCCTGGGCCAGCGCCGTACAGGTCTCCGTGTCGAGCAGCAGCCGTGCGTCGGGCTCGCGCGGTGCCGGACCGTCGCCGTACACCGGACCGTCCTCCGCGCCGACGTGCAGATGGAAGTCCCCCTCCTCCAGCCGGACCTCGACGAGCCCCTCGCCCTCCAGGGCCCGGAGCAGCGGCAGCGCCAACCAGTGGGCGCGTACGGCGTCGGTGGGCCGGCGTTCGCCCAGCTCGGGCTCCCCCCATGTGCCCAGCGCCTGGAGCACCGGCAGCAACTCCCGCCCGCGCCGGGTGAGTTCGTAGACGTAGGCGGCACCCGGCGGCGGCAGCCGCCGCCTGTTCGTGACCCCGTCCCGCTCCATGTCCTTCAGCCGGGAGGCGAGGACGTCCGTGCTGACCCCGGGCAGATCCGCGTGCAGGTCCGTGTAGCGGCGGGGACCGGCGAGCAGTTCGCGGACGATCAGCAGGGTCCAGCGGTCGCCGACGACGTCGAGGGCGCGGGCTGCGGAACAGTACTGGTCGTAGCTTCGGCGAGGTGACATGCGACGCAGTCTAGACAAGATGTTGGACTTTCCAAGCTCCTACTTGGTAAAACCAAGCAACACGAGTTCCCGGAGGGGCGCATGGAGTTCCGGCAGTCCAACAAGCTCAGCGAGGTCTGTTACGAGATCCGCGGACCGGTGATCGAGCACGCCAACGCGCTGGAGGAGGCGGGCCACAGCGTGCTGCGCCTGAACACCGGCAACCCCGCGCTGTTCGGCTTCGAGGCGCCGGAGGAGATCCTCCAGGACATGATCCGGATGCTCCCGCAGGCGCACGGCTACACGGACTCGCGCGGCATCCTCTCCGCCCGCCGGGCCGTGGCGGGGCGCTACCAGACCCTGGGCCTGGAGGTGGGCGTCGACGACGTCTTCCTGGGCAACGGCGTGTCGGAGCTGGTCTCGATGGCCGTACAGGCGCTGGTGGAGGACGGCGACGAGATCCTGATCCCGGCCCCGGACTTCCCCCTCTGGACGGCCGTGACGACCCTCGCCGGCGGAAAGGCGGTGCACTACCTCTGCGACGAGCAGGCCGACTGGTACCCGGACCTGGCCGACATGGAGTCGAAGATCACGGACCGAACCAAGGCCGTGGTGATCATCAACCCGAACAACCCGACCGGCGCGGTGTACCCCCGGGAGATCCTGGAGGGCATCCTCGACCTGGCCCGCCGGCACGGCCTGATGGTCTTCGCGGACGAGATCTACGACCAGATCCTGTACGACGACGCCGTCCACCACTCGACCGCGGCCCTCGCCCCCGACCTGGTGGTCCTCACCTTCTGCGGCCTGTCGAAGACGTACCGGGTGGCCGGCTTCCGCTCGGGCTGGCTGGTCGTCACCGGCCCCAAGCAGCACGCCAAGGACTACCTGGAGGGCCTCACCATGCTGGCCTCCATGCGGCTGTGCCCCAACGCGCCCGCCCAGTACGCCATCCAGGCCGCGCTCGGCGGCCGCCAGTCCATCCGCGAACTCACCTCCCCCGGCGGCCGGCTGCACGAGCAGCGCACGGTGGCCTGGGAGAAGCTCAACGAGATCCCGGGCGTCTCCTGCGTCAAGCCGAAGGGCGCGCTCTACGCGTTCCCGCGCATCGACCCCAAGGTCCACCCGATCCACGACGACGAGAAGTTCGTGCTGGACCTGCTGCTCCAGGAGAAGATCCAGGTCGTCCAGGGCACCGGCTTCAACTGGCCCACCACCGACCACTTCCGCATCCTCACCCTCCCCCACGCGGAGGACCTGGAGACGGCTATCGGCCGGATCGGACGGTTCCTGAGCGGCTATCGGCAGTAGCCACACCGGGCGGCGGACGGCCCGGGCTCTTAGCCTCGGACCCATGGGTGATCTCTTTCTCGTCCGGCACGGTGAGACCGAGTGGTCGCGGTCCGGACGGCATACCGGCTGGACCGACGTGCCGCTCACCGAGCACGGGCGGGCCGAGGCGCGGCGGCTGGTGCCGTTGATCCGTTCCCATCGCATCGGCGCCGCCTTCGTCAGCCCGCTCCAGCGGGCCCGGGAGACCGCCGAGCTGATCGGGGTGCCCGATGCCCGGATCGACACCGACCTGCGGGAATGGGACTACGGCGGCTACGAGGGCGTGACCACCGTGGAGATCCAGCGCACCCGGCCGGGCTGGTTCCTGTTCACGGACGGGGTCGCGCCCGGTCCGCCGGAGCACCCCGGGGAGACCCCGGAGCAGGTCGGGGAACGCGCCGACCGGATGCTGGCCAAGGTCGACGCGGCCCTCGCCAACACGGAGGGGGTCGTGCTGCTGGTGGCCCACGGCCACTTCCTGCGCGTCCTGACCGCCCGCCGCCTCCATCTGCCCCCGTCCGAGGGGGCCCTCTTCCAGCTGGCGACCGGAACGCTGTGCCGGCTGAGCACGGAGCACGCGCGGCCGGTGATCGCGGGGTGGAACATCCGGCCCAGCACGTAGCGGGACCCCGCTGTCAGTCCCCGGTCGTAGCCTTCGGAGAAGGGATCAGTACCGCTCGACGCCGGGAAGGAGCACGCCGTGGCCCGACCGACCACCGCCGCGCAGCGGCGTGTCATCGACGCCGCCGACCCGGTCACCGGACGGCTGCGGGGCACGGACGCGCAGCTGGCGGCGCTGGTGAGGCACGGCCTCGCCTTCCGGCACCCGCGCCCGCCGCACGACCACTTCCTGACGCCGGCGGGGCATCGGATACGGGAGGCGGCTCCGCAGCCCCAGCTGGTGGCCCAGCCCGAGCCGGACGGGGTGTTCGCCGCGCGCGTCGGCGGCGAGGAGACGGCCGTCGGCGGACCCGCCCGCGTCCGCGAGGTGCACAGCGCCTGGCAGGGGCTGCTCGAACTGCGCCGGATGACCAACCCCGACGGCGCCGTGGACCGGCCGTGCGGCTGGGAGCGTACGCATCTGGTGCGGGCCGCCGCCCTCGCCCTGGAGGCGGCCGGGCACCCGCCCGAGGGGCCGGACACCGCCGGCTACCGGGTGCGTGCGACCCCGCAGCCGGAGGCGGTCGCCGTGTACGCGCCGGAGGGCGAGCGCTTGCGGGCCTGCGCGGCGACCCTGGAGCAGGCCGGCTGGCAGACCGGCGAGTACACGGAACCCCGGACCAGAACGCGCTATCTGCTGGCATCGCCGCGCCGGGTGTGACGGGCGTGCCAGGATCATCGCGACAGAGGATCCATGCGTCGTACACGAGACGTCGTAGACGAGCGTCGTACACGAGAAGGGGAAGTCGTGAGCCAACCGTTTTCCGTCCGCGTCACGGTCCGTGGCTACGAGACCGATGTACAGGGCCATCTGAACCAGGCGGTGTACATCAACTACGCGGAGCACGCCCGCTGGTCACTGCTCCAGGCGGCCGGCATCAGCCAGGCCCGGCTGATCGGCCGGGGCGTGGGCCCGGTGGCGCTGGAGACGACCATCCGGTACAAACGGGAGCTGCTCGCCGGTGACGAGGTCGATGTGACCTGCGCGTTCGACTGGAGCGGCGGCAAGGTGTTCCGGATACTCCAGAAGATGACCAAGGCGGACGGCACGCCGGCCGCCGAGGTCGACGCGGTCGGGGGACTGCTGGACCTGAAGGCCCGGAAGCTGGTCGCCGATCCGCGCGAGATCTTCAAGGAACTCACCACGGACCCGGGCCTGTTCGGGTTCTAGGGGTCCGCGAACACCTCGCGCACACCGTCTACGCGTCGAGCAGTTCGGGATTGTGCTCGGCGTCGTAGGCCGCCCGCGCCTGCGCGATGTACCCGCGGTTGTGTTCGGCCCAGTCCGTCAGCCGCTGCAAGGTCTCGTGCAGCTCGTAGGCCACCGGAGTGAGTTCGTACTCCACCTTCGGGGGCACCGTCGGATGGACGGTGCGGGTCACCAGTCCGTCGCGCTCCAGGTTGCGCAGGGTGAGAGTGAGCATCCGCCGGCTGATGCCCTCGATACCGCGCTCCAGCTCGGTGAAGCGGATGGGGCCGTGCGAGGCGGCGACCAGGATCTGGACGCTCCATTTGCCGGCCACCCTGTCAAGAACCTCCCGGACCGGGCACGAGCCCGCGTTCACCACCTGCGCCGTAACACCGGTGTTCCTCAGGGACATCGACCTGCCTCCTTACGCCGGCCTCCATGGTCACCCACGATGTACTCCGTTACAAGTCGTGCACCAAGGAACCGTAAGAAACCGTCGGTTCCCCTGGAGACTACGGAAAATCGGAGGCCACGCCGCCATGACGGCCCTCACCTCGTCACCGACACGAACGCCGCACCGAACGTACTCCCGCCGGGCCTCTCTGGTCGTGCTGTGCGCGGGAGCCCTCATGACGATCCTGGACGGCACCATCGTGACCGTCGCGATGCCCGCGATGCAAACGGACCTGGGCTTCTCGGGGGCGGGGCTCGCCTGGGTGGTGAACGCGTATCTGATCCCGTTCGGCGGACTGCTCCTGCTGGCCGGCCGACTGGGTGACCTGCTGGGCCGCAAGCGGATGTTCACGGCCGGGATCGCCGTGTTCACCGTGGCCTCCGTGCTGTGCGGACTGGCGACGAGCCGGGGACTGCTCATCGCGGCGCGGGCCGTCCAGGGGGCCGGCGGGGCGATGACTTCGGCGGTGGTGCTCGGCATGCTGGTGGCGCCCACGCGGCGGCAGCCGCATATTCGATACAGCCCGGAACCGCGCGAACAGGCCCGTGCCATCGCGGTGTTCAGCGCGGTCGGGGCGGGCGGGGCCACGCTGGGCACGTTTCTCGGCGGGGCGCTCACCCAGGCGCTGAGCTGGCACTGGATCTTCCTGATCAACCTCCCGATCGGCGTCGTCGCCTGGCTGGCGGCGGTCCGGGTGCTGTCCCCGGAGCGCGGCGCCGGGCTCCGTGACGGCGCCGACTACCCGGGGGCCGCGCTGGTCACCGGCGCGCTGATGCTGACGGTGTACGTCATCGTCGGCGCCGGTGCCCGCGACAGGACCGCGACCCTGCTCCTGGCGGCGCTCGCCCTCGCCCTCTTCGTCGCGTTCGCCGCCCGGCAGACGCGCGCCGACCGCCCGCTGCTGCGGCCGAGGCTGTTCCGCTCCCGGCTGCTGACCGGCGCGAACGCCGTGCAGGTCCTGATGGTGGCGACGATGTACGGCTTCCAGTTCATCGGCGCGCTCTACATCCAACGCGTCCTGCAGTTCGGCGAGTTGGCCACCGGCCTGGCCTTCCTGCCGGCGCCCCTGGCGATCGGGCTCCTGATGACGACCCTGTCCGCGCGCACGGTCGGCCGCTTCGGGGCGTACCCGGTGCTGCTGACCGGCCTCGTCCTGATCGCCGGCGGTATGGCGCTGCTGAGCCGGGCCCCCGCCGACGGCTCCTACCCGACCGACGTCCTGCCGCCCATGCTGCTCCTGGCGGCCGGGTTCGCCGCGGCGATGCCCCCGCTGACCGGTCTGGCCATGTCCGGGGCCCCCGAGGAGGACGCCGGCGTGGCCTCGGGGCTCTTCAACACCACACAGGTGGTGGGCGGTTCACTGGGCCTCGCGGCCCTCTCGACGCTGGCGGCGAGCCACACGGACGCGCTGCTGGCCGGGGGCGCCGAGCTGGTCCCGGCCACCGCCGAGGGCTACCGGCTGGCGTTCCGGGTGGCGACCGGAATCGCGGTCGCGGCCCTGGTCCTGGCAGGGGCGATGCTGCGACCGCGCAACCGATGAGACGCGTGCATCGCGACCGCGCAGCCGATCAGGCCGGTGCCGCGGTCGCGATGCCCGTCCGGTTGCGCCTCAACTCGGCTCGAAGAGGCTCCTGTTGTCCTCGGCCCACGTCCGGAAGGACCGGGCCGGTCGGCCCAGTACCTCGGGTACGTCCTCGGTGACCACCGCGTTGCCTCCGGCACGGACGAACGCCACGCCGGTCAGGACACCGTCCGCGCGGGTCTCGTCCATCCCCCACGCCGTGCGGAGGAAGTCCCGGGTCTCGTCCGGGGACAGGTCCCGGGTCGGCACCGGGCGCCCCAGGACCTCGGCGAGCACGGTGGCCTGGCCGGGGACGCTGATCGCCTCGGGCCCGGTCAGGGTGTACGTCCGCCCCGCGTGCCCGGCGTCGAGCAGGGCCCGTACCGCCACTTCGGCGATGTCACGCGGGTCGATGACACCCGAGGGCCCGTCCCCGGTCATATTGGGCACGGCCTCGCCCGCGTGGAGCGCCGGGAGCCAGGTCAGCGTGTTGGAGGCGAACGACGACGGCCGCAGCACCGTCCAGGCGAGCCCGCTGTCCCGCACGGCCCGCTCGCCGTCCACGTGCCACATCGAGGAGGGGCCGGCGGCCGGTTCGCCGGTGCCGATGGCGGAGAGCTTCACGAGCCGCCCGACGCCCGCTGCTCGGGCCGCGGCGGCCAGCGCCGCGTCCTGGCCCTCGTCGGGGCCGGGCGGACGGAGCAGGAACGCGGCCGTCGCACCGGCCAGCGCGGCGTCCAGGGACGCCGGGTCCGCGAGGTCCCCGCGCACCACCTCCACCCCGGCGGGCACCTGCGCCCTGGCCGGATCCCGGGTGAACGCGCGCACCTTGGCGCCGCGCCCGGCCAGTTGTCGTACGACTTCGCTTCCGATGGTGCCCGTGGCACCCGTCACCAGAATCATGGCGTCCACCGTGGGCCCGCGGGGGCGCTCGGCTCTTGGAAATTCCGGCACGGCCGGCCGGCCCGGACGGGGTGCCGGGCGCTTACGGTGGAAGGGTGCCCATGGCCATCGCCGAGCCGCTGCCGACCGTGCCCGAGGCGCTGCGCCCCTGGATCGCCGGGGTGCGGACCATGTCCTTCGCCGAGCCGCCCGAGGGGACGTTCGTGCACCTGCCGGACGCGGTGACCAAGGTGGTGCTGCGGGTCACGGGGGACGGACGGCGTGATGTGCTGGCCGTCGGGCCGCGGGTGCGGGCGACCTACCACGAGGGCAAGGGCGACATCGCGTGTGTGGAGCTGCGCCTCGCACCGGGAACGGCCCGGCCCCTGCTGGGCGTTCCGGCCGGCGGGCTGGTCGGCCGAGTAGTGCCGCTGGACCGGCTGCCCGGCGGGGTGGCGCGCCGGTTCGCGCGTGCGGTGCGGTGGCTGGACCCCGTGGAAGCGCTGCCGCGCATGGCCGAGGTGCTGCCCGGGCTGCTGTCGGAGCAGGCGGATCCGGCCCGGACGGCGTTGCTGCGGGCGGGCGTCGAGGCGTTGTCGGTGCGGATGGACCGGGCGCCCGCCCAGGTGCGGGACGTGGCCCGGGAACTGGCCGTCAGCGAACGTCAGTTGCGGAACCTGTTCGCCGACGGGGTCGGTGTCTCCCCGAAGCACTACGCCCGTATCGACCGCGTCCGTACGGTCGCCACCCGGGCGGGCAGTGCCGGCTGGTCCGAACTGGCGGCCGCCACCGGCTACTTCGACCAGTCGCACATGACGACGGACTTCCGCACCCTGATGGGTGTTCCGCCGCGCTCGTACGTCACCGGCCGGCTCCCCGCCCTCAGCCCCTGCCAGAGCACAGGTTCACAGTGACTTCCTACCGCCGGCCCACCGCATTCCCAAGTTGCCGCGCCAGTCTCAACATCCTTTGACAGCCCCCTGCTTGGGAGTTCCTGTGCCGATCCCGCACGCAAGAGCCGCCCGCCGGACCCTGCTCGCCGCCGTGGGCGCCGCGCTGCTGACCTCGCGCTGGCCCTCGGCCGAGGCCGACGCGGCGGACGCGACCGGGCTGGCCGACCCGGTCAAGAAGGACATCGCGATGCGGCTGGTGAGCAGCGCGGAGAACTCCTCCCTGGACTGGCAGGCGCAGTACAAGTACATCGAGGACATCGGTGACGGGCGCGGCTACACCGGCGGGGTCATCGGATTCTGCTCCGGTACGGGCGACATGCTGACGCTGGTCGAGCTGTACACGAAGTGGGACGCCGGCAACCCCTTGGCGAGGTATCTGCCCGCGCTGCGGAAGGTCGACGGCACCAACAGCCACAAGGGCCTCGCCCCCGGCTTCCCGGCCGCCTGGCGGAAGGCGGCGAAGACGGCGGACTTCCGCAAGGCGCAGCGTCACGAACGGGACCGCGTCTACTTCGACCCGGCCGTGGCGCGCGCCAAGAAGGACGGTCTCGGCACGCTCGGGCAGTTCATCTACTACGACGCGATGGTCATGCACGGTCCCGGTACGGACGCCGTCAGCTTCGGCGGCATCCGCAGGCGCGCCCGCCGGCACGCGGACACCCCGGCGGACGGCGGCAGGCAGCGGACGTACCTCGGCGCCTTCCTCGACGCCCGGGTGTGGGCGATGAAACAGGAGGCCGCCCACCGGGACGTCAGCCGGGTCGAGACGGCCCAGCGGGTCTTCCTGAAGGCGGGCAACCTCGACCTGGCCACCCCGCTCAAGTGGAAGGTGTACGGGGACAGTTACGAGATCGACTGAGGTGACCGTTCCCGGGCGCGCGCGACCGGCGTGCGCGCCCGGGAGTCGGCCGCCGTGGACCTGCTCGGGTCCACGGCCACCGGCCGGGAGCCGTCCCTCCCGGCCGGAGCTCAAGTGCCGTACGGAGAACGAGGAGTCACTGTGCGGCGATGGCGGCCAGCCGCCGGGCCTCGGCCCGGGTGGAGCGCGCGATCGCGTCCTCGTCGACGTGCAGCAGGCGGCCCGTCTCGACGATCTGACGGCCGTTCACGAAGGACGCGGTGACCGGGGCTGCCGCGCCGAAGACCAGGGCGGTCACCGGGTCGGCGATGGAGGCGTGGGCGAGGGTGTCCAGCCTCCAGAGCACCAGGTCGGCGAGCTTGCCGGGTTCGAGGGAGCCGATCTCGCCCGCGCGGCCCAGGACCTGGGCGCCGCCGTAGGTGCCGAGGCGCAGCGCCTGACGGGCGTTCAGGGCCGCTTCCCGGTGTGCGCCGAGGCGGTTGATCAGCAGCGCGTTGCGCAGCTCGGTGTGGAGTTCGCCGGACTCGTTGGACGCCGTGCCGTCGACACCGAGACCGACCGGGACACCGGCGGCGAGCATGTCGGGGACGCGGGCGATACCGGCCGCGAGCCGGGCGTTGGACGACGGGCAGTGGGCGACACCCGTCCTGGTCCGCCCGAACGCGGCGATGTCCGAGTCGTTCATATGGACGCAGTGGGCCATCCACACGTCCTCGCCGAGCCAGCCGGTGGACTCGAAGTAGTCGGTCGGGCCCATGCCGAACAGGTCGTGGCAGAACTTCTCCTCCTCCACCGTCTCCGAGCCGTGCGTGTGCAGCCGTACGCCGAGGCGGCGGGCCAACTCGGCTCCCTCGCGAAGGAGTTCGGTGGAGACGGAGAACGGCGAGCAGGGGGCCACGGCCACCTGGGTCATCGCGTCGAAGGAGGGGTCGTGGTACTCCTTGACGGTCGCCTCGGTGGCGGTGAGCGCGCCTTCGAGGGTCTCGACGGCGAAGTCCGGGGGCAGGCCGCCGTCCTTCTCGCTGCGGTCCATGGAGCCGCGGGCGAGGGTGAAGCGGACGCCCGTCTCGTGGGCGGCGCGGATGATCGCGCCGGAGAGGTCGCCGGAGTTCCTCGGGTAGACGTAGTGGTGGTCCATGGCGGTGGTCACGCCGCCGCGGGCCATCATCGCGAGCGAGCCCTGGGCGGCCGCGTACACCATGGGCTCGTCGATGCGTGCCCAGGTCGGGTACAGCGCGACCAGCCAGTTGAAGAGGTTGTGGTCGGTGGCCAGGCCCCGGGTGATCCACTGGTAGTAGTGGTGGTGGGTGTTGACCAGGCCGGGGGTCACGAGGTGGCCGGTGGCGTCGATCCGGCGGGCGACGTTCTCCAGACCCTCGGGGGCCTTGCCCGCGCCGAGCGACTCGATGCGGTGGCCGGCGATGACGACGTGCCCGTCGGCGTACTCGGTGTCGTGGGCGTCGACAGTCGCGATCGAACAGTTCTCGATGACGATGCGCTGACCTGCTGCCATGATCTTTCCTTCTTGGTTCTTGGGAGAGGACACGGCAAGGCTCACAGGTTCGTGAGGTCCACCGGGATCTTCGGCTCGCAGCCGTCCCTCAGGACGGTGGCCTCGATGAGGCCGTACGGCCGGTCGGCGGCGATGTACACGGCGCCGTCCTCGGTGGCGTTCTTCAGCCCGAACGGCTCCAGATCCACCAGGAAGTGATGCTTGTTCGGGAGCGAGAAGCGGACCTCGTCGATCTCGCCGCGGTGCTCGATGATGCGCGAGCCCATCTGGTAGAGGGTCTGCTGGAGCGAGAGCGAGTACGTCTCGGCGAAGGCCTGGAGCAGGTGCTTCCTGGTCTGCTCGTAGGACTCGTCCCAGTCGGGCATCCGCTGTTCGTCGTCGGTCCAGTTGAACCGCCAGCGGCCGGAGACCTCGGTGGCCAGGATGCGGTCGTACGCCTCGGGGAGGGTCGTGTACTTGTCCTTGACGTAGCCCCAGAACTCGGAGTCGGTCGAGTTCATGACGGTCAGGTCCTTCAGCCCGGAGACGACCTCCCAGGACGAGCCGTCGTACGTGATCTGGGCGAGCCGGGGCTCCTGGCCCTTGCGGACGAAGGAGTGCTCGCCCTTCCCCTGGTGCTCGATCCGCTCCCAGGCGTACTCCTCGATTCGGATCCGGGCCCGGTGGATCGGCTCCTGCGACGTCACGAAGTGGCGGGCGAGGTGGATGCCGAACTGCTCCGCGGACTCGATCCCGTGCTCCTTGGCGAACGCGTACACCGTGTTCTTGGTGGTGTCGGTCGGCAGGACATGGGCGTTGGAGCCGGAGTAGTGGACCTCGTCCATGTCGCCGGAGAGCGACACGGAGACGTTGAGGTCCTTGATGTGGTGGGTGGCACCGTCCCGCGTGATCTTCACGACCCGGTTCTCGGCCTTGCCGTACTGGTTCTGTCCCAGGATGGGCATCTAGCTAGCTCCCTCGGTAAACGGAGTAGCCGAACGGATTGAGCAGCAGCGGTACGTGGTAGTGCTCGCCCGGCACGACGGCGAACGTGATCGCCACCTCCGGGAAGAACACGGCCGGTCCGCTGTCCCGATTCGCGGGGGCGTCCTGCTGCGCATCGGCTTGCTTCTTCTCGAACTCTTCGAAATACGGCTCCACGGCGAAGTCGAGCCGTACGTGGGTGGTCCCCTCCGGCAGCGCCGGCAGGTCCTTGCACCGGCCGTCCGGGTCGGTCGCGGAGCCGCCGAGCGCCTGCCAGTCCGCGCCCCGGCCGCTGCGGGCCGAGAGCCGGACGGCGACGCCCTCGGCGGGGCGGCCGATGCTGGTGTCCAGGATGTGGGTGGACACGGAGGCGGTGGTGCTGGTGCTCATGGTGTCGGGCGTCCTCTTCAGTCGGCGTCGACCAGCCGGGCCAGCCGGATACGGTTGATCTTGCCCAGCTCGGTGCGGACGATCTCCCGCTCCTGCTCGGGCGCGTTGCCGATCCGCTCCTTGACCACGTCCCGCATCTCCTCGCCGCTGCGGCCGGTGGCGCAGATCAGGAAGACATGGCCGAACCGCTCCTGGTAGGCCAGGTTGAGTTCGAGCATCTCCGCCCTGAGTCCTTCGGCGGCGCCGGCCATGCCGGACTGTTCCCGGGCCGAGGTCGGGTCGCCGGGCCTGGGGCGGCCGATCGGCGGGTGTCCGGCCATGGCCTCCGCCAGGTCCGCCGCGGTCAGTTCGGCCATGGCGGTGTCGCTGGCGGAGCAGAGGGCCTCGGGGGTGGCGTAGGGGCGGGCCGCGAGCAGGTGCCGGGCCCATGCCGTGGAGGCGCACACCTCGTGGAGGACGGCGAGGGCCGCGTGCTCCTCCAGATCGTTGAACCGGGCCAGGCCCGGGGGCGTGGAAGTCGACGTCACGGGGGCCTCCGTGGCCGTAGGCGGCCGCGAACGGCCTGTGTGCTGAACGGGCTGCCGTCAGCTAACGCCCTCCGGAACACCGCGTCAACACTTTGTTGAAAATTCCGGGTAACAACCCCCGGCCGGAGACTCCGCTCAGCTCTCCTTGTCGCGGTTGAGGTAGTTGTAGACGGTGAAGCGGCTCACCCCGAGCGCGCTCGCCACGGTCTCCACGCCGTGCCGTACGGAGAAGGCGCCCCGCGCCTCCAGTACGCGGACGACCTCCTGCTTCGCCTTGCGGTCCAGGTCGGCCAGCGGCTTGCCCTGTTTGCGCTCCATGGCGGCCAGGATGTGGTCGAGGGAGTCCGCGAGCTGCGGCAGCCGTACGGCGACCACGTCCACGCCCTCCCAGGCGAGCACGACGTCGTCGGGGCCGGCCTCGTCGGGCGGGAGTATCTCCCCGCCCATGGCGTCGACCAGCGGCTTCACGGCGGTGATGAAGGGCTCGTCCGCGTGTCCGGTCACTTGTCGTCGCCCTCCCCGACCACGTTGACCTGGAGCGAGATCCGGGTGGCCCCGGCCTCCAGGGTCCGGCGCAGCAGCGCGTCCAGGGCGGCGAGTACGGCGTCGGCGCCGCCCTCCGCCGTGTTCCCGAACGGCCCCACGTCCACCGCGTCCAGCTGCGCCCCCTCGATGACCTCACGGGCGACCAGCGCGTGCGCGGGGGCCTCGTCGAGGTCGAAGGGCTCGGTCGTGAACTCCACTCTCAATCGCACGGGCACAACCTAACGCGCGGCACCGTCGTCCGGGCAGCCCTTCCGGCCTACCCGCCCTTGCGCAGGAAGGCGCGCAGCCGCCGCTCCGGCCAGGTGTTGACCACGTCGTCCTTCGTCAGCCAGCCGCGCTGGGCAGTGCCGATGCCGTAGCGCATGTTGGCCAGGTGCGGGACGGCGTGGGCGTCGCTGTTCACGGCGAACTTCACGCCGTGCCGCCGGGCCCGCAGGATGTCCTCGTCACGCAGGTCGAGCCGGTGCGGGTGGGCGTTGATCTCCAGGGCGGTGCCGGTGCGGGCGCAGGCCTCGAAGACCGCGTCGAGGTCGGCGTCGATGCCGGGCCGCTTGCCGATGAGGCGGGTGGTGGGGTGGCCGATGATGTTCACGTACGGGTTCTCGCAGGCCCGGACGAGGCGCCGGGTCAGCGCCTCGCGGCTCTGCCGGAAGTGCGAGTGCACGGAGGCCACGCACAGGTCGAAGCCCGCGAGGAAGTCGTCGGGCCAGTCCACCTCGCCCTCGGGTCCGATGTTCAGCTCGGTGCCGTGCAGCAGCCGCAGCCCGCCGCGCCGGCCCCGGGTGGGGTAGCTGCCGTCCAGCTCGCGCACCCGGTCCCGCTGGGCCAGCATCCGCTCGTCGGTCATGCGCTGCATGGCCAGGTCGGGCGCGTGGTCGGTGATCGCGTAGTAGGCGTAGCCGCGCGCGGCGGCGGCCTCGGCCATCTCCTCCAGCGGGGCGAGTCCGTCGGTGAGGTCGGTGTGGGTGTGCAGGTCGCCGCGCAGGTCGGCCTCGGTGACAAGCTCGGGCAGCTCGTCCCGCAGCCCGGCCTCGATCTCCCCGCGGTCCTCGCGCAGGGTCGGCGGGATCCACGGCAGGCCGAGGCGGGCGTACACCTCCTCCTCGGTCCCGGAGACGATCTTCTCGCCGCTCTCGACGTCGAAGAGCCCGTACTCGGAGAGCTTGAGCTTCTGGTGCACCGCGATCTCACGGGTGCGGATGTTGTGGGCCTTCGACCCGGTGAAGTACTGGAGGGCGGCGCCCCAGGAGTCCGGGGGTACGACCCGCAGGTCGACGTTGAGGCCCTTGCCGGTACGCACGGAGGTCTTGGTCCCGCCCTGCCCGATGACCTCGGTGACGTACGGCAGTTCGGTGAACGCCTTCATGAGCGGCGCCGACTTCCGCGCCGCCGCGAGGATGTCGATGTCGCCGATGGTCTCCCGCATCCGGCGCAGCGAACCGGCGTACGCGCACCGTTCGCAGCCGCTCACCCCGGAGAGCGCGCCGACGATGTCCTCGGCGAGCTCCATGGCCACGTCGATCTGCACCCGCCCGCCGGCGGACCGGAGCAGTTCGATGCCGTGCAGGATGTTCTCCTCGGTCTTCGGCCCGAAGCCCTTGAGGTCGCGCAGCCGCTCGTCGCGGATGGCGTCGGCGAGTTCCGCCACCGACGAGACGCCCAGCTCCTCGTAGACCGCCATGGCCTTCTTCGGGCCGAGCGTGGGGATGGCGGTGAGCCGCCGGACCCCGTCGGGGATCTTCGCCCGCAGCTCCTCCACGGCGGCCACGCTGCCGCTGTCGAAGAACTCGCGGACCTTCTGGGCGATCGACTTCCCCACGTTCGGGATCTCCTGGAGCCCCTTGAGGTCGAGGGTGGAGACGTCGGCGTGGTGGCCGCCGACCGCGCGTGCGGCCTTCTCGTAGACGCGCGCCTTGAACGCGTCCCCGCCGGTGATCGAGATGAGGTCGGCGTACTCCTGGAGCAGCGCGGCGACCTCGTCGTTGGACCGAGCCATGCCTTCAGGGTAGGGCGCGGGATTTCCTCGGGCGCTCTTGACAGGTCTCGCCGACCACAGGCAGTCTTCCATTAAGCAGAAATCAACTTCCGTAATACGGAAATATCTCTAGCGGAAGGGAGCGCCGGCCCGATGGGATTCGCAGAGCAGCGCTTCAACGTCAACCTGTCGATCCTCTTCACGGAACTCCCGCTCCTGGAGCGTCCCGCGGCCGCCGCGGCGGCCGGATTCGGCGCGGTCGAGCTCTGGTGGCCCTGGGTCGACTCCCCCACCCCCGAGCGGTCCGAGCTCGACGCCCTGAGGCGGGCGATCGAGGACGCCGGGGTCCGGCTTACCGGCCTGAACTTCTACGCCGGGCAGCTGCCCGGCCCCGACCGGGGCGCCCTGTCGGTCCCGGGCGAGGAGTCGGCGAGGTTCCGCGCCAACATCGACGTGGCGGCGGACTTCGCCCACTCGCTCGGCTGCGGGGCCCTCAACGCCCTGTACGGCAACCGGGTCGACGGCGTGGACCCGGCCGAGCAGGACGCGCTGGCCCTGGAGAACCTGGTCCTCGCGGCGCGCGCGGCCGACCGGATCGGTGCGGTCCTGCTGATCGAGGCGCTCAACAAGCCGGAGTCACCGCGGTATCCGCTGGTGTCGGCGCCGGCCGCCGTCGGTGTCGTCGACAGGGTCAACGAGGCGACGGGACTCGGCAACGCGCGCTTCCTCATGGACCTCTACCACCTGTCCATGAACGGCGAGGACCTGCCGTCGGTGATCGAGCGGTACACGCCGAAGACCGGCCATGTGCAGATCGCCGACAACCCGGGCCGCGGCGCACCGGGCACGGGCTCCCTCCCCCTGGAGGAGCTCCTCGACCAGCTGAGGAAGGCGGGTTACGACGGCTGGATCGGCCTGGAGTACAAGCCCGGCGACAGGCGCGGCCCGGAGTCCTTCGAGTGGCTCCCGCGCGCGGCGCGCCGGACTCCCCGGCCGTGAACTCCCCGACGTTGCAGAGCAGTCAGAGAGGCACCCCCGACATGAGCAGTCTTCCCAAGATCGCCTGGATAGGCCTCGGCATCATGGGCTCCCCCATGTCCGAGAACCTCCTCAAGGCGGGTTACGACGTCACCGGGTTCACCCTGGAGCAGGACAAGCTGGACCGGCTGGCCGCGGCCGGCGGCACCGCGGCCCCCTCGATCGCCGAAGCGGTGCGGGACGCCGACGTGGTCATCACGATGGTGCCCGCGTCACCGCAGGTCGAGGCCATCGCGTACGGCCCGGACGGCATCCTGGACAACGCCAGGTCCGGCGCCCTCCTCATCGACATGTCGTCCATCACCCCGGTGACCTCCGTCGACCTGGCCAAGGCGGCCGCGGACCGGGGCATCCGCGTCCTGGACGCGCCCGTGTCCGGCGGTGAGGCCGGGGCCGTCGAGGCCGTGCTGTCCATCATGGTCGGCGGTGAGCAGGCCGACTTCGACACCGCGAAGCCGATCTTCGAGGTGCTCGGCAGGACCATCGTGCTGTGCGGTCCGCACGGCTCCGGCCAGACCGTGAAGGCCGCCAACCAGCTGATCGTCGCCGTGAACATCCAGGCGTGCGCCGAGGCCGTGGTCTTCCTGGAGAAGTCCGGGGTGGACCTGGCGGCCGCGCTGGACGTCCTGGGCGGCGGGCTGGCCGGCTCGACCGTGCTGACGCGGAAGAAGGACAACTTCCTGAACCGCGACTTCAAGCCGGGCTTCCGGATCGACCTGCACCACAAGGACATGGGCATCGTGACCGACGCGGCCCGGGACGTCGGGGCCGCGCTGCCCGTCGGTGCCGTGGTGGCGCAGTTGGTCGCGTCCCTGCGTGCGCAGGGCGACGGCGGCCTGGACCACTCCGCGCTGCTGCGCGCGGTCGAGCGCCTCTCCGGCGCCCGGGTCTGAGCCGCACCGCGAGACTTCCGGGCGGTGCCGCCGCCGACATCTGTCCTGTCGCGCCCAGGCGTCGGCACCGCCCGGAAACCGGCCCAGGAGGAACCTGGCACCCGTCCACGCCGCCGGCCCGGAGTACGGCGGGCGCGTGGCGGAGGCGGTCCGCGCCCCGCGCGAGGACCGACCCGAACGGCCCGCACACTGCCGAACGGCCCGGATGAGGGGTGGCCGGCCGGACGTGTGCGGGCGTGGCAAGGCCGCGGCGGAGTGCGAGCCAGTGCGGTGGTGAAGGGACCGGGCGCCCGTCTCGACCAGAGGGACGGACGCCCCGGCTCCCTCGCGCCCGCCGCGGTCCCGGCCACACCCCGGAGGGCTCCCTGGCGCCGGGTGCGGAAACCGTCCGCACCCGGCGCCTCGGCGTGCGCGTGCGCCCCCTCCGCAGGACGCTGAAGGCATGACAGCACACCCACCGACGGAGTTCCCGCACATCGTGGTGCACGCGCCGGCCCTCGACGGCTCCCGCCGGGTCACCGAGGGGGACGTGACCCTGGGGCTCGCCTCGCACCTCGACGACGTCGTCGAGATCCTGCGGATGGCCGATCTGGACCGGATCGAGGTCGAGGAGAGCGACCTCATCGAGTGGCAGGGCGGCGGACCGGACGACTGGCCGGGACTGAGCGAGCATCCCGAAAGCTGATGAACCGGTGTGAAGGGGGTGGCGAACCCTCAAATAAAGCTCTGAACGGTGTTCAGGATGCTTCAACCGCCCCGGTCGGCGGGCATATTCACGACACACGGTGCCCGCCGGCACGGGGGCGGCGGGCACCGTGTGACCGACCACGCGAAGCGGGCGGCCCGTCCCCGGGACGGGCCGCCCGCTCTCGTCCGCGCAGGCTCAGACCTTCAGCGTCCTGATGGACGTCGGAGCGTGGCCCGGCTCGGTCGCGACCTCCTCGAACTCGACGACGTTCGAGATGTCGTTGGTGGTCGACATGGAGATGTTCGTGACCCGCTCCAGGATCGCCTCGACGACCACCGGCACCCGGTGCTCCGCGGCCAGCTTCTTGGCCTGTTCGAAGGCCGCGCCCAGCTCCGCCGGGTCGGTCACCCGGATCGCCTTGCAGCCCAGGCCCTCGGCGACCTTGACATGGTCGACGCCGTAGCGGCCCAGCTCGGGCGAGTTGATGTTCTCGAACTCCAGCTTGACCTCGAAGTCGATGTCGAACGCCCGCTGCGCCTGGCGGATCAGGCCCAGGTAGGAGTTGTTCACCAGGACGTGCACGTACGGGATCCGGTGCTGCGCGCCGACCGCCAGCTCCTCGATCATGAACTGGAAGTCGTAGTCGCCGGAGAGCGCGACCACGGACGCCTCCGGGTCGGCCTTCGCCACGCCCAGCGCGGCCGGGATGGTCCAGCCGAGGGGGCCCGCCTGGCCGCAGTTGATCCAGTGCCGGGGCTTGAAGACGTGCAGCATCTGGGCGCCGGCGATCTGCGAGAGGCCGATGGTGGAGACGTACCGGGTCTCCGGGCCGAAGGCCTTGTTCATCTCCTCGTAGACGCGCTGCGGCTTGATCGGGACGTCGTCGAAGTGCGTACGGCGCTGGAGCGTCGCCCTCTTCTCCTGTGCCGAGGCGGCCCAGGCGGAGCGGTCGGGCAGTCCGCCGGTCGCCTTCAGCTCCAGCGCCACCTCGACGAACAGCTCCAGGGCCGCCTTGGCGTCGGACGCGATGCCGTAGTCCGGGGCGAAGATCCTGCCGATCTGGGTGGGCTCGATGTCGACGTGGACGAAGGTCCGGCCGGCCGTGTAGACGTCCAGGCTGCCGGTGTGGCGGTTGGCCCAGCGGTTGCCGATGCCGAGGACGAAGTCGGACTCCAGGAAGGTCGCGTTGCCGTAGCGGTGCGAGGTCTGCAGGCCCACCATGCCGGCGTTCAGCTCGTGGTCGTCGGGCAGGACGCCCCAGCCCATCAGGGTCGGGACGACCGGAACGCCCGTCAGCTCGGCGAACTCGACGAGGAGTTCGGCGGCGTCCGCGTTGACGACCCCGCCGCCGGCGACGATCAGCGGGCGCTCGGACGCGTTCAGCATCCCGATCGCCTTCTCGATCTGGGCGCGGGTGGCGGCCGGCTTGTAGACGGACAGCGGCTCGTAGGTCTCGGGGTCGAACTCGATCTCCGTCAGCTGCACGTCGACGGGCAGGTCGATCAGGACCGGGCCCGGCCGGCCGGAGCGCATCAGGTGGAAGGCCTGCTGGAAGACGCCCGGGACCTGGGCCGCCTCCAGCACGGTGACGGCCATCTTGGTCACCGGCCTGGCGATGGCCGCGATGTCGACGGCCTGGAAGTCCTCCTTGTGGATCACCGCGGTGGGGGCCTGGCCGGTGATGCAGAGGATCGGGATCGAGTCGCCGGTGGCCGAGTACAGGCCGGTGATCATGTCGGTGCCGGCGGGGCCGGACGTGCCGATGCAGACGCCGATGTTGCCGGGGTGGGTACGGGTGTAGCCCTCGGCCATGTGCGAGGCGCCCTCCACATGCCGGGCGAGGGTGTGGTGGATACCGCCGGAGGCCTTGAGCGCCGCGTAGAAGGGGTTGATCGCCGCGCCGGGCACACCGAACGCGTCGGTGACGCCCTCGCGCCTGAGGATCTCAACTGCCGCGCGGGCAGCGGTCATACGAGCCATCGAGAACTCCTGCTTTCGGCTGTCGGATGCCTGCTCCCGTCGCGCCCCGCGGTGAGCGGAATTCCGCATAGTGGAAACTAACTTCTACTATCTGGAAGCAATGTAGGCTGGGGTCCGAACGTCGTCAAGAGGCGGACAACCGGGCCCCCACAGGAGCACCATGGGACGGCTGAACCGAAGCGACGCCTGAGGTGGGCCATGTCCGAGAGCGTGCCGGTGCGCTGTCCGGCCTGTCGGCGCGAGCACGTCTACACCGCACCGTGGTACCCCTGCGCCTGCGGCGCCCCGGTCGCCCCGTGCCTCGACGGCGCGGCCGAGCCGACGCGGGTGGCGCATCGCGCCTGGGACGAGGACTGGGTGACCGTGAGCTGCGGCGCCTGCGGCCGCCGGGACCAGTGGCCGCGGCCGGAGCTGGGCTGCCCGTGCGGGGCGGTGCTGCGCGTGCCGGTCGCCGGCACCGGGGCCGCGCCCCCGGCGGCCCCCGAGCCGCGGCCCGCCTTCCACCCCGTCACGATCCGTACGGCCCGGGACGCGGTCACCGCGGTCGCGCTCTATCTGCGCTGGCTCGGCTACCGGGACATCCGCCGCGCCGACCAGCGGCCGCCGTCCGGCGTCGGCCTGGCCGCGCGCGGGCTGGTGGCCCACGTGGACCCGACCGTGCGGCCCGCGTCGCGGCGGGACGTGGAGTGCCTGTGGCTGACGGCGATGACGGAGGACTCGGAGTGCGTGTACTTCTCCCTTGCGGGGTACGCCGAGGACGCCCGCGGGTGCGCGGACGCGCTGGGGGTGCCGCTGTTCGTGCTGGACCTCACGGGGGCGCCGCAGGCGGTGAACGGGGTGGCCGACGCGTTGTCGCTCCGCCGGGAAGGGTTGTGAGTCGTCTGCGGGCCGGTGGGGGCCGGTCGCGCCCACGCGGCGGTAGCCGCATATCGAATACAGCCCCGCGCCCCTACGGGGCGCTGTACTTGTCCCGCAATTCCACCTTCCGTACCTTCCCCGACACCGTCATCGGGAAGTTCTCCAGTAGCTGGATCCGGCTCGGTACCTTGTAGTGCGCCAGTCGGCCCGCGCAGAAGGCGCGCAGTTCCTCCAGCGTGAGCGGGTCGGCCGGGTCGTGCGGGATGACGCAGGCCAGGACCTCCTCGCCGTACCGCTCGTGCGGCACCCCGACCACCTGGACGTCGCGGATCTTGGGGTGGGCGTAGAGGAACTCCTCGATCTCGCGCGGGTAGACGTTCTCGCCACCCCGGATGATCATGTCCTTGATGCGGCCGACGATCTCGACGTACCCGTCCTCGCGCATCATCGCGAGGTCGCCGGTGTGCATCCAGCGCCCCGGGTCGATGGCCTCCGCCGTCTTCTCGGGCTCGTTCCAGTAGCCGAGCATCACGCTGTAGCCCCGGGTGCACAACTCGCCTGCGGTGCCCCGGGGTTGGGTGACCCCGGTGGCCGGGTCGACGACCTTGACCTCCAGGTGCGGGAGCACCCGGCCGACCGTGCCCGTGCGGTGTTCCAGGTCGTCCTCGATGCGGGTCTGCAGCGACACCGGGCTCGTCTCGGTCATGCCGTAGCAGATGGAGACCTCCGCCATGTGCATCTCGGCGACCACCCGCTTCATCACCTCGACCGGACAGGGCGAGCCCGCCATGATGCCGGTGCGCAGCGACGACAGGTCGTACGACGCGAAGTCGGGGAGGTTCAGCTCCGCGATGAACATGGTCGGGACGCCGTACAGCGAGGTGCAGCGCTCCTGCTGGACGGCGTCCAGGGTGGCCTTCGGTTCGAAGGACGGGGCCGGGATCACCATGCAGGCGCCGTGCGAGGTGGCGGCCAGGTTCCCCATCACCATGCCGAAGCAGTGGTAGAAGGGGACGGGGATGCAGATCCGGTCCTGCTCGCTGTAGGCGATCGACTCACCGACGAAATAACCGTTGTTGAGGATGTTGTGGTGGGAGAGCGTGGCCCCCTTCGGGAAGCCGGTCGTTCCCGAGGTGTACTGGATGTTGATCGGGTCGTCGCAGGACAACTCGCTCTTGCGGACCCGGAAGTTCTCGTACAGGTCAGGCGTCCCGCGCCGGAGCAGCGCGTCCCAGCTCGGGTCGCCGATGTACACGGTCTCCCGCAACTCGGGGCATCTGCCCCGGACTTCCTCCACCATCGCCCGGTAGTCGCTGCTCTTGTGGCTCAGCGAGGCGAACAGCACGGAGATCCCGGCCTGGTTGAGGACGTACTCGACCTCGTGGGTGCGGTAGGCGGGGTTGATGTTGACCATGATCGCGCCGATCCGGGCGGTGGCGTACTGCACCAGCACCCACTCGGCGCAGTTGACCGCCCAGATACCCACCCGGTCGCCCTTGGCGATCCCGCTCGCCAGCAGCGCGTACGCCAACCGGTCCACGTCGGCCGAGAATTCGGCGTAGGTCCAGCGCCGCCCGGACGGCACGTCGACCAGCGCCTCGCGGTCGGGCCAGGCGGCGACGGCCCGGTCGAGGTTGGCGCCGATCGTGTCGCCGAGCAGGACGGTGCCGCTCGTGCCGTGGGTGTACGACAGTTCGGAGGTCACCGGAAGTCCTCCTCGCGGTACTCGTCCGCCGAGCCCTCGGCCGTCGCCTCGCGCAGCTCGATACGCCGGATCTTGCCGGACACGGTCTTCGGCAGCGGGGCGAACTCCAGCCGCCGGATGCGCTTGTACGGCGCGAGGACCTGGCGGGAGTGCTCGAACAGCGCCTTCGCCGTGTCCGGGCCCGGCTCCCAGCCCGCCGCGAGGACGATGTACGCCTTGGGAACCGCCAGCCGCAGCTCGTCCGGCGCGGGCACCACGGCCGCCTCGGCCACCGCCTCGTGCTCCAGGAGCGCGCTCTCCAGCTCGAACGGGCTGATCTTGTAGTCGGACGCCTTGAACACGTCGTCCGCACGGCCGACGTAGGTGATGTAGCCGTCCTCGTCCCGGAAGCCGATGTCACCGGTGCGGTAGTAGCCGCCGGCCATCGCCTCCGCCGTACGGTCCGCGTCCCCGTGGTACCCGGTCATCAGGCCCACCGGCCGCGCCGACAGGTCGAGCGCGATCTCGCCCTCCACCGCGCCCGGCGCTCCCGACACCGGGTCGAGGAGCTCGACGCGGTATCCCGGGCTCGGGCGGCCCATGGAACCCGTCTTCAGCGTCTGCCCCGGGCTGTTGGAGACCTGGACCGCCGTCTCCGTCTGCCCGAACCCGTCCCGGATGGTCACGCGCCAGGCCCGCCGGACCTGTTCGATCACCTCGGGATTGAGCGGCTCGCCCGCCGCCACGACCTCGCGGGGCGGGGTCGCCAGCTGGGTCAGATCGGCCTGGATGAGCATGCGCCAGACGGTCGGCGGGGCGCAGAAGGAGGTCACCCCGTGCCGGTCCATCTCGGCCATCAGCCGGGCCGCGTCGAAGCGGGCGTAGTTGTGGATGAAGACGGTCGCCTCGGCGTTCCAGGGGGCGAAGAGGTTCGACCAGGCGTGCTTGGCCCAGCCCGGCGAGGAGATGTTCAGGTGCACGTCACCGGGGGTCAGGCCGATCCAGTACATGGTGGCCAGATGCCCGATGGGGTACGAGGTGTGGGTGTGCTCGACCAGCTTGGGCCGGGCGGTGGTGCCCGAGGTGAAGTAGAGCATCAGCGGGTCGTCGGCCAGGGTGGGCCCGTCCGGCACGAAGCCGGCCGAGGCGGTGTACCCGTCCTCGTACGCCTCCCAGCCCGCCGCCGGCACCCCGCCCACCGCGATCCGGGTGTACCTCCCCGGCACCTCGTCGAACTTGGCCGCGTCCTCGGCGCGCACGACGACGTGCTTCACCCGGCCCCGGTCGACCCGGTCGCGCAGGTCGGCCGGGCCGAGCAGCGGGGTGGCCGGGATGACGACGGCCCGGAGCTTCATCGCGGCCAGCGCGATCTCCCACAGCTCGGCCTGGTTGCCGAGCATGACGAGGATGCGGTCCTCCGGCGCGACGCCCCGCGCGCGCAGGTGGTTCGCGATCCGGTCGGAGCGCTCGGACAGTTCGGCGAAGGACAGCTTCGTCCCGGTGCCGTCCTCCTCGACGATGTGCAGGGCGGTGCGGTCGTTGCCCTCGGCGATGACGTCGAACCAGTCGAGCGCCCAGTTGAAGTGGTCCGGGCGGGGCCACTCGAAGCCCTCATAAGCGGTGGCATAGTCCGTACGGTGTTCCAGCAGGAAGTCCCGTGCCCTGCGGAAGTCCTCCGTCGCACTCGTCATACGCGTCTCCTTCGGTACCGGACCATTGCCGGGCGGCTCTCTGGCATCGTGTAATCCGTGATGCTGGTCTCACTACCCCCGAACGGGGGTGTGGACAGCACAAGGCCGGGGTCGAAGGGGCGAGACAGGTGGCAGCAGAGGTCTCGGGGGCGGTGGAGATACGCGGTGCGCTGTCCAGACTCCGGCGCACCACCGGGCTCCCGGTCGCCTTCGGCGGACTGGTCGAGGCGGGCCGGACACATGTGCGGATCAGCGAGCTGACCGGCGCCAACACGGCGGCGCTGCGTTCGCTCGCGGTGACCTCCGGCAACGGCCTGGGCGGCAAGGCGGTCGCACTGGCCCGCCCCTGCGCGGTCACGGACTACTCCGTCTCCCGGCAGATCAGCCACGAGTACGACATCCCGGTGGCGGCCGAGGGCATCCGCTCGGTGCTCGCGGTACCGGTGGTCGTACGGCGCCGGGTGCGGGGCGTGCTGTACGGCGCCCTGCGTACCGCCCAGCCGCTCGGCGACCGCACGCTGGGCGCGGCGGTGGCGGCGGCGCGGGACGTGGAGCAGGCGCTGGTCGTGCAGGACGAGGCGAGGGGGCTGCTGGCGGCGGCCCGCCCGGAGCCCGCCGCCGTACCGGATGCGGGGGCCGCCTGGGAGCAGGTACGGGAGGCGCATGCGGCCCTGCGGGCGCTGGCGCCGCGGATCGCCGACCCCGAGCTGCGGGCCGAACTGCTCGCCGCCTGCGGGCTGCTGACGGCCCCGGCACCGGCGCCCGAGGCGGCTCTGGCACCCCGTGAGCTGGACGTTCTGTCCTGGGTGGCGGCCGGCGCGACCAACGCGGCGGTGGCCGAGCGGCTGGGGCTGCGACCCGAGACGGTCAAGGGCTATCTGCGCTCGGCGATGCGGAAACTGGGCGCGCACACCCGGGGGGAGGCGGTGTCGGCGGCTCGTCGGACGGGGTTGTTGCCGTAGCGGAGGGGACCCATTCCATTCATGCGGACGCGCTTTGAATTTCCAGCTGCGGGGGCGCTGTTATTTCCCTCACCACGCCGTTCGGCCGAATTTCAGGGTTCATTGCCTAGAATTTGGCTGGGACACGACACACGAGGGGAGCGGTGACCGTGCGACGGGACTTCCAGGAGCCTGCCAGATGCCGCCCCGACCTGGTCATCGGCCGGGCGGAGCTGGTCACTGCGGCCCGGGAACAGCTCGCCTCGGCCGGCAGCGTGCTCCTGCACGGGCCCGCCGGAATAGGTAAATCGACCGTCCTGCGGACGCTGGACACGGAATACTCCGGCACCGTCCGCACCGTGTTGCGCTGCTCCGCCACCGAGTCCGAATCCCACCTTCCCTTCCTCGCGCTCGCCGACCTCTTCGGGCTGGTCCTCGACGAGGTCGCGCCCCACCTGCCCGGCGCCCAGCGCACCGCCCTGGAATCGGCGCTCACCGGCCGCGGCGAGTCCACCCTCCAGCGCGACGGCCTCGCCCTGCGCCTCGCCGTCCTGTCCGCGCTGCGCGTGCTGGCCGCCGAGGGCCCCGTGCTGATCGTCGCCGACGACCTGCAGTGGCTGGATCCGGCCAGCGCCGAACTCCTCGGTTTCGCCGCCCGCCGGCTCGGCGGCACCCCGGTCCAACTGCTGTGCGCGGTCCGCACGGAGGGCCAGGAGTACGACCGTCACCTACGCGCGTCGCCGCCGGACACCGTCGCCGTACGCCTCGGCCCGCTCAACCGCAAGCAGGTCTCCGAGCTGCTCGACCACCGCGGGCACGCCGGGCTGACCCGGTCCACGGTCCGGGAGATCCACCGCACGAGCGGCGGCAATCCGCTGTTCGCCCTGGAACTGGGCCGCGCCCTCGCCGAGAACCCGACCCCGCCCCGGCCGGGTGAACCCCTGCCGGTGCCGACCTCGCTGCGCGCCCTGGTGCTCAGCCGCCTCGACATGCTCTCCGTCGAGGCCCGCCGCACCCTGCTCGTCGCCAGCGCCGGTGCCCGCCCCACGCACGCCCTGCTGCACGCGGCCGGCCGGGAGAACGCCGAGGCCGAGTGCGCCCAGGCCGCCGAACTCGGGCTGCTGGCCACCGAGCCGGAGGGTCCGGCCGTACGCTTCGCGCATCCGCTCATCTCCGCCGCCCTGTACGCGGAGGCGCCCGCCCAGGAGCGCCGGGCCGCGCACGCGGCGCTGTCGACGGCCGCCTCCGACCCGATCGAGCGGGCCCGGCATCTGGCCCTGGCCACCACCGGCACCGACCCCGAGGTCGCGGCGCGGCTCGCCGAGGCCGCGACCGAGGCCCGGGACCGGGGCGCGCCCTCGGTGGCCGCCCAGATCGGGCTGCTCGCCGCCCGGCACACCCCGGTCGACAACGTGCCCGGCCCGGTCGAGCGCCGGCTCCAGGCGGCCGAGGACGCGACCAGCGCGGGCGAGGTCGACCTCGCCCAGGACATCGCCCGCGAGGTGCTCACCCACGCCACCCGTCCGGCGGACCGGGTGCGTGCCTGGATCCTGGTGATCGACTCCGCCGGCCACACCATGACGGAGGTCGACGCGGCCTTCCCGCACGCCCTCGCCGACGCCGGCGACGACCCGCGGCTGCTCGGCCTGGTCCACTACCAGCTGGCCTGGCGGGCACTGATCGTGGAGGGCGACTTCACCGAGGCCCGGCAGGCGGCCGCGCACTCCGCCGACCTCGCCGCGCGCGGCGGCGACCGCCGCACGGAACTCCTCGCGCTGTCCCTGCAGGCCCAGGTCGAGACCCTGATGGGCCATCCGGCCGCGCCCGCCACCATCAAGCGGGCGCTGAAGGAGCCGCAGGACCCCAACGTGTCGTGCCATCACAACGGGGCGGGCAGCGCCAGGTTCCGCTGGCTGGTGATGGGCGACCAGCTCGCCGAGGCCCGGGCCACGGTCACCGCGCTGCTGCGCGAGGTGCGCCGACGCGGCCAGGTGGAGAGCGAGGTGCACTTCCTGCGCGGGCTCGCCGAGACCGAACTGCGCTCCGGGCACTGCGGCCGCGCCCTCGACCTGTCCCGGGAGGGCCTGCGGCTGGCCCATGACTGCGGAATCGGCGAGACCGCCTCCGCGATGCTCACCTCGCTGGCCGAGGCCTCCGGCGGCGACGTCGACCGAGGGCTCGCGCTGGCCCGGGAGGCGGTGGAGCACGCCGAGCAGGACGGCGACACCGTGTACCTGTCCCGGGCGCTGGGCGCGCTCGGATACGCCCAGTTGGTGGCAGGCGATCCCGCGGGCACCGTCCGCTCGCTGCGCCGGGTGCGGGAGCTGGAGCAGAGCCTCGGCATCACCGACCCCGCGCGGGGCCGCTGGCAGGGCGACCTGGCCGAGGCACTCGTACGGGTGGGTGAAACCGCCGAGGCGCAGGACGTCATCGACGTCACCCGGGAGCACGCGCTCAGGCTCGGCCGGGAGAGTGTTCTCGCCGCCCTCGACCGGGCGGAGGCCCTGGTCCGGGCGGCGCGCGGGGAGCACGAGGCGGCCGTGGCCCAGCTGACCTCGGCTCAGGACCGGTTCGCCAAACTGGGCTACGGCCTGGAGGAGGCCCGGGCCGCGTTCGCCCTGGCCCCGCTGCGCGACCGGCGCTCCCCGGAGGCGTACGACGAGGCCACCCGGCTGTTCCGGCGGTGCCGGGCGCTGCCCTGGCTGCGGCAGGTGGACGAGGCCGTCTCGGCGCCGGAACCGCAGGTCGAGGCGCCGGCCGAGCCCGCCGTCCTGGACGGGCTGGCCGCGATGGAGCGTCAGGTCGCCGCGCTGGTCATGGAGGGCGCCACCAACCGGGAGATCGCCGCCCGCCTGTTCATCAGCGTCAAGACGGTGGAGGCCACACTCACCCGTGTCTACCGCAAGCTGGGCATCCGATCGCGCGTGGACATAGTCCGTTTGGCCGCAGGGCGACGCGCGAAGTGAGAGCGCTCCCGGTTAACTGAGGCGGACCGAGGGTTTTCCCTCCCCCATCCCCCTAGGGGGTTCCCTCATTGGGAGGGTGGGGTTCCGGGTCCTAGCTTATGGATGTGCCGCTCGCCCGGGCATACGGGGGTCGGTCCCGCGACCCCCGTGCAACCCCCCACACCCGCGCGACCCCCCACCGGCAACCCCCACTGAGGAGACTCATGTTCGGGCCAAACCGCGCAAGAAAGGCCGCCACCCTCCTGGTGGCGACCGCTGCCGCCGCAGCGACCGGGCTGATCGCGTCCCCCACCGCGTCAGCCGCCCCCCAGCCGATCGTCGGCGGCACCACGACCACCACGACCGCGTACCCGTTCATGATGCAGATCACGGATGCGTCGGGGAGCCAGTTCTGCGGCGGCACCCTGGTGTCGGCGACCAAGGTGGTGACCGCCGCGCACTGTATGGAGGGCGAGTCCACCAGCAGTGTCCGCGTGGTCGGCGGCCGCACGTACCTCAACGGCACCAACGGCACGGTCAGCAAGGTCAGCAAGATCTGGATCAACCCGTCCTACACGGACGCCACCAACGGCGACGACGTGGCCGTGCTGACCCTCGCGACGTCGATGTCGTACACCCCGGCGTCGTACGTCTCCGCCTCGGACACGAGC
Source organism: Streptomyces sp. NPDC048277 (assembly GCF_040652235.1). Classification (NCBI taxonomy): domain Bacteria; kingdom Bacillati; phylum Actinomycetota; class Actinomycetes; order Kitasatosporales; family Streptomycetaceae; genus Streptomyces; species Streptomyces sp. NPDC048277. The sequence continues at coordinate 104,797 of NZ_JBEZLQ010000009.1, forward strand.
GTGTACGCGGCCGGCACCACGGCCCGCATCCTCGGCTGGGGCACCACCTCGGAGAACGGCAGCTCCTCCAACCAGCTGCGGACCGCGACCGTCCCGATCGTGTCCGACTCCAGCTGCAAGAGCTCCTACGGTTCGGACTTCGTCCAGACCGACATGGTTTGCGCCGGATACACCTCCGGCGGCACAGACACCTGCCAGGGCGACAGCGGCGGTCCCCTGCTCATCGGGGGCGTCCTGGCAGGGATCACTTCTTGGGGCGAGGGGTGCGCGGAGGCGGGTTACCCGGGTGTCTACACCCGGCTGACCACCTTCTCGGACCTGGTGACCACGCAGGTCAACTCGTGACCCGGAAGATCTCCTGAGTACGACTCAGGTGCGAAACCGGGGGGCGTTGCGGGCTTCCACGAGCAGCCCGCAGCGCCCCCTATCCATGCGTGTGCCTACCTGTCGGCGGCGAGCCGCCCGGCGGCGGACACGGTGAGGCCGGTCGCCGGGGCCAGGCCGGGTGCGCGGAACGGTACGAAGGCCACCCGGGGGCTGTGCAGCACGCGCGCGTGGGAGCCGGGCGACGGTCCGGGCAGCGGTTCGAAGCCGGCCTCGCGGCAGGCGCCGACGACCAGGTCGACCAGGGCCGGGTTGGCACGCCGCTCGGTGAGCGCGAGCGGCAGCCCGGCCAGCTCGGCCACGCCGATCTCCACGCGCTCGGCGAGGGGGTGCGTGGCGGGGAGGGCGGCCACCAGGGGGTCGGGCCACAGCGGGTGCACCCGTACACCGGGCACGGGCTCCACGGCCCGTACGAACGCGGCGTCCAGCTGCCCGCCCGCGACGCGGGCCGGGCTCCCCCACTCTCGGCTGCGCTCGAGCGGGGGCACCCCCATCGCGACCGGCAGCGAGTGCAGCTCGACGGGATCGTCCGGCGCGCGGTGCGCGAATGCGGCCAGCACCCGGTCCAGGTGCACGCCCAGTCCCGTACTGGTGCCGATCCGGAGCCCGGTCGGCGGGGCGACGGCGGTCCGGGCCCGCTCCGCCGCCGCCAGTACGGCCCGCGCCTCGGGCAGCAGCCGCTCACCGGCGCCGGTGAGCCGGACCCGGCGCGGCGAACGGTCGAACAGCTCGGCGGCCCGCCCGAAGTGCAGCTGCTCGGCGACGGCGACGAAATAGGTGAGCTGCCGCAGTTCCATGGCCCCGACACTGGAGGCCCTGTTGAATGTGCCCGGAACGCACGACAGGTGAGGAGCGAGGCAGATGGTGTCCACGGACCGGATCCTGGCCTTCGCGGCGATGTCACTGCTGGTCATCGCGATCCCCGGACCGAGCGTGCTGTTCGTGATCGGCCGGGCGCTGGCCCACGGCCGCCGCACCGCCGTGGCGACCGCCGTCGGCAACGTCCTCGGCTCGTACCTGCTGGTGGTGGCGGTCGCGTTCGGCATCGGCTCGCTGGTGGAACGCTCGGTGACGGTGTATCTGACGGTCAAGCTGCTGGGCGCGGCCTACCTGGTGTATCTCGGCGTCCAGGCCTTCCGGCACCGCAGGGAACTGAAGGCCTCGGCGATCCGGCGGGCCCCGGCGGGCGAACCGCGCGGCGATCTGCGTACGGTCCTGGACGGCGTCCTGGTGGGCGCCACGAACCCCAAGGGCGTGGTCTTCTTCGCCGCGGTCCTCCCCCAGTTCGTCGACCACACGGCCGGCCGTGTCCCCGCCCAGATGCTGCTGCTCGGCCTGGTCCCCATCTCCATCGGCCTGGTCACGGACACCCTGTGGGGCCTGACCGCGTCGGCGGCCCGCACCTGGTTCGCCCGCTCGGACCGCCGGCTGTCCCTCATCGGCGGCGCGGGCGGCATGGCGATGATCGGGCTGGGTGTGACGGTGGCGGTGACGGGCCGGGCGGACTGACCCGTCACTTGTCCACGACCGTCCCGAACCGGATGTCGTACGGCGTGCCGGGGTGACGGTCGAGGGTGGCGCGGTTGAGGGCGCGGGTGCCGAGGACCGGTCCGGACGGCTTCTTGGTCATACCGCGCACGCTAATCCCCATGGCGGACACCTCCTGTCCGCGTCTCTCACCGAATTCCGTCCCCGTCCCGCCCCGGATTCCCTCCGCCGGGCCCGTATGCCCCGTATATCCTGCTGCGAGACTCACTGATCACGCGTGATCACTTGGCCCACGCGGATCACATGGATCACACGGATCACGTCGATGCAGGCTCCACCGAGAGGCGGCCCGCGATGTCCGAGCGACGCCCCAGCCCGGTCTCGAAGAACGCGGGGAACGGCAGGAACGGCCGCAGCACCAGAAGGTCGGTCTGGCGCCGCGCGCTGCCGCCGGAGCAGGACACGGCCGAGCTGCCGGAGCCCGGCGCCGGGCCGGCCGTGGAGTCCGGCGAGCCGCTGAGCATCGTGGAGGCGGCGCTGTACCGCGACGGGGTGCGCGTCTCGACGCCGGCGACCCTCGCGGAGACGTACCGGGAGCTGCGCGAGCAGTCCGCGGGCATGGCGTGGATCGGGCTGGCCCGTCCCACCTCGGACGAACTCCTCTCGCTGGCCTCGGAGTTCGGTCTGCATCCGCTCGCGGTCGAGGACGCGATGGAGGCCCACCAGCGTCCGAAGCTGGAACGGTACGGCAGCACGCTCTTCGTCGTCCTGCGCGCCGCCCGCTATCTGGACGCGCCGGAGGAGGTCGACTTCGCCGAACTGCACGTCTTCGTGGGCCCGGACTTCGTGATCACGGTCCGCCATGGCGCGGCCCCCGACCTCTCCGCGGTCCGCCGCCGTATGGAGGACTCCCCCGACCTCCTCAAACTCGGCCCCGAGGCGGTTCTCTACGCCATACTCGACGCGGTGGTGGACGGCTACGCCCCGGTCGTCTCCGGCGTCCAGAACGACATCGACGAGATCGAGACGGAGGTCTTCCGCGGCGACCCGGAGGTCTCCCGCCGTATCTACGAACTCTCCCGCGAGATGGTCGAGTTCCAGCGCGCCACCCGCCCCCTCGTCGGCATGCTGCACGGCCTGATGGCCGGCTTCACGAAGTACGAGACCGACGAGGAACTCCAGCGCTACCTCCGCGACGTCGCCGACCACGTCACCCACATCAGCGAACGCGTGGACGGCTTCCGCCAGGCCCTCACGGAAATCCTCACGGTCAACGCGACCCTGGTCACCCAACAACAGAACGCGGAGATGCGCGCACTGGCGGAGGCGGGCTTCGAACAGAACGAGGAGATCAAGAAGATCTCGAGCTGGGCCGCGATTCTGTTTGCTCCGACACTCGTCGGCACGATCTACGGCATGAACTTCCGGGAGATGCCGGAGCTGCACTGGGCACTCGGCTACCCCTTCGCGGTCGTCCTGATGGCCGTCGTATGCACCAGCCTGTACCTCATCTTCAAGCGCAAGGACTGGCTCTGAGCAACCGGCTGCGACCGCTACTCGCTTTGTCGGTGGCCGACCGGCTCCAGCAGGTCGCCGTGCACGAATTCGACGAGGTCGGTAGCCTTCCCGGTGGTCGTCCGGTGGCGGCCGTGTCGGTCAGCGGGTGCGGGGGCTGCTGGTGTAGACGTCCGTACGGTTCTGTGGTGCGCCGGAGTTGGTCTCGGTGAGCACCGGGCGTAGTCCCTTGCCGTCTGCCGTCAGGCCTTGGTAGTCGCCGAGGAAGTAGCCGCCGGCGAACGGCGCCTGCAGCCAGTCGAAGATCCGCGAGATCCGTCGTTCGGTCCGGAGCTTCGGGTTTCCCTGCCGCAGCGTGGTCAGTTGGTAGGCGGTGGGCAGGGTGGTGGTGTTGCCGGGCTTGAGGAAGCGCAGGTCGTAGTAGGTGAGCGCGACCGTGCTCCGCTCGGCGACCGCGATCGACGGCGAGAAGGCCGGAACGCCCTTGGGGCTGATCAGCTCCGGCCTCCCCCAGGTGCGTCCGCCGTCGGTGGACCGTACGAGCTGGACGGAGTCGAACTTTCCGGCGGAGAAGTCCGAGCCCTCGTAGGCCATGTACAGCGTGCCCGTCCTGGGGTCGACGGCCGGGCTCGGCAGGGTGGCCCCGGCGCGCAGCGCCTTGGCGGGGTCGTTCGGGTCGACCTCCGGTACGGAGGTGTCCCGGGCCACGGTGACCGGGGCGCTCCAGGTCCTTCCGGCGTCGGTCGAGGTGACCATCGCATAGTGGGCTTCGAGGACGGTGTTCAGGTCGTCGGCCAAGGTGATCGTGTCGAAGAAGTCGTACAGCGTGCCGGTGCGCCGGTCGACGACGATCAGGTGGCCGATGGTCTGGGTGTTGGGCACGGCGCTGGTGACGACGAACGGCCGGGCCCTGCTCCAGGTGCGGCCGCCGTCGCGGGTGAGGGAGATGTAGCCGGGGCCGTCGAGGGAGCTGGGGCCGGGTGGGTCGTTGTCGAGGCGGTCCCAGACCTGGTAGGCGGTGCCCTTGCGGATCGGGTCGGCGGTGAGGGAGGGCTTGTCGTTGAAGAACGGCTGCTCGTCGACGTGCGTGGTGGTGAGGTTCCGCCAGGTTCGGCCGCCGTCTCGGGACGTGACCGCCAGGAGGGCGGTGCGCGTGCTCTTCGTGAAGTCGACGCCCTCCCCGCCGGCGTAGACCGTGCCGTCCGGTCCGGTGCTCACCCAGGGGTCGGTGGCCCGTTCGTAGTCCGCGCCGCCGGGGGCGCACAGGCTGAACGGCAGCGTGCTCCGGTGGAAGATGTGGCCGTCCGTCGTCCAGCCGGCCGCCAGGCCACGGGCGCCGCCGTCGTTCCAGCGGTCCTGCTGGAACACGGTGACCACGCGCCTGGGGTCGCGGGGGTCGACGGACAGGTACGGCTCGACCTCGGTGCCCGGGTAGACGATGCTGTCGGGGGACCTCGCTCCGATGGTGCACTTCGCGTACGGGTCGCCGTAGGACACCTTGACCAGTGGTGTGCCGTCGGGGTTCCGGTCCGCTGCGGCGGGAGCCGCGCCGGTGGCCGTGACGAGCAGGAGCGCGGCGGTGGTGACGGCGGTCAGGGGCAGCGGAACGCGCATGCGGGATCTCCTCCGGGCCTGCCGGCCGGGGTACGGGACCGCCGTCATCGGAGCGGCCTGGGGCACGGAGGCGTACCGGAACGCGAGGTGGGGCGACTCCGCTTGGTCCTTTTCGGCGTTGCGGCCGGTGCCCTTGATGGGCCGAACGACGGAGTCGTCCCGGGGGCGTGGAGGAGCACGGCGGAGCCGACCGGCGGGTGCACCGTGCCGGTCGGCTCCTTGGTCGTGGTGTTACGGCGCCGTCTCGTGGGTCCGGTCCCCGGAGAGGGCCGTGGGCTGTGGGCCGTGGGCGCGTGCCGCGTGCCGCGTGCCGCGTGCCGGTCGGCGATGCCGGCCAGGTCGGCCGCCTCCTCGGCGTCCGCCATCGCGAGTGCCGTCACTCTGCCCACCGGGGCCGTCGGCAGGAGCGGGGCGACGTGGCCCCGGCGGTGACAGCGCCGACGGCCTCCCGCCGCTGCCGGCGGGTGGCTGCCCCGAGCGGTCCGCTAACGCGGTTCGTGGGCCGCAGCCCGGCAGGCACCGGTCGCGGCGCCGCCCGCCACTCCGGCTCCGGTCAGTCCGGTGACACAACTCTGCAGGTCTCCGACCACGCCACGGCTGCAGGCCGCTGTGACGGAGTCGGAAGCGGTGGCACCGGCCAGTTCGGCCATCCGTGTGCAGGCGGGGATGTCCGCCCGGGCCGCGGGAGCGGCGAGGACCGCGCCACCGAGGGTGAGCGTCAGGCCGGTGAGGGCACCGGCGATACGGGTCGACGTGCGCATGGGACGCACCTGCCTTCCGTTGGTCGCGCGGTCCGGGTCCCGGCGGGCCGGACCCACGCGGTACGGCCGCCTGACGACGCCCGGTGAGTGGTGCCCCGGCCGGCGGGCTCAGGGACCGACCGCACGATTCCGCGTCGCATCCGTCGAGCCGCGCCGGAACATGGTCGCCAGGCGGAAGGAGAGGGCCCCGGACCGGATGAGTCGCACTCGGACCTCCACTCGCGGGCCCCTCACTCCAGCGTCGCATCCTCTCCCCCGCCCGTCCTGGGCATCCAGGGAGGCAACCGCGCTGAGTGACCGCTCCTGCGCGAAGCGCGGCAGCCGGCGACGGCATTCCCTGTGGATGGCAGCCCTTGTTTTCACCGCCTGCAGTTGAACCACAGCGTCATCGGCGTGGGATTTATGCGTCACCAGAACACCCCTGCGCCCGGCACAGGACAGGCGGTTCTCTTTCTGGAGACCGTCCGTATTCGATTCGCGGACCGATGTCGTCGTCTTCGGTCATTCCGTTTCGTCCGAGCCTCCGTCGGAAAAGGGGAAGCAGTCGTGCCGGGCACAGGCCCCGACAGTGCGAGGCCCCGGCTCGTCGCCGTGGGCAGTGCGACCCCGCCGACCTCCTACAGCCGGCAGGAGTTGTTGGAGGAATTCCGGATCGAGGACCCGCGGGTCAGATCACTCTTTCTGAACGGCGGTATACAGCGGCGCGGGCCGATCCGGGCGACATCGGCTACCTGTGCTGCGTGTCCTCCACCGGATAAAGTCCTGTTCCCCGGGCTCCGCGACATGCTGGAGAATTCCGGCACGCCTCATTGCGGCCGATGCCGCTACCGGGATTCCTACGACGCCGAGACATCCGGCGAGTTCGGAGGAGTGGAACTCTGCGACGACTGCCGCCACGAGTGGCAGGTCCACCTCGGCGACTTCCCGGGCCTGGCGGCGAAGGTGCTCCTGCCGCTGTGTGAACCCGCCTTCTGTGAAGGCACGGATGAAATGACTACTGTCGGCGAAATGCCGGCGTGCGGCGAGTTCCGAGACGCTCGGTGCAACGGCCTGACGGAGAACATGAGTTGGCGGGCGAGGACGGAAGGGGAGAGATCGGGATCGGCGAGGCGGATGTCCGGTTTCTTCCTGGAGGTCCCCACCGGCGGACCTCTACCTGGCGAAGACGATCCTGCACGACTGGGACGATGCCCAGAGCCCGGCCGCCCCGAATTCGACGCCCTTTTCGCGGCCTCGGGATGGCACCGCTCGAAGACGTACCCCGTCGGTGGCGGCTGCTTCGGCATGGAACTCGTAACCCTCTGACGGGACGTACCGGGTGCCGCACCGTGCGGGCAGGTGGACACGCGCGGGGATGCAACGGGCTGTCACCCGTGGGGAGGTAGTGTGTTCAAGGCTCGAACGGCCCTTCGTGAGACCCGCGTTGGCCACCGTGACGGACAGGTCGTCCGTCCGAGCCGCCCGCACGCGACCTCTGAAAATGGAGCTGAGCAACGTGTCGACCGGCGGCGGACAGCTGCGGAGCCGGGCCGCCATAGCAGCCCTCTTCTGCACGATCGCCCTGTTACCCGGCCCGAGTTACGCGACCCCGGGCACCCCCGATCCGCGAAACGACAAGTCGATCGAGGAGATCCACGACGAACTGGACGGCCTCTACCGCGCGGCGGAGGTGGCCACCGAGGCGTACGACGCCGCGGACGAGAAGGCGGCCGAGCAGGAGAAGCGGCTGACGTCGCTCCACAAGGACCTGGCCCGCAGCGAGGGCCGGCTGGCCGATCTGCACGACCTCGCGGGCGCGGCGGCCCGGACGCAGTACCGCGGGGGCAATCTCGACTCGACCGGGCTCCAGTTGCTGCTCGGCGACCACCCCGAGCACGCCCTGGACGACGCCGCCCAGGCCCGCCAGGCGTTGCGGAGCCTGGTCAACGTCTCCGAGTCCCAGAAGACCGCCCGCGCCGAGCTGAGCCGGCAGACCGACGCCGCGGCCCAGAAGCTGCGGGAGTTGCGGACCAGCCGGGCGGAGAAGGCCGAGGCGAAGGGGAAGATCGAGAAGAAGATCGCCGAGGCCGAGCAGATCGAGGCGGGGCTCAAGAAGGAACAGACCCGCAAGCTGGCCCAGTTGGAGAAGGACCAGGCGCAGCAGGCCAAGGCCAAGTGGGCCGACTCCGGCTACGGCGGCGGTACCTCGACCGGAACCGGCGCGGGCGACGGCCGGACGAAGGCGAGCGGAGCAGCCGGCAAGGCCGTCGACTTCGCCCTGGCGCAGATCGGCAAACCGTACGTGTGGGGCGCCGTGGGGCCCTCGTCGTACGACTGCTCGGGACTCACCTCCACGGCCTGGGCGGCGGCCGGGCACCCCATACCCCGTACCTCGCAGGCGCAGTGGCAGGGACTGACCCGGGTCGGTCTGTCGTCCGTGCAGCCCGGAGACCTGATCATCTACTACGACGCCACCCACGTGGGCATGTACATAGGGGATGGGATGATCGTCCACGCCCCGCGGCCCGGGCGCACGGTCACGACCGCCCCGGCCGCCTCCATGCCCATCCTCGGTGTGGTCCGACCCGGAGTCTGAGCGGATGACCTCCTCACTGACACCCCGTGACAAGGGGAACCTGCCCGTGCTCAGCGCACCGCCGCTGATCCGGCTCGACGCCTATGTGGCCGAGGACGGGTCGACGGTGGTCAACGGCCATCTGCTGGAGATGGGCGGCACACGGCAGCCCAACGAGGCGATCCTCGACGCCATCGCCATGTTCGCCCGCACCCTGGGGGCACCGGTGGCGGCCACCGTGATCGACCGCACCGAGATGCAGGTGGCACGCCTGCGCGTGTACCCCGACGGCTCCAGCCGGACCATCGGCGACGAGGAGGACCTGCCACCCGGGCGCGAGCGTACCGCCGCGGAGGAGGAGGCCTTCCCTCCGCTCGCCCGCGTCGAACGCATCATCCAGCACGCGCAGCGCGAGGAACTGCACGCCGCGTTCGTCCTCGCCAGCGCGCTGCGGGAGCACCTCACGCTGCGCAGGGGCGCGGAGGACGAACTCTCGCTGGAGGCACGGGCGATCGAGGCGTACCTCGCGTATCTGCGCGGCGACTACATGCTCTCCACCGTCCTCGCCCTGACCGTCGCACGCATCCGCTGCCGCACCGACCTCGGCCGGGCGGCGCCCGAGGTGGCCCGCGCCACCGCGGCCTGGCAACGGCTCCTGGACGACGGCCAGGTGGCCACCCGCGGAGAGGAACTGCTGCGCATGTGGGAGCACCTCTCCTCGGCGGGCCTGCTGCTGGAACCGTCCCACCAGGCCATGGCCCAGGCAGTCAAGAGCCGGCTCGAACGGGGCGGCCCGTCCGTGTCGGCCCCGGACACGGCATCTGGCACGGCACCGGCCCTGACCGCGGGCGACGAGCCGGTCGCTCCCGAGGACGAGCCCCTCAAGCCCACCCGGCGGGGGCTGCGGCGTTTCACCCGCCGGCCGCGTTGATCCCCGCCCGCCGACGGGCGGTGGCGTGCGCGGCCCCGCCCGTCCGGCTCGCCGCGCGTCACCGCTCGGCGATGCCTAGGCTTGACTCGTCATCGCCGGGCGGTCATGCGGACTCCCGCGTGCAGCGGGTGGCGGACCGGCCGCCTGCGGCACCGGAACCGGAACCGGAAGGCAGTCTCGTCATGGCTACTGCACCTGAGTTCGACACTCCCGTTCTCGACACGATCGCCGCGATGACGATCGACTCCATCGAGCATTGCCACATGGACGAGCGCACGCTCATCCTCAGCCGCATCGCCGCGCTGGTGGCCATGGACGCCCCCGCGATCTCCTACCTGGCCCACGTCAACCCCGCGATCAAGGCCCAGTTCACCGTCGAGCAGTTGCAGGATCTCCTCGTCGCGATCGCCCCCGTCGTGGGAACGGCACGCGTCATGTCCGCGGCCGGTCACATCGCCCAGGCCTTCGGCGTCGCACTCGACCTGGCCGACAGCGAGGCCGAAGCCATAGCCCAGGCCGAGGCCGACAGCCGCACCATCACCTGAAACAGCCTGAAACAGCAGGGCCGTCCGCCGCCCCCTGACGATCCGCAGCGCCGGGTGTCAGGGGGCCGGGGTTTCCTGGTCGTCCGGGGCAGGGGCGGGCCGGGGCGTGTGCTCGGCGCGACGGCGCAGCAGGTGGCGTACGGCTACGACGGCGAGGGCGGCGCCCACCGCGCCGAGGACGTACAACTCGTAGCGCTGGATCTCCGGATAGAGGGTGCCGATGTGGCCCCCGGCGAGGGCGCCCAGGGTCACCCAGACGCCCACCCACAGCGCCGCTCCCAGGGCGTTGAAGACGAGGAACCGGCGCCAGGGCATCTCGCTGAGCCCGGCGACGATGCCGTTGGCCTGGCGCAGTCCCTCGACGAAGCGGGCGACGGTGACGACCTTGCCGCCGTGGCGGGTGAAGAACGCCTCGGCCCTGGCGACGCGCGCCGGGGTGAGCAGCACGTAGCGGCCGTACCGCGTCACCAGGCGGTGGCCGCCGAAGCGGCCGATCGCGTAGCCGATGTTGTCGCCGCAGACGGCGGCGAGGAACGCGACCACGGCGACCGCCACGACGTTCAGCTGCCCCGCTCCCGCGTACACGGCGGCGGCGATCAGCACCGTCTCCCCGGGGACCGGCACACCGAAGTCCTCCAGGAGGAGCAGGCCGCCGACCGCCGCGTACCCCCAGTGGTCGAGCAGCGGGGCCAGGTCGGCGAACACCCCGGGCAGGGGCGGTGCGGTCATCGCGGATCACCTCTGCAGTCGAGGCTACCGGGCGGGCGGCGGCGCGGGCCCGGCCCAGGTGCCCGCGCCGCGGCCGGTGCGCAAGATTTCCGCAAGGTCCGTGCCGCACCGTTTGTACGCAACGCGCAACGCGCGGCGCGCATCACGGGACGAGGGAGGACGTATGAAGAGCAGGGCAAGGCGATGGGCGTTGAAGGCCGGGGCCGCTCTGGCGGCGGGCGCGGGGCTCGCCGTGCTGTCTCCGGCACCGTACGCCCAGGCCGGCACGTCGTGCACGCTGGCCGGCTGCTCGGAGACCTACAACTACTCGGGCCTGCTGGCCCTCGCGGTACGTGACTGGACGTGTTCCTCGGGCACCACCGGTTCGGCCAGCACGGGCTGCGTCTCGCTCAGCCACACCCGCTGGCTGAGCGACGGCACCCGCACGCCCAGCGGCCAGGACTGGGACGCGTTCCAGGTGGACGCCGGCTGGTGCTACCTGGTGGAACTGCACACGCCGGGCAAGAAGTGGTACGTCGACTACGACCGACGCGGCAAGTCGACCCCGGTCTACGTCAAGGTCGAGGACTGGGGCGTGGCCTACCTGCGCGGCCAGTCCACCACCACCTGCCCCTGAGCCGGTCCGCGGCCGGCCGGTCACCGCCGGTCAGCCGCGTACCGCGGCCAGGCACTCGTCGTACAGGTCCATGATGTCGCCCTCGCCGCCGTTGTCGACCCACGCCATCGATGCCGCGTCCAGACACGCGAACGCCGTCGCGATCACCGCGCGGGCCCTCGGATCAGTGCCGCCGGCGGCAGCACCCATGCGCGCCTCGACGAGCGGCAGCAGATCCTCCTGGAACCGCAGCCGCTTCTCGAGCCAGCCGGCACGCAGCGAGGCGGTGGTGTGCAGGAGACGGAACCGCTCCAGGGCCTGCTCACGGCTGTCGTGCAGGGCCAGTACCGCGGCGACCCCCGCGCGCAGGGCCTCCCAGACGCCGACGTCGGCCGGCAGTTCGCCGATCGTGTCCGTCAGGACCTGCCCGAACCGGTTCTGGTCACCGCCGAGCAGGTCCTCCTTGGTGCCGAAGTAGCGGAAGAGGGTGCGCTGGGAGACACCGGCCTCCCGGGCGATCTGGGCGATGGTCGTCTCGTCGTAGCCCTGCTCGGTGAACAGGCGCAGGGCCGTTTCGAGGATCTCCCGGGACGCCAGCTGCCGGGTCCGGTCCCACAGCGTGGCCGGCGCACCTGTCGCTGTCCTGGCTTCCTGCTTCATGCGCCCAGGTTATCCCAGCACTGCCAGGGCGGCACTCGCTCGCAACTTGGCAGTCGCTGCCAACCAGTCGTACGCTGCCACGAGGTGGTCGGCGATCACGCCCACCTCCCCGCAGCACGCACAAGGAGCGCATCATGTCCGCACCCGCAGCCCTGATCACCGGTGGAACCAGCGGCATCGGCAGGGCGACCGCCGAACTGCTTCACTCGCGCGGCTACCGCGTCATGGTCACCGGCGTCAGCGGCATCGCCGACGCCGGACTTCCCGAAGACGTCACGGTCGTCCGGGCCGACGCGCGGTCCCTGCCGGACATCGACCACGCGACGGAGCAGGCGCGCCGCCAGTTCGGCTCCCTCGACCTGCTCTTCCTCAACGCGGGCATCTCCCGGCCCGGCCCGATCGAGTCGACCGACGAAGCCGCCTTCGACGCCCTGTTCGAGACCAACGTCAAGGGCACCTTCTTCACCCTGCAAAAGGCGCTTCCGCTCCTCAACGAGGGTGCCTCGGTCGTGTTCACCGTGGGCGCCGGCGAAGGGCTCGGAGCCGCCATGACGGCCGCCAAGGGAGCACTGCTGCCCCTCATGCGGTCCCTCGCCCTCGAACTCGCCCCCCGCCGGATCCGCGTCAACGCCGTCAGCCCGGGACTGATCGACACCCCTGCCTACGGCAAGCTGGGCATCTCCCGGGAAACGGTCGACTCCTGGGGCCGGGACGTCCCGCTGGGCCGCGCCGGAGCTCCCGCCGACATCGCCGAGGCCGTCGCCTTCCTCGCCTCGGACGCCGCCGGCTACATCACCGGCGACAACCTCACCGTCTCCGGGGGCATCGGCGTCCGCGCCGGCGCCTGACGAACGTCAGGACTGGGCGGTGTAGCCGGTCACGTCGCCGATCCAGGTGATGAAGTCGGCCGGGTCCTCGTCGGCGCCGTGGGCGGCGTCCCAGTACATGAGGGCGTTGACGTCGTCGCCGAGGTTCTCCAGGCTCAGGGCCAGGTTGCCGAGGATGGTCAGCGAGGTGTCGGTGTCCTTGGTGCCGGTGCGGATCCACCAGTACTTGGCCCGGTCGTCGTTGCCGTCGCCGATGAAGTACATCGGGTTCATCAGTTCCAGCTTGGCGGGGATGTCGCTGTCGAGTGACGTGCCGCCGGTGCCGGAGGTGTCGTTGGCCAGGCTGTAGTCGGTGAAGTGCCGGGCCTCGGTGGTGTCGACGCCGAACTCGTTGTTCTCGCCCGCCGACAGGTCGAAGGCGTCGAATGCCGGGGCGTCCTTGCCGCGGGACCCGACGTGGTCGAGGTAGTCCGACCAGGAGAACGACGCCGCCGAGCCGTCCCAGGTGATGAAGGTGTTGGAGGACAGGTAGGTGGTCCGGTCGGAGTCCGACAGGTCCGCCAGGTAGCTGGTGGCCGCCGGTATCAGGTAGGTCGCCAGCAGGTAGTCGTCGAGGTTGTCGGTGGTGATGGTGCCGTAGTCGTCCGCGGTCAGGCCGAGCGAGGTCTGGTACGTCTCGAACAGGGCCTTCAGATCCGCGGAGACGTCCTGGTCGACCTCCTCGCCGCTGCTGAGCGTGTTGGTGCCCCAGCACCACTCGTAGGCGCCGTCGGCGTTCTCCAGGTCGGTGATGGGGCACCAGGCGCCGGTCGCGTAGATCACGTCGTCGGCGTCGGCCGCGCCGAGCTCACTCAGGTAGTCGTCGTACAGCGAACTGCCGCCGGAGGCTCCCAGCAGCGCCGACAGGGCGCCGCCGGCGCTGGTGCCGGCCGTGACGATCTTGTCGGTGTCGCCCGGGATGGTGCCCGCGTTGTAGCGCACGTACCGGATCGCGGCCTTGAGGTCCACGATCGCCGCCGGAGCGGTGCCGTAGTAGTCGCCGCTGGAGTCCACCAGGGTCCGGCCCCGCGCGCCCGGCTCCACGGCGACGTACCCGGCCGCGATCGCCAGCTGCGCCCGGCTGCTGCTCACGCCCGTGTTGGACGACACCGAGGAGGGGAGGTAGCCGCCGATCGAGTTGGCGACGAGGATCGGGGCGTCGGTGGCGTCCACGGCGGTGCCGTCGATCGACACGGGAACGCTGACGGTCAGGCTCTGGTAGGTCTCGTCCACCGGGTCGGTGACGTAGGTGATCGCGCTCCAGAAGTGGTACGTGACCTCCTTGTCGCCGTCGTCGGTGGTGATCGTCGTGGTGATCTCGGTGTACGCGTCGGGGTCGAAGGCCAGCGAGCCGGACGCGGTCGAGGCGGCCGGGGCGGCACCCGCCGCGTACGCGCTGCCGGCGATCCCCACCATCGGTACGGCGATGGCGGCCGCGGCGATTCCCTTGATCAGGGCCCTGCGCTTCAATTCGTGCGGCATTTCGTGCGTCATGTCGTGCGTCATTTCGTGTCTCCTTCGCATGGCGCAGCAGTTTCCGAACCGCTGCCGACGGGGTTACACCTGCAACTGACCACAGCGCACACCCGGTCTGGCCAACTGGCCCCGGGTGCAAGGGAAATCGAGGGAGTGCTGCAGTGATGGGCGCTTGCCTCGATCCCGGCAGCGAACGCATTTCAGTGGCGACAAAATCGTCAACAATTCCAGGGGTTTCACCGTCAACCCATAGCGGCCGCGCTGAAATCTGAGATTCCTGAAAATCGCCCGTCAGACGTGGTGCGGTACGACGGCAACCGGGCAGTCCGCGTGGTGCAGCAGGGTGTGGCCCACCCGGCCCAGTTGCAGGCCGGGACGGCCGTGCCGGCGACGGGCGCCGACGATCACGAGGTCGGCGGCGGCCGAGCGGTTCACCAGGATCCGGTGCGCCGGGCCCTCGACCGTCACGCTCCGCACCCTGACCGTCGGATGCTCGGCCATGGGCGCGCGCAGCAGCGTGTCGAGCAGTGCCGAGGCGTTCCGCTCGGCTTCCCCGGCGGGTTGCGCGGACCGCGTGGAGCGGCGCCAGGCGCGGACCACGTCCAGGGTGCAGCCGCGTGCCTCGGCCTCGCGGAAGGCGAACCGCGCGGCCGTGCCGCCGCTCTCCGGGTCACCGGCGGCGAGCAGGATCCGCTCATGGGTGCCGGCCGTACCGGCCCGGTCGCCGCGGACCACGATCACCGGGCAGTGCGCGCGGGCGGCCACCGTCAGACCGACGGAACCGAGGAGCATCCCCTTCAGCTCGCCCCGGCCGCGCGATCCGGTCACCAGCGCGCAGGCGGTGTCGCCCTCGTGCAGCAGTGCGTCCACCGCGTCCTCCGGGACGATGCCGGTGGTGACCTCGGCCTCCGGGGCCCGTCGGACGGCGCGCTCGGCGGCCGCGGCGACGATGTGTTCGGCCAGTACGCGCTCGCCCGCGCCCGGGCCTTCCAGGTCGGCCGCGGGAGTGCCGCCCTCGTAGCGTTCCCAGAGGGAGGCGTACACCAGCCGCAGCGGTACGCCGTGGCGGGCGGCCTCGGCCGCCGCCCAGTCGACCGCGAGCAGGCTCGCGTCCGATCCGTCGACGCCCACGACCAGGGGCAGTGTCATCGTCCCCACCGCCTTCCCTCGGACTTCCGCCTCGTGGCGCAAGGGGCTCCGATCTCACCGTCGCACCCGTCGGCGGCGGGCGCGAGGGACCACTCGGCCTGTAGGGGCCGGTCTGCCCTGGTGGTGCGGGCGTTCCCGTGGTGTGCTGGAGGTGGCGGGAAGGACCCGACACAGACGCGGGGAAGCGGCCGGCCACGACCGTGCACCGCGCAATCAGGATCCGCGAGAAGCGGATGGAGCCCTTCCCGCCCTGTCGTCCGTCGTACGTCGGTCGCGTCCGCCCGGCCCTCTCCGCGGCGCGGGCCGAAGAGCCCTGCCGGGAGGGTCCGGGCGGCCCTTGGTGCACGCGTTCCGCCGGGCACACCCTGAAGAGAGGGACCCGAGGAGGCAACCATGCACGGCAGCCCGCACACCGTCCGCGACGTGATGACGCGCGCCGCTGTCGCCGTCGGCCGTGACGCCCCGTTCAAGGACGTCGTCGCGCTGATGGACGAGTGGAAGGTCAGTGCCCTCCCCGTGCTGGAGGGCGAGGGCAGGGTGATCGGCGTCGTGTCCGAGGCCGATCTGCTGCCCAAGGAGGAGTTCCGGGACAGCGACCCGGACCGGTTCACCCAGCGGGACCGGCTGGCCGACCTGGCCAAGGCCGGCGGGCTGACCGCCGAAGAGCTGATGAGCACGCCCGCCGTGACCGTGCACGCCGACGCCACCCTGGCGGAGGCCGCGCGCATCATGGCGCGGCGCGGGGTCAAGCGGCTGCCCGTCGTCGACGGGGTCGGCATGCTCGAAGGCGTGGTCAGCCGTGCGGACCTGCTCAAGGTGTTCCTGCGCGAGGACGAGGAACTGGCCGAGGAGGTGTGCCGGGAGGTCGTCGACCGGCTGTTCCCCATCTCCGCCGACCACATCCGGGTCGAGGTCTCCGAGGGAGTCGTCACCCTCACCGGATGGATCGACAGCCCGGCACTGGCACCGGTGGCCGAACGCCTGGCAGGCGCCGTGGAGGGCGTGGTCGGCGTCCGCTGCCACCTGTCCCCGGTGTCCGTACGCAGCGACCCGCTGTGACAGGTCTGCACGGTCCCGCTGTGACTGGTGCGCGCAGTGGTGTGCGCGGACCCTGTCGGCCGCCGCTCACCCCTTGCCGCCGCTGAGGTTGCGCCACTGGGGGCCGACCCGCTGCCACTCGGCGTCCCAGTCGGCGAGGCGTTGCTCGAAGATACGGCGGCGGAGCAGCCAGCCGGCGCCCCATACCGCGGTCCCGGTCAGCTGTGCCGCCAGGGCACCGCCCATGACCGCGCTGAACGTCGACTCCGCGATGCTCGGCGGGGCGGAGACGAGCCGCTCGTTCCGGTCCGCCCAGACCTGGAGCCGGCTGCCCGCCGTGGCCGTGGGGAGGGCCTTCGCCCTGCCGGTGTGCGCGGAGCCGTCCGCGGCCGTCCAGCGCACGGTGACCCATGCCTTTCCGACGTCGTAGCCACTCGCGATGAGCGAGCCGTCCGTCGCGTTCTCCGTCAGTTCGGCGGCCATCGCGTGGACCCCGGCGCGCCGGTCGGCGAACCTCTGGTCCACCGCGCCGCCCGCGGCCCAGCCGGCGAGCGCTCCGCCGACGAGGGCGAGGGCCCAGACGGCGAGCACGATCCAGGCTTCGACGACGTCGCCGTGCCGCCGCAGCGGGTTGCGCCGCCACCGCCACAGACACCCTCGCGACAGCCGCGACCACGACCGCCGGGAACGGCCCGCGGTCCCACGGCTCTTTCCGATCATGGTTCCGCACCTCCCTCCACGGTGTCAGGACCGCGGCGCTCCTTCGGTGTCCGGGGCGGGCCGGTCGCGGGGTCCGGTCAGCGCGCAGTCGACGTCGACGACCCCGTCCACGCTCCGCACCCACCCGGCGGCCACCGGCACCAGCGCGGGGTCCGGGACCCGGCCGGTGAGGGTCACGACGCCGTCGCGGACCCGCACCTCGACCGGTTCGGCCGTGTCCGCGAAGACGTGCGGGAGGACCTCGCGCCGAATCTCCTCGGCGATGTCCTCGTCGTCCCGCAGGTACACCTTGAGCAGGTCGACGCGGCTGACCACACCGAGGAGCGTGCCGTCGGCGTCGACCACCGGAAGCCGTTTGACCCGGTGCCGGGCCATCGTGCGCGCGGCCTGCGGCAGCGTGGCGTCGGCCTGGACGGTGACGGCCGGGGTGGTCATCAGCTCGCCGGCGGTCGCCGCGGCGGCCCTGGTGAGGTCGTCCGGGCGCAGCGGCCGGGCGGGGCCCTCCGGGGCGCCGTCACGGACCTCCTCCTTGTGCAGCAGGTCCGCCTCCGACACGACCCCCATGACATGGCCCTCGTCGTCGAGGACGGGAACCGCGCTGACCCGCCAGCGCCGCATGGTCCGCACGATGTCCTTGAACACCGCGCCACGGCGCACGGCGACGACGGTGCGGGTCATCACGTCGGTCACGGCGTAGGAAGTACCGGTCATGGCGACCTCCACAGGTCGGGTGCCGTCGTACGGCACATCTCCAGGGTCCGTCACCTCGCCGTGACCGGCATGGGCCGAGCGGTCCCCGGCGGTGGTCCGGGTTTCCCCCCGCCCCGGAAGAGGCCCGCGGCGGGGCGGGCGCTGCGCCCTCATCGCTCCCCTCGGCCCTTCAGCTGCTGCGCGATGCCCGAGGCCCACGCCGCCACGGCTTCGAAGTCACGGAAGTCGCCGCCCTTCCCCGAGCGCAGGATCCTGCGGGCCAGAAACCCGTCCGCGTCGTCATCGAGGCAGCCGCCGAAGGTGGCGTGCCCCCGGGCGTGCAGGTCGTCCATGGCACGCCGGACCGCACGCACCGGCGGGATGTCCCCGTCGGAGGCGGAGGTGTCCAGCGGGCCGCTGCTGAAGAACCACACGGGCAGCCGGGCCAGATCGGGGCGGTGCCGGCGGATGAACCTGCGGGCGTCCTTGTGCCAGCGGCCGGCGTACAGCGCGCCGCCGACCACGACCGCGTCGTACGGCGTCGTGAACGGCACGGACGCGGCCCGCATCGTCTCGACGGTGAGCCCGTTCTCACGCAGCGCGTCGGCGATCGCCTCGGCGATGTGGGCCGTCGACCCGTTCCTGGTGCCGTAGGTGACCAACACGGTGCCGGTCATGGGGATGTTCCTCCTCAGCGCAGTCGGCGCAGGTAGGGGTCCTGGGGCCGGCGTGGCAGCAGCCGTACGCGTGCGTCGAGCACGGTGACGCCGCCGGGTGCCGCGAGGACCGGGTTGAAGTCGGCCTCGGCGAGCTGCGGCAGGTCCGCCGCCATCCGGGACAGCCGCAGGAGCAGCTGTTCCAGGGCTTCGAGGTCGACGGGTCCGTCGCCGCGCGTGCCGAACAGCAGGGGTGCGCAGCGCGGTGACGTGATCAGGTCGTGCACGTCGTGGTCGGTGAGCGGGGCGAGCCGGGCGGCGTGGTCGGCGAGCACCTCGGTGGCCGTACCGCCGAGCCCGAACAGCACCAGCGGGCCGAAGACCTCGTCCTGGACGACTCCCGCGAACAGTTCGGTGCCGCGGCCGGCGAGCGACTGGACGACCACGCCGGTCATCAGGTCGCCGAAGCGGCTCTCCAGGTCCCGGAAGGCGTCCCGGACCTGCCGTTCGCCGCGCAGGTCGAGGCGGACCGCCCGCTCCTCGCTCTTGTGGACGAGGCCCGGCCAGTGGGCCTTCATGACGACCCGGCCGTCGGCACCGCGCAGCCGTTCGGCGGCGCGTACCGCGTCGTCCTCGGTCTCGGCCCAGGCCCAGGGGATCTGCGGGATGCCGTAGCAGGCGAGCAGGTCGGCGCAGACGCGCGGGTCGAGCCAGCCGCCGTCGGGGTGTGCGGCCAGGTAGGTGTCGGCGAGGGTCCGGGCGCGCCCGGTGTCGACGTCGTCGAGCTCCGGTACGGTGCCGGCCGGGCGGGCCAGCCAGGCCGCGCGTTCGGCGGCGTGCGCCAACGCGCGTGCCGCCGCCTGCGGTTCGGCGTAGGCGGGGACGGTGCCGCCCTCGCCGGCGGGCAGCAGCCTGACCGGCAGGTCCTGTTCCAGGCGTACGGCGAGGAGCGGCTTGGGCCTGCGGCCGGGCGTGCCGGTGAGGGCGCGGAGCAGGTCGTCGCCGGTGGCGGTGGCGAGGGCCGTCGGGACCAGGGCCACCAGTACGGCGTCGACGCCCGGGTAGCGCATGAGCCGGTCGACGCAGTCCGTGAGCTGTTCCTCGGTGACGGCGGCGGTGGCGTCGACCGGGTTGCCCATGGCCGCGCCCTCGGGCAGCACGCCGAGCAGTTCGTCGGTCATCGCGGGGGTGAACGGCGGCAGGGTGAGCCCCGCCTCGGCACAGGCGTCGGCGGCCAGTACCCCGGCGCCGCCCGCGTTGGTGACGATCGCGACGCGGTTGCCCTCCGGCAGCGTCTGGGAGTGCATCAGGGCGGCCGCTTCGAGGAGTTCGCCGACGGAGCGGGTGGCGGTGATGCCGGCCTGGGTGAACAGGGCCCGGCGGGTCATGGTGGGGGTGGCGGCGGCCGCGGTGTGCGAGGCGGCGGCGCGCCGTCCGGCCGCGGACCGGCCGGCGTCCACGGTCAGCACCGGCATGCGGCGGGCGACCCTGCGGGCGGTGCGGGAGAAGGCGCGGGGGTTGCCGAAGGACTCCAGGTGCAGCAGGGCGAGGTCGGTACGGCCGTCGGTCTCCCACCACTGGAGCATGTCGTTGCCGCTGACGTCGTACTTGTCGCCGAGCGAGACGAAGGACGAGACACCGATGCCGAGCCGGGACAGTCCGTCGAGCAGGGCGATGCCGATGCCGCCGGACTGTACGGCGACGCCGGCGCTGCCGGGGCGCGGGTGGCCGTCGGCGAAGGTGGCGTCGAGGCGCAGTCGGGGGTCGGTCTGGGAGAGGCCCAGGCAGTTGGGGCCGACCAGGCGCATGCCGTGGGTGCGGCAGGCGGCCAGGAGATCCCGGGCCTGCTCGGCGTCCAGGCCCGCCGTCACGACGAGGAGGGCGCGGACGCCCGCCTTGCCGCACTCCTCGGCGATCCCCGGCACCGCCGGCGCGGGCACCGCCACGACCACCAGGTCCGGGGTCCTCGGCAGGGCGCTCACGGACGGGTGGCACGGCACGCCGAGCACCGACGTCGCACCGGGGTTCACGGCGAAGAGACGGCGGGTGAAGCCGCCGGTGCGGATGTGGTGGAGGATCGCCCGGCCGACCGAACCGGGTTTGCGTCCGGCGCCGACGACGGCGACGGTCTCCGGGCACAGCAGCGGCCTCAGGCTCGCCACGTCGGCGGCGCTGCCGCGGGCCTCCACCGCCGAGAGGTAGGTGTCGTCCTCGTCGAGGTGGATGGTGCAGCACGTCTCGGTGCCCTCGAAACGGCGGGTCGTACGCAGGCCCAGGTCGGCGAAGAGGCGGAGCACCTCGCGGTTCTCGCTCAGCGCGTCGGCCGTGAAGGCGCGGACACCGTCGGCGCGGGCCGCCGACACCAGGTGCTCGATGAGCAGGGTGCCGACGCCCCGGTGGTGCAGTCCGTCGGCGACGGCCACGGAGATCTCCGCCGGGCCCTCCTTCCCGCCGGTGTCGTACTCGGCGAGGCCGAGCACCCGGCCCCGTGCCTCGGCCAGCAGCGCCCGGTAGCCGGGGCGGGCCGGGGCACAGGCCCGGTCGGCCGCCAGGCCCGCCGAGCGGGGGCTCGCGGAGAAGAACCTCAGACGGAGGTTCTCCGGGGACATCTCCTCGTAGAAACCCTTCAGCCGGACGTGATCGCCGGGCGTCACGGGCCGGATGCACACGGTCGTCCCGTCCGCGAGCAGCGCGTGGGCGGGGGGTCGCTCAAGCAGATCGTCGGTCATCGCGGTTCTCCTCCAAACCGGTTGGCCCTCCGAGCATCGGGCGCGGCGCGGCGCACTCCCATGGGCTGTCCGGGACGGGACGGGGGCCGAACGGCCCCGATCGGCAGCCGGGACCGCGGCGGGACCGGCAGCCAGCCACCCGCCGTACACGACCCACAGCCAGTGACCGACACCGAACGCGCCCGGCGGCCGGAGTGACCGTCGGGTAGATCGGTCTCGCCGTGATGCGGTCGGTGGTGCGTCGGCGTGTGTCCGGGGTGCGTGCCCCTTCCTCGGCCAGTACGGTGACGTCCTGGTGTTCGGCCTGGGACAGGGGACGGCACCGCGGGTACGTCATCGGGCGGTGGAGGCGGCATGGCCGGCAAGAACGCGGCGGAGCTGCCGCGCAAGGTGTACGAGACGGAACTGCTGCGCCTGCAGACCGAGTTGGTGAAGCTGCAGGAGTGGGTGCGGGCGACCGGCGCCCGGCTGGTCGTGGTCTTCGAGGGGCGGGACGCGGCCGGCAAGGGCGGCACGATCAAGCGGGTGACCGAGCACCTCAATCCGCGCATCGCCCGGATCGCGGCGCTGCCGAAGCCGACCGAGCGCGAGCGCACGCAGTGGTACTTCCAGCGGTACGTGGAACATCTGCCGGCCGCCGGGGAGATCGTGCTGTTCGACCGGTCCTGGTACAACCGGGCCGGCGTCGAGCACGTGATGGGTTTCTGCACGCCGGAGGAGCACCAGCTCTTCCTGCGCCAGTGCCCCATCTTCGAGCGGATGCTGGTCGAGGCCGGGATCCTGCTGCGCAAGTACTGGTTCTCGGTGAGCGACACCGAACAGCAGGAGCGTTTCCGTAAGCGGCTGGAGGACCCGCTGCGGCGCTGGAAGCTCTCGCCGATGGACCTGGAGTCGATCACCCACTGGGAGGCCTACTCCCGGGCCAAGGACGAGATGCTGGTGCACACCGACGTCTCCGAGGCGCCCTGGTACGTCGTGGAGAGCGACGACAAGCGCCGGGCGCGGCTGAACATGATCGCGCACCTGCTGTCGACGGTGCCGTACCACGACGTTCCGCCGCCGGTGCTGGAGCTGCCCGACCGGCCGCCGTCGACCGGCTACCAGCGCCCGCCGCGGAATCTGCAGACCTACGTCCCCGATCACGCGGCGGGCCTCTGACCGGTCGGCGCCCGGCGCGGCCACCCGTCGGCGCGGGCGAAGGGCCGCCGGGACCCAGGTCCGTGCCCGGGTGGATCATGGGAGCAGGAGCGGAGAGGCGGCGCATGACCGACGGCAGAAGCGGACACCCGGGGTGGCGCCGGCTGGTGCCCGGACTCGCCTCGCTGCTGGGCTACCGGCGCACCTGGCTCAGGGGCGACCTGCTGGCCGGGGTGACCGTCGCCGCGTATCTGGTGCCGCAGGTCATGGCGTACGCCGGGGTCGCCGGTCTGCCCCCGGTCACCGGCCTGTGGGCGATCCTGCCCGCCCTGGCCCTGTACGCCCTGTTCGGCTCCTCACGGCTGCTGTCGGTCGGCCCGGAGTCGACGACCGCCCTGATGACCGCCACGGTGGTCGCCCCGCTGGCGGGCGGCGACCCGGACCGGTACGCCGTCCTGGCGGCCGGCCTCGCCGCCACGGTCGGCCTGCTCTGCCTGATCGCGCGGGCGGCCCGGCTGGGCTTCCTGGCGGATCTCCTCTCCCGCCCGGTCCTGATCGGCTACCTGGCGGGCGTGGCCCTGATCATGGTCGTGGACCAGTTGCCCAAACTCACCGGGGTACGGACCACGGGTACCGAGTTCTTCCGCCAACTCTGGTCGTTCTTCGCGCACTTGGGTGACGTCCACGTGCCGACCCTGGTCTTCTCGGCCGCGGCCCTGCTCTTCCTGCTGCTCGTGACGCGGTACTTCCGTGCGCTCCCCGGCCCGCTGCTGACGGTGGTCCTGGGCACCGCGGCCGTGGTGCTGTTCGGCCTCGACGACCGTTACGGCATCAAGGTCATCGGGACGCTCCCCGAGGGGCTGCCCGGCCTCGCGGTACCGGACCTGACCGAGCTGCCGGGCCTGGTCCTCCCGGCCCTCGGTGTCCTCCTGGTGGCGTACACGGACTTCATCCTCACCGCTCGCGCGTTCACCACCCGGGGCCCGGACGACGGCCCCGAGCTCGACGCGAACCAGGAGTTCCTGGCCCTGGGAGCCGCCAACCTCGGGGCGGGCGCGCTGCACGGCTTCCCGGTGAGCAGCAGCGCCAGCCGCACCGCCCTGGCCACCTCGGCCGGCGCCCGCAGCCAGGCGTACTCCCTGGTCGCCGGGGC
Source organism: Streptomyces sp. NPDC048277 (assembly GCF_040652235.1). Taxonomy (NCBI): domain Bacteria; kingdom Bacillati; phylum Actinomycetota; class Actinomycetes; order Kitasatosporales; family Streptomycetaceae; genus Streptomyces; species Streptomyces sp. NPDC048277. The sequence continues at coordinate 128,187 of NZ_JBEZLQ010000009.1, forward strand.
CCTGGTACTGGCCGTCCTGCTCTTCCTCAGCCCTCTGCTGGCCCGGACGCCCGCCGCCGTGCTCGGCGCGCTGGTGGTCTACGCGGCGATCCGCATGATCGACCTCGCCGGCTTCCGCCGCCTGGCCTCCTTCCGCCGCCGCGAACTGCTTCTCGCGCTCGGCTGTCTGGCCGGGGTCCTCGCCCTGGACATCCTCTACGGTGTGCTGGTCGCCGTCGGCCTGTCGCTGGCCGAGCTGCTCACCCGCGTGGCACGCCCGCACGACGCGGTCGAGGGCCTGGTGCCCGGCGTGGCGGGCATGCACGACGTGGACGACTACCCGACGGCCCGTACGATCCCGGGCCTGCTGGTCTACCGCTACGACTCGCCCCTGTTCTTCGCCAACGCCGAGGACTTCCACCGCCGGGCGCTGGCCGCCGTGGACGAACAGACCGAGCCCGTCCGCTGGTTCGTCCTCAACACCGAGGCCAACGTGGAGGTCGACATCACGGCCCTCGACGCGGTGGACGAACTCCGCCGCGAACTCATCGCGCGGGACGTCGTGTTCGCCCTCGCCCGGGTGAAGAAGGACCTGCTGGAGAGCCTGGAGGCGTACGGCCTCGCGGACTCGGTCGGCCATGACCTCATCTTCCCGACCCTGCCCACGGCGGTGTCGGCGTACCGCGCGTGGCAGGCGGCACACCCCGAGCGACCGTGACAGTGGGGCCGTCCGGGCCGGACCGGTGACCAACGGCCCACTGACGACGTCGCCCGCGCGGGACACCGTAGGAGGTGCGGTTCCCGATCGACGTGCGCGAGCGACGAGGAGTGGTGTGATGGCGAAGGCATACCTGGTGGGCAGCGGTGTCGCGGCGCTCGCCGCGGCGGCGTTCCTCATCCGCGACGGCGGGTTCGACGGCGCGGACATCCATCTCTTCGAGGAGCAGTTGTGCATCGGGGGCAGCCTGGACGCGGGCGGCACGGCGGAGGCCGGCTACACCATGCGCGGCGGGCGGATGTTCGAGGCCGAGTTCCGGTGCACGTACGACCTGCTGTCCGGCATCCCCTCCCTGGACGATCCCTCGGTGTCGGTGACGCGGGAGATCCTGGCCGGGCACGAGGACTTCGCCTGGGACGACATCGCCCGGCTGGTCGACGGCGACGGCAGGATCGTCGACAACCGCTCGATGGGCTTCTCCGAGCGTGACCGGCTGGACCTGGTGCGCTGTCTGGCGGCCCCCGAGGGCCACCTGGACGGGAAGCGGATCACCGACTGCTTCGGCGAGCACTTCTTCACCACGAACTTCTGGTTCATGTGGTGCACCACGTTCGCCTTCCAGCCCTGGCACAGCGCGATCGAGTTCCGCCGCTACCTCAGGCGCTTCGTCCACCTGTTCCCCGAGTTCGGCTCCATGTCCGGCATCCACCGCACCCGGTACAACCAGTACGACTCGATCGTGCGGCCGCTGGCGGCCTGGCTGCGCGAGCGCGGCGTGACCATCCACCCGGGATGCCGGGTCACCGACCTCGGGTTCGCCCCCGGCATCGGCAGCGGCACGGTGGAGTCGATCGACGTGACCCGGGCGGGCCGCGAGGAGCGGATCGCCGTCGCCCCGGAGGACCTGGTCCTGGTGACCAACGGCTCCATGACCGACGCTTCCAGCCGCGGCACCCACACCGCTCCCCCGCCGCCGCCTCCGCACCGCTCGGACGCCTGGCTGCTGTGGCACCGGCTGGCCCGGGGGCGCGAGAACTTCGGCAACCCGGACGTCTTCGACAAGCACGTGAAGGAATCCCGCTGGGAGTCGTTCACCGTCACCGCCAAGGATCCCGTCTTCCTCGACGCGCTGGCCGACTTCAGCGGTCGCGAGACCGGCAGGGGCGGGCTGATGACGTTCACCGACTCCAACTGGCTGCTCACCGTCGTGGCCAACCGCCAGCCCGTCTACCGCGACCAGCCCGAGGGCGTCTCGGTGTGGTGGGGCTACGGCCTCTTCCCCGGCCGGGCCGGCAACAGCACGCCCAAGCCGATGGCCATGTGCTCGGGGCGGGAGATCCTCGAAGAGGTCCTGCACCATCTGCGCTTCGACGACCGGACCAGGGCCCGCGTCCTGGAGACCTCCACCGTCATTCCCTGCGTGATGCCCTACATCACCAGCCAGTTCCTCGCCCGCCGCCGCGACGACCGCCCCGAGGTCGTCCCCGAAGGCTCGGTCAACCTCGCCTTCATCGGGCAGTTCGCCGAGGTGCCCGACGACGTCGTCTTCACGGTCGAGTACTCCGTACGCACCGCGTGGACGGCCGTGTCCCGGCTCCTCCGCCTCGACAGGGAACCGCCCGCGGTCTACAAGGGCCACCACGATCCCCACGTCCTGGCGGCCGCTCTGGAGACCATGCACCGCCGCTGACGTTCTGCCCCCTGCCCCCTGGCCCCGGCCTTTCGGACCGGGGCCGGGGCCGGGGTATCCGGGACGGTGTCAGGAGGGGCTCGGGGCGATGCTCGGGCCCGCGGCACCGGTCAGGTGGACGATGTCGCCGCCGAGCCTGGGCCGGAACTCGTTGAGCATCTTCGGCTGGGCGCTGACCACCCAGCGAGTGCCGACCAGGTAGGTGCCCTGGTACATGCTGATGCTGTCCAGCCAGATCTCCTTGTACTTCTCCTCGGGGAACGTGGTGATGAGGTAGTCGCCGTCCGCGGTGTGGCAGCTGCCCTCGCGCAGTTCCTCCGCCTGGACGCGGATCCTGACCTTGCAGCCCGTCAAACTGGCGATGACCTCGACCTTGGCGGGTGCCACGACCTGGGCCTGCTGGGCGGAGACCGTCGGGGTCCTGGACGACCTGTCCTCGGCCGGTGTGTCGTCCTCTCCCCCGCCGCAGGCCGCGGTCAGGGGCAGGAGGGCCAGGCCGCCGGCGAGGGCGGCACCGCGGACCAGGCGGGCGGGGCGGGTACGGCGTTGCTGCTGGGGCACGGGGTGTCTCCGTATCGGTTCACTACGGGTGTGGGCCGGTGCGCGGAGCGTGTTCCGCGCAGCGCGCCGCTCAGCAGCGGAAGGTCTGCAGGACCGCGAGGTGACCGGGGCTCCGGAGGTCTCTCGCCGGGCGCGGACGAGCCGTCCGCGGCCGGGCGTCGTCGAGTCCATCGGCCGCCTTGACGGCCGAGGTGTCGGCGGCGAGCGGCGGTACCTCGACGAGGTGGTCCGCTCGGGGCGGCAGAGCGGGGGAATCGGCCGCGGTCCCCGCGTGGACCGAGCCGGTGCCGGTGCCTGCCTGCAGCGCCGGGGACGTGACACCGTACGACGCTGACGACGGCGCTTCCGACCGCGTTTCCGTCGTGGCTGCCGCCGCGGTCGGGGTGTACGCCTGGGCGGCGGTGTGGTGGGGCGTCGTGAAGTGCAGGAGTACCACCGCGGCCAGCAGCATCACCGCTGCCGCCATGCGCTGTATCACCACTGGACTCCCGCGTTCCCGCCCGGGCCGACGCCTGAACGTTACCGGCACCCGCCTTCCGCCCAGGTCGAACTGCCAAGGCGGGAGGGTGACATGGGCAACACGGCCTGCCCGGCGCCGGCGCCCTGCCCGGCCTCGCCCGCCACGACTCGCGGACGTCGCGGCAGGTGCGGGATCATGGGTGTCTGTCGCCCGTGAAGGAGGGGGCATGAGACGGAACCGACTGCTCGCCCCGGCCGCGGCGCTGTGCACGGCCGTCGCATTCGGCCTGGCCGTACCCCACACTGCTGCGGCCGCCTCGGATCACTGCTCCTATGTGTCGTCGGGCGTGCGGCCCACGCTCACCTACGGTGACACCGGTGCGGCCGTCCGACAGGCGCAGTGCCTGAGCAACGTCTGGGGAGGCAGGCCGCCCGAACTGGCCGTCGACGGGGTCTTCGGCTCCGTCATGCGGAAGAAGATCGAGTGGATCCAGGTCTGCCACGGTCTGCCGGAGAGCGGAGTCGTCGAGGGCCGCACCTGGCACGTCCTGTACCACCCGGCGCTCGACTGTTACGTCCCCTATCCGGCCTGACCCGACGACGCCCCGTCGCCCCCGCGCCGGGGTGGGAGCATCCTGGGACCCGGTAGTCGTCCGGGTGGCCGGGAGGTGACGGGATGCGCTGGTGGGGTACGGGGTGGGCGGTCGTCGGGGTGGTCGTCCTGGCGGCCTGCGGTGCGTCGTCCTCCGGGACCGGCTCGGGCGCGGGATCGCCGTCAGGACGCTCGACGGAGCCGTCGGGCGGCACCCCCGCGCACAGCTCTACGACTCCGGCCCCCTCGTCGGCCACGCCGGGCGGGCCGGCTACGGCATCCGCGTCGGCCCCCGCTTCGGTCTCCGCCCCGGCCTCCACCTCGGCGGGGAGCTGCGCGGCCGGACGTACGCAGGTCACCGTCTCGCCCGGTGACGCGCCCGTGCGGCGGTTGTGCGTGCGGCCCGGGGCGGTGGTGTCGCTCGTCCTCCGGCCGCGGGTCGACGACCGGCGGTGGACGGCCGTACGGAGTTCCGCGCCGGTGTTCGTGCTGGTGTCCGGCTGGCGGGTGGACGCCGACGGCACCGCGCAGGCCTCGCTGCGGTGCGCGGGCACCCGCGGGGGCACGGCCGAGGTCACCGCGTCGGCGAAGGCGCCGGACGTGGCGGGTGCGGCGGGCGTCGCCTTCACGCTGGACGTGACCGTGGTGCCGTACGGGCGGGAGGGGTGACCCCGGAGCCCCGGAGGCCGGAGCGGACCGGGGTCACCCCTCACGTGTGCGTCAACTGCAGTCGCGCACCCGGATGGTGTAGATACCGCGGCCGTGCGTGGCCGCGTACAGCGTGCTGCCGTCGGGGCCCAGCTTCAGCTGGAGCACGGCGACCGCCGGGAGCGAGCCGACGCGCTCCCACCGCGTGCGGCCCGGGGCGCGGTAGACGACGCCGAGGTCGGTGGCGACGGCGAGGCCTCCGTTCGGGGTGACGACCGCGGAGTTGGCCGGCACGTCGGGAAGGTTCGCGGAGATGTCCTTCCAGGTGGTGCCGCCGTCGGTGGACTCGAAGACATGGCCGACGCCCGCGCCGGGGCCCTCGGTCCAGTGCCGGGAGAAGCCGTTGACGGCGAGGAAGACGTGGTCGGCGTTCTTCGGGTCGACGGCGAAGCCGCTGAGGTAGCGGTTCGGCACGGTCCCGTCCGCGCCCGTGGCGGGCAGGGCGATGTCGTGCCACCCGGTTCCGTCCGCGTTGCCGACGGAGATGCCGCGGGCGAAGCCCTGGTTGTTGCAGGGGCCGCACCAGGCCGCGTACACCTTGCCGCCCGAGGCGGCGACGGCGGTCGCGGTGCGGCCGGCGCCGAGGTCGTACACGCTCTTCCACTCGTCGCCGCTGCGGATGGCGTAGCCGTGGGTCTGCACCCAGATGTGCCGGCCGCCGGCGATCCAGGTCGAGCTGTCCTTCAGGTCGGCCGCGAGCGGGGCGATGAAGCGGGCCTCGCCGGTGGCGTTGTCGGCCGGGGCGACGTTGTACGAGGTGGCTTTGGTGGCGTCGGTGATCCAACTGCCGTCGTTGACCGCGCAGTTCTGGGTCACCTGGATCGCCAGGTAGACGTATTCCTCCGCCAGGTCGCAGCCGTTGGCCGGGTCGGTGAGCGTGTCGCCGCCGTCGCCGCCGAAGTCGGAGCCCATGACGGTGTCGTTGCCGCGCAGGATCGACTGGCCGTTGTCCTGGAGGCCGCCGGTGACGGAGACACCGCCGTAGGTCAGGTCCTTGCCGATGCCCACCGAGTAGTACTGGAGGGTGTCGATGGTGCCGTCGTTGAGGGAGGTCCAGTCGGTGGCGTGCCCGGAGGTGTCCTGGGAGCCGTCGACCGGGCGCTTGTAGACACCGCCGTCGTTGCCGACGTACACGAAGCTCTTGCCGTGGTAGCGGCCGATGGCGACGCCGTGCTGGTCGGAGTGGGTGGTCTGGTTGCAGTCGCCGGTCTGCTTCGCCGGGTCGATGCTCCAGCAGGAGAAGTTGAAGTTCCAGTACGGGCCGACGGTGGACCAGGTGCCGCCGCCGTCCTTGGTCTCGTAGACCTCCTCCAGGCCCGCGTACACATGTCCGGGGTCGCTCGGGTCGACGGTGAGGAACTGGTTGTACCAGGCCTGCACGCCCGGCATGTAGCCGCTGGAGGTCAACGCCGAGCCGTCCGCGGCGAGTTGCCGGTAGTCGGCGATCTTCGTCCAGGGGCCGGACGGCGAGGCCGCCCGGTAGATTCCCTCCAGGCCGCTGTCCGGGTTGGTGTTCAGCTGCTCCGGCGACTGGTCGATGGCGTAGTAGCGGGAGCCGTCGGCGGAGCGGGCGAAGGTGACGTTGCCGACGTTGTCCGCGTCGGTCGGCAGGTCGCCGAAGCCGCTGGTGATGCGCTGCCAACTGCCCTTGGAGTCCTGGGTGTAGAAGCCGTTGTAGTCGTCACCGCTGCGCCAGCCGACCGCCAGGATCACCTTGTCCGGGTCCTTGGGGTCGATCGCGATGTCGTTGGCGATGTTCTTGTACGCGGCGGACGGGTCGCTCGCGAGTGAACCGCCTGGCAGGTAGTCGGGGTTGGGGGCGAACTCCAGTTTCCAGGCGCCGCCGAGCGTCCTGGTGGAGTGGCTCCACACGCCCTCGCTGGTGGCCGCCCACACCTTGCCGCCGCCGAAGCGCAGTTCGTGGATGGTGGTGGACTCCAGTTCGTCGCCGCCGACCCGGCGGCGGGAGGAGAAGGTGCCGTGGTGCGGGTCGGACAGGACGTAGACGCCGCTGCCGAGGTAGGCGTCCGCGTTGGTGGTGGCCTCGCCGGTGCCCAGCCAGAGCCGGCCGGCTCCGTCGAGCGCGAGCGCGCCGGTGGACTGGGAGGAGAGCCGGTCGCTGATCGGCTGCCAGTGCCCGCCGCCGCTCCTCGACCGCCATACGCCGCCGCCCGCGCTGCCCGCGTAGACGTATCCGTCGTCGTCGGCGGCCATCGCGGCCATCCGGCCCGTGACGTTGCCCGAGCCGCCGCTGGAGTTGGAGTCGATGTCGCGGTAGCGGGAGTCGTCGGAGTTGTACGGCAGGTCGGTGATGTTGCGCCAACTGCCGCCGGTGCTGGGCAGGTCGGTCAGGCTCGTCCAGGCGGCGCCGTACGCGCCGGGGGCGACGATGCCGGGCGAGGTGCGGGCCTCGGCGTACTGGTCCGCGCCCTCGGCGATCTCGTCCGCCTCGTTGCCTCCGTCGTCGTCCTCCGCCGTCGCCTTGGGGGTGACGGCGCCCGTCGACTGCGCGCGTTCGGCGGCGAGTCGTGCGAGGGCGCGCGCTCCGAACGGACTCGTCCTGCCGGACGCGGCGCCTGCGGGTGTCGCGACGAGTGCGGCGGACGCGGCGAGGGCGCAGATCGTGAGCCATCGTCTCTTACGGGTTGGTGCTGACATCAGACCTCCCAAACGGGCTTTGGCACAGCCGTCTGGGGAGACCCGACCACGGGTGGCCGGAAGCGTCCGGCCTTTGGCCAACCTTTGACCGGAACCTGTCACCGGCGTCCCGGGGTGCGTCTTACGGAGTCATGACGTGCGGGCGCGGGGGCGTGGTCCGGGGGCGGCGCGGACCTAGCGTGGGCTCATGCGTGTACTGGTCACCGGCGGTGCCGGGTTCATCGGGTCCCATGTCGTCGAGGCGCTGGCGGCGCGCGGGCACGAGGCCGTCGTGTTCGACGTGCGGGACGACCCGGGCGCCGATGTGCGCAGCCCGGTGGCGGTGGGGCGGGCGCTGCCGGGCGTGGACGCGGTCTGCCATCAGGCCGCGATGGTCGGCCTCGGGGCCGGCTTCGGGGACGCCGCGGAGTACGTCTCCCGCAACGACCTCGGTACGGCCGTGCTGCTCGCCGCGATGGCCGAGGCGGGGGTACGGCACCTCGTCCTCGCCGGGTCGATGGTCGTGTACGGGGAGGGGCGGTACGAGTGCCCGCGCCACGGCGTCGTACGGCCCGGGCCGCGTGCGGTCGCCGATCTGGAGGCGGGGCGGTTCGAGCCGGCCTGTCCGGTGTGCGGCGCCGACCTGGCGCCCGGGCTGGTCGCCGAGGACGCGCCGGTCGATCCGCGCAACGTGTACGCGACGACCAAGCTGGCCCAGGAACACCTGGCCGCCGCCTGGGCCCGGTCCACGGGCGGGTCCGCGGTGTCGCTGCGCTACCACAACGTGTACGGCCCCCGGATGCCCCGCGACACCCCCTACGCCGGTGTGGCCTCGTTCTTCCGTTCGGCGCTCGCCCGGGGGGAGGCGCCCCGGGTGTTCGAGGACGGGCGGCAGCGCCGGGACTTCGTACAGGTGCGTGACGTGGCCGCCGCCAACGCGGTGGCGCTGGAGGCGCGCTCCGCGCCGGGTGCGCTGACGGTGTACAACACGGGCAGCGGCGAGCCGCACACCGTCGGGGAGATGGCCCGCGCGCTCGCCGAGGCGCACGGCGGGCCGCTGCCGGTGGTGACCGGGGAGTTCCGGCTGGGGGACGTACGGCACATCACCGCCGACTCCTCGCGGCTGCGGGCCGAACTGGGCTGGAAGCCCGAGGTCGGGTTCGCCGAGGGGATGCGGGAGTTCGCGCGCGCGGAGTGACGAAGCGGCCTACGGCGCCGTCGGCAGGGTGACCTCGAAGCGGCAGCCGCCGGGGATGTTGTGCACGGTGGCCCGCCCCTGGTGGGCCTCCACGATCCCGCGCACGATGGCGAGGCCGAGGCCCGCCCCGGCCGGCGGGGTACGGGCGTGGCTGCCGCGCCAGCCGGTGTCGAAGACGCGGGGCAGATCCTCCTCGGGGATGCCGCCGCAGCCGTCCGTGACGGACAGCACGACCCCCTCGGGACCGCGCTCGGCGGCGACCGCGACCGTGCCGTCCGGCGGTGTCCGGCGGATCGCGTTCACCAGCAGGTTGCCCAGCACCCGGCTCATCTCCCGGCCGTCCACCTCGACCGGCACCGGTTCCACCCGGTCGCCGACCAGCCGTACGCCGTGCTCGCGCGCCAGCGGGTCGGCACCCGCGAGGGCGTCGCCGACGAGGTCGTACAGCGACATCCGGCTCGGGCTCAGCGCGAGCGTCCCGGCGTGGATGCGGGAGAGTTCGAAGAGGTCGCCGACCATGTCGTTGAGGCGCTCGACCTCGGTGCGGATCTGCTTCAGATAGCGGTCCGGGTCGGCGGCGACGCCGTCCTCCAGCGCCTCCGACATGGCGCGCAGCCCGGCCAGCGGGGTGCGCAGGTCGTGCGAGATCCAGGCGACCAGCTCCCGGCGCGAGGTCTCCAACGCACGTTCCCGCTCCCGGGATTCGGCGAGCCTCGCGCTGGTGGCCGCCAGTTCGCGGCTCACCTCGGCCAGTTCGGCGGTGGCCGGGACGGCGGGTGCGGCGAAGTCGCCCTCCTCCCCGAACGAGCGCGCCGCGAGGGCGAGTTCATGGCTGCGGGCGGCAACCCAGCGGCCCAGTATCAGCGCGGTCGCCAACGACACCACGGCCGCCATCGCGACGACCGTCGTCACCACCGACAGGTCGTGCGACGACAGGAACATCGCCCAGGCTACGGCCAGGGTCCCGGCGAGCATCGCGACCACGCCGACGGCGGCGACCACCGCGATGGACGCGGTCAGCGGGCGGCGGCGCAGCAGCCGCAGCGCGGCCGCCCCGGCGAGCCCGGTGGCGACGGCGCCGGCCAGGGCGTACAGGACGATCAGCAGGGTGTCGCGCATGTCAGGCCACCCCTTCCCGTCCGCTCGGTTCGAACCGGTAGCCGACGCCCCACACCGTCTGGATCAGGCGCGGCCGGGCCGGGTCCTCCTCGACCTTGGCGCGCAGCCGGCGGACATGGACCGTGACGGTGGACAGGTCGCCGAAGTCCCAGCCCCACACCTCGCGCATCAGGTCCTCCCTGCCGAACGCCCGCCCCGGGTTCCGCAGGAAGAAGGCGAGGAGGTCGAACTCGCGCAGGGTGAGGGCGAGTTCGACGCCGTCGCGGGCGGCGCGGCGGGCGGTGGGGTCGAGGGTGAGCCCGGCGGTGGACAGGGACTGCGCGGCGGGCGCGGGGCGGCTGCGGCGCAGCACGGACTCCACCCGCAGGACCAGTTCCCGGGGGCTGAAGGGCTTGGTGACGTAGTCGTCGGCGCCGACCTCCAGGCCCAGGATGCGGTCGTCCTCGTCGCCGCGTGCGGTGAGCATGATGACCGGGACGGGGGCGTGGCCGCGCAGACGGCGGCAGACCTCCAGGCCGTCCATGCCCGGCAGCATCAGGTCGAGCACGACCAGGTCCGGCCAGTGGGCGGCGGCGCGGGTGAGGGCGCCGGGGCCGTCGTCGGCGTGGTCGACGAGGTAACCGGCACGGTCGAGATACCCGGTGACGATCTCGGCGACGGTCGGATCGTCGTCGACGACCAGGACCCGGGCGGCACCGGTGCCGGCCCGGTCCTCGGTGAGCTCGTACGGCTGCGACTGCGGATGCTGCATGCCTCCACCCTCGCACCGGGCCGTCGCGGGTGTCGCGCCCGGAGCCGGGCACCGGTCGCGACGTCCGTGTTTCGTAAGAAACCCCGGCGGCGGGGATCCCGACTCCGACGTCCGCGTTTCGTAAGGAGCCGACGCCCGATATGCCCGGTTCACGTTCGTAGGGTGAAGCCGTGACCACCTCACCATCCTCAGCGTCGACGGACGTGGACGTCGTACTCCCCTGCCTGGACGAGGCTTCGGCCCTGCCCTGGGTGCTCGGCCGGATCCCGGCGGGCTGGCGGGCCCTCGTGGTCGACAACGGCTCCACCGACGGCTCGGCGGACATCGCCCGGGCGCTCGGCGCGACCGTCGTCCACGAGGCGCGGCGCGGCTTCGGCGCGGCGTGCCATGCGGGGCTGACCGCGGCGACGGCCGACATCGTCTGCTTCTGCGACTGCGACGCCTCCCTCGATCCCGGGCTCCTCGTGCCCTTCGTGCGGGAAGTCTCCGACGGGGAGGCGGACTTGGTGCTGGGCCGACGGCGGCCGCAGGGGCGGGGGGCCTGGCCCGTGCACGCCCGCGCCGGGAACCTCGCGCTGTCGCGGATGCTGCGGCGCCGGACCGGGCTGCGGCTGCACGACCTCGGACCGCTGCGGGCGGCTCGCCGCGAAGCGCTGCTCGCGCTGGACCTCGACGACCGGCGCAGCGGATATCCGTTGCAGATGGTGGTGCGGGCGGCGGACGCGGGGTGGCGGGTGGTGGAGCACGACGTGCCGTACCTGCCGCGCACGGGCGCGTCGAAGGTCACCGGGACCTGGCGCGGCACGTGGCAGGCGGTGCGGGACATGAGCGGGGTGCTGAACGAGCGGCCTCGGCTGCGGGCCGGTGGGGGCTGAGCGCGCAGTTCCCCGCGCCCCTGACGGGGCGCCGCAGTCGCCGGCGACACCCGGCCGGCGCCGGTAGGCGAAACCCCCCGCCCCCACTGACCAAGGAACCCCCGCATGACCACCCTCCTCGTCATCGCCAAGGAACCCCGCCCCGGCAGGGTCAAGACCCGTCTCACCCCGCCGTTCTCGCCCGAGCAGGCCGCCGCCCTCGCCGAGGCGTCGCTCGCCGACACCCTCCAGGCCGTCGCCGAGACCCCGGCGGCGCGGCGGGTGCTCGTGCTCGACGGCCGGCCCGGCCCCTGGCTGCCCCCCGGCTTCGACGTCGTGCCGCAGTGCGCGGGCGGTCTCGACGAGCGGCTCGCCGACGCCTTCGCCCGCTGCACCGGCCCCGCCCTCCTCATCGGCATGGACACCCCCCAGGTCACCCCGGCCCTGCTCACCGTGGACTTCGCGGACTGCGACGCCTGCTTCGGTCCCGCCGAGGACGGCGGATTCTGGGCGCTGGGGCTGGCCGACCCGGACCCGGCCCTGCTGCGTGGCGTGCCGATGTCCGTGCCGGAGACCGGTGCCGTCCAGCGGCGGCGGCTGGTCGACGCCGGGCTGCGCGTGCGGGACCTGCCCCGGCTGCGGGACGTGGACAGCGCGGCGGACGCGGCGGCCGTCGCCGCCCTCGTCCCGCACGGCCGTTTCGCCGCCCGGCTGGCCCGGTACGCGGCGCACAGCGGAACGGGCCGCCGATGACCACCTCGCCGCCCGTCCCCTGGACCGGCGCCGACCCCTACGCCGCCGCCCTGCGCGCCGGCCGCGGCCCGCTGTTCCTGCGCCGCACCGACGGGTGGCTGCTGCCCCTGGACGTGGAGCGCTGGTGCGCGGGCGCGGACCCGGTCGACCGGGCGGTCCTGGACCGCTGCGAGGGCGCCGTCCTCGACATCGGCTGCGGCCCCGGGCGGCTCGTCGCGGAGCTCGCGTTCCGGGGCCGTACCGTCCTCGGCATCGACGTCAGCGCCGCCGCCGTCGACCACACCGTGCGGCTCGGCGGCCAGGCCCTGCGCCGCTCGGTCTTCGAGCCGCTGCCCGGCGAGGGCCGCTGGGACACCGTCCTGCTCATGGACGGCAACGTCGGCATCGGCGGCGACCCGTACGCCCTGCTCGTCCGGGTGGCCCGACTCCTCGCCCCCGGTGGACTGTTGATCGCCGAGACGACCGAGGTGGACGTGGACGAACGCGCCCATGTCCACCTCACCGACGCCCGGGAGGCGGCCGGCGCCCCCTTCCTCTGGGCGCGGCTGGGCACCCCGGCCCTGCTGCGCTACGCGCGGGGCTGGGAGCGGGAAGGTCAGTGGACGGCCGGCGGACGCCGTTTCGTCGCCCTGCGCAGCCGACGCGCCAGCAGCAGCGCCGAGCCGCCGAAGAGTACGGCGGTGATCAGCAGCCAGCGGGTCAGGAAACCGTCCGTGGACAGGCCGGTGGCCAACCGGTAGGGCCCGGCCACCCGCCCGCTGATCAGCGGGAACCACACGAGGAGGAGCAGCGCGGAGAGCGCGGCCGGGACGCGGACGTACATCGTCCACTCCCGGCGCCCGGCACCGCCCAGCCCTCGGAGCATCGCCCGGTCGGCCAGCGCGTACAGCGGCAGCAGCACGAGGTCGTGCAGCAGGGCCGCCCCCACCACCCACAGCGCCACACCGAGCCAGTCACCGGAGAACAGCCGTACGCCCGCGTAGGCGGCGAGCGCGAACGAGCAGGCCAGCAGCAGCAGTTGGAGCGGGCTGCCGATCGGGACGCGGCGCGGCATCACAGGTCTCCGAAGGTCATCCGGGCCACCCACTTGGTGTTGAGCACACCGGGCGCGGCGGGCACGATCACGCGCGCCGGGTAGCCGTGGTCGGGGGACAGGTCCTCGCCGTTGACCTGCAGGGCGAGCAGGGAGCGCGGGTCGGCGACCTGGTTGGCGCGCAGCGCCCCGCGGCGGAAGGCGCCGTGCCGCTGGAGGGACTCGACGAGCACGTCCGGCGGGTCGCCGTCGTAGCCGACGAGGGCCGCGAGGTCGCGCAGCCGCACCCCGCGCCACCACTGGTCGGCGGTCGACCAGCCCTCGACGCAGGCGATGGGCAGCGCGGCGCTGTGCTGGGGCAGTCGGAGGAGCTGGGTGCGGCTGAGGCGGACCGTTCTGCCGTCCCGGCCCGTGACGACGAGCCGCCATGCCTCCTCCCCGGTCTCCTTCGCGTCGATCCCGGCGTACGCGGCCGTCTTGTTGATCTGGAAGCCGTTCGGTCCGCTGCCGGGGTCGGCTCCGCCGTGCGGTGCGAGCAGGGCGGTGCGGCGCCATACGCCCCCGATGCTCTGCCCGGCGGCCGTCACGAGCAGCAGCAGGGACGCGCCGCCGACGAACCACAGCGCCCCGCGCCGGGAGACGGTGGGCGTGTCCGGCCGGGACGACTCCAACTCACCTTCGTCCCGAGGCCCTTGCCGTTGCCCTTGCCGTTGCCCTTGCCCTTGCCCTTGCCGCTGCCGGACCGCCCGCAGGGCCGTCGGCGTCTTCAGCGCGGCGTGCGCCAGGAACGCGGCGAAGAACACCCAGGCGCCGTAGAAGTGCAGGGGGTAGAAGGAGCCGGGGAAGACGTAGTCGAGCTGGACGTTGAGGACGCCGGTCGTGAACTCGAACAGGCCGCCGCCGACCAGCAACAGCAGCGAGATCCGCTCCAGGGCGTGGGCGAGCGAGCGGGCCGGGGGCAGGGTGAACAGCTTCGGCACCACCGACCACAGCTTGGCGAGCAGCACCGGGATCAGGGCGATACCGAGGGTGACGTGCAGGCCCTGGGTGACCCGGTAGAGCCAGTAGGGGTTCGTGGGCCAGGCGAAGAGGTAGAAGCCGAGGACGCCCTTGTCCGGGGTCTGGTCGTTCACCGGGGCGAGGTCCGGGTTGTAGGCGGCGTAGGACAGCAGTCCCGTGACGAACAGCACGGTGACGCCGACGAGCAGCACGAGGCCGAGCACCGAGGTGAACCAGGTGCCGCGCAGCGGGCTGCGCCAGAAGCCGGGTGATGAGGGAAGCCGTGGGTCGTCGTGTCGCATGATCCGACGGTAGGCCGGTGACACCCCGGGAAAGGGCGCACGACCCATGACGAAAGTCTGACGTCAGCCGCCTGATCCAACCTCCGGCACGCTCGCCGACCTAGCGTTCCGGTGTGACCCGCGCTCCCCGCCGTGACCGGTACGCCGATCGATACGCCGGTCGGTACGCCGGCCCGGATGCCCATCGGTACCCCGGCCTGTATGCCGATCTGTACGCCGTCCTCGCCGCCGCCCTGCTCGTGCTCGTCGCCGTACTGGTCGGCCGGCACCTCCAGGACACCTACCGCACGCTGTTCGTGCACTGGCCGCCGCTGTTCGCCGACTGGGACCCGCACCTGGGTCCGGGCACCCCGGCGGCGCTCCTGGTCGCGGCCGCCGTGGTGGCGTACGGTCCGGGCCTCGCCGTACGGCTGCCCTGGCGCGGGCTGCTCGCCGCGGCCTGGGGCGCCTGCCTGGCCTGGACGTGGTCGCTGGCGCTGGTCGACGGCTGGCGGCGGGGGGTGGCCGGCCGGCTCACCTCCCCCAACGAGTACCTCACGGTCATCGGCCGCTTCCACGACATCCCGGCGGCCCTGCGCGACTTCACCCACCACATCGTGAGCGGCACCCCGGCCCCGTGGCCCGCCCATATCGCCGGGCATCCGCCGGCGGCCACGCTCACCTTCGTCCTGCTGGACCGGATCGGGCTGCGCGGCGGCGGCTGGGCGGGGGCCTGGTGCATCACCGTCGGGTCCACGGCCTGTGTCGCCGTGCTGGTCGCGGTGCGGGCGCTGGCCGGTGAGCGGCTCGCCCGGCGGGCCGCGCCGTTCCTGGTCATGGCCCCGGCCGCGGTGTGGGTGGGCGCCTCGGCCGACGGGTACTTCGCGGCGGTCGCCGCCTGGGCGGTGGCGCTGCTGGCACTGGCGGTGAGCGGGGGGTCCGGGCGGTCCCTGGCATGGGCGGCGGGTGCCGGGCTGCTGTACGGCCTGACCTGCTACCTGTCGTACGGCCTGACGCTCTTCGCGCTGATCGGGGCGGCGGTGCTGGTGCTCGGCCGACGCGAGGTGCGCGCCCGGCCGGTGGTCCTCGCGCCGCTGGTGGCCGGGGCGGCGGTCGTCCCCGTCGCGTTCACGCTCGCCGGGTTCGACTGGTGGGAGGGGTACCGGCTGCTGGTCACCCGCTACTACCAGGGCATCGGCGGCACCCGTCCGTACGGGTACTGGGTGTGGGCCAACCTGGCCTGCACGGTGCTGATCACCGGCCCGGCGACGGCGGCGGGGCTGCGGCGGGCGGGCGCGACGCTGATCCACCGCCGTACGGCCCCCTCCCATCGGACGCGCCTCGCGTTCCTCGTCGCGGCCGCCCTGCTCGCCCTGCTGATCGCCGACCTGTCCGGGATGAGCAAGGCGGAGACGGAACGCATCTGGCTGCCGTTCGCGATGTGGCTGCTCCCGGCCTGCGCGTTCCTGCCCCGGCCGCGGGTCTGGCTCACGGCGCAGGCGCTGCTCGGGCTGCTGCTGAACCATCTGCTGTTCACCGGCTGGTGACTCCTGCGGTTCCGCTGAACGCCGGTTTCAATGAACGCCGGTTCCACCGAACGCCGTCGTCCGGATATCGCCGTTTGCCGGTCCGCCCTTCCGGCTAGGTTGCCCAAGGCATCCAAATTGCTCACGCAAAACGGCTT
Source organism: Streptomyces sp. NPDC048277 (assembly GCF_040652235.1). Classification (NCBI taxonomy): domain Bacteria; kingdom Bacillati; phylum Actinomycetota; class Actinomycetes; order Kitasatosporales; family Streptomycetaceae; genus Streptomyces; species Streptomyces sp. NPDC048277. Next base: position 144,203 of record NZ_JBEZLQ010000009.1, read on the forward strand.
TCGCAGACCGGAGGCACGCATGACCGAGACACTGCCCGAACCCCGAACCGACGCACCCGACTTCCCGATGGCCCGGTCCAGCGGCTGCCCCTTCGACCCGCCTTCACAGCTGCGCACCCTCCAGCAGGAGAAACCGCTGTCCAAGGTGCGGCTGTGGGACGGCAGCACCCCCTGGGTCGTCACCCGGCACGACCAGCTGCGCACCCTGCTCGGCGATCCCCGGATCAGCTCCGACGCCACCCTGCCCGGCTACCCGCACCGCTCGGCGGGCAGCAAGGCGGGCGAGGAGCACCGCCGCACCTTCATCACCATGGACGATCCGGACCACGCCCGGATCCGCCGGATGGTGACGGCGCCCTTCGCGATCAGGCGGATGGAGGCCCTGCGCCCGGCGGTGCAGACGATCGTCGACGACCTGATCGACGCGATGCTGGCCGGGCCGAAGCCGGTGAACCTGGTGCAGGCGTTCGCGCTGCCGGTGCCGTCATTGGTGATCTGCGAGCTGCTGGGCGTGCCCTACGAGGACCACGACTTCTTCCAGCGCAACACCAAGATCATCGTGCACCACGGCTCCGCGCCGGAGGCGGTCGTCCAGGCGCTCGAGGACCTCGCGGACTACCTCGACCGGCTCCTCACCGCCAAGCGCGCGAACCCCGCCGACGACCTGCTCTCCCACCTGCTGGCGGAGCGCGTGGACACGGGTGAGATGACCCAGCGCGACGCCGCCCGGATGGGGGTGCTGCTGCTCGGCGCCGGCCATGAGACGACCGCGAACATGATCGCCCTCGGCACCCTCGCCCTGCTGGAGCACCCGGAACAACTCGCCGCCCTGCGCGCCACGGAGGACCCGAAGCTGGTCGCGGGGGCCGTGGAGGAGCTGCTGCGCTACCTCACCATCGCCCACTCGGGGCGGCGGCGGGTGGCGCTGGAGGACATCGAGATCGACGGCGCGACGATCCGGGCGGGCGACGGCGTGGTCCTCACCGGCGACATCGCCAACCGTGACCCGGCCGCCTTCCCGGACCCCGACCGCCTCGACATCACCCGGGACGCCCGCAGCCATGTCGCCTTCGGGTTCGGTGTGCACCAGTGCCTCGGCCAGCCGCTGGCCCGCCTCGAACTCCAGGTCGTCTACAGCACCCTCTACCGGCGCATCCCCACCCTGGCCCTGGCCACCGGCACCGACCGGCTGCGCTTCAAGGGCGACGGAGCGGTCTACGGCGTCTACGAACTCCCCGTCACCTGGTAGCAGTTGTCCCCGCACGGCCGACGAGAAACGAGCCCCCCATGCAGGTGGAAGTGGACCAGCCCCGGTGTGTCGCGTCCGGGCAGTGCGTCCTGATGGCACCCGACGTCTTCGACCAGGACGACGACGGCATCGTGGAGTTGCTGAGCGAGCGCCCGGCCGCGGAACAGTACGAGGGAGTCAGGGAGGCCGCGGCGATCTGCCCCGCCGCGGCGATCCGGCTAACCGAGGACTGACGGACCCACGCCCGCCGCGCGCGCCCCGGCCGCCGCGGTGAGCTGCAGGAGAAGCCCCGCCAGCGCCGTCCCGTCGTCGACCGCGTCGAGCAGCCCGGTCTGGTCCGCGTGGACGCGGCGGGCGGCGCGGGCGTGGAGGTCCTGGCCCCGCTCGGTGAGGTAGAGCAGGACGCGGCGGCGGTCGTGGGGGTCGGGGCGGCGGTGCACGAGGTTGTCCGCGACCATGCGGTCGACGAGCTTGGTCAGGCTGGGCGCCGGCATCAGGGCGTGGTCGGCGATCTCGGTCATCGGATGCCCCCGGCCGTCGCCGACGAGCGAAAGGACCCGCCACTCCTCGACAGTGCAGTCCTCCTCGGCCAGCACCCCGGCCAGCCACCGCACGACGCGCCGCTCGGCATGGCTGAGGAGGTGGGCGAGGTCCGGCGAGGAGGGTACGGACGGCATTGCCGGTGTCCTTCCGGTAGGTCTACTGTGCGCGCAGAATACGAGTCTTGGCGAGGGCGCCGGGGCCCGGGACCGGAATCCGCGTTCCCCATGCCCGCACGGAGGTGGCCCGATGCGTCCGGCGCCCCCGCGCGACACCTCGCAGACACCGCTGCTCCTCGCCCTGGTCGTCCCCCTGCAGGGCCCGGCGGGCGTTCTCGGGCCGTCCTGCGAGTCGGCCGCGCGGCTGGCGGTGGAGGAACTCAACGCCGTGGGTGGGGTGTTGGGCCGGGAGGTCCGGCTGGTCACGGTGGACGGCGGGGCGCCGCCGGCGCGGGTGGCGGCCGAGGTCGGGACGCTGGTCTCGCTGGGCGCCGTGGACGGGGTGGTGGGCTGGCACACCTCGGCGGTACGGCAGGCGCTGCTGCCCCGTGTCGCGGGCCGGGTGCCGTATGTGTACACCGCGCAGTACGAGGGCGGCGAGCGGACTCCCGGCGTCTTCCTGACCGGTGAGACCGATGCCGCCCAACTGCTGCCCGCGATGCGGCTGCTGGCGGAGGCGGCCGGGGTGCGGCGCTGGTGCACGGTGGGCAACGACTACGTGTGGCCGCGGGTGACCGCCCGTGCGGCCCGCGGGTATGCGCGGGAGTGCGGCGGCCGGGTGCGGGACGAGGTGTTCGTGCCGCTGGGGACGGAGGAGTTCGGGCCGGTCCTGCGCCGTATCGAGCGGTGCGAGGCGGACGCGGTCCTGATGCTGCTGGTCGGGGCGGACGCGGCCCGCTTCAACCGGGCGTTCGCCGCGTACGGGCTGCAGCAGCGGTGTCTGCGGCTGAGCACCCATATGGACGAGAACATCCTGCTGGCCACCGGCGCCGAGGCCACCGACGGGCTCTGGGCGACGGCCGGTTTCTTCGAGACCCTCGCGACGGCCGAGAGCCTCGACTTCGGCGCCCGCTACGCGGCCCGGTTCGGTGTGCACGCGCCCGTGGTGGGCAGCCTGGGCGAGTCGTGCTTCGAGGGGGTCCGGCTGCTGGCGGCGCTGGCCGAGCGGGCGCGGTCGCTGGACGTGCGGGCGATGTGCGCGGTCGGGGACGAGGTGTCGTACGAGGGCCCGCGCGGTGTCGTACGGCTCGACGGCAACCATCTCGCCCAACGGCTGTACCTGGCGCGGGCGGACGCGTTCGACTTCCACATCGTCGCCCAACTCTGAGACCGCGCCCCATAGTTGCCGATACTTCCCACGGGAAGTATCAAGGTTTGTCTTTTAAAGCGGGTGAAACGTTCGGGAAACAGCGTGCCGCGACTCTTCCGTGCAAACGACCGGGGACGAGAGAGGGAAGAGTCGTGACGGAGATCGTCGGCAAGGAGGCGCCGCCCGCCGCGGCGGAAGGCCGGACGGACGGCAAACGGACGTACAACGACTGGGCGCAGAACGACACCCTGGAGGACTACTCGCTGCGCTACGCGCCGAAGTCCTTCCGCCGCTGGACCCCGTATGTGGTGGCCACCACCGCGCTGGGCGGCATCGCCTATCTCGCGGACTTCGCCATCGGCGGCTCGATCGCCATCTCCAACGGCTTCTCCAGCGCGATGGTGGCGATCCTGACCGCTGCGGTGGTCATCTTCCTCACTGGCATCCCGATCTCGTACTACTCGGCCAAGTACTCCATCGACATGGACCTGTTGACCCGGGGCGCGGGCTTCGGCTACCTCGGCTCGACGCTCACCTCGGTCATCTACGCCAGCTTCACCTTCATCTTCTTCGCCCTCGAAGGCTCGATCATGGCGCAGGCGTTGGAGCTCGGCCTGCACATCCCGCTCGCCGTCGGCTACCTGATCTGCTCCCTCATCATCCTGCCGCTGGTCATCTACGGCATGACCGCGCTGTCGAAGTTGCAGGTGTGGACGCAGCCGGTGTGGCTGGTGCTGATGGTCGCGCCGTTCGTGTCCATCGCGATCCAGGAGCCGGGGAAGTTCTCGGAGTTCACGCACTTCGCGGGCAACTCGCCCACCGGGTCGGGCATCAGCATGCTCGGGGTCGGCGCGGGCGCGGGTGTGGCGCTGTCGCTGATCGCGCAGATCGGTGAGCAGGTCGACTATCTGCGGTTCATGCCGGACAAGACGCCGGAGAACGGGAAGAAGTGGTGGGCGGCGGTGCTCTCCGCCGGTCCCGGCTGGGTGGTGCTCGGTGCGGCCAAGCAGATCGGCGGTGCCTTCCTCGCCTTCTACATCGCCGGCAGCGTGGGCCTGGCCAAGGCCAACGAGCCGATCCAGCAGTACGTGTCCGGCTTCAAGACGTTCGCGGCGCCCGTCGCGCTGGGCCTGGCCACGTTCTTCGTGATCCTCTCCCAGATAAAGATCAACTCGACGAACGCGTACTCCGGTTCGCTGTCCTGGTCGAACTTCTTCTCCCGGCTGACACACCGTCACCCCGGGCGCGTCGTCTACATCTTCCTCAACGTCGGCATCGCTCTGGCCCTGATGGAGGGCGGTGTCTTCGGCTTCCTGAACACCGTGCTCGGCTTCTACTCCAACGTGGCGATCGCCTGGATCGGCGCGGTCGTCGCCGACCTGGTCATCAACAAGCCGCTGAAGCTGAGCCCGTCGTACATCGAGTTCAAGCGCGCCCATCTGCACAACTTCAACCCGGTGGGCTTCGGCTCGATGCTGATCGCGTCGGCGGTCTCGATCGCCGCGTACTTCAACGCCTTCGGGGAGTACGGCAAGGCGTACTCGCCGTTCATCGCGCTGTTTCTGGCGATGGTCCTCTCGCCGCTGTTCGCGGTGCTGACCAAGAGCAGGTACTACATCGCCCGCGTCGACGACCTCGCGGAGCCGCTCCTCGGCGCCGACGGGCTGCCGTCGGCGGCCGTGCTGACCTGCACGGTGTGCGCGACCGGCTTCGAGCGGCCGGACGTGGCGGGCTGCCCGTTCCACTCGGGGGCGATCTGCTCGCTGTGCTGCAGCCTGGAGAAGGACTGCCACGACTCCTGCAAGACCGGGGCTGGCACCGGGCCGGTCGCGCTCGCCATGCCGACGGTACGGTCCGCGGACTGACCGTTCCCGCCCCCGCGGTTCCGGCCCGCGCGCCTCGGCGTCATCGGGTGTCGCCCTCCCGCGCGGGACGCCGGGCGGCCGGCTGCTCCGGCGTGGCCGGCGCGGGGGCGTTGCCGTCCGTCCCGTCGACGCACGGTTCCTTCCACTGGACGCGCTCCCAGATGAGGGGCAGCAGCGAGAGCTGGGCCATGTCGACGGGCGGGGGTGTGGTCACCGACCACAGCGGGGCGGGGGTGCCGTCGGCGACCGCGGCCGGGGCGTCGGTCAGGTTCATGCGCTCGCGCAGCCGGCCGTAGAAGTCCATCGCCGCGAGCCGGACCACCCGCAGCCGGCCGGGGGCGGCGTACACCCCGATCCAGTCCCCCGGCTCCAGCACGCCCCGCACCTGGCCGTCGATGCTGACGGCGGCCTGCCCCGAGCGTTCGAGGACACGCAGGCCGATGGGCTCGTTCGGGGCCGTGACCACGGAGCGGTTGAACGTCATGTGCGGGGCGACCGGGGTGAAGACGAGCGCGTCCGCGCAGGGCGAGACGACCGGGCCGCCGGCGGCGAAACTGTACGCGGTCGAACCGGTCGGGGTGGCCACCAGCAGCGCGTCGGCGGAGTAGGAGGCCAGCAGCCGGCCGGCGATGTACACGCCGACGGACACCTGGCGGTCCCGGGACAGCTTCTCCAGGACGATGTCGTTGATCGCCGTGACGTGCAGGGGGACGCCCCAGTCGGTGTCCTGCTCGCAGTCCGTGCGCACCTGGGGAGGCGGCAGCAGCGGCCCCCGGCCGTAGCGCATCAGCGCCTCCATGTCCTCCGGCATCTCCGGGCGGCGGGAGGCGCGCATGGTGAGGAGCATGCGGCTGTCGATGGTGAACCGGTCCTCGTGCACCGCGTCCAGCGCGTCCCGCACCGAGCAGGCCGGCACCTCGGTCAGGAAACCGACCCGGCCCAGGTCGACACCGAGGACCAGGGCGTCGTTGCGGGCGGCGAGCCGGGCGCCGCGCAGGAAGGTGCCGTCCCCTCCGAGGGTGACGATCAGGTCGGGATCGCCCGCGGCGGCGACCTCCTCGCGCGAGCTGTGCCGTCCGCCGTCGTGCCATACGTCGATGTCGGTGCACCGCACCCCGTGCTCCGCGGCCCACGCCCGCACCGCACAGGCCGCGTCCACCGCCTCCGCACGGCCGCCGTGCACCACCAGTCCGATCCCGTTCACCGTCATCTCCGCCTCCAGGACACCGTGCGGGCCGCTGTACCCACGCTGTCACGGCACGGCGGATCCTGTCGGGTGGAGCGCCACGGGCGCGGCGCGGGCGCGGGCGCGGGAACCCCGGGTGAGCGGGCCGGGCGGGCCCGCACCTTCGGCGAGGGCGGACGCGGACTGCTGCTCGTCGGGCAGCTCACCCGGCGCTGGGGCACCCGGCACGCCGGCACCGGGAAGACCGTCCGGGCCGAGCAGTCCCTCACCGGGGGCTGACACGCAGGGGGCCGGAGCGGCGCCGACGACCGAACACCGGGCCGGCCCAGCCGGGCGGGCGCGGGGCGGGTCCGGGGTCCCGGCCGGGGGTGCGGGTCCCGGCGGCGGCAGGGTCCGTGCCCCTGCCGGGGGTGCGGGTCCCGGCGGCGGCAGGGTCCGTGCCCCTGCCGGGGGTGCGGGTCCCGGCGGCAGCCGGGTCCGCTTCCCCGCCGGGAATGCGAGTCCCGGCGGCAGCCGCAGGGTCCGTGTCCCTCCCGGGAATGCGAGTCCCGTCGGCAGTCGCAGGGGCCGTTTCCCCGGCGACGGTGGATGTCCCGTGGGTGGCCGGGGGCGCCGGGGTTCGCTCGCCCGGCCCGGCGTCGTGCGCGGCGGTGCGCAGTTCGGCCACGAACTCCAGGCAGGAGCCGTAGCGGTCCTCGGGGGCCTTGGCCAGGGCCCTGGCGAACACGTCGTCCAGTCTCGGCGGCAGCCCCGAGCGCACCTCGCTCAGCGCGGGCGGCCGGTCGTACTGGTGTGCCCACAGCAGCGCCATGTCCTCGTCCCGGACGAACGGCGGCCCGCCGGCGAGCATCTCGAACACGACACAGGCGAGGCTGTACAGGTCGCACCGGCCGTCCACCGGGCGGCCCGAGATCTGCTCCGGGGCCACGTAGTCCAGCGTGCCGACGAACTGTCCGACCGTCGTGAACCCCGTCAGCGACAGCGACTTCTTCGTGAGCCCGAAGTCCGTGAGGTAGACGTGCTCGGGGTGCTCGCTGTCCGTGCCCGGCGCCACCAGGACGTTGCCGGGTTTCACATCCCGGTGCACCAGGTCGTGCTCGTGGGCCGCGTCCAGCGCGGAGGCCACCTGGGCGGCGATACGGAGGGCCGTGTCCACCGGGAGCACGCCCTCCTTGTCCAGCAGCGCGCGCAGATCCGGGCCGGACACGTAGCGCATCGCGATGTACAGCACACCGTCCGCCTCACCGGCCTCGAAGATCGGCACGATATGGGGGTGGTCGATGGCGGCGGCGACCCGCGACTCATGGGTGAAACGGCGGCGGAAGGTGTCGTTGCGGGCCATCTCCGGGGCGAGCAGCTTCAGGGCCACGGTCCGGTCGAGGCGCAGATCCGTCGCCCGGTAGACGACGGCCATTCCGCCCCGGCCGATCTCGTCCCGGACCTCGTAGCCCGCGATGCGCGTCGCCATCATCTGACCACCCCATAGCGGCCAACAGCTGTACGAATCGTATCCAGCGGTACGGCACTCACGCGAAACGGCCCCACTCGGCCTCACCCGGCCTCACCCGGCCTCGGCCGCCTGCCAGCCGGTCCAGCGGGACACGGTGACGAGGACGACCGGGCCGCCCGGAGGCCGCTCGCGGTACTGCGGGTACTTCTCGCACAGCGGCTCGACGAGCGCCGCGTCGGCGGGGACCACCCGCGCGTCGCCGTCCGCCCGGACCCACCACAGGTGGTCCCAGTTCTCGTCGTACGCGTCCACGAGCAGGCACACGGACGGCCGCGCGGCGATGTTGCGCAGCCGCTTGAGGCGGGGTGTGGTCTTGGGTTTGTGGTCCACGGCGGTGACGAGCCCGGCGGCGCCGTACCGCGCGAAGACGACCGGCACCAGATGGGGGCGACCGCTCTCGTCGACGGTCGCGAGCCGTGCCACCCTGGCCGCGGCGAACCGCCGCCGCGCCTCCTCCCCGGCCAGCTCCGGCACGGCACCACCTCCCGGTCAGACCCCGCGCAGCGCTTCGAGCACATCGTCGTCCGTCAGCTGCCCGAAGTCGTCGTACCACTGGCCGACCGCGCTGAAGAAGGCCGGCCGGTACGGGCAGACGACGAGGTCGGCCTCGGCGGCGAGCGCGTCGAGGGAGTCGGGCGCGCCGACGGGGACGGCGAGCACGGTCCTGGCGGGGTCCCGGCGCCGTACGTGGCGCAGGGCGGCGCGGGCGGTGGAGCCGGTGGCCAGGCCGTCGTCGACGACGATCACGGTACGGCCGCGCAGCTCGGGCGGCGGACGGCCCTCCCGGTACCGGCGCTCACGACGGCGCAGCTCCTGCCGCTCGCGCTCCACCACGGGGGCCAGGGACTCCTCGGTCAGGTCCAGGTGGGCCAGGGTCGCGCGGTCGAGGAGCGGCGGATCGTCCCCGGCGATCGCGCCGACGCCGAACTCCTCGTGGGACGGGGCTCCGATCTTGCGTACGACGAGCACGTCGAGCGGGGCCGGGAGCTCCCGGGCGACCTCCACGGCCACGGCCACGCCGCCCCGGGGCAGCGCCAGCACGACGGGGTCCGGCAGGGCGTCCTCGTCGCGCAGCTTCCCCAGCGCGGCGGCGAGTTCGCGGCCGGCCTGCGCACGGTCCCGATAGCGCATGGGTCGTCCTCTCCGGGCGAGGTCGGTCCCCTTCTTCCATGGTCACACCGGGAGGCGTCCAGGGCCGAGTTCTCCCCGACCACTTCGAACGTATTTTCTATAAACCGTGTCCGCCATCCCGGCAGGCCGCTTTCGATCAAGCCGCCGACCACGTGAGGTGCAGTTCCTCCGGCGAGCGGTGGATCATCGTCGGCCGCATGGTGACCGGGTGGTCGTCCGCGAGGCGCAGTCCGGGCAGCCTGCGGGTGAACTCCTCGACAGTGATGCGGAGTTGCTCGCGCGCGAGCTGCGCGCCGACGCAGGAGTGCACGCCGAAGCCGAAGGCGAGGTGGCGGGCGGGGGCGGACCGGGTGATGTCGAACGTGTCGGGGCCGGGGTGCCGCGAGGCGTCCCGGTTGGCCGCGCCGAAGGCGACGAACAGCTCGGCCCCGGCCGGGAGTTCGGTGCCGGCCAGAGTGGCCGGCCGGGTGGTGACCCGCCGGAAGCCCTGGAGCGCGCCGTCGTAGCGGGCCGCCTCCTCGACGGCCGCCGGGATCAGGTCGGGCCGCTCGCGGAGCAGTTCCCACTGGTCCCGGCGGCCGAGCAGGTGCAGGACGGTGGTGCCGATCAGCGCGGTCGTGGTCAGGTGCCCGGCGATCAGCAGGTTCTGCAGGTGGGCCACGACCTCGTGCCGCTGCTCCAGGGGGAGTTCGGCGTGGCCGGGTCCGGTCACGGAGGCGACGATCTCCGTGCACAGATCCTCACGGGGGTGCGTGTAGCGGTCGCGGGCGCAGCGGTCGAGGGCGTGCTGCATGGCGACCACGTCCTGGGCGGCGGCGATCTGCTCCTCCTCCGGCAGCGGCCGGAAGAGCAGTTCCTCGGCGCGGTGGCCGCCGTGCACGACGAGGGGCACGTCGGCGGGGTCGAGCCCGACGATCCGCCCGATGACGTCACCGGGCAGCCGCCGGGCGTAGGCCGCCATCAGCTCCACCCGGCCGTCCTTGACGAACCCGTCGACCAGGGCGGCGGCGCGCTCACGGGCGTACGGTACGGCCGCCGCGACCCGGGCGGGTGACAGCGCGCGCACCAGCGGGGCGCGCAGCCGCTGGTGCAGTTCGCCGTCCGAGGTGACCACGACCGGCCCCGCGCCGAAGCCGCCGCCGAGCACCGCGAGCGCGGCGGGCGAGGGCATGACGTCCGGCCGTAACGCGTTCGCCGAGGAGAACTCCTCGGTGCGGCGCAGCACTTCTCGTACGTCGGCGTCCCGGGCGACCAGCCAGGCGCCGAGTTCGGGGACGTGGAGAAGCCCCTCCGCCTCCCGTGCCCGCGCGTAGAGGGGATAGGGCTCGCGCATCAGTTCGTCGAGTCGGTCGTGCAGTTCGCGTTCCATGAGACGCCCCCCGGGACGACGACGGCGGTACGGACCGCGCTCATGGTGCCGTACCGCCGCGCCGTCACGACAGGGCCGTGCGACGTCCTGTCGTACGACGGTCGGAGACGGTCAGAAGACGACCCACCAGCCTTCGTGGGACGCCTGCTCGGCCGTGTAGGACACCCCGTGCGCCTTGAGGCCGGCCGCGTCGAGGAGGGTGATCTCGCCGCCGTGGTTGCCGAGTCGGGCGCCGTCGGACAGCGGTACGGCGAGGCTGGCGCCGGGGTCGAGGGGTCCGGCCGGTACCGGGGAGGCCTGGCCGATGCGGTCGAGGAGGCGCCAGCCGGTGAGGTCGACCGCGGCGGGCGAGGCGTTGAGGAGGGTGACCGACTCGCGTTCGGGGGCCGGGCCGGCCGGGTTGACCAGCGCGGCGACGATCCGGACCGGCCGGTCGCCGGGGGCGGGACGGGAGGTGTCGACGTCGGGAAGGGTGTGGCCGGTGACGTCGTCGGTGTGCCAGGCCTGGCTCTGGAAGGCGAGGAAGATGCCGACCCAGCGCTCCTGGCCCTGGCCGTCGCCCGGGAAGCGGATGAGGAGCCCGCCGTCCTGCCAGACCCCGTCATCACTGGTGAAGCGGCCGCTGTTGCCCTGGTTCATATGGATGTCGTGCACGCCGTTGCCGGGCAGGAAGCCGAACACCTTGTCCTTGACGGTGGGTTCGGGGCCGAAGCGCTCGCCGAAGACGTACAGCCGGGCGGCCGGGTCGTCGACCGCGCGCCGTACGTAGTGGTCGAGGAGGTCGGCCAGATCGTTGTCGGGACCGCTCGCGTCCGCCGGCAGGGTGCGCATACCGGCCGGGTCGAACAGGTTGCCGCGCACGAAGTCCAGGTTCGGTCCGCCGGGCCCGGACGGCAGGGTGTTCCAACCGCTCGTCAGGCCGTCCAGGCGGGCCGTGATCGGGTGCTTGAAGTCGTCGTCGACGAGATAGAGCAGGTCGGCGGGGGTCTGCTGGGACAGGACGTTGACGGCGGCCCGGAAGGGGGTCCCCCCGCTCGAGCGAAGCCGAGAGTGGGGGCGGACGCCGGCGTCGTCCGTGAGGTGGATCTGGTAGTGCGGGGTGTCGGCGGCGCCCTCGCGCCGGGTGTCGACAGCCCGTGTGATCAGTACGCCATAGGTCTTCAACGGCATGATGACCAACTCCCCGTGAAGGCAGGCGGTTTGCCCGCCATGGCGGGAATCGTACGGTGCCCGGACCGCGGCCGGCCCGGGTTGGACGATTCTGTCGGTCCTGTGAACACTCGGTGCGCGTCCCGTAACCGGTGGCCGGTTCCCTACGATCGTGCCGTGGTCAACTTCCTCCTCCAACGCACGGCTCCACTGCCGATCGACGAGGCGTGGCGCCGGCTCACGGAGTGGTCCCGGCACGCCGACGTGGTCCCGCTCACCCGGATCACCGTGCTCACCGATCCCCCGACCCACGAGGGCACGGTCTTCGTGGCGCGTTCCGGTCTCGGACCGCTGTCCTTCGAGGATCCCATGGAGGTCACCGTCTGGCATCCCCCGCAGGACGGCGGCCCCGGCCGGTGCCGCCTCGTCAAACACGGCCGGGTCGTACGCGGCTGGGCCGAACTGGAGGTGCATCCCGGCCCCGGCGGCCGTACCCGAGTGGTGTGGCACGAGGAACTGCGGATCCGGGGACTGCCGTCGGCCTTCGACCCGCTGGTACGCCGGACGGCCCGCGCGGTCTTCGGCCGGGCCGTCAACGCGCTGCTCCGGAAACCGTGATCGGGGCGCCGCTCCGGCGGCCCCGACGGCGACGGCGTGGAGCCCGCGGCCCTTGGCAGAGCGCGGCCCCACGATGGACAGTGGCCCTCCGGTGCCGAACGGTCACCGTGGGTCGACATGGCCGGGAGGCTCGGAGGTGGCGCTCTTCTCGCCCGGGGAAGTGAAGCTGTTGCGGGAGGCCGGGCGCCCGCACGGGTGGGCTCGCGGCGAGATACTGATGCGGGAGGGCGAGGAGGCCGACTCCGTCGTGCTGCTCACCGGCGGCCTGGTGAAGGCGACGGTCGACTCGGCCAACGGCTACACCAGCCTGCTCGCCCTGCGCGGCCCCGGTGAACTCCTCGGCGAACTCGCCTGCATAGACGGCGGGGTCCGGGGCGCGACGGTCACCGCGATGCGCCGCACGGAGGGCGTGGTGGTCACCGCGGACGCCTTCGTACGGCTGCTGGAGCGCGACTCGGGCCTCTGCCTGTCGGTGCTGCGCAGTGTCGTGGGCCGATTGCGGGACTCCGACGGGCTGCGCGCCGAACAGGGTGCCCGCACCACCCGGGCTCGGGTCGCCGGCCTCCTTGTGAAACTCGCCGTCCAGTACGGCTCGGCCGCGCCGGAGACGCTGCCGGGCGCGGTCTCCGTCCAGGTCAACCAGCGCGAACTGGCCGCCGCCACCGGGGCGTCCAGGGAGTCGGTGGTGCGCTGTCTGCGGGCCATGCAGCAGGAGGGCCTGGTGGCCACCGGCCGGGGCCGCACCGTCGTACTCGACCTGGCGGGGTTACGACGCTGGGCCGAGGAATGACCCGACGCTGTTGCACCGCCGGTGCATGAGAACGGAACTCCCCGCGCCGAATGCGTCATTTGACGCTGTACGACGGCTGTGAACGCGCTTCCATCAACCCCTGGCGCCCGGACCGGTACGGCAATCGGGGGAACGGACCGGGCGCTCCGGGGGAGCACGCCTGTGGCCAATCCGAGGGGGAGCTAGGCCACCGACCCGATCCGCCGCGCCGGGACGGGCGTTGATGTCGCGTCGTGGTGGATCGGGGTGTGCGCTCCCGTCAGGGAGATCCCGCTGCCGCCCCGGCGGTTGGCGACGATCTCGGCGGCGATCGACAGGGCCGTCTCCTCGGGGGTGCGGGCGCCGAGGTCGAGGCCGATCGGGGAGCGCAGGCGGGCCAGCTCCAGCTCGGTGACGCCGACCTCGCGCAGCCGCTGGTTGCGGTCCAGGTGGGTGCGGCGGGAGCCCATCGCGCCGACGTACGCCACCGGGAGGCGGAGCGCGAGCCGGAGCAGGGGCACGTCGAACTTGGCGTCGTGGGTGAGGACGCACAGCACGGTACGGCCGTCCGCCTGCGTCCGCTCCAGGTAGGTGTGCGGCCACTCGACGACGATCTCGTCCGCCTCGGGGAAGCGGGCCCGCGTGGCGAACACGGGCCGCGCGTCGCAGACCGTCACGTGGTAGCCGAGGAACTTGCCGACGCGCACCAGCGCGGACGCGAAGTCGATCGCGCCGAAGACGATCATCCGGGGCGGCGGGACGGACGACTCGACCAGGACCGTGAGCGGTGCTCCGCAGCGCGAGCCCTGCTCTCCGATCTCCAGGGTGCCGGTGCGGCCCGCGTCCAGGAAGGCGGTCGCCTCGGCGGCGACCGTGCGGTCCAGTTCGGGGTGGGCGCCGAAGCCGCCCTCGTGGGAGCCGTCCGCGTCCACGAGCAGGGCCCGGCCCAGCAGCTCCGACGGCCCGGTGACGATCCTCGCGACCGCCGCCGCCTCCCCCCGCGCGGCGGCCGCCAGCGCGGCCGCGACCACCGGCCGGGCGGGACCGTCCGCCCGTACCGGGGTGACGAGGATGTCGATGACGCCGCCGCAGGTCAGGCCGACGGCGAAGGCGTCCTCGTCGCTGTACCCGAAGCGCTCGAGAACGGTCTCGCCGTCCTCCAGCGCCTGCCGGCACAACTCGTACACGGCACCCTCCACACACCCTCCGGAGACCGAGCCGACGGCGGTGCCCTCGGCGTCCACCGCGAGAGCGGCACCGGGCTGCCGCGGCGCACTCCCACCGACGGCCACGACGGTGGCAACGGCGAAGTCACGGCCGTCCGCGACCCACCGGTTCAGCGCCTCGGCGATGTCCAGCATCTCTCGGTCTCCTTAAGAGCGGTTGCGTGGCGGGTTCTGGTGAGGAGCGGCCGGGCTAGTTCACGCCCAACCAGCTCTCCATGGGATGGAGGGCGAAATAGACCAGGAAGATCCCTGTCAGGCCCCACATGAATGCCCCGATCTCCCGAGCCCTCCCCTGAGCTGCCTTGATGGCGACGTAGGAGATGACACCCGCGGCCACACCCGTGGTGATCGTGTAGGTGAACGGCATCAGAACGACCGTCAGGAACACCGGAACAGCAGTGGCCCGGTCGGCCCAGTCCACGTGCCGCGCGTTCATCAGCATCATCGCGCCGATGACCACGAGCGCGGCGGAGGCGACCTCCTGCGGGACGATCGCGGTGAGCGGGGTGAAGAAGAGGCAGGCCGCGAAGAGCAGGCCGGTGACGACGGAGGCGAGACCGGTACGGGCGCCTTCGCCGACCCCCGTGGCCGACTCGATGAAGACCGTCTGGCCGGAGCCGCCGGCCACCCCGCCGATCGCACCGCCCGCGCCGTCGATGAACAGCGCCTTGGACAGCCCCGGCATCCGCCCCCTGTCGTCGGCCAGCTGCGCCTCCGCGCCGACGCCGATGATGGTCGCCATCGCGTCGAAGAACCCGGCGAGCACGAGGGTGAAGACGATCATCGCCACCGTCATCGCGCCGACCTTGCCCCAGCCGCCGAACTCGACGTGCCCGAAGAGCGAGAAGTCCGGCACGGAGACGGCGGAGCCGTGCAGTTCGGGGGCGGCGCCGCTCGCCCACTGCCCGGGGTCGATGACCCCGGCCGCGTTCAGGACCGCGGCCACGACCGTGCCGCTGACGATGCCGACCAGGATGGCGCCGGGGACGTTCCGCGCCTGGAGCATGAAGATCAGCAGCAGGGTGCCGGCGAAGAGCAGCACCGGCCAGCCGGCCAGTTCGCCCGCGGGGCCGAGGGTGACCGGGGTGGCCTTGCCCTGGTGCACGAAGCCGGACTTGTAGAAGCCGATGAGGGCGATGAACAGGCCGATGCCCATGGTGATGCCGTGCTTGAGCGCGAGCGGGATCGCGTTCATGATCATCTCGCGCAGGCCGGTGACGACCAGCAGCATGATGATCACGCCGTACATCACGCACATGCCCATCGCCTGCGGCCAGGTCATCTGCGGGGCGACCTGCGAGGACAGCACCCCGGAGACGGAGAGGCCGGCGGCGAGGGCGAGCGGCACCTTGCCGACGAAGCCCATCAGGAGCGTGGTGAAGGCCGCCGCGAACGCGGTCGCGGTGATCAGCGCCTTCTGGCCGAGCGTGTCGCCCGCCGCGTCCTTGCCGGACAGGATCAGGGGGTTGAGCAGGAGGATGTACGCCATCGCCATGAAGGTGGTGACGCCGCCGCGGACCTCACGCGCGACGGAGGATCCTCGCGGGGATATGTGGAAGTACCGGTCGAGCCAGGACCGTCCGGCCGGGACGCGGGTGCCGTCTCCCGCGTCCTCGGGTGTGGTCCTGGGCTCCGCTGACTGCTGGGCCATGGTGCCGTCTCCCAAGGTTCAAAGGGGCGGGTGTGAGTGAGTGGCGGTTGACGGCACTTGAGTGCCCTCTGACACGCATGGGTGAGCCTCCCGGCAGTCCAGGCACACTCCCGCAGTGGGGAACGAGAGTTCTCGCATCGAATGCGTGACCTTGACCAGGGGCAGTCGTTGGGTGTGGTGACGGATTTCTTCGACACCGGCCGGGGGTGACAGGGGTGGGTGGACTGCGGGAGGTGGCGGCACCGTTCGTGGTGCCCGGCCCCTCGGGAGTCACGGTCCATACCCGGCTCAAGGGTCTGACCGGCGAGGACGAGAAGGTACTGTGCCTGGCCGGCGACCTGCTCGGGTCGCTGGCCTCCCGTGACCTGAAGGCACGGTGTGCAGCCGGGCTGGACCACGACGGCGAGCTGTGGGCCGAGCGCAAGCGGGCTCTGAGCGAGGAGTCGTCCTCGCGCTGGGCTGGGTCGCTCACGAAGGCCACCCACGACCAGTGGGCGCTGGCCCGGCGCGGCCTGCTCGCGCACATCCACGCCCTCCAGGCGGGCGTGCGCACGATCAGGCACCGGCTGTCCCTGCCTCTCGGCGAGAAAGGGTCCAAACGAGCGCCAGGGGGATATCGCAGCAGCAAGGAGTGGTTCGCCAAGTCCCGCCGCCTGCATCTGCTTGAAGACCGGCTGAAGGCGGCGCAGACCGACTGGCAGGCCGGCATCGTGCGTGTGGTGCGCGGCGGCAAGCGGCTGCTGAACACCCGGCCACCACCTTGAGGCGGCCGGGCTCGCCGAAGAGGAGTGGCGGCACCGGTGGCAGGCCGGACGCAGGTTTCTCCAGGCGGACGGCGAGTCCGGGAAGCGGTACGGAAACGAGACTCTCCGTGTCACCCCCGACGGCGAGGTCTCGATCAGGCTCCCCGCGCCGCTGGCTTATCTGGCGAACGCGCCGCACGGCCGGTACGTCCTCACCGGCCGGGTGAGCTTCGCGCACCGGGGCGAGCAGTGGGTCGACCGCGTCACCGCCAATCGGGCCGTCGCCTACCGCATCCACGAAGACGTGCAGCGTGGCCGCTGGTACCTGACCGCGTCCTGGACCATCCCACCGACCAGGACGGTACCGCTGGACACGGCCCGCGCGAACGGCCTGGTCGGCGTGGACACCAACGCCGACCACCTCGCCGCCTGGCGCCTCGACCGGCACGGCAACCCCGTAGGCCAGCCTCTCCGTTTCGGCTACGACCTCGGCAGCACCGCCTCGCACCGTGACGCCCAGGTCAGACACGCCCTGATCCGCCTGCTGCACTGGGCCAAACGCCACGGCCTCGCGATCGCCGTCGAGAACCTCGACTTCCAGACGGAGAAGACCCGCGAGAAACACGGAGGCCATAAACGCTTCCGGAAGCTGATCTCCGGCATGCCGGTGGCCAGGCTGCGGGCGCGACTGGTCGGCATGGCGGCCGAACTCGGCATCCCCGTCATCGCCGTCGACCCCGCCTACACCAGCCAGTGGGGCGCCCAGCACTGGCAAAAGCCCCTTACCCGCACGAGCAGAAAGACCACCCGCCACGACACAGCCGCCGTGGCGATCGGAAGACGCGCCCTGGGACACCCGATCAGGCGACGGACGGCACCGCCCCGCACCCACCAGAGCGATGGATGCGGGCATCGGACCGTCCAGGCCCGACCGGAGGCCCCGGGGCGTGAGGGAAACCGCCCCCGCGTTCCCGGACCACGGACACGATCCGTGCCGCCCGGACGCGGAGCGAACGCGGTCGACCAGAACGCCCAACACCGTCCGGGGCGTTCGGCTGAGCATAGGTTCTGGCAACAGGACTCACTCCCACTCAGTCATTAGGAACGGTTGGGATGTGCACGACCCGGGGGACGGCCCGAGACGACCTGTGGTGCGGACCTGCTGACCAACGCCGGGCCGGCCGTGGGTCGAGCAGTCGCCTGGCGCCGGGGTGCCGCCACAGGCCCTAGACGTTGCCCGTCAGATGCTCCGGACGGACCGGCGTCCTGTTCAGCTCCAGGCCCGTCGCGTTGCGGATCGCCGCGAGCACGGCCGGAGTCGAGGACAGCGTCGGCGCTTCACCGATGCCGCGCAGCCCGTACGGCGCGTGGTCGTCGGCGAGTTCGAGGACGTCGACCGGGATGGTCGGCGTGTCGAGGATGGTCGGGATCAGGTAGTCCGTGAAGGAGGGGTTCCTGACCTTCGCCGTCTTCGGGTCGACGATG
Source organism: Streptomyces sp. NPDC048277 (assembly GCF_040652235.1). Taxonomy (NCBI): domain Bacteria; kingdom Bacillati; phylum Actinomycetota; class Actinomycetes; order Kitasatosporales; family Streptomycetaceae; genus Streptomyces; species Streptomyces sp. NPDC048277. Next base: position 162,002 of record NZ_JBEZLQ010000009.1, read on the forward strand.
ATCTCCTCCATCACCGCGATGCCCAGCCCCTGGGTGGTACCGCCCTGGATCTGGCCGACGACGGAGAGCGGGTTGAGCGCCTTGCCGACGTCCTGGGCGCAGGCCAGCTCGATCACCTTGACCAGGCCGAGCTCGGTGTCGACCTCGACGACCGCGCGGTGTGCGGCGAAGCTGTACTGGACATGGCCGTTGCCCTGCCCGGTGTGCAGGTCGAAGGGCACGGTCGGCCGGTGCCGCCACTCCGCCTCGATCTCCACGGCCTCGTCACCGAGGACGTCCACCAGATCGGCGAGCACCTCGCCGGCGTCGGTGACGACCTTGCCGCCTTCGAGCAGCAGCTCGGCCGTGGCCCAAGCGGGGTGGTACGTACCGAACTTGCGGCGGCCCAGCTCCAGGACCTTCTCGCGGACCAGCTCGCAGGAGTTCTTCACGGCGCCGCCGGTGACATACGTCTGCCGGGAGGCCGAGGTCGAACCCGCGGAACCCACCTGGGTGTTCGCCGGGTGGATGGTCACCTGGGCGACGCCCAGCTCGGTGCGGGCGATCTGCGCGTGGACGGTGACCCCGCCCTGGCCGACCTCCGCCATCGCGGTGTGCACGACCGCGACGGGCTCACCGCCGGCCACCTCCAACCGCACCCGCGCGGTCGAGTAGTCGTCGAACCCCTCGGAGAAACCGATGTTCTTGATGCCGACCGCGTAGCCGATGCCCCGTACGACGCCTTCGCCGTGGGTGGTGTTGGACAGACCGCCGGGCAGCTCCCGCAGGTCCGCGCCCTCGCTGCTCTCCCACTGGCGCTCCGGCGGGAGGGGCATCGCCTTGACCCGGCGCAGGAGTTCGGCGACCGGGGCGGGCGAGTCCACCGGCTGCCCGGTCGGCATGATCGTGCCCTGCTCCATGGCGTTCAGCTGCCTGAACTCCACCGGGTCCATGCCGAGTTGCGCGGCCACCTTGTCCATCTGTGCCTCGTAGGCGAAGCACGCCTGGACCGCGCCGAAGCCGCGCATCGCGCCGCAGGGCGGGTTGTTGGTGTAGAGGGCGATGGCCTCGATCTCGACGTCGTCGACGACGTACGGCCCGATGCCGAGCGAGGAGGCGTTGCCGACGACCGCCGGGGAGGCGGAGGCGTAGGCGCCGCCGTCGAGCACGATCCGGCACTTGACGTGCGTCAGCTTGCCCTCGCGGGTGGCCCCGTGCTCGTAGTAGAGCCGGGCGGGGTGGCGGTGGACGTGCCCGAAGAAGGACTCGAAGCGGTTGTAGACGATCTTCACCGGTTTGCCGGTGCGCAGGGCCAGCAGGCAGGCGTGGATCTGCATCGACAGGTCCTCGCGGCCGCCGAACGCGCCGCCGACGCCGGCCAGCGTCATCCGCACCTTGTCCTCGGGCAGGCCGAGCACGGGCGCGATCTGGCGCAGGTCGCTGTGCAGCCACTGGGTGGCGATGTAGAGGTGGACACCGCCGTCCTCCTCGGGCACCGCGAGACCGGACTCGGGGCCGAGGAAGGCCTGGTCCTGCATGCCGAAGCAGTACTCGCCCTTGACGATGACGTCGGCCCCCTTGGCCGCCTCGTCGGCGTTGCCGCGGACGATCGGCTGGCGGTGCACGATGTTCGGGTGCGGGACATGGCCGATGTGGTGGTCGTCGCGGCCCTCGTGGACGAGGACCGCGTCCGGGGCGGTCGCGGACGCCTCGTCGGTGATCACCGGGAGCTCCCGGTACTCGACCTTGATCTTGGCGGCCGCGCGGCGGGCGGTCTCCGGGTGGTCGGCGGCGACGATGGCGACCGGCTCGCCGTGGTGGCGTACCTTGCCGTGCGCGAGGACCGGGGTGTCCTGGATCTCCAGGCCGTAGTTCTTCACCTCGGTGGGGAGGTCGTCGTAGGTCATGACGGCGTAGACGCCGGGCTGGGCGAGTGCCTCGCTGGTGTCGATCGACACGATCTCGGCGTGGGCGACCGGCGAGCGGAGGATCTGGCCCCAGAGCATGTCCTCGTGCCACAGGTCGGACGAGTACGCGAACTCGCCGGTGACCTTGAGGATCCCGTCCGGGCGGAGCGTGGACTCGCCGATGCCGCCGCCGGTCCGCGAACCCTGGGTGATCTTCGTGGGAGCGCCGTTGGTCATGCCGCTCAGACCGCCTCTCCCTGCCGGGCGGCCGCGAGGCGGACCGCGTCCATGATCTTCTCGTAGCCGGTGCAGCGGCAGAGGTTGCCCGACAGCGCCTCGCGGATGTCCGCGTCGGTCGGGTTGGGGTTGTGCTCCAGCATCTCGTCGGCGGCGACCAGCAGGCCCGGGGTGCAGAAACCGCACTGGACCGCGCCGGCGTCGATGAACGCCTGCTGGATCGGCGAGAGTTCACCGGATCCGGACTCGGGCTCTCCGGTCCGCTCCCGCGCGAGGTCCGCGAGCCCCTCGACCGTGACGACCTCGCGGCCCTCGACCTGCCCCGCCGCGACCAGGCACGAGCACACCGGCACCCCGTCCAGCCGGACCGTGCAGGACCCGCACTCCCCCTGCTCGCACGCGTTCTTGGAGCCGGGGAGCCCGAGCCGCTCGCGCAGCACGTAGAGAAGGCTCTCGCCCTCCCAGACGTCGTCGGCTTCCTGCGGACGTCCGTTGACGGTGAAGTTGACGCGCATCAGGCGACACTCCCCTTCTGAAGAGCGGTGCCGCGGTACGACTCCCAGGTCCAGGTGAGGGTCCGGCGGGCCATCACGCCGACCGCGTGGCGGCGGTAGCTCGCGGTGCCCCGGACGTCGTCGATGGGGTTGCAGGAGGCGGCGCACAGGTCCGCGAACTGCTTGGCGACCGACGGGGTGATGATCCTGCCGTTGTCCCAGAAGCCGCCCTCGTCGAGCGCCGCGTTCAGGAAGTCCTCGGCGGTCTTCGCCCGTACGGGGGTGGGGGCGGCCGAGCCGATCCCCGTGCGGACCGTCCGCGTCCCGGGGTGCAGGGCGAGCCCGAAGGCGCACACGGCGATGACCATGGCGTTGCGGGTGCCGACCTTGGAGTACTGCTGCGGCCCGTCGGCCTTCTTCACATGCACCGCGCGGATCAGCTCGTCGGCCGCCAGGGCGTTGCGCTTCACGCCGGTGTAGAACGCGTCGATCGGGATGAGCCGGGAGCCGCGCACCGACTCGGCCTCGACCTCGGCGCCCGCCGCGAGCAGCGCGGGGTGGGCGTCGCCGGCCGGGGAGGCGGTGCCGAGGTTGCCGCCGACGCCGCCGCGGTTGCGGATCTGCGGGGAGGCGACCGTGTGCGAGGCGAGGGCGAGACCGGGCAGCTCGGCGCGCAGGTTCTCCATGATCCGGGTGTAGGGCACGGAGGCGCCGAGCCGTACGCTGTCCTCGCCGACCTCCCATTCGTAGAGATCGCCGATGCGGTTGAGGTCGAGGAGGTACTCGGGCCTGCGGTGGTCGAAGTTGATCTCGACCATCACATCGGTGCCACCCGCGATGGGCACAGCGGTGGGGTGCTCCGCCTTCGCGGCGAGCGCCTCCTCCCAGCTGGCGGGGCGTAGGAAGTCCATGACCGGCTCTCTTCTCCGTCTCGTGAGTCTCGTGAGTCGTGCGGATTGAGCCAATCCGTGTGCGGCGGGCCCGGCTCGTTCATGTCCTGTTAACGCGGAATGAGGCCAGTACACCGCCCCGTACTCCAGTGGGGTCAGTCACCGAAACCATGAAGGAGTTGGCTGGCCAGCACGGCCATCTTGTAGATTCGTATGAACGGAGGCCATCAGTAACCTCTCGGTTTTCCTGTGGAAACGCAGGCAACGCCCTGGCGACCACCGGTGGCGGTCCGGCAGCTCTCGGTCACTGCCCGCGGAGGCGCCCGCCGGGGGGCTTCCCCGGAGACTCTCCACGATTCATCGTAGATTTCGAGACACAGAACGGCGGCGACGAGATGCGGCTGCGCGCACTGCTGGACACCGATGCGCTGGGCCTGCGGCTGCTCGGCGGCGAGGACGAGCTGGACCGCACCGTACGCGGGGTGATGACCACCGATCTGCGCGACCCCAGCCGCTACCTCTCGGGCGGCGAGCTGGTGCTGACGGGCCTGGCCTGGCGCCGGGACGCGGCGGACTCCGAGCCGTTCGTACGACTGCTCGTGCAGGCCAAGGTGGTCGCGCTGGCGGCGGGCGAGGCGGAGCTGGGCGACATCCCGGACGATCTGATCGTGGCCTGCGCGCGCCACCGTCTGCCGCTCTTCGCGGTCCATGAGTCGGTGGCGTTCGCGACGATCACCGAGCATGTCGTACGGCAGGTCAGCGGCGAGCGCGCCGGGGACCTCGCGGCCGTCGTCGACCGGCACCGCCGGATGATGACCTCGGGCCCGGCGGGCGGCGGCCCGGACGTGGTCCTGGACCTGCTCGGCTCCGACCTCGACCTGCGTGCCTGGGTGCTGTCCCCGACCGGCCGTCTGATCGCGGGCTCCAAGGTCGCGGGCCCGGCGCTGCCCGCCGACGTCTGCGCCAGGCTGGCCGCCGAGCATCTGGCCGCCACCCGTACCGGCCGCCGCGGCCCGCACCGTGTCCTCCTCGACGGCACCACCTACTCCCTCTTCCCGATCCGCAACTGGGGGCACCTCCCGGCGGCGGCCGGGGGAGGCCGCTCCCCGCAGGGCGCGCGGGACGTGCGCGAGACGGTCCTGTCGGACTGGCTGCTCGCGGTGGAGGCGGACGCCGGTGACTGGCCCGAGGAGCGGCTCGACCTGCTGCAGGGCGTCACCCAGCTGATCGCCGTGGAGCGGGACCGCCGCGATGCCGCCCGCACGGTGCGGCGGCGGCTGGCCCAGGAGGTGCTGGAGCTGGTGCAGACGGGCGCGGCACCGGCGGAGATCGCCGCCCGGCTGCGGGTGGCCGCCCCCGTCCTGCTGCCCGGCCTCGGCGCGGCCCCGCACTGGCAGGTCGTGGTCGCCCGTGTCGAGTGGGACGGCGACGAGGTCGAGGGCGGCCCCGTCGCGCAGTCCCTCCTGGAGGAGATCCTGGTCGACCCGCTCGCGACCGGTCCCGAACCCTCCGACCGCATAGCGGTGGCCCACACCGGCGACGAGGCGATCGCCCTGGTCCCGCTTCCCGCCGTCTCCGCCGAGCACGACGGCTCCGAGTCCGGCATCCTCGCCGACGCGCTCCTGGAGTCCGTACGGGAGCCGCTGGCGGGGGGCCTCGACGACGACGGCCGGGTCACCCTCGGCGTCAGCGCGGCCGTGCACTCGGCGGAGGGCCTGCGCGGGGCCCTGGAGGAGGCCCGGCACGCCCGTCGGGTGGCCGCCGCCCGCCCCGGCCGGGTCTGCGCGGCGGGCCACCAGGAACTGGCCTCGCACGTCCTCCTGCTCCCCTTCGTCCCCGACGACGTCCGCCGCGCCTTCACCGCCCGCCTCCTCGACCCCCTCCGGGACTACGACCGCCGGCACCGCGCCGAGCTGATCCCGACCCTGGAGGCGTTCCTGGAGTGCGACGGCTCCTGGACCCGCTGCGCCACCCGCCTCCACCTGCACGTCAACACACTGCGCTATCGCGTGGGCAGGATCGAGCAGTTGACGGGCCGGGACCTCTCCCGGCTGGAGGACAAGCTCGATTTCTTCTTGGCGTTGCGGATGAGCTGAGGTCACGCGGGCGCGCGACGGACGACCGCCAAGTGCCCTCGCCGTCCCACGACTTTGTGAAATTATTCACCCACCCTCTTGGCCCCGCGCGGCGATCGGTGCTGGAATGCGGCCACCACTTCACTGCTCGACGGCGCGCTAGGGGAGGGCAACGTGGCGTATTCCGCCATGTCTGGGAACGGAACGAACGCCGGTGACGATCCGCTCCAGACCGCGGTATGGCGGCTGCGCTCGCGGGCCTGCTGGGCCGACGCCGCGGCCCTGCTGCCGTCGGACACACCGGCCTTCTCCCTGCAGCGGGCGGGGCTGATGGTCGAACGGTGCCTGTACACCGAGCGCGGCTGGGAAGAGGCCGAGGACGCGCTGCGGACGGCGGAGGCGCAGGCGGGCACCGACGAGGAGCGCGGGGCGGCCGCCTGCGAGCGCGGCCAACTCGCCTACGCGGCGACGTTGCACGGGGTGCGGGACCGGGCCGACGAGGCGCGTGCCGCGCTCGGCAGGGCGGCGGCGCTGATCCCGCCGGGGGCGCCGGGCAGGGCGCTGCTCGACTTCCGCCGGGGTCTGCTGGCGGAGAACCTGACCCGCTCCCCGCAGGCGGCCCGCGCCGCCTACCGCCGGGCCCACGCCGCCGCCACGGCCCACGCCGACCCGCTGCTGCTGTCCTTCACCTGGCGTCACCTGGCCGGACTGGCCCTGCGGGACGGTGAGTTGAGCGAGGCACGGCACGGCTTCGCCGAGTCGCTGCGGATCAGGGAGGAGCTGGGCTATCTGGTGGGTACGGCACCGGCGCTGGCGTCCCTCGCCGACGCGGAGTCGGAGCCGGAGGCATCCCGGCTGCGGGAGGAGGCGGGCAGGCTCTTCAGGCTGCTGGGGGGTGTTCCGACCTGGCTGGCGAGGCAGCTGACACCGCCCGCCCCGGGAGCGGCGACCGCCTGAGACCCACCTCAGAGGAAACTGAGAGTTGGCTGTGCCACTCTGGCGCGCGCCTCGATCATCCCCCTCAGGAGCGCTTCGCCATGAGCACTGTCAACGGCCTGCCGGCCCATGTCCTGCTGGTCCACATCGTCGTCGTCCTGGTCCCGCTGACCGCCCTCGCCCTGGTGGCGGCCGCGGTGTGGCCGCGCGCGGCCCGGCGGCTGGGCGTGCTGCTCCCCGCACTCGCCCTGGTCTCCCTGGTCAGCGTGCCGCTGGCGACCAGCGCCGGCGAATGGCTGGAGCGGCATGTGACCGAGGACTCCCTGGTCCGCCGGCACACCGAGCTGGGCGACGGACTGCTGCCGTGGGCGCTGGGCCTGTTCGTCCTGGCCGCGGTCGTGTGGTGGGCGACCCGGCGCGGCGCAGCGGAGGGCAACGGGAACGCACGCCTGTCGGCCCTTCCGGTGCGGATCGCCGTGGGCGTGCTGTCGGTGGCCGTGGCGGCCGGTGCGGTCGTGGACGTCTACCGGATCGGCGACTCGGGCGCGAAGGCCGCGTGGCACGACGCGTACGACAAGACGGCCCAGGGCAACTGAGAACGGCCTTCGCCGGGCGCGGGGGTTTCGCTTACCGGCGCCGGCAGTTCCCCGCGCCCCTTCAGGGGCGCGGGGAACTGCGCGATCGGCCACAACGGACCCGCACCCGGCACACGATCCGCACCCCTACGGCGAAGCCCCGTCGGCCCGCCTCACCCCGCGTCGGCGAAATGCCCCGTCACCAACGCCCGCACCGCATCCAACTCCCCCGCGATCAACGCCTCCAGCAACGCCAAGTGCTCCGCCGCGTCCGACATCAACCCCGCCCGAGTCCCACGCAACGGCAGAGCCCGCCTGTGCAGGTCCTCCGCGATCTGCACCAGCTGCTCGTTGCCCGCGAGGGCCAGCACCGCCCGGTGGAACGCCCTGTCGGCCTCCACATAGGTCGCCCGGCACCCCGTCGCCGCCACCCGCACCGACTCCTCGGCCAGCGGCCGCAACGCGGCCCACCGCTCGGCCGGCACATTGCGCGCGAGCCGCATCATCACCGGCACCTCGATCAGCGCCCGCACCTCGGCCAGCTCGGCCAGTTCCCGCGCACCTCGCTCCACCACCCGGAACCCGCGGTTGGGCACGACCTCGACCGCGCCCTCCAGCGCCAGCTGCTGCATGGCCTCGCGCACGGGCGTCGCCGAGACCCCGAACCGCTCCCCCAGCGCCGGCGCCGAGTACACCTCGCCCGGTGCCAGCTCACCGCTCACCAGTGCCGTACGCAGCGCGTCGAGGATCTGCCCCCGCACGGACGCCCGCTGCACGGCCGGCCGCGGCTGCGGAATCGGCCGCTCACTGTGCGTGTGCTCGCCCCGGGCCGACGGCGCATCGGTGGCGTACCCGGGCCCGGGTCCCCTGACCGCCGCCTCCTCGGACCGCGTCTGCGCGGGCACCCTGGCCGTCTCGGCGGGAGCCGCGTGCGCGTCCTGCTTCACGGGTCCTCCTCCGGGTCGTCGGCACTTGGGTCATTAACGGCGGGTTGTTACTTGTCCGTCAAGCACCTTAGGCGCACAAGGCGATAGTTCAAATTTCCGAACAGATGGGTAAGGTAAGGCTTACTTATCCAGCAGCCGACCCGGCAATCGATCGGTGGTCGCCCATGCCCTCCCCCGTCTCCGCCGCCTACGCCCGCCTCACCGAGGCCTACTCGGGACTGGCGGTCACGGAACTCGGACCCGGCGAGCCGGCACCCCGGGGCGCCGGCTGGATCGGCGCCGGGGAACTCGCGGCGGGCGGCCCCGGCCTGGACGCCTTCCTCGGCTGGGACGAGGACCAGGTGCTGCGGGACTACGGACAGCGGGCGCGTCCGGACGTCGTGGCGAGCTTCGGACTGCACCGGTACGCCTGGCCCGCCTGCCTCCTGATCACCGTCCCGTGGTTCCTGGACCGCCGGGTCCCGCGGCTGCCGGCGACCGGCGTCTCGTACGACCGCACCGCCGGCCGGATGGCCGTACGCATCGCGTCCTTCGCCTGCCTCCCGGACGACCCGGCGGCGGCGCTGCCCGGCGCGGTCGTCGTCGCCGACGAGGAGGCGCTGCGGGCCCAGGTGCGGGCGGCCGTCGCCGAGCACCTGGAACCGGTCCTCGGCGGCTTCGGCCCGCGCATGCGGCGGCGCGGGCGCGCGCTGTGGGGCATGGCCACGGACGAGATCGTCGAGGGGCTCTGGTACGTCGCCCATCTGCTCGGCGACGAGGAGCGCGCCGTACGCGAACTCGAACGGCTCCTGCCGGGCGCCACCGGGCCGTACGTCGGCTCGGCCGCCTTCCGGGTGCTGACCGGCCCCGCCGGGGAGCCGCTGCCCACCCGGGACCGGGCGAGCTGCTGCATGTTCTACACGGTGCGCCCCGAGGACACCTGCGCCACCTGCCCCCGCACCTGCGACAACGACCGGATCGCCAAACTCGCGGCGGCCGCTGCGGCCTGAGGCGTCCTCAGGGCGTCTTCGGGACGCACCCCGGGGACGGAGCACCGCGCGGGATCCACTAGGATCACCGACGGCGAGATCATCCCTGTCGACAGTGAATTCACAACTTCCTCACTTGCCGCAGGAACTTTCCGTGGAACCACCCGTATGGGTAGTCTTACTCGAACTCAACTCCCGCCCCTCAAGCGGCAGTTCGAGCAGAATGCCGCCCTGGGGCATCCCCTTGCACTTCCTTGGCGGCCTCTTGCCCCGAAACCCCCTGAGGGCCCGTGGGATTGGGCCACTATGGCGGGCGTTACGCCCTATCCCAATGCAAGGGACCCCTAGATGAGACTGACCGACATATCGCTGAACTGGTTGCTCCCGGGCGCCGTACTGCTCCTGGGCATTCTGGTCGCGGTGGCGGTGCTGACGCGCTCCAAGCGGTCCGGCGGGGAGCACGCGAAGGACGACTCGTGGGAGCGCAGCGAGGAACGGCGGCGGCGCAAGGAGGCCATCTACGCCACCGCCTCCTACGTGCTCCTGTTCTGCTGTGCGGCGGTGTCCGCCGCACTCTCCTTCCACGGACTGGTCGGCTTCGGCCAGCAGAACCTCAACCTGAGCGGCGGCTGGGAGTACCTCGTGCCGTTCGGCCTGGACGGCGCGGCGATGTTCTGCTCCGTCCTCGCGGTGCGCGAGGCCAGCCACGGTGACGCGGCGCTCGGCTCCCGGATCCTCGTATGGACGTTCGCGGGCGCGTCCGCCTGGTTCAACTGGGTTCACGCGCCCCGCGGCGGCGGCCACGACGGCGCCCCGCAGTTCTTCTCCGGCATGTCGCTCTCGGCCGCCGTCCTCTTCGACCGCGCGCTGAAGCAGACCCGCAAGGCCGCCCTGCGTGAGCAGGGTCTGGTGCCGCGCCCGCTGCCGCAGATCCGTATCGTGCGCTGGCTGCGCGCTCCTCGTGAGACCTACAAGGCCTGGTCGCTGATGCTCCTGGAGGGCGTGCGCAGCCTGGACGAGGCGGTCGACGAGGTGCGTGAGGACAAGCGGCAGAACGAGCAGAACCGTCTGCGCCGCCGCGAGCAGGACCGTCTGGAGCGGGCCCAGCTCAAGGCCATAAGCCGGGGCCACCGGGGCTTCACCGGGCGCATGGGCCGGCAGGAAGAGGTGCACCAGGTAGAGCGCGCGCCCTCCCAGGCCGCTGCGGAGCCTGCCATATCGGCGCCGGAACTGCCCGTACGCTCTCGGCCCTCCCTTCAGCCGGTCCGCAAAGGGGCTGACCCGATCACGGTCGACCTGACCGCGGAGGACGACACAATGGCGCTGCCGCGGCTGGACTCGCTGGAGCGCAAGCTCAAGGACCTTGAGCAGCAGTTCGGTTAAGCACCTGCTGCCGTACGACACCTCGGGACGGGGGCGTGACCTTCAGGGTCACGCCCCCGTCCCGTCGTGTACGGAGCGGCGGCTACGCGGCCTCCGCGTCCAGTTCGAACCAGACCGACTTGCCGACCTCGTGCGCCTGTACGCCCCACGCGTCCGCGAGGGAGTCGACGAGCACCAGGCCCCGGCCGTGTGTGCCGTCGCCGCTGCCCGGTACGCACACGCGCGGCCTGCGGGCCACGAAGTCCCGTACCTCCACGCGTAGTTGGCCCGGAGCGACGACCGCCGTCAGGACGGCCTCGCGGTCGGTGTGGACGAGTGCGTTGGTGACGAGTTCGCTGGTGAGCAGTTCCGCTATCTCGGAGCGGCCCGGTTTCCCCCAGTGCCGCAGCAGTTCCCGCAGTTCCCTGCGCGCCTCGGGCACCGCCCGCAGATCCGACCGCCCCAACCGGCGCCTGAGCTGCGACGGGTGTCCCCGTTCCGTCGTGTCGGTCTCTTCCCCCGCCGTCTTCGCCGAGGAGGCCCCGATGGCCACGGGACCGCCCCCTCGTGCCTGACTTTTCATGACCCCCGCCCGCACGCTGTTGCCGGATCCCCTCCTGATCGAACACGTTCACGGGGATCCATGCCCGCTCGGGCACGGGCCAGTCATGTCACGCCGATGACGCCGGGGTGTTCGGCCATGTCCCGCAGGCGCCCCGGCCCGTACGTCGCCTCCCGGACCGTCCCGTACGCGCCAACGGTGCCGCGCACCAGGCGTGAAACAGCCCCTCACGCACCCCCCGGAGCTGTTTCACGCGGTCCGCGGCACCGCCCAAGCTGGCCGAAACCCGCTCTTCCGGCTACTTGCCCCCGAGGCCCGTGGTGCCGATGTCAATGATCTTGTGGGTGCGGCGGTTCATGTCGACGACCAGCTTCGTGGGGCTGTTGCTGCCCCAGGTGAGGGTGACGACGGCCTCCGTGCGGTTGTCCGCCGTGCCGTTGTCCGTGACCTTCCACTTGAACGGGGTGTTCTGGGCACGCAGCACCCCGTCCGCGTGCTCGCGGTTCTCCCAGGCCGCCAGCTTCTTCAGGCAGGCCGGGGCGATGTAGTACGCGCGCAGTGCGGTGGGCAGTTCGCCGGCCGTGTCCGGGTCGCTCTCCGCGTCGATGTAGGCGCCGTAGAAGTCGGCGATGCGGGTGATGTCGTCGGCCGGGCTGCCGCTGACGGTGCGCGGTGCGCCGGCCGAGGCCTGGGCGGTGGCGCCGAGCCCGAGGGCCACGGCGAGGACGCCGGCGGTGAGGACGGCGCGGGTCTTGCTGCTCATGCCTGTTCCCCGTGTTCGGTGCTGCGGGTCTGTGGTGGTCGGTTCTGCCGGTGCGACACCGGAAGCATCGGAGGCCACCGGCGCCCGCCGCAACGGCCATCGGCCGTTCCGGCGCCCTGGAACCATCCCAGCCCTACTGACGTGCGGGCCTGCTGCGGCAGTTGAAGGACCGTACGGACCGGAGCTACGGCTCCCTGGCCCGCCGCCTCAACATGAACACCTCCACCCTGCACCGCTACTGCGCGGGCGAGGCGGTGCCGCAGGACTTCGCTCCGGTGGAACGCCTGGCCGCGTTCTGCGGGGCGACGCCGGAGGAACGGCTCCAACTCCACGAACGCTGGCTGCGGGCGGTGGCGGCACGTCAGCGGCCACGCACGGCGGCACCGGAACCGGAGCCCGCCCCGCGCCCCTGGTACCGCCGTCGCCGCACCCTGGTCGTCTCGGCCGTGGCCGCCGTCCTCCTGGTGACGCTGGGCAGCCTGTCCGCCCTCTCGGCCGACCGCTCCCCCTCACCTGGACCGCCGACTCCCAGCTCTGGGAACTGGGCTGCGACCACGACTACGTCATCGACAAGCAGCCCGCGCGGGTCCCGCCCCCGCCCGCCCCGCAGGACGCCGGCACCTGGGCGGCCACGCAGCACGCGGTGCACGGCGGCAACCCGATCGTGGAGGTCTCGGTGCAGGGCCGTTCGGCCACGGCCGTGGTCCTGGAGGACCTGCGGGTACGGGTCGTCGGCCGTACGGCGCCCGCGCCCGGCGTCGCCTACTCCATGGCGGACGGCTGCGGCGGCGGACTGACCCCGCGTCACTTCGCCGTCGATCTGGACAAGGACCGTCCGATCGCCCGCCCGGTGGCGGGCGAGGGCCCGGACGGGAAGACCGTCTCGACCATGCGCCTGCCCTACCGGGTCTCGTCCACGGACCCGGAGGTGCTGCGCGTCAGGGCGAGCACGGCCGGCTGCGACTGCCGCTGGTACCTCGAACTCGACTGGTCCTCACAGGGTCGCACCGGCACGGTCCGTGTCGACGACCACGGGCAGCCGTTCCGCACCAGCTCCATCAGGGGCCTGCCGCACTACTGGTACGGCTCCGTGGACGGCGTCCGCCGGTGGGCGCCGACCGGTTGACTCACGGGCGTGGCACGTTGCGCAGGTTGGAGCGGGCCATCTGGACCATCCGGCCCACGCCTCCGTCGAGCACCATCTTGGACGCGGAGAGCGCGAAGCCGGTGACCATCTCGGCCTTGATCTTCGGCGGGATGGACAGCGCGTTGGGGTCGGTGACCACGTCGACCAGGGCCGGGCCCGGGTACTTGAACGCGTTCCGGAGCGCACCGGCCAGCTGCTTGGGCTTCTCGACCCGCACCCCGTAGGCGCCGCAGGCGCGGGCGACGCCGGCGAAGTCGGGGTTGGTGTTGGTGGTGCCGTACGCGGGCAGGCCCGCGACCAGCATCTCCAACTCGACCATGCCGAGCGCGGAGTTGTTGAAGAGGACGACCTTGACCGGCAGGTCGTACTGGACCAGGGTCAGGAAGTCGCCCATCAGCATGGTGAACCCGCCGTCCCCGGACATCGACACGACCTGCCGGTGCCGGTCGGTGAACTGGGCGCCGATCGCCATCGGCAGCGCGTTGGCCATCGAGCCGTGCGAGAAGGAACCGATCACGCGGCGGCGGCCGTTGGGCGAGAGGTAGCGGGCGGCCCAGACGTTGCACATCCCGGTGTCGACCGTGAAGACCGTGTCGTCGTCGGCGAGTTCGTCGAGGACCGAGGCCACGTACTCGGGGTGGATCGGGACGTGCTTCTCGACCTTCCGGGTGTACGCCTTCACCACCCCCTCCAGCGCGTCCGCGTGTTTCCTGAGCATCCGGTCGAGGAACCGCCGGTTCTCCTTGGCCCGGACGCGCGGCACCAGACAGCGCAGCGTCTCGCGCACATCGCCCCACACCGCCAGGTCGAGACGGGAGCGGCGGCCCAGCACCTCCGGCCGGATGTCGACCTGGACGATCTGCACGTCGTCGGGGAGGAAGGCGTTGTACGGGAAGTCGGTGCCGAGCAGGATCAGCAGGTCGCACTCGTGGGTGGCCTCGTACGCGGCGCCGTAGCCGAGCAGCCCGCTCATGCCGACGTCGTACGGGTTGTCGTACTGGATCCACTCCTTGCCCCGCAGGGCGTGACCCACCGGCGACTTGATCTTCTCCGCCAGTTCCATGACCTCCGCGTGGGCGCCCGCCGTGCCGCTGCCGCAGAACAGCGTCACCTTGTCGGCCGCGTCGATCATCGCGACCAGCCGGTCCAGTTCCTCGTCGCCGGGGCGGACGGTGGGCCGTGAGGTGACGATGGCGGCCGAGGCGGTCTGCTCGGGGGCGGGCTGGTCGGCGATGTCACCGGGCAGCGACACCACGCTCACGCCGCTGCGGCCGACCGCGTGCTGGATGGCGGTCTGGAGCAGGCGGGGCATCTGCTGGGGGCTGGAGATCAGTTCGCTGTAGTGACTGCACTCCTGGAAGAGGCGGTCGGGGTGGGTCTCCTGGAAGTAGCCCAGGCCGATCTCGCCGGACGGGATCTGGGAGGCGAGCGCGAGGACCGGGGCCATGGAGCGGTGGGCGTCGTAGAGGCCGTTGATCAGGTGCAGGTTGCCGGGGCCGCAGGAGCCGGCGCAGGCCGCCAGCCTGCCGGTGAGCTGGGCCTCGGCGCCGGCCGCGAAGGCGGCGGTCTCCTCGTGCCGGACGTGGATCCAGTCGATGGCGGAGTTGCGGCGGACGGCGTCGACGACGGGGTTGAGGCTGTCGCCGACGACGCCGTAGAGGCGGCGCACTCCGGCGCGGACGAGGATGTCGACGAATTGTTCGGCGACGTTCTGCTTGGCCATGGCGGACGGGTGCCCCTTCCCTGTGCGTGGATACCTCCCATCCACGCACAGGGACCGCCGTCACGCCTCCCAGACCACCGCCGCCGTACGGTCGTCGGCGTAGCCCTTGACCCGGACCTGGACGTCCGCGAGGAACGCGGCGAGGCCCGGCGGGGTGCGGTCGGACCAGCGCCGGGCCAGGTAGGCGCAGAGGGCGGGCTCGCCGCGCAGCGGGTCGGCGAGGCCGCCGGTGCACATCACGAGGGCATCACCCGGGCGGGCTACCGAGGCCCGGAAGAGGAAGGGTTCGCGGGGCGGCTCGGGGGCCGGTTCGTAGGGGCTCGGCGGGGTCGGGATGCCGAGGTCCATGGTGAGCCGGTCGCCCTCGGGCGTCTCGGACGGCGGTGAGCCGAAGCCCAGCACCGGCTCACCGACGCCCTCGGTGTCGGTACGCGGTTCGATGTCCTGCCACTCGCCGTCCCGGAGCCGGAAGAGTCCGCCCGCGCCCACGCCGAAGAAGACGCGGGTACGGCACTGCGGGTGGGCGGGGAGCAGGAGACAGCGCAGACTGGCCGCGTACTCCTCGGCGGCGACGCCCTGTTCGGCGGCGCTGGCGCGGAGTTTGCCGAGGCTGCGGTCGGTGAGCCGGTGCAGCCCGGACTTGAGGTCGCCGCGGCGGGCGGCCTGGATGTCCTCGGCGAGCCGCTGGTGGCTGCGGCCCACGGCCCGCGCGATCCACTCGCACAACTCGGCCGCGGCCCGGTGCGCGCCGGGGGTGGCCCGGGCGCCGGTGGCCATCGCGACGAGGACCAGGGCCTGGTCGCCGCTCCCGAACCGGGCGGTGAGCAGGGAGTCGCGGCGCGGCTCGCCCCGGTACCGGGCGGAGTCGCCGCGCTGGGAGACGGCCCGCAGCGTGCAGGAGCCGTACCGGGCGCCGTCCAGCACGGTGTCGGCGACCAGGTCGTCGAGTTCGTCGGGGTCGGCCGCGGGCAGGGCGGTGGGCTCGGCGTCGTAGGTGGGCGGGCCGGAGCCGACGTAGTCCACGGAGGAGGCCGAGGCGGCCGCGGCGAGCGCGGCGGCGGGGGCGGAGTGCGGCGGGAGCGCGGGCATGTCGAGCCGGGTCGCGGGGTGGACGTCCCCGGGGCGGGAGTCCGCCGGGACGTCGTCGTCCGCCTCCAGCAGTTCCTGGTCCTCCTCGTCCCACGGCCAGGACTTCGGGTCGGCCGCGGTCTCCTCGCCGGGTGCCTCGGTGGAGGCGGTGGCCGCGCGCTGCGGCGGCACCGTCGGCGGGGGCGGCTGCCGGTCGCCCGGCTCCTCGGCGGCGCCCCGCCGTGCCCCCACCGTGTGCTTCGCCGACGCGAAACGGTCGTCCAGCGAATCGGGTGCGACCGCGGGGCCGGTGTCCTCGGTGGAGTCGTCGTACAACTGCCCCCACCAGTCGTCCTCATGGCGGGTGGGCCTGCCCCCTGGTTGGCTCATGCCCCTAATTGTCCACCGCGCGGGCCGGATGAAAACGGGGCATCCGGAAAATCCCGCACACGAACCCGTCTCGAACGGCGTGTCGAGGGACAGTCCGAACCCCCGTACGGGGAAAGGGAATCGACGACACGCGTGGGCCGAACGGCACGGATGACACGAGTGAGTCACCGGGTGGTCCCACCCCCCACGGGAGAACCACCCGGCGACACCGGAGTGACCCGGTCCGAGATCCCCTGCGCGTGCGCGCGTCCTGGGCCCGGGGCACCGTTCGCACGGCCGGACGCGGTGGCATCGGCCGGAGGCCAGATTGTGGCGGTCCTTCCTGGCGACCAGCTGTGAATCACGGGTCCGGCAGCCATGCATCTCGGGTCCGGATGCCATGCATCGCCGGTCCGGATCCCCTGCGCGCGTATCGACGGGGCCGGGTGGCCCGAGGCCGGGCCGCGCGGCACTCTGGGCAGATGGGAGCAGGGGAACTCCTGCTGGTCGGCCTGGTCCTGGTGCTCGGCCTGTGCGGAGTACTGGTGCCCGGTGTGCCGGGTTCGTGGCTGGTGTGGGCCGCGGTGCTGTGGTGGGCGCTGTACGACCCGCGCCCGACGGCCTGGGCGGTCCTGGTCGGGGCCACCGTGGTGCTGCTGCTGTCGCTGGTGGTGCGCTGGGCGCTGCCGCCGCGCCGGCTGCGGGCGAGCGGCGCCACCCCCCGCATGGCCGTGTACGCCGGAACGGGCGCCCTGCTCGGTTTCGTGCTTCTCCCCGTCATCGGCACGATCCCCGGCTTCATGGCGGGGGTCTATCTCCACGAACGCCTCCGTCTGGGCCGGTCCGCCGAGGCGACGGCCGCGCTGCGCACGACGATGAACGCGGGCGGCTCCAGCGTGCTCGCCGAACTGTTCGCCTGTCTGCTGATCGCGGCGGGCTGGCTGGTGGCGGTGGTCTGGGGCGGCTGACCCGCCCGGCGGCTCAGAGCAGGTCGACGAGCGGGACGGCGGCGGCCAGGGCGCGCATGCCGGTGTCGTTGAAGTGCAGATGGTCGCCGGGGTCGTAGGCGGGCCGGATGCGCTGCGGCTGCTCCGGGTCGCGGACGACGGCGTCGAAGTCGACGTACGAGTCGAAGACGCTCCCGGTCCGGATCAGCGCGTTCACCTCCTGGCGTACGGCCTCCCGGGCCTCGGTGTAACCGCTGTACCCACCGTCCGGCGTGAGCGTCGCGCCGACGACCCGGATGCCGCGCGCGTGGGCGCGGGCGACGATGGTCCGGTAGGCACGCACGAAGTCGAGGGGATCCGTCGCCTCCGGGGTGCCCTTGATGTCGTTGATGCCTTCGAGGACGACCAGGGTCCGGACGTCGGAGCGGTCGAGGCCGTCCGCGTCCAGCCGGTTGAGGGCGCCGGGTCCTCCGGTGCTGTCGGCCAGCAGGCGGTTGCCGGAGATCCCGGCGTTGAGGACGCCGAGCCGGAAGGGGCGCAGGCGTTCGGCGAGCCGGTCGGGCCAGCGGTGGTTGCTGTCGATGGAGGAGCCGTTGCCGTCGGTGAGGGAGTCCCCGAAGGCGACCACACTGCCGAGGGTGACACCCCACACGTCGACACCGCTGACGTAGTACCAGTTGCCGGTGGTCCGGGTGTACGCGGCCCCGTCCTCGTCGGCCGCGTGCCCGGCGCCGGCCGGGGCCAGGTAGCTGGTCTGGAGCGCGACGCGGTGATAGGTGGCCGGCCCGGAGTCGCCCGGGGTCTCCACGGTGACCAGCAGGTCGGCTGCGTCCGGCACCGCGAGCGGCACGGGATCACTGGCCAGGTCCTGTCCGACGGGTACGACGGCGGTGCCGGCGCCGCCGAACGTGGCGACGCGCATCGAGCCGGGCACGGCGTCGGGGCCGGCGCCCCTGCGCAGGGCGACGGTGACCGCGCCGAGCCGCAGGGGTGCGCTGCCGAGCCGGTTGCTGACCCTGATCCGCACCGCGCTGCCCCCGACGCTCAGATGAACGACGTTGCGGAACGCGGCGCCGGGAACGGCGGGGACGGTACCGGAGGGCGCGGCCTCCCAGCTCCCGGTCCAGAGCGAGAACACGTCGCCGGCATCGGCTCGCCCCGTCATACCCACCAGCAACAGCAACGCCACCGCGAGAACCCGCCCGACCTTGCCCATCCACACCCGTCCTTCCGAGGCCCTCTGGAGGGGAAGGTGACATACGGAGAGTGAGCGGGGCGGCAACTTGTCCGGGGGACCACCCGGGTGGCGGAGCGCGAGGTGGGGAGACCGGGGGTGGTAACGGTGGTCGTGTGGCTGCGGGTGGGTGGGGGCTGGTCGCGCAGTTCCCCGCGCCCCTAGAGGGGCGCTGCAGTCGCGTCAGCTTCGCAGCTGCGGGCATGCGTGCCGCCTGGGGCGATGGGGGTCCCCCCGCTCGAGCGAAGCCGAGAGTGGGGGAGGGTGGGCGCGGCGGCACCCGGCAAGCGCCGGTAAGCGGAACCCCCCGTCTCCGGCCCTAACCGGCCGCCACCGCCACCGCTCCCTCCAGCCCGAGCAGCCACACCTTCCGCTCAACTCCCCCCGCATACCCGGTCATCGACCCGTCCGCCCCGATCACCCGATGACAAGGCCGCACGATCAACAACGGGTTGGCCCCGACCGCCCCGCCCACCGCCCGCACCGCCATCCTGGACGCCCCGATCCGCGCGGCGATCTCCCCGTACGTCGTCGTCGACCCGTACGGAACACCGTCGAGCGCGTCCCACACCCGTTCCCGGAACTCGGTCCCCCGCGCCCTCAACTCCAGCTGGAACTCCTTGAGTTCACCGGCGAAGTACGCGGCGAGCTGCTCCTCGGCCCCCCGGAAGGGACCGGGATCGCACAGCCACCCCGCCTCGACGCTCCGCCCGCCCTTCTGCCCGGGGACGGACAGGGAGGTCAACGCCCCTTCGTTGTCGGCGGTCAGGAGCAACTCCCCCACGGGCGAAGCGATCCGGGTCCAGTACGTGACCATCAGTTCCTCGACTCTCCTTCCACCAGCAGATGCTGGACGGCGTACGACCGCCACGGCCGCCACTCGTCCGGTACGTCCAGGCCGGGCGGGGCGACATCGGGGTCGCCGAGCGCGCGGACGCGGATCGTGGCGAGGACCGCCGGACCGACGCCGGGCAGCGCCCGCAGCGCGGCCTCCGCCTCGTCCCGGTCGGCGCCCGGGTCCAGCCGTACCGTGCCGTCCGCGAGCGCCGCGGCGAGCGCGCCGAGTTCTCCCCCGGGCTCGGCCGCGGCGAGCGCGGCGGGCTCCGGGAAGAGGTGGGTGAGGCTCCCGGACGGGGCGTCCAGCGCCTTGCCGTACCGCAGGACCAGGCGCTCGGCGCCGGCGCTCCCGACGAGCGCCCGTACGGCCGCCTCCGCCGGATCCGCGGCGCCGGGCGACCGCAGTCCCGGGCGCGCGGCGACCAGCGGAGCGAGCCGTGGGTCGTCGGCGAGCCGCTCGTCCACGGCGTACGGGTCGGCGTCGAGGTCGAACAGCAGGCGCAGCCGCTGTACGGCGGTGGTCAGGGCGCGCGGGTCGGTGAGCCGGAGCCGGGCGTCGAGCCAGCCGCCGGGACGTACACCGCCGCTCGCGGTGGTCGTGCCCCCGCCTTCCTCGACGGCGACGACGGCATGGCCGTACGGCAGGCGCAGGGTACGGCGGTAGGTGCGGGCGCCGGGCGCGCCGGTGACCTCCTCCACGCCGGGCACGGCCTCGCGCTCCAGCAGGTCGAAGACGGGGCCGGCCTGGTACGGGCCGCGGTGGGCGAGCCGCAGCGGGATCCCGGCGGCCGGGGAGCCGCGCCGGGCGCCCCGGCCGCCGGGCGCCGCCTCGCGCAGTTCGCTCGGGGTCGTGGCGTACACGGCGCGGATCGTGTCGTTGAACTGCCGCACGCTGGCGAATCCGCTCGCGAACGCGATCTCCGTGACCGGCAGTTCGGTGGTCTGGAGCAGCAGGCGTGCGGTGTGGGCGCGCTGGGCGCGGGCGAGGGCGACCGGGCCCGCGCCGAGTTCGGCGGTGAGCTGCCGCTGCACCTGGCGTGCGCTGTAGCCGAGCCGGTCGGCGAGGCCGCCCACGCCCTCCCGGTCCACCACTCCGTCGCCGATCAGCCGCATGGCCCGGCCGGCGACGTCGGCGCGGACGTTCCACTCGGCGGAGCCGGGAACGGCGTCCGGCCGGCAGCGGCGGCAGGCCCGGAAGCCGGAGCCCTGGGCCGCCGCCGCGGTGCGGAAGAAGCGGACGTTGCGCCGCTTCGGGGTGACCGCCGGACAGCTGGGGCGGCAGTAGATCCCGGTCGTCTCGACGGCGAAGAAGAACGCGCCGTCGAAGCGTGCGTCGCGGCTGCGGACCGCCTCGTACCTGGTGTCCTCGTCCATCACATGTTCCAGTGTGAGCGATACGGAGCCCCACGACTGGCGGAAAACGGACACGGCACTGGTGAAGAAGCGCCGACTGCCCGGGCCCCTTCAGGGGCGCGGGGCTGCAGCGATATGCGGCTCCGCCGCGTGGGCGCGCTCGGCCCCGCGCGCCCCTGCTCGGACGGCTACCGCCCCCGCCCCCGCTTCGCCTCCATCGCCGCCCTCCCCTCCGCGCCCTTCCGCTTCCAGTCCTTCTTGATCTCGGCCCGTAGCCGCGCGTCCGTCTTGGCGACGATCCACTGGTTCTCCCGCATCAGCTTGCGGTAGCTCTCCAGCCGGCGCACAGGCAGTTCCCCGGTCTCGACGGCGAGGCGGACGGCGCAGCCCGGCTCGGTCTCGTGCCCGCAGTCGGAGAACCGGCAGCCCTGGGCCAGTTCCTCGATCTCGGAGAACACCTGCCCGACCCCGGTCTCGGCGTCGAACAGCCCCACGCCGCGCAGCCCGGGCGTGTCGATCAGCACGCCCCCGCCCGGCAGCGCGAGGAGGTTGCGGGTGGTCGTGGTGTGCCGGCCCTTGCCGTCCACGTCGCGCGCGGCCCGGACGTCCATCACGTCCTCGCCGAGGAGCGCGTTGGCGAGGGTGGACTTGCCGGCGCCGGACTGGCCGAGCAGCACCGACGTACCGGAGCCGACGAGGGCGACCAGCACGTCCAGGCCGTCGCCCTGGTGCGCGCTGACCGTGAGGACCGGCAGGCCGGGTGCCGTCGCCTCGACGTCCTGGACGAGATGCGCGAGCGTCACCGCGTCCGGGACGAGGTCGGCCTTGGTGAGCGCCACGACCGGCTGCGCGCCGGACTCCCAGGCCAGCGCCAGGAACCGTTCGATACGGCCGAGGTCGACCTCGACGGCGAGGGAGATCGCGACGATCGCGTGGTCGACGTTGGCCGCGAGGATCTGCCCCTCGGACCGCTTGGAGGAGGTGGAGCGCACGAAGGCGGTACGGCGCGGCAGATACGCGCGTACGTACCGGGGGCTGCCGCCGGGCTCGACGGCGACCCAGTCTCCGGTGCACACGACCCGCAGCGGATCGTGCGGGGTGACGAACGCGGTGTCGGCGCGCAGCGTCCCGCCGGCGGTGACGACGTCGCACTGCCCGCGGTCGACACGGACGACACGCCCGGCCAGCAGTCCTTCGGCGTCGTAGGGGGCGAACTCCTTCGCCCAGGTCTCGTCCCAGCCGTAGGGAGCGAGCGCGGAGAAAACAGCGGAGCTGGAAGTCAAGGGTGACCCTTCAAAGGGCGGCCCCGGGAAAGCGAAAAGGTCAGCCGGTGGCCGCGGAGGTGGAATGGATGAGCTTCTGGTCGCGGGCAGCGCACAGCGCAACGACAGCCATCGGTCAACACCTCCCTTTCCCGACTCGGCGAACAGTGGCCTCACCGTATGGGGCACGGCTGCTCGCCGCCACCGAATATTTCCGGTGGCCCGTCCCCCGGGCCTTCCTGCGGGTCCCCTACGCGGCGAACGGCCCGGGTATCTCCCCCGACCCCCGCCGGACCAGTCGCGTCGGCATCACCACCGTGCGCGGCGGTGAGACGTCCCCGTGGATGCGGGCGAACAGCAGGTGCGCCGCGCTGGTCGCGAGGGCCACCGGGTCCTGGGCGATCACCGTGACCGGTGGGGTCAGCTGGGTGGCGAGTTCGAAGTCGTCGAAGGCGATGAACGCCAGGCCGGCGGGGAGGACGGTGAGGGCGCCGAAGGCGAGGAGTTCGTTGCCGGCCAGGAGCGCGGTCGGGGGGTCGGGAAGGGCCAGCAGGGCGGTGACGGTCCTCGCGGCCTCCGGGCCCGACCGCACGTCGTCCCTCACCAGCGCGGGGTCCGCCGCGATCCCGGCCGCCGCCAGCGCCGCCAGATAGCCCCGCCGGCGTTCCCCGAACGTCCAGATCTCCGGCGTGTCGCCGATGTAGCCGATCCTGCGGTGACCCTGCGCCACCAGGTACCCCACGGCCTCCCGTACCGCGCCGAAGTTGTCGACCACCACGGCGTCCACGTCCAGGCCCGGTGCCGCCCGGTCCACGCAGACGATCTTCGTGCCCTGCGCCTGGGCCGGGCGCAGGAAGCGGTGGCTGCCGGCGGCCGGGGTGAGGATCAGGCCGTCGACCCGGCGGGCGGTGAACGCGGCGATCACCTCGCGTTCCCTGCGCAGGTCGGCGCGGCTGGAGCCGATGAGCATGATGCTGCCGCGCTGCCGGGCGACGTCCTCGGCGGCGGAGGCGACGGCGGCCATGAAGGGGTCCGCGACATCGTCGACCAACAGCCCTATGGTCTGGCTCAGTTGGTGCGTGCGGCGCAACTGGCGTGCCACGTCGTCGCGTTGGTAGCCGAGTTTGCGGACCGCGGCCTCCACGCGCGCGGCGGTCCTCGGGGCGACGGCCGAATCGCCGTTGACGACCCGGGACACCGTCATCGCGCTGACGCCCGCCTCGGCGGCGACGTCCTTCATGGTCGGCCGGGTCGCTGCCACGCCACGTCCTCCACCTGCGTCACGTTTGAGCGTCGACTCGTTAACGTTACCAACTCGTCCGCATATCAACTCCCGTACAAATAACGGAAGTCAAGGGTCGGACAACATCAACACCCGCCGTCTGCACCACCCTTGACACCCCGCTGTGAGCGCCCCAAGAATCAGCCAAGCTGTTAACGATACCAACCAGAAGGCACAACATGGCCTCTGCAAGGGAACCACTGCTCACGGCACATGGAGTGGTCAAGCGTTTCGGCCACGTCCAGGCGCTCTCGGGCGCCGATTTCACGGCATACCCCGGCGAGGTCGTCGCCCTGATCGGCGACAACGGTGCCGGCAAGTCCACTCTGGTGAACGTCCTGTCGGGCGTGCTCGCCCCCGACGCCGGCGAGGTCCGCCTCGACGGCGCGCCCGTGCGGTTCTCCGGGCCGATGGACGCGCAGCGGCACGGCGTGGAGACCGTGTACCAGGACCTGTCGCTCGCCCCCGATCTCGACGCGGCGGCCAACCTCTATCTCGGCCGGGAGATCGTGCGCGGGGGGCTGCTCGGGCGGATCGGCGTCCTCGACCGGCCCGCGATGCGCCGGGAGGCGGTGAAGGCCTTCGCCGAACTCGGCGTCGAACTCAAGGATCTGACGGCAGCCGTGACAACGTTGTCCGGCGGGCAGCGGCAGTCCGTCGCGGTGGCGCGCGCGGTCGCCTTCGCCCACAAGGTGATCTTCATGGACGAGCCGACCGCCGCCCTGGGTGTCGTCCAGCGCGCCCGGGTTCTGGAGACCGTCCGCAGGGTCGCCGACCGGGGCATCTGTGTCGTACTGATCAGCCACAACATGCCCGAGGTGCTGTCGGTCGCGGACCGGGTGGAGGTGCTGCGGCTGGGCCGGCGCGTCGCGTCGTACACCGCCGCGGACACGACGATCGAGGAACTCGTCGGGGCGATGACCGGATCGCTGGACGGCCCGAACGGGGGCAAGGACGCGGAGGGCGGACAATGACGGCGGAGAGTCAGAAGGCGGCGGTCGACGGCCGTGCCACCGTGCCCGACTGGCTACGGCGCGCCGCAACCCTCAACGAGCTGTGGACCTTTGTGATCCTCCTGGCGCTGGTGGCGTTCTTCACCATCGCCGCGCCGGGCAAGTTCTTCACCACGTACGACATCACCCAGATCGCCGTGAACGCGGCCATCTACCTGGTGCTGGGCGTCGGTATGACGTTCGTGATCATCACGGCCGGCATCGATCTGTCGATCGGCTCGGTGCTGGTGCTGGCCGCGGTGGCGGCGGGCGAGTACAACCTCCATCACGGCGGGCCGGATTCGGGCTGGGGCACGGTCGCGTTCTGTGCGGTGATCGCGCTGGCCGTGGGCACGGCGTGGGGCGCGTTGCAGGGTGCGGTGGTGGCGACCGGCAAGGTGCCGCCGCTGATCGTGACGCTGGGCGGGCTCGGCGCGGCGCTGGGGATCGCCGAACTCGCCACCGGCGGCCAGGACCCGGCCGGCGCGGCCTCCACCCATCTGCAGAACAGCCTCGGCTTCGGCAAGCTGCTCGGCATCCCGTGGATGGTGATCCTGGCCGCGGTGGTGACCGCGATCTTCGGCGCGGTGCTGGGCAGCACCCGGTTCGGCGAGCACACGCTCGCCATCGGTTCCAACCCGACTGCCGTACGGCGGGCGGGTATTCCGGTGGGCCGGCACCTGGTGAAGGTGTACGGGCTGATGGGGCTGCTGGCCGGGCTGGGCGCGGTGATGTGGCTGGCGTCGTACGGCACGACGTCGATCGCCGGGCACTCCACCGACAACCTCAAGGTGATCACCGCGGTGGTGCTGGGCGGAACGAGCCTGTTCGGCGGGCGGGGTTCGGTGCTGGGCACGGTGATCGGTGTGTTCATCCCGGCGGTGCTGACCACCGGGCTGATCGTGATCGGCGTCCAGCAGTACTGGCAGGACGTGGCGGTGGGCGTGGTGCTGGTCGTGGCCGTCTACATCGACCAGATGCGAAGGAAGACCCGGGAACGCGCATGACTGAGTCGCACATGTCTGAGTCGCACAGGACCAAGGAGAACTCTGTGATGTGGAACATTCGCGGCAGGCGCGGGCTGTTGGTCGCGGCGGGCATGATCCTCGCCCTGAGCGCGGCCTCGGCGTGCAGTTCGTCCAACAACAGTGGCGGCTCGGGGAGTTCGGGCTCCGCCAAGGGCAAGAAGGTCCGGCTGATCACGGGCGTGAAGAGCGACCCCTTCTACATCACCATGACCTGTGCCGCGCAACAGGAGGCCAAGGCCAAGGGGATGGACTTCACGGCGGACGGTTCCGCGCAGTGGGACGTGTCGGTGCAGCGCCCGCTCCTCGACTCGGTGGCGGCGGCCCGTCCGGACGGGCTGCTGATCTCGCCGGTCGACACCAGCGCGCTGACGCCGTCGCTCAAGCAGATCCAGTCGGCGGGCACCAAGGTGGCCCTGGTCGACACGACGGTGACCGACACGTCGGTCGGTATCACCCGGATCTCGTCCGACAACGAGAAGGGCGGCCGGGTCGCCGCCGACGCGCTGGCCAAGCTGATGAACGAGAAGGGCTCGGTCATCGTCATCAGCGTCAAGCCCGGTGTGTCGACGACCGACGCGCGGATCAAGGGCTTCACCGAGGAGATGGGCAAGTACCCGAACATCAAGGTGCTGCCCACGCTCTACGACAACGACCTGCCGGCCACCGCCGCCTCCCAGATCCAGTCGACGCTGGCCGCGCACCCGGACCTCGGCGGGGTGTTCGCGGGCAACACCAACACCGGTCAGGGCATCGCCACCGGTCTGAAGCAGGCCGGCAAGGAGGGCAAGGTGAAGGTGGCCGCCTTCGACGCCGAGCCGGACGAGATCGCCTCCCTGAAGGCGGGCACCCTCCAGGTGCTGGTCGCCCAGGACCCGGCGGCGATCGGCCGGCAGGCGGTGGACCAGCTCGCCGACGCCTTCGAGGGCAAGTCGGTCAGCAAGTCCATCGGCACCGACATGGTGGCGATCACGAAGGACAACATGAACGACGCGTCGGTCAGCAAGTACTTCTACAAGTCGCAGTGCTGAAAGTCCGCCAGGCGAATGATCTCTGACGGACCGTCAACGGCCGGGTGGACCCACCCTCTTGGGTCCGCCCGGCCGCCGGTCGTGCGGGCGGCTCAGCTCAGCGAGCAGGAGTCGCCGTTCAGCGTGAAGGCGTACGGCGAGGAGTTCTTGCCGCTCCAGGTGCCGAGGAAGCCGAAGGACAGGGTGCCGTTCGCGGAGACCGACTGGTTGTAGTCGGCGGCGTCGGCGGTGACCCGGGAGCCGTCCTGGCTGACGCTGGCGTCCCACATCTGGGTGACCTTCTGGCCGTCGCGGAAGGACCACTCGACCCGCCAGCCGGCCAGGGCCTGGGTGGTGGAGACGGTGACGGTGGCCTGGAAGCCGTCGTTCCACTGGTTGACCAGGTCGTAGGAGACCTTGCAGGTGGCCGCCGTGCTCTCGCCCGAACCGCCGGAGCCGGTGGCCTTGTGGCTGGTGCTCGCCGTCGGCGTGGAGGTGCCCTGGGGCTCCGGGTCGGGGTTCTTGTCGTCCGGCTTGCCCGCGGTGGCCGAGAAGGACGGGGCGGCGGAGGCCGTGTGCGTCGGGGACGGATCGGCGGACGGGACGACCGAGGTGGGGTCGGCGACCGGCTGGCGGTCGTCGTGCGAGGCGGCGGCCGTGTCGTCGCCGGAGCCGCCGCCCATCGGCATCATCGACACGCCGAGCGCCACCAGCGAGATCAGCAGCGCGGCGCCGAGCAGACCGTGCCGCAGCACCTTGCCCCGGCCGGCGCCCTCCCTGGGGTCGCCGCCGTCGTGGTCGGCGACGCCCGGCCGGCCCGCGCCGAGCCGTACCTCGGCCGCGCGGCGACGGCGCTCCAGGTAGGCGAGGCCGCCCCAGCCGATGACGCCGCCGGCGAGCGCCGCGGGCAGTCCGCCGCCGTGCAGCCGCAGACAGGCGGCGGCCTCGGCGCACTGCACACAGGTGGCGAGGTGCCGGGAGAGGTCCTCGGGCGTGTCGGCGGAGGAGGACCGGGTGACCGCGTCGAGGAGCCGGGCGTAGCTGCGGCACTCGGCGTCCATCGGCGTGTCGAGGTGGGCGCGGTGGCAGCGGTCCCGGAAGAGTCCGCGTACCTGCTCCAGCTCCTGGGCGGCGACGACCGGATCGAGGCCGAGCCGGCGTGCCACGGAGGGCAGCGGCAGCGCCTCCACCTCGGCCAGCCACAGCAGTTCGGCGTCCGCCTCCTGCATGTCCCGGAGGCCGCGCAGCGCGACGGGCCGCTGCAGCGGCGGCCCGGTATAACGCGCGGCCTTCTCGGAGTTGAGCCACAGCCGGAGGTCCGGGTCGAGCTTGTGCCCCAGTCCCTCGGCCTCCCAGCCGGCGGCCGTGTTGCGGACCGCGGTGAGCAGCAGCGGGATCATCGGCAGCCGGGCGGCGCGCCGTCCGTTGACGCGGAGGGGCGTGAAGTCCGTGTCACGGGCCTCGCGCATACCCAGCGCGAAGGCCTCGGTGGCCAGCTGATTGGCCGTCAGGGAGCCGGACGTGCACAGGTCGGCGTAGGAGAGCACCGCGTCCCAGCATTCGGAGAACAGCGCTGCCTCGGCGGCGTCCTGGGGGGTCGGCAGGTCGGGCATGGGTCTCCTGCATCCAAAGCGAGGTCAACTCACCATATTGGCAATGGAGTTGGGGGGAACCTCGCGGCAGGACCCGAGCTTTTCACGTCCCCTGCACAACTGACAAGCGGCATATTCAAAACCGGTTACCGGTGGTCGTGCCACGGATTCTCCCCGTCACCCATACCACCGGTCCCCGGCGTCACGTCAACCGCTTGCGCCCAGCCGTCCGGCCGCTCCGCAACTCCGGCCTCTTGTACGGACGGCGACCGCCATTCGACTCACCGTTCTCGTGAGTCTCCTTCACCTCTCGTGAATCTCGTTGGTCCTCAGAGCTCCGCGGGCTCCTCCGCCTGCTCCTTCGCCGGAAGACTGTCCATGAAGGAGCTCACGGAGAAGACGGCGCGGCCGGGTCCGGGCGGGCCGTAGCCGGGGGGCGAGGAGAGCCCGAAGTCCTCCATCGTCTGCCGGTAGGCCTGGAGCAGCCGGATGTGGTACTCCAGCGGCGCGCCCTGCGGGTTGGCCTTGCCGAGCGGGGTGGTCGGCTCCGGGCACCAGGTGGTGAAGCGCGGGGTGATGCCGTGCGACATGAAGAAGCGCAGGCCCTCGGTGGTCGACTCGATCGCCTCGTCGACCGTCTTGAAGCCGAACGGCTCGGCCATCTCCACACCGGCGACGAAGTTGGGGATCACGTTGCGCGCGCCGAAGATCTCGGCGGAGTCGAGGATCCGCCTGTGCCACTCGTCGCGGCCGACGTACCGCTCCTTGCCGGGGCAGTACATCTTGAACAGGTACTCGTCCCACACCTCGTAGTTGGGGTGGTAGATCTGCACGCCGTAGTCCTTGAACCGCTGCACGTCCTCGCGCGGCAGCGCCTGGGCGACGACCTTGCCGATCCAGCGGCCCGGGAACCGCTCCTCGATGGCCTTGGCGTAGTGGCCGTAGAAGTCGGCCTCGTCACGCCCGGAGACGGTCTTGGTGATCGCGCCGCCGGTGAGCGTGTAGGCGGTGGACGTCTTCGCGGTGTCGTACCGGTCGATGATCTCCAGCGCCTCCAGGACCTCCTCCACGTCCTTGACGCCCGTGTACGGCCGCCCGGCCGCCTTGTGCTGGCGCCAGTTGTGGTTGATGTCGCAGTACTGGCACTCCTCCTTGGCGCCGAAGTACTGGCAGACCCGGAAGACGGTGAGGTAGATCAGGTAGCCCCACTGGATGGTCGGGGCGACCTCCATCACGGACTTCCCGTTGGAGAGCTTGTGCCGGTAGTACTCCGGCATCGGCGGCACCCCGACGTCGGCGATCCGCTTTCCGTCGAGGTAGAGCCCGAGCATCCCCTCGTCGTCCGCGGCCACCCGGTACGGCGAGGTGGGGTTCACCCGCACCGACACCACGGTCCGCCGCAGGTCGTACGGCCCGCCCGTGAGGATGATCTCCTCCGGCGGCCGGCGCAGCGCGGCCTCGCCCAGCTCGGGCAGGGTGCCGTGGTCGAAGGAGAAGATGAAGTACGACTTCGGCTTGACCTCGCCGCTCTCGTTGTCGCTCAGCGCGGAGGGGTCGAAGGCGACACCGCCCCGGAGCAGGTCCTCCTTGAAGACGGCTTCCCGTGGTACGTGCGGGAACCTCTCCATCAGATCCTCGACCAGCGCGGTACGGCTGCCCATCCCGTTTCTCCTCCCGGCTCAGGCGTTCGACTCCTCACGTTATGCCCCTCCGGCGGCGGAGGTGGGAGCGGGGGCCGGGTGTGGCGTCCTGCGGGTCAGCCGGGCCCGGTCCCCCGTCGCGTCGACTCCCGCAGCACCACATGTGTCCCCAGCACCAGGTGCTGCCCGTCCGGGAGCTCGTCGCGGTGGAGGGCGAGGCGGACGGCCGCGCGACCCAGTTCCTCCTGGGGCACGTGGACCGTGGTGAGTGTCGGGTGGACGTCGCGGGCGACCGGGATGTCGTCGTACCCGGCCACCGCGATGTCCTCGGGGATACGGCGGCCGGACTCCCGTACCGCCTGGATCACGCCCGTGGCGATCATGTCGGTGGCCGCGAAGATCGCCGTGAACTCCCGCCCGGAGGCGAGGAGTTCGCGGGCCGCCTGGTAGCCGAAGGAGCGGGAGAAGACGCCGTCGAGGATCAGCTCCGGGTCCGGGGCGAGGCCGAGGAGTTCATGGGCGCGGGTGTAGCCCGCGATGCGCTGGGCGCTGGTGGAGAGGCCGGGTACGCGGCCGAGGTAGGCGATGCGCCGGTGGCCGCCGGAGAGGAGATGGCCGGTGAGGGCGAAGGCGCCGCCCTCGTTGTCGTAGTCGACGACGGTGGCCGGGACGCCCGGGCCGAGCGGTGGTCTGCCGACGAGGACGAGCCGGGAGCCGGCGCGGTCCAGGGCGTGCGCGAAGTGGGTCATGCGGTCGTGGTAGGCCTTGTCCTCCAGCGCGCCGCCCACCACGATCACCGCGTCGGCCCGCTGCTCCCGCATGGTCTCGACGACGGCGAGGATGCGCCTCGGGTCGCCGTGCGTGGTGCAGAGCATGCAGAGCCGGCCCTCCGCCGAGGCCTGCTCCTCCACCCCACGGGCGATGTGCGCGTAGAAGGGGCCGGTGACGTCGTCCACGACGAAGGCGACCGTCTTGTTGGTGGCGCCGCCGAGCGCGCGGGCGTGCGCGTTGACCACGTAGTCCAGCTCGCGCATGGCCTTGAGGACCCTGGCGCGGGTGGTGGCGGCCACCGGGTAGGTGCCGCCCAGCACCCGGGAGACGGTCGACGCCGAGACCCCGGCCCGCGCGGCCACGTCCCGTACCGTCGAAGCGTCCCCGTTCGGCGCCGGCTGTGTCTTCTTCACCACCGCTCGGCTCCCCTTCCTCGCGTGTTCAGGTCACCCTACGAGACGGCCGTCACGCGGCCCGCTCCAGGACCGACTGGTCGATGGCGTACCGCAGCTCGTCACCGGCCAGCAGCCGTTCGGCTTCCGCCACGACGGTGAGGCCGAGCCGCGCCACCTCGTTGCCCTGCGAGCCCGCGAGGTGCGGGGTGAGGAAGGCGCCCGGGAGGTCGAAGAGGGGGGAGTCGGCGGGCAGCGGCTCGGGGTCGGTCACGTCCAGGATCGCGGTGAGGCGGCCGGTGCGCAGTTCCCCGATCAGGGCGTCGTGGTCGACGAGCGAGCCGCGCGCGGTGTTGATCAGGACCGATCCGTCGGGCAGCAGGGCGAGTTCGCGGGCGCCGAGGAGGTGCCGGGTCTCGGGGGTCTGCGGGGCGTGCACGGTGACGATGTCCGAGGTGCGCAGCAGCTCGTCCAGCGGCAGCAGGGCGACGCCGAGGCGCGTGGCCTCCGCCTCGTCGACATAGGGGTCGGCGAGGCTGACCACCAGGTCGTAGGGGCGCAGGAGTTCGATCAGCCGACGGCCGATGCGGGAGGCGCCGACGATGCCCACCCGGCGGTGGAAGTTGCCGATCCCGGGGAGGATGTCGCCGTACGGGAAGGTGCGCCGGGTGCGCAGCAGGTCGCGGAAGGCGAAGACGTCCTTCCCGGCGAGCAGGATCATCGCGAGGGTGTACTCGGCGACCGGCAGCGCGTTGGCGGCGGCCGCCGAGGAGACGGCTATTCCGCGTCGCCAGACCTCGGGCGTGGTGAACCCCTTCACCGAGCCGGCCGCGTGCAGTACCGCGCGCAGTCTGGGCGCCGCGTCCAGGGCCGCCGCGTCGAGGACCGGGCAGCCCCAGCCGGTGACGAGGACCTCGGTGCGGGCGAGCGTCTCCCGTACCCGGGGGTCGGTGAAGTCGTGTGCCACCAGAGTGGGATCGATTTCTACACACTCGCGCAGCCGCGCGAGCGCCTCCGGCGGAAAGATGTGCGGCACGTTCTGGGCTGTCATGGCGAACAATGCCTGGGGACGCTCGGGCAAGGAAGTGACCTTCCGGCTCGGTGACGCGCGGATAGCAACCGGTCTCTACCGTAGGTCTCGGCGAATGAGAGGGTCAATGGACACGCACTCTCCGGAGGGACGGCAGGAATGGCAGACTCGGCGCAGACGGTCACCAACTGGGCGCGCAACATCACGTACACGGCAAAGGAGTTCCACCGCCCGCAGTCGCTCGACGCGCTCCGGTCGCTGGTGGCCGGCAGTGCGCGGGTGCGGGTGCTGGGCAGCGGGCACTCCTTCAACCGCATCGCCGATCCGGGCCCGGAGGGCGTGCTGGTCTCGATCGCCGGGCTGCCGCCGGCCGTCGAGGTGGACACGGCGGCCCGTACGGTCCGGGTCGCGGGCGGGGTCCGGTACGCCGAACTGGCCCGGACGGTCCACGCGCACGGCCTGGCGCTGCCCAACATGGCCTCGCTGCCGCACATCTCGGTGGCCGGTTCCGTCGCCACCGGCACCCACGGCTCCGGCGTGGCCAACGGACCGCTCGCGGCGACCGTACGGGAGGTGGAGCTGCTCCTCGCCGACGGCTCGACGGAGTCCGTGGCCCGTGGGGACAGCCGCTTCGACGGCGCGGTGACCTCACTGGGCGCGCTCGGGGTCGTCACCGCGCTCACGCTCGACCTGGAGCCGGCGTACGAGGTCGAGCAGACCGTGTACGTCGAACTGCCCCTGGAGGGGCTGGACTTCGCGGCCGTGTCCGGGGCCGCGTACAGCGTGAGCCTGTTCACCGACTGGCGGGAGCCCGGGTTCCGGCAGGTGTGGGTGAAGCGGCGCACCGACCGGCCGGCCGTGGACTTCGGGTGGGCCGCGCCCGCGACGGAGGCGATGCACCCGGTGCCGGGCATGCCGGGCACCAACTGCACCCAGCAGTTCGGGGTCCCGGGACCCTGGCACGAGCGACTCCCGCACTTCCGGGCCGAGTTCACCCCGAGCAGCGGGGACGAGCTGCAGTCGGAGTACCTGCTGCCGAGGGCGGCGGCGCTCGACGCGCTGCATGCCGTCGACGGCATCCGGCAGACGGTCTCCCCCGTCCTGCAGACCTGCGAGGTGCGCACGATCGCATCCGATCCGCAGTGGCTCAGCCCCGCCCACGGCCGGGACTCGGTCGCCCTGCACTTCACCTGGACCGACGACACGGCGGCCGTGCTGCCGGTGGTGCGCCGGCTGGAGGAGGCGCTGGAGCCGTTCGATCCGCGTCCGCACTGGGGCAAGGTGTACACCGCCGCCGGCGAGGCGCTGCACGGCCGCTATCCGCGGCTCGCCGACTTCCGCGCCCTGGCCCGGACCCTGGACCCCGGTGGGAAGTTCGCGAACCCGTTCGTACAGGATGTACTGGGCGGCTGACCGGCGGGACGGGCCGGGCTGGATGGGCCGGGTGGGCCGGGTGGGGTGCAGGCTTGGGAACCGGTCCGGGTTAAGGCTTAATAAAGCCCTTTTTGTAAGTCCTTGTCGAAAGCGCTTCCCAGCCCATAGCGTTGCGCCGCGTGAAGCACACATCACGGGACATCCGCACCGCGAACCGCTACGAGGTACTGCGGCACATCATCGCCGAGTCGCCCACCTCCCGGCAGGAACTGGCGGCCGTCACCGGGCTGAGCCTGGCCACGGTCGCCACGCTCGTCGGCGAGCTGCTCGAACTGCGGATGATCACGGAGGTCGGCTTCGAGGACTCGGCCGGCGGACGCCCCCGGGGACTCGTGGCGGTCAACGCGTCGGGGGGCGCGCTGATCGGCGTCGACATCGCGGAGACGTACGTCCATGTCGAGCTGTTCGACCTCGCGCTGAACGTGCTGGCCCGCGCCGAGGAGGACATCCGCCCCGGCGAGAACCGGCCCGAGCAGGTGGTGGGCCATGCCGCCGCGGCGATCGGCGCGGTGGTGGCACAGGCCGGGATCGAGGGCGCGCGGGTGCTGGGGGTCGGGGTGAGCGTGCCCGGGCAGGTGGACCGGGACACGGGCATCGCCGAGTACGCGCCCAACTGGGACTGGCACGAGGTGCCGTTGCTCGACCTGCTCTCCGAGCACATCGCCTACCCCCTCCACCTGGACAATCCGCTGCGCGCCTGCGCGGTGGCCGAGCAGTGGTTCGGGGCGGCGCGCGGGCGCGGGGACACCGTGGTGGTGAACCTCGGCACGGGTGTCGGCGCCGGGCTCGCGCTCGGCGGGCGGCTGCACCGGGGCGTCAGCAACAGCGCGGGCGAGTGGGGGCACACGACGCTCGTGCTGGACGGGCGGCCCTGCCACTGCGGCAACCACGGCTGTGTGGAGACGTATGTCGGCGCGCCGGGAATCATGCTGAACCTGCGGGAGACGAGCCCGCAGAGCCCGCTGCTGCACCCCGACGACCAGACCGCGACCATCGACGCGCTGGCCCGGGGCGTGGCGGACGGCGACCCGGTCGCGCTCGAGGTCGTACGGGACACGGCCCGTTACATCGGCGCCGGCATCGCCAATCTGGTCAACCTGCTCAACCCCGAACTGGTCGTGCTCAGCAGCTGGGTGGCCCGCAGACTCGGCGAACCGCTGCTCGACGAGGTGCGCGCGGCCGTCCGGCGGCATGCGCTGGGGCGGCCGTTCGCCGCCACGGAGATCGTGCTCTCCCCCATCCCCACCGACCCGGTGTGCCTGGGCGCGGCCACCTTCGCGCTGGAGGGCGCGCTGCGGTCGGTGGGGCTGCGGAACGGCGGACGGACCGTCCGTACCGCACCTTCAGCACGCTGACCACCGCCGTTTCCCCCGGCGCGAGGCCGCCCGCGCGGTGATCGAATAGTCCAAATCGCGAGTCCATAAATCCATTGCCGGGCTATTCGGCGCTCTGCGACCGTCGTGACGTATCCGCGGCCGGTCGGCCTCTCAAACCGGCCGGCCGTACGTCGTGTACGGAACGAGGGAGTCCCCCAGCGTGCCCGGAAACATCGAGGTCCGCGGTCTGTCGCGCACCTTCCACACCACCGTCCGGCGCCCGGGCTTCGCGGGCGCCCTGCGGTCCCTGGTCAACCCCGAGCGCGTGGCGAAGCACGCGGTCTCCGACATCACCTTCGACGTCGCCCCGGGCGAACTCCTCGCCCTGCTCGGCCCGAACGGCGCGGGCAAGTCGACCACCATCAAGATCCTCACCGGGATCCTCACCCCGACCTCCGGCGAGGCCCGGGTCGCCGGTGTGGTGCCGTACCGGGAGCGGGAGCGCAACGCCCGCAACATCGGGGCGGTGTTCGGGCAGCGCACCCAGCTCTGGTGGGACCTGCCGGTGCGGGAGTCGTTCGCGATCCTGCGGGACATCTACGAGGTGCCGAAGGCCGAACACGCCGCCCGGCTCAGGGAGTTCGACGACCTTCTCGAACTCTCCGCCTTCTGGGACACCCGGGTGCGGCACCTCTCGCTCGGCCAGCGGGTCCGCTGCGACCTCGCGGCCGCGCTGCTGCACGATCCGCCGGTCGTCTTCCTGGACGAGCCGACCATCGGCATGGACGTGGTGGTGAAGGAGCAGGTCCGCGAGTTCCTGCGGTACCAGGTGGCCGAGCGCGGCCGTACCGTCCTGCTGACCACGCATGACATGACCGAGGTGGAACGGCTCGCCGAGCGGGTGGTGCTGGTCAACCACGGGCGGCTGGTGCTCGACGGCACCCTGGACGAGATCCGCCGCGACTTCGGCTCGACCTGGCAGGTACGGGCCACCCTCGCCGACCCGCACACCCCGGTCGGCCCGCTGCCGGGCATCACCCTGGTGCGCCGGGACGGCCCGCAGGTGGTGTTCGGCCCGGACGGCCCGGCCGCACCCACCGTCCACCAGGCGCTGAAGCTGGTCATCGAACGGTACGAGGTGACCGGCGTGGCGGTGGACGAGGCGGACCTGGAGGACGTCATGCGGGCGGCCTACGCCGAGGCCAGGGCCGGGATCGGCGCCGCGGCCGAGGCCGAGGCGGTCTGACGATGGCCCTGACGTACGCCTGGCGCGCCGCCCGGGTCACCCCGCTCGGCGAGCTGTACACCCCGCCCCGCATCACCGCCGCGCTGCTGCGGCTGACCGTGCAGGTGGTGCTGGTCGCGTCCCTGTGGCACGGCCTGTACGCCCAGACCGGCACGACCGCCGGACTCTCCCGCGACCAGGCGGTCACCTTCGCCGTGCTGGCCGTACTGGCCTCCCGCCTGCGCGAGTTGGACCAGTACGCGGCCCGGGACACGATCGTGCAGCACATGTACTACGGCACGATCGTCTACTGGTACCTGCGTCCGCTCTCCCCGCAGCGCTACTACGCGCTGCGCGCACTGGGCGAGCAACTGTACGGCCTCGCCTGGGCGTTGACCGGATACCTGATCTGCCTGGCGGCCGGGGTCGTGGTACCCCCCGAGTCGGCGGCCGTGGCGGGTGTGTTCGCGCTCAGTCTCCTCCTCGGCCAATGGGTCCTGCACTACATCATGCTGCTCATCAACCAGTTGTGCTTCTGGACGATGCGCAACACGGCGGCCCTGCTGATCCTGATCTTCGCGCAGAACCTGATGTCCGGGGTGTACGCGCCGCTCTGGTTCTTTCCGCACTGGTTCCTGACACTCAGCTCCTTCCTGCCCTTCCAGGCCACGCTGAACGTGCCGTTGTCGCTGTACGTCGGCCGTATTCCACTGTCCGAGGCGGGCTTCCAGCTCGGCGTCCAGGTGGCCTGGGTGGTGGCGCTGAGCGCCCTCACCCGGCTGCTGTGGCGGCGGGCCGCCCGTCGAGTCGTCTCACAGGGAGGCTGACGTCCATGAACTCCGTACGGATCATGTGGCGGATCACCCAGCTCAACTTCCGTGCCCAGCTGGAGTACCGCGCCGAGTTCCTGATGATGATCGCGGTCGGGGCGGTCTGGCAGGTGTCGGTGATCGTGTTCGCGACCGTGCTGCTGACCCGGTTCACCGGGATGGGCGGCTGGGACAGCTCGGACGTCCTGCTCATCCCGGCGACCCGGATGCTGGCCCACGGTCTGTTCGTGCTCTTCCTTGGCCGGGTGCACGGCCTGGGCCAGCACATCCAGGAGGGCAAGATCGACGCGTATCTGCTGCGTCCGATGCCGGTCTACCGCCAGGTCCAGCTCCAGTTCTTCCCGACCAACGCGATCGGCGACCTGACGGTGGCGGTGGGCCTGATGGCGGGCGCGCTGAGCCGCAGCCACCTGGACTG
Organism: Streptomyces sp. NPDC048277; assembly: GCF_040652235.1. NCBI lineage: Bacteria > Bacillati > Actinomycetota > Actinomycetes > Kitasatosporales > Streptomycetaceae > Streptomyces > Streptomyces sp. NPDC048277. The sequence continues at coordinate 198,594 of NZ_JBEZLQ010000009.1, forward strand.
GACGGCGGGGCGGACCGCGTATCTGATCGCCGCGGTCCTCGGCGGCATGCTCCTGGAGGCGGCCCTGTTCACGGTGGTGGCCTCGGCCTCCCTGCGGTTCCCGGCCGCCGACTACTGGGGCCGCTGGCTGGAGGAACTCCTCGGCACCTTCGGCAGCTACCCCCTCAACGTCCTGCCCCGGGCGGTCGGCGGCTTCCTGACCTACGGCCTCCCGCTCGCCTTCGTCGCCTACTTCCCGGCGGCGGTCCTCACCGGCCACGGCCACAGCACCGGCGCCCCGTACTGGCTGGCGGCGAGCTCACCGCTCCTGGGTCTGCTCGCCTACCTGGCCGCGAGGTGGCTGTGGCGGTGGGCGCTGGGCCACTACACGGGGGTGAACGGCTGATCCTCCCGCTCTGTCAGCCCCGGCCCGCACGGCGGATCGGGGTGCACAGCCCCGCGACGGCGATCAGGGTGCAGCAGGCTCCGGCGACGGCGGCCACGCGGGTGGTGCCGTACCGCTCGGCCGCCCAGGTGAGGACGGCCGCGCCGACCGGGGCGAGCGAGTACTGGAGGGTCCAGTGGGCGGAGGTGACACGGCCCAGGAGGGATTCGGGAGTGATCTCCTGGCGCAGTGACATGGAGCAGGTGCCCGCCACGCCCACACAGGCCAGGTAGACCGCGCTCAGGGCGGCCACGGCGGGTACCGTGCCCGCCCGGCCGAGCCCGGCGAAGGCCGCCCCGCACACGGCGATCGAACCGATCCAGGTCGGCCCGAAGCCCAGCCGGCGCCGGAGCCGGGCCACCAGCAGCGCCCCGGCGATGGTGCCGACGGCGCCGACCGCCAGCACCGTGCCGACCGTGCCGTCGTCGTGGCCGAGGTCGTGCTTGAGGTGGTAGATGAGCAGGTCGTTGATGCCGAGGCTGAGGAAGCTGAAGACCGCGAGCAGCCCGGTGACCGACCGCAGCACGGGATGACGGACGAGGTAGGAGACCCCGGTGCGCAGATCGCGCCACATGCTCGTGCCCTTGGGCGACCGGTCGTCCCCGGCACGTTCCCGGACCCGTACGAGAAGGAGACAGCTCGCCGATACGGCGTAGCTGGCCGCGTCCACGGCCACGGCGTTCGCCGGTCCGGCCCAGGCGGCGACCAGGCCCGCGCCGAGTGGTCCCAGGACGCCGGCCGCGGCGGCGGTGGCGTTCAACCGGCCGTTGGCCTCGGTGAGCCGGCCGGTGCCGACCAGTCCGCGGACGACGGTGACGTACCCGACGGCGAAGAGCATCCCGACGGCCTCGCACAGGGGCAGGACCACATAGAGCAGCCAGAGGCGCGGTCCGGCGAGCCAGACGAGCGGGACCAGGCCGTACAGCACCATCCGCACCAGATCGCAGGCGATGAGGAGCTTGCGCCGGTCGACCCGGTCCACCACCACCCCGGCGAAGACCGCCGCCAGCACCATCGCGGCGCCGCCGGCGCCGGTGAGCAGGCCCATCCGGGCCACCGAGCCGGTCGCCTGGAGGACCAGCAGGGGCAGCGCGACCAGGCTGAAGGAGTCGCCGAGGACGGAGAGGGTCTGAGCGAGCCAGAAGAAGCCGAAGTCCCGCTGTCTCCAGAGCGGTTGGCCGTCCGCCGGACGCTCCCGCACCGCTCTCGCCACGCGCCGCGCCCCGTACGTCACGGCTCCCCCTTCCGTCTCCCGGCAACCTTATGCCGCGCGGCGGCGACAGGTACACGACGAACCGTCCGCCAGGAGAGAAGCCGTGTCCACGCAAGCCAGCACCCCCTCACCCTCCTCCCACCGCCGCCGGCGCCGCGTCCTGCGTCCGCTGCCGCTCGCCGCGGCCGGCCTGCTGGTCGCCACCGGCGTCTACGCCCTCCCCCAGCTCACCCCCGGTGCCTCGGCCGCCACCACGCTGCGCGGATACGCCGACGCGCGGGGCGTGCGGATCGGCACGGCCGTCGGGGACTCCGCGCTCACCTCCGACTCCTCCTACACCGCCGTGCTGGACCGGGAGTTCAACTCGGTGACGGCGGAGAACGCCATGAAGTGGGACGCGGTCGAGCCGACTCGGGGCGGTTTCGACTGGGCCGCCGCCGACCGGCTGGTGGCGCACGCGGCCGCCCACAAGCAGGGGGTGCGCGGCCACACCCTGGTCTGGTACTCCCAGCTGCCGTCCTGGCTCAGGAACGGCGACTTCTCGGCCACCCAGCTGAATTCGATCCTCAAGAGCCACATCGACACCGAGGTCGGCCGGTACAAGGGCAGGGTCTACGCCTGGGACGTGGTCAACGAGGCCTTCAACGACGACGGTTCGATGCGCTCCTCGCTCTGGCAGACCAAGCTCGGCACCGGCTACATCGCGAACGCGCTGAAGTGGGCCCACGCGGCCGACCCCGCGGCCAGGCTGTACATCAACGACTACAACATCGAGGCGGACAACGCGAAGAGCGACGCCCTGTACGCCCTGGCGAAGCAGCTCCTAGCGCAGGGCGTCCCGTTGAACGGCATCGGCTTCCAGTCCCACTTCGTGGTCGGCAAGCTGCCGTCCACGATGAAGGCGAACCTCAAGCGCTTCTCCGACCTGGGCCTGGAGGTGTCGGTCACCGAACTCGACGTGCGCATCCCGCTGCCGGCCTCCGCCGCCGAACTCGCCCAGCAGTCCAAGGACTACAAGACGGCGAGCGAGAACTGCCTCGGCGTCCCTCGCTGCGCGGGTGTCACGGTGTGGGGCATCACCGACAAGTACTCCTGGGTGCCGAGCACCTTCACGGGATACGGGGCGGCCCTCCCGTTCGACGAGAGGTACACGGCCAAGCCCGCCTACACGGGCCTGTCGAAGGGGCTCGATCCGAAGGCGTGAGCCGCGGATAATCACTTGGGCGGCGAAACCTGGAGCCCCTAGGATTCCACCTGGGAATCCCAGGGAGGTGTCACATGCCCCGTGCCGGAATCACCGCCGACCGGCTGGTCGCGGCGGCTGCCGAGCTGGCCGACGAGGCCGGGTTCGAGCAGGTCTCGCTGTCCGCGCTGGCCCGGCGGTTCGGGGTGAAGGACGCGAGTCTCTACTCGCACGTGCGGAGTCTCCAGGACCTGCGGCACCGGATCGCGCTGCTCGCGGGCGGCGAGATGATCGACCGGATCGCCGTCGCCGTGGCGGGGCGCTCCGGGCGGGACGCGCTGGCCGCCTACGCCGGCGCCTACCGCGCCTACGCCCTTGCCCACCCCGGCCGCTACGCGGCCACCCAGATCCGTATCGACCCCGCCCTCGTCGACGCCGACGCCCCCGCCATGCGCCGCACGGTGGAGATCACCTACGGCATGCTGCGCGGCTACGGCCTGACCGAGCCCGATCTCACCGACGCCGTACGCCTGTTGCGGGCGGCCTTCCACGGCTACTGCGCGCTGGAGGCCTCCGGTGGCTTCAACGCGCCGCGCGATGTCCGCGCCTCCTGGGACCGGGCGATCGACGCCCTGCACACCGCACTCGAGAACTGGCCCCGTGAGAGGACCGACCATCATGGCTGACCTGCACTACGACGTCATCGGCACCGGCCCGGTCCTGCTGATCGTCCCGGGCGGCGCCGGCCACCCCATGGGACTGGGCCCGCTCACGGAGCGCCTCGCGGCGCGCTTCACGGTCGTGACGTACGACCCGCTGGGCCTCGCCCACGGTCATCTGGGGGACGCGTTCGCCGACCAGCGCGTGGCGGACTGGAGCGAGGGCGCGCACCGGGTCCTGGAGGAGGTGGTGGCGGAGGGCGAGTCGGCGTACGTGTTCGGCACCAGCGCCGGCGCCATCGTCGCCCTCGACCTGCTGGCCCGCCACCCCGGCCGGCTGCGGCACGTCATCGCGCACGAGCCGCCGTGCGTCACGCTGCTGCCGGACGGGGAGCGGCTGCGGGCCGAGCTGATCGCGCAACTCGACGGCGGGCGGCCGGACTCCGTGGCGGAGGTGACGCCGTTCTCCGTCTTCCTCGCGCATGTCCTGCGCCCGTTCACCACCTACCGGCCGCCGACCGGACTGCCCCGCCTCACCCTTGCCGCGGGTACCGACTCCCACGGCCAACTCCTACACCAGACAGCGGAGTTCACCGCCGAGCACACCGGCGGCGCCTTCGTCGAGTTCCCGGGCGGCCATCTGGGCACCGCCGAACACCCCGGCGCGTTCGCGGACCGGATCACGCAGATCCTGCCGGCTTGAAAAAACAAGGTCCCGGCGGGGCAACCTTCCGGGCCCCGGCGGCAACCACAGGGCATGACAACCGCACCACGCACTACACGTCACCGCCGGGTCCGCGCCTTCCGCAAGCCCGCGATCGGTGCCCTGGCGGCCGGCGGCCTGCTCGCCGGCGCCTGGTACGCCACCACCGCAGGCGCGACGACGACCCCGGACCTCAAGGTCACGTCCACGGCGGTGAGCCTCAGCGCCAAGTACCCCTACCTCTCGGCGGGTTACAACAACACCCGGGAGTGGAACCGCACCGCCACCGCGGTCGCCCCCGACGGCACCCTCCGCGTCGCCTGGCCCGCCGCCGACGGCGTCCATGTCACCCCGCTCACCGCGACCGGCACCCGGTCCGGCGCCGACACCGTCGTCAAGGGCGCCAAGGAGGTCGGCGGGCTGGTCGCCCACAACGACGGCTTCGCGCTGCTCACCCGGGTCTCCGACACCAACAAGTGGAAGGAGACGGCCGCCGCCATCGTCCGCTACACCGGCGGCAAGAAGACCTGGTCCACCAAGCTCACCGGCACCGCCTCCCACGACACCTCCCCCACCCTCGACGGGCAGCTCACCTGGAACGGCTCCAAGTACGGCGCCTACTTCGTCGTGCACGGCGCGGGCGGCTTCGCCGACGGGCACTTCGGCGACAAGCTGGCGTACGTCAGCGCCAAGGGCACGAAGCTCAGCGGCGGCTGGGACTGGGGCTGCAGCCACAACGAGGGCATAGCCCTGCACGCCGAGAGCTCCGGCGCCTTCACGTCCCTCTGCTTCGACGACTGGCGTTCGGGCCTGTTCGTCTCCACCGGCATCGGCGCCCCGGACGTGGCCCCGGTGGTCCAGCGGGAGCAGTGCTGGGCAGGGTACTGCGGTGGTACCTTCCCCAGTCGCACCGGTGATCTGGTGAAGTCGTCCACCGGCAGGTACGCGACCGCGTTCGCCTCCCGGGGCGCGGCCTCCGCGAAGAAGAACCCCGCCGACAGCAGCGGCCGCGGCTGGTCGGTCACCCCGAAGACCGCCACCCACCAGGTCGCGATCGCGTTCCTCAAGAACCGCAACTCCGGCCCCGGCAAGGCGATCTACCTCACCGGCGCCAAGACGGTCGAGAACGTCAACGTCCATGTCGCCCCCTACGGCAAGGACAAGCTCCTGGTCTCCTGGGAGTCCCTGAAGAACGCCAAGTGCTCGGCGGGCACCTGCACGGGCACGTTCACCGGCACGCATCTGCGGCTGGTCAACTGGAGCGGCACCTTCGTCAGCGCCGACAAGGTCGTGAACACACGGATCACCGGCGACATCGCGGTCCTCAAGGACGGCACGCTCACATGGGCGTACGCACCCGTCACCCCGACCTACGGCACCCCGCTCACCGGGGCGTCACCGACCACCACGACCCTGCGGATCGCCCGTCTGACGCCGTGAAGGTGAAGTGACCGACCCCGCCGCCCGCCCAGCGGACGATCAGGTCGAAGGCTCCTTGGTCCCCCTGCACCGTCACGGACACCAGATCCGTGAGGGGCAGGGGGTCCGGGTCCCGGGTCAGCCGGGCGAGCGCGACAAAAAGCGTGCCCGCCGCCGAGTCCGTCACTCCGGCAAGCTCCTCCGACAGGCCGGCCACCGGGGCCAGTTCGGCCCTCACGTCCGCCCATCCCGTCACCCGTACCGGCGTTCCGGCCGCCGCTCCCGCGACCAGATGCGCCCGCACCTCCACCGCCCCCTCGACCACCACCAGGCTGGTCACGGTCACGCCCTCCGACACCGTGTGCCGCGACGCCGCCCAGCCCTCCCCCACGCCCAGCGGCTCGATCCCCGTGCGGCTCGGGTCGTCGCCCACGATCACGCTGTTGTCGTACGACGCCGAGGGCTCCGTCACGGTCGAGTAGCCGAGCCGGGTGTAGTAGGGGTCGTAGCGGACGTCCTCGCTGCCGTGGTTGTGGAGGCGGACCACGCCGTCCGAACACGTGGACTGGAGGAGCCAGTTGGCGGGGGTGATCGGCGTGGCCGCGTCCGCGCGCTCCGCCGGGGCCGGTTCCTCCGGTGCCGTCCACACCTCGTGGTCCGGCGGGAGCAGCAGGCCGAGGAAGCCCTTGCTGGCCCAGTACGGGGAGGCGGGGCCCGAATAGCCCTGCAGGACAGCCGCGTTGGAGCCGTGCCAGCCGAGGGTCAGGAGCCCGTGGTCGTCCACCGCGCCCCGGTCCAGGAAGTACTTCAGCGCTCCGGAGGCCAGTCGGCGGGTCTCCCCGGGGGCCAGGGGCGTGCGGCCGGTGAGCGCGCCCAGCCACAGTGGGGCCGTGGTCGCGAAGCGGTAGGTCAGGGAGCGGCCCTGGTGCATCGGGGCGCCGTCGCCGCCGAACAGGCGGGCGTAGTCGTCCAGATGCCGGGCGAGCCTGCCGCCGTACAGGTCGAGCAGGGCCGGGTCGTCGGCGAGCCAGGCGTGCAGGACCGGGTAGAGGTGCATCGCCCAGCCGTTGTAGTAGTCGAACTTGCGGCCGTCGCCGTCGGTGTACCAGCCGTCGCCGACGTACCACTCCTCGATGCGGGCCAGTCCGTGGTCGACCGCCTTGTGCGCGGCCTCGGTCTCGTGGCCGATCTCGGCGAGGAAGCCGCCGACCGTGACCGGGAACAACTCCCAGTTGCAGGGCCAGGGTTCGGCGGTGAGCGCGTCGGCGAGCCAGGCGGCCGCGCGCTGTCGTACGGCGTCGTCGAGCCGGTCCCACAGCAGCGGGCGGGTCAGCCGGAGGGCGAGGGCGACGGAGGCGGCTTCGACGAGCGGCTGGCTGCGGTCCTCGATGCGCGGCCAGACTCCCGACACCCCGGCGGCGAGGCCGTCCGCGTACCGCTGGAGCGCGGTCTCGTCGCGGCGGAAGGCGGCGAGGAGCAGGGTGCGGGCGTAGCCCTCCAGGCCGTCGGAGAGCCGGCCGGACCAGCTCCCGTGGTCGCCGGGGAAGTGGTAGAGGGCGCGGTCCGGGGTGGCGTACGGCTCCACGGCGGCGAGCAGGGCGTCGGCCGCGGCCTCCCAGTGGGCGCGGGTGTAGCCGGTGCGCGGGCTGTGACCGCGGTCCTCGGGGGGCAGCTGCATCGGGGCTCTTTCTCGCTCGTACCGTACGGAACTGCTCGTACCGTCGAACCTGGGGCGCCCCGGTTCCGGTCGGGACGCCCCAGGGGCTCATCCCGCCCGCACGGTGCCCCGGGGCACCAGGTGCTGGGCGAGAAGCTCGTCGCGCACCAGGCCCGCGTAGACGGTCGCGCCGTACGCGGAGGTGTGCGTGTTGTCCTTCTTCTCGTTGTACAGGTACAGCGCCTTGGAGCCCTCCACGCCGAGGGACTCCACCAGCGCCTTGGTCTTCGCCGTGAGGTCGATCAGCGGAACGTCCTCGGCGGCGGCGACCGAGCGGATCACCTCAGGATGATTGACGCCGAGCCCGTTGACCAGAAGCGCGATGTCATTGTTCAGCGTGCCGTCGGCGTTGAACCAGCGGCGCACGATCGGCGTGACGAGCACCGGCCGCCCGCCCTTCTCCCGTACGCCCGCGACGAGGGTCTGGAGATTCGTCCGGTAGGTGACCTCGTCCGTGGTCTTGTCGTTGTGCGCCAGCTGGATCAGGACCAGGTCACCGGGGCGGATCAACGGCTGGACGGTACCCCAGAGTTGCGGGTTCTGGAGATAGGTCACCGTACTTTCACCGGAGTCGGCGTAATTGGCGACGGCGACGCCTTTGCGCAGGAACTGCGGGAGTTGCTGGCCCCAGCCGGAGTAGGGGTCGGCGGGCTGGTCGCAGACGGTGGAGTCGCCGACCAGGAAGAGCTGCCGGGTGTGCCGGGCGGCGGGGGCGACCCGGATGTCGGCGAGGGCGGGTGCGGAGCCGCCGATCACCAGGTCGAGGCCGGGAGTTCCGTCCGGTCCGGTCGGCTCGCCCTCGGGGGTGCGGACGTTCACGGTGAAGCCGCGGGTCACGTGGTGCCCGGCCGCGGTGGCCGTCTCGGGGAGCAGCGAGCGCCGGGTCTCCCCGCTGATGCTCGTGCTGGAGGCGCTCTCGCCGCCGAGCCGGACGGTCACGTCGTAGTTCCCGGGCGGGACGTCGAAGTGGCAGGCGGTGGCGGTGCAGTTCTCGATGCCGAGGGGTGGCCGCCGGTCGTGGGCCTGGGCGGCGGGAGCGGCCGTCAGGCAGGCGCTGAGGACGACCGCCGCGAGGGCGGCGACACGAACACCGTTGAAACGTCTCACTCGGGACTCCTCCGTCACGGGACAGTCACACCGACAGGGCCTGGCGGGGACCGTACCGCCACTCACAAGCGCTTTCTAGACCTTGGACCGTTTTCACAAGATTGCCAACTCCATGAAGGCGAAAGCCCTTTCGCGAAATCGATTCAACTGCCACTCTCGGGGACACCCGCACCCCCGCTCCACCGAAGGAGGCACCCCCATGTCCGGTTCCAACGGGAGATCGCTCGGACGCCGCACCTTCGTCCTCGGCAGCGCGGCCGCCGCCGGTACCGCGGCACTCGCCGGACCGCTGGCGCAGACCGCCTCGGCGGCGAGCTTCGGCTGGTCGGACGACGGCTCCAACTACGTCGTCGACACCGGCGCCAGCCTGGTCTTCAAGGTCAGCAAGACCAACGGCGACCTGACCTCGCTGGTCTACAAGGGCACCGAGTACCAGGGCTACGGCGGCAAGAACTCGCACGTCGAGTCGGGCCTCGGCACCTCCACCGTGACGATCGCCCAGTCCGGCTCCACGATCCTGATCTCGGTCGCGTACGGCACGCTGAAGCACTACTACGCGGCCCGCAGCGGCGAGAACAACGTCTACCTGTGGACCAACAAGGCCGACGACTCGGTCACCGCCACCCGCTACATCGTGCGCGTCAAGGCGGGCCTCTTCCTCAACGACGAGCCGGATTCCTACACCTACGCGCCCACCGTCATCGAGTCCGCGGACATCTTCGAGAAGTCCGACGGCCAGACCCGCGCCAAGCACTACTCGAAGCTGCGGGTGATGGACTACAACTACATCGGCTGGACGACCGGCAGCGTCGGCCTGTGGATCGTGCGCAGCAACCACGAGAAGGCCTCCGGCGGCCCGTTCTACCGCTCGCTGCTGCGCCACCAGAGCGCCGACGGCGGCGGGCTGTACGAGATCCTGTACTACGGCGAGAACCAGACCGAGTCGGAGCGCTTCGGCCTCCAGGGCCCGTACGTCATCGCCCTCACGGACGGCGGCGCGCCCTCCTCCTCGCTGTACGCGGGCACCCTCACCACCTCCTGGGCGGACTCGCTCGGCATCTCCGGGTACGTCTCCGCGAGCGGCCGCGGCCGGGTCGCGGGCGTCGGCATCAGCGGGCGGGACACCGCGTACGCGTACACAGTCGGACTCGCCAACTCGGCCGCCCAGTACTGGGGTTCGGCGCGCTCGTCGGACGGCTACTTCTCGATCGCGGGGGTGCTGCCGGGGACGTACACCCTCACCGTCTTCAAGGGCGAACTGGCCGTCTACACCGGCTCGGTGACCGTGACGGCGGGTGCCACGACCACCCTGAACACGATCGCCGTCCCGTCCTCCAACGACCCCAGCAACGCCTCGGCGATCTGGCGGATCAACAACTGGGACGGCACGCCGAGCGGGTTCAAGAACGCCGACCTGATGACGTACGCGCATCCCTCGGACGTCCGGGCCTCGTCCTGGACCGGGAACGTGGTGATCGGCAGCGGCACCGAGACCTCGGCCTTCCCCTGCTATCTGTGGAAGGACGTCAACAGCGGGATCATCGTCTACTTCAAGCTGACGGCCGCCCAGGCCGCCGCCGCGCACACCCTCAGGATCGGTGTGACGACGGCCTACGCGAACGGCAGGCCGCAGGTCGTCGTCAACGACACCTGGACCTCCGCCGTCCCCTCGCCGCCCACCCAGCCGAGCACCCGCTCACTGACCGTCGGCTCGTACCGGGGCAACAACTACACGTTCACCTACAGCGTCCCGGCGTCCGCCTGGCTGACGGACACCAGTGCCTACAACACGCTGAAGATCTACGTGGCGAGCGGCTCGGGGACGACGTCCTTCCTCAGCGCCGGCACCTCGGTCGACGCGATCGACCTGCTCGCCTGAACCCGGCAACCCTCCGCGGCCGGGCGGCGACCTGAGGGCATGACCGCTTCCCACGAGCAACCCCCCGCCCCCGCACGGCGCCGCACCGTGGCGCTCGCCACCGGCACCGCGGCGGCCCTCGGGCTCGCCGCGGTGTCGCTGGCCGGCCCGGCCCGGGCCGCGTCCGTCCTCACCGTCGCCAAGGACGGCTCCGGGATGTACACCACCGTCCAGGCGGCGGTGAACGCGGCCTCCTCCGGCGACACGATCTCCGTCGCGAAGGGGACCTACCAGGAGATCGTCAACGTCCCGGCGACCAAGACCGGGCTGACCCTCAAGGGGGCCACCGGCAACGCCGAGGACGTCGTCATCACCTACGACCGCGCGGCCGGTTACACCGACTCCAGCGGCACCAAGTACGGCACGCTGGGCAGTTCGGTGGCCACCTTCTCCGCGAACAACCTCACCGTCAGCGGGCTCACGGTCCAGAACACCTTCGACAGGGCCGCCCACCCGGGGATCACCGACACCCAGGCCGTCGCCGTGACCGCGCAGGGCGACCGGCAGACCTTCCGCAACGACCGGTTCATCAGCCGCCAGGACACCCTGCTGAACTGGGCGCCGTCCGCGACCGGCCAGTACCGGCAGTACTTCACCTCGTCCTTCGTCACCGGGGACGTGGACTTCGTCTTCGGGAACGCGACGGCCGTCTACGACCGCGTGACCATTCAGCTGCGCGACTCGGGCGCCGCGGCGGGCGGCCTCAACGGCTTCCTCGCCGCGCCCAACACCAACTCCGCGAAGACGTACGGGATTCTGCTGACCGGCAGCACCATCAGCAGCTCAGCGGCGGCGAACACCTACTACCTGGGCCGCCCCTGGCATCCGACCGCCGACGCCGTCGGGCAGCTGGTGATCCGCCAGACCTCCCTGCCGGCAGCCGTGAAGACCGCCGGACCGTGGACCGACATGAGCGGCTACTCCTGGAAGAACGCCCGCTTCTTCGAGTACAGGAACACCGGGGTTGGCGCCGGTGTGAACTCCAACCGCCCGCAGCTCACCGACGCACAGGCCGCGACCTACACGGCCCAGAAGTACCTGGCGGGCACGGACGGCTGGAATCCGGTCGGCTGACGCCTGCTCAGCTCCCGCGTGTCCACTGCTGGTTCGTGCCGCCGTTGCACGTGTACGTGATGATGGCGGCCGAGTTGGCGGTGGACGCGCCGCTCACGTCCAGGCACTCACCGGTCGTGCGGGCCTTGACGTTGACGTAGGAGCCGGAGGTCACGACCGACCACTGCTGGGTGGTGGCGCCGGTGCAGTCCTCCTGGGTGACGTTGGTGGAGTTCTCCTGGAGGCAGAGCGAGCTGCCGCGGCCCATCAGCTCGTAGTAGCCGGTGCCGAGGTCCTTGAACCACCACTTCTGGTTGGTGCCGCTGTTGCAGGTGTACTGGCTGATCGCGATGCCCTCCCAGAGGGACTGGTTCGGCACGTCGGCGCACTTGCTGCTGTGCCGGGCGATCAGGGTGTTGTACGTGGCGCTGGTGCCGCTGATCGTGCCGGCGGCGGTGTCGACGGAGACCTCCGGGTACCAGGACATCGACATCGAGGTGTCGGTCGGGAAGGTCAACGGCAGCCAGACGTAACGGGAGTCGTTGACCGTGCCGCCGAAGGAGTTGCCCCAGCGGTCGCCCATGTAGAGGTACGAGGTGCCCGAAGTGCCGCTGACCGGGAGGACGTAGGCGGTCTGGGAGTTGTACGCCGTGGAGTCGCCGACGGTCGACCAGGACGTCCAGGGTCCGGAGAGGCTGGTCGCGGTGGCGTACTCCTGCTGGTTGGCACTCCAGCCGGTGGCACCCGACGTCAACATGAAGTAGACGCCGTTGCGCTTGAAGAGGGCCGGGGCCTCGCGGTGGCCGCCCGCCCACGGGTTGGCGACCAGGCTGTCGATGGCGGTGTAGTCGGAGGTGAGCTTGTAGATCTGCAGGTCGTAGTTCTCGTTGGCCGCCGAGACCATGTAGGCGGTGCCGTCGGTGTCCACGAACGTGGTGATGTCCCGGGACATGTACTGGCCGAGCGGCTGGAAGCTGCCCTGGTAGGTGTAGTTCCCGTCGACCGTGTCGGAGACGGCGACGGCGGCCTTGGCCTCGCTGTAGTCGACGCCGTTCTCCTTGTGCATCCACATCACGAACTTGCCGGTGGAGGCGTTGTAGATGACCTTCGGGCGCTCGATGTAGGCGGTGGAGAGCTCGGAGGCGGAGGACTGGGTGAGGACGTGGTTGCGGAACTCCCAGGTCTTCAGGTCGGTGGAGCGGTAGGCGTCCACGTACTTGAAGGTGTTGTCGGAGTTGCGGTCCTCGCCGAACCAGTAGTAGTAGCTGCCGACCTTGATGACCCCGCCGCCGTGGGCGTGCACGATGTTCCCCGAAGTGTCGGTGAACTGCGTGCCGTTGGTGACGGTCTGGGAGGCGGCCGCGGCCGGGCCGGCGGCGGCCAGGGCGCCGGCCAACGCCAGACAGAGGGACAGCAGGATCGCGTACGCACGTCTCATCTCACACACGCTCCTTGGGGGAAGGATGCCGTTCGGGATGCCGAACCGCATTTGTCATGACGAACGTTGTGATCGCCGAAAAGGTAAGGGCGTGTTACCCGTGGGTCAACGGGTACGACATGACAAGAGGGAAAGCGATTTCCGGCCGTTCGTCGGCGAGGCTCGTTTTTCTGTTATCGCGCCCCGTCCGCCGCCGTCTCCCCTGACGTGCGCACCCACCTCCACACCACCGCAGCGGCCGTCGGCGCCCTCGCCGCCCTGCTGGCCTCCGCTCCCCCGGCCCTCGCCGCCGGCGCCCGGGACGTCACCGCAGACGTGCTGGCCGACCGGGACGTGACCCTCACCGGCGACACGGTCGTCACCGTGCCGGCCGGGACGACGACGTACGACGGGGTCTTCCACGGCGAGGGCACGCTCACCGTGCGCGGCGGCGGCACCCTGATCCTCACCAGGGACAGCGACTTCACCCTGCCGGCCTCCCGGCAACGGCAGGTCGTGCGCACCCAGGGCGGCAACCACCCGTATACGACCGTCACCAACCCCGACCCGCCGGCGATCACCGTCGAGCGCGGTACGACCCTGCAGTACGGAACCGGCGGCGGCACGGGCCTGATCGGCCACTTCCCGTACAACACGCCCGGCTACCAGCTGAACCAGCTCAACATCCGCGTCGACGGAACGCTGCGGCTGTCACTCACCCGCACCTTCAACATCGGCACGATCAGCGGCGCGGGCCTGGTCACCCAACCCCGCAACATGTGGGGCACGCTGGACCTGGCGGGCACCCACCCCTTCTCCGGGGTCATCGACAACGGCACGGGGATGGCCGTCGGCCGCCCGGAGTACCCGGTGGCGCTCCCCAGCACCCGCGCGATCCTCAACCAGGGCTCCTGGATCATCGACACCCCGCTGTACCAGACGATCACCCTGCGCCAGGACTTCTACCAGCGGGAGTACGGCAGTGACGTCAACGTCCACTCGCGGCCGGGCAGCAAGGTCGTCCTCACCGGCCAGTACAGCTACAGCGACCAGGGCGGCGACACGAACCCGTCGTTGAGCGACCCTTCGCTCAACTGGAAGCCGATCGCCCACCAGTTGAACAAGCGCGGCACCAACATCGAGGGCGCCGACGTGCACTGGGGCGACGGGACGACCCACCGGATCTTCATGCCGGGCACGAAGGACACCGTCTACATCAACCTGCACGCGGCCAGTGGCCGCCGCTCGAAGCTCACCTTCGACTACGACGGCCCCGTGACGCTGGGCGCCCCGATCGGCGGCGGACGCTACCACGACACGCTGGCCGCGCCCGGTGCCGGGGACATCGTGATCGCGGGGACGCGCGGGAACGACGTGACCTTCGCGGCCGCCCAGGACTACGACGGCTCGACGACGGTCGAGAAGGGCGCGGTGCTGCGGCTGGGGTCGGGCGCGCGGGGCGGCGACGGCTCGCTGCTGACCGGCACGGAGCAGCGCAGGATCGTGAACGACGGCACCCTGTACGTCCGCAACACGTCGGCTCCCGTGACGCTGGCGTACGTGACCGGCTCGGGGTCGCTCGTCCAGTCCGGCGCGGCGACGACCACGCTCACCGGGAGCTCGGTGTCGTACACCGGGACGACGACCGTCGGCAGGGGCACTCTGGCCTTGCGCGCCGGAGCGACTCTCGCGCACAGCAGGGCGATCCGGCTGACGTCGGCGGCGGCGAGGCTCGACGCGGGCACGGCGGGCCTCAGGGTCGCGACCGCCCTCTCCGGCACCGGCACGGTACTGAGCCCGGTGACCAACGACGGCCTGGTGACGAGCGGGTTGACCGTGAAGGGCGACTACACCCAGCACAAGCGAGGTGAACTGGTCCTGCGGAACAAGCCGTTGAAGGTGACGGGCCGTCTGACCCTGGCCGGCGCCCTGGACATGTCCGACGCGGGCACCTCCCCCGCCCGCCGTATCACGCTGATCGACCACACCGGCACGGCCCGCACCACCGGCGCCTTCGACGGCCTGCGCGAGGGCGCCGAGGTCAAGCTGGCCGACACCGTCTACCGGATCAGCTACCGGGGCGGCGACGGCAACGACGTGGTCCTGGTGGCGAAGGCGGCCGGGGCGAAAACGAAGGCCGGCGCCACCGAGTCGACGGCCACGGCTCCCCCGACCGTGACCACCCGCACCGCCGCCGACTCGGCGGACGCCTTCGGCTGGTGGCCGTACGCCCTGGCCCTGGGCCTCCTCGGCGGCCTGATGGTCCCGGCGGGCCTGCGCACGCAGCGGAAGGACCGCCGGAGGGGCGGACGGCACGCGGGGTGACGGGCCGGGCGTCGTCCGGCGTCAGTAGGGTGCCGGACGACGCACCTGCGAGGAAGGCGGCATGACATGGCCTACGGCTACATCGGCTCGATGAGGACACGGCCCGGCGAACGCGACGCCGTGGTCGCGATCCTGCTCTCCGGAGCCGACGGCCTCCGCGAGCACGGCTGCCGCAGCTATGTGGTGGGCCTGGCGGACGACGACCCGGACACGATCGTGGTCACCGAGGTCTGGGAATCGAAGGAACACCACGACGCGTCCCTGCGGTTGCCGGAGACCAAGGAGGCGATCGCGGCCGCCATGCCCCTGCTCACCGGCGAGTTCACCAGCCGCGAACTGACCGTCGTGGGCGGTCTCGGCGCCGGCGGCGCCTGACGGCGGGCGCCGGTGGCGTTTCAGGAGTCGCCCAGGACCCGGTCGATCCGCGCGGACCCGCCCACGAGGATCCCCGGGCCGTCCGGTCCTGGGCGTACGACTGCCGTGATCGTCGCCGGGGTGCCGAGTGAGTCGCCCATGTCGGCGGTGACTCCCGGAAGTCCCCCGCGGGCGAGGCGGGCGGCCAGGCAGGCCGTGCTGTTGGCGTTGGCGATGTCCTCCGGGACGCCGATCGACGGGGCGAACATCCGGGCCGCCACCCGGCCGTCCGGTGCCGGGGCGGAGTAGAGGTAGCAGCCCAGCAGGCCCAGCCGGTCGCAGGCGGCGCGGAGGCGGTCCGGATGCGGGGTCAGCGCGGCGAGGGCGGACCGCGTGGGCAGCGGGAGCAGCAGCCGTGGGCGTCCGAGCGAGGCGATGACACCGCCCGGGGTGTCGCCGGCCAGGCCCAGGGCGGTGAAAACGTCGTCGAGTTCGCCGTCCCCGGGTGCGCGCAGGCCGACCGGCCCCGGCGCGAACCAGCCCTCCAGCCCGCCGTCCTCACGGCGGATCGCCCGGCCCTCCAGCGCGCCCGACCGCGTCCGCAGGGTGACCTCGCGGGTGCCGGTGCGCCCGGCCAGGACGGCCAGCGCCGCGACCGTGCCGTGGCCGCAGCCGGGGAGTTCGCCCTCGGCGGTGAAGAAGCGGAGCGAGATCCCGCCCGCGGGCCGGGCGGTCGAGAGGAACACGGCGTGCGAGGCACCGGCCCGGACGGGTACCTCGCGGCGTTCGTCGTCGGTGAGCGGTGCGTCGTCCAGGACCGCGGTGGGGCTGCCGCCGCGGCCGTCGCGCAGGCAGGCCCGAACGAGGGTGACGTTCACGGCGGTGAGCCTAGCGGGGCCCGGCGGGCGCCCCGCCGCCGTCACGCGGTCGCGTCCTCCCGCTGCCGGCCGCGCAGCCACACGTACACCGGGATCCCCGCGAACAGGAACAGCACGCCCTGGTAGACGGCCGCGTAGCCCGCGCCCGCGATCAGCCAGAAGGAGAAGGCGAAGGAGAGCGCGGCCGCGATCAGGTCGCGGACCAGGGCCGGAGGGCGGACGCGCTCGCGGGTGCCCTGGGCGAGCCAGTAGAGCTGGGCGGCGGCCGACAGCAGGTACGGGACGCAGCCGGTGAAGGTGGTGATGAGGACCAGGACGCGGAACGTGGTGTCCGGGCCGGCCGTGTAGTTGAGGGCGATGAGGAGGGTGCCGAGGACGGCGACCGCCCAGACGCCGAAGCCGGGCACCCCGCCCTTGCCGACCTTCGCGAACGGCTTCGGGAAGAGGCCGTCGCGGGCGGCCGCGTACGGCATCTGCGCGGCCAGCAGGATCCAGCCGTTGAGGCAGCCGACGATCGAGGCGACGGCGACCAGCGCGATCGCGGTGCCGCCCCAGCCGCCACCGGTGATCGCGTTCACCGCGTCGGCGAAGGGCGCGCCGGACTTCACCAGCTTGTCGTGCGGGACCAGGCCGAAGACGGCGACCGTGCCGAGGAGGTAGACGACGGCGGAGCCCAGTGTGCCGAGCACGCTCGCGCGGCCGACCGTGCGCTCCGGGTTCTCGACCTCGCCCGCGCTGACCGCGGCCGACTCGACACCGAGGAAGCTGTAGAGCAGCAGGGCCGCCGCGGCGGCGAGGGCGCCGGGGGCGCTGTCGCCGGACGCGTTGAAGGGTCCGAAGTTGTCCGCGTGGACGAAGAACAGGCCGACGGTGGCGACGATGAGGAGCGGGACGAACTTCAGGACCGTCGAGACGATCTGGACCGTGCCGACCCAGCGGGTGCCGGCGAAGTTCGCGGCGGCCGGGAGCCAGAGCGCGGCGAGGGCGACGACGCCTTCGAGGGCGTGGTTGCCGTGCAGGGGGATCAGGACGTCGACGTACCCGACGACCGCGACCGCCAGTGCCGCGATGCTGACCCAGCACATCGTCCAGTACGACCACGCGGAGAGGAATCCGGCGAAGGGGCCGAAGGCGTCGCGCGGGTAGACGTAGAGGCCGCCGGTGACCGGGCTGCGGCGGGCCAGCTTGCCGAAGAGCAGGGCGAGCAGGACGGCGGCGACGGACAGGACGACGAAGGCGAGCAGGCTGACCGTGCCGTACGGGGCGACCGCGGCGGGCAGCGCGAAGATGCCGCCGCCGATGATGTTGCCCATGACCAGGGCGGTCGCGGTGGCCAGGCCGAAGGTGCGGCGGGGAGCGGACGGGGCCTCGGTGGGTTCCGTGGCCTCGGCGGGGGTGGGGACGGGGGCTGTCATGGCGGTTCCGGTTCCGGGGGGGCATGCGTGCGCGGGTGCGGGCAGGCGGGCGGGGCGGGGAGTCGGGCGATCGTATACCGGGTGTCCACATGATGGGCGATCTGTTCATACGGTGGACACACTCGGCTGTTCGGAGCCGGGTCGACTAGCGTCGGTGCATGACCAGCGACAACTCCCCCAGCCTCGCCGACGCCCTCGCCGCGGGGACGCTCGTGCTCGACGGCGGCATGTCCAACCAGCTGGCGTCCGCCGGACACGACCTGAGCGACGAGCTGTGGTCGGCGCGGCTGCTGGCCGACCGGCCCGACGCGGTCGGCGACGCGCACCTCGCGTATTTCAGGGCGGGCGCCGACGTCGCGATCACCGCGAGCTACCAGGCCACGTTCGAGGGCTTCGCCAAGCGCGGGATCCCGCACGAGGAGTCCGCGCGGCTGCTCGCGCTGAGCGTGGAACTGGGGCGGGACGCGGTGCGGCGGGCGCGGGAGGAGGGGATCGTACGGCCGTTGTGGGTGGCCGCGTCGGTCGGGCCGTACGGGGCGATGCTCGCGGACGGCTCCGAGTACCGGGGGCGGTACGGGCTGAGCGTCGACGAGCTGGAGCGGTTCCACCGGCCGCGCCTGGAGGTGCTGGCCGGGGCCGGGCCGGACGTGCTGGCGCTGGAGACCGTGCCGGACGCGGACGAGGCGGCGGCGCTGCTGCGGGCGGTGCGGGGGCTGGGGGTACCGGCCTGGCTGTCGTACAGCGTGGCGGAGGGGCGGACACGGGCCGGGCAGCCCCTGGAGGAGGCGTTCGGGCTGGCCGCCGACGCCGACGAGATCATCGCCGTGGGCGTGAACTGCTGTGCGCCGGAAGACGTGGCGCTCGCGGTGGAGACGGCGGTGCGGGTGACCGGGAAGCCGGTGGTCGTCTATCCCAACAGCGGGGAGGTCTGGGACGCGCGGGCTCGGGCCTGGACGGGGCGGTCGACGTTCGCGGCGGAGCAGGTCGTCGGGTGGCGGGATGCGGGGGCTCGGTTGATCGGGGGGTGCTGCCGGGTGGGGCCGGAGGCTGTCGCCGGGATCGCCCGGGTGGTGTGACCTTCGCCGGTTCGCCGTGGGGGTTCTGTCGTCCGGCGACCAACTGCGGTTGTGGGTTGCTCGCGCCCACGCGGCGGAGCCGCGAATTGACACTGTCCCGCGCCCCTGGCGGGGCGCTAGGGTCCCGTCGGGAACCGGTTGCCGGTTCTGGAGGGTGGGGAATTGACCAGGAAAAACGGGGAGCAGGGGCGAAGCACCATCCGTGATGTCGCCGCCCGTGCCGGGGTGTCCGCCTCCACCGTGTCCCGGGTGCTCGGGGGCGACTACCCGGTCAGTGCCGCCACCCGTACGCGCGTCCTGCGGGCCGTCCGGGAGATGGACTACGTCGCCGACGCCCGCGCGAAGGCCGTCGCCGGGGTCGGTACGCCCACGCTCGCCTTCGTGCTGGAGGACATCACCGGGCCCTCCTTCGCGCACATGGCGCACGGCGTGGAGCGGGAGGCGGCGCGGCTCGGGCATCTGTCGCTGGTGTGCAGCACCGACGGCGACGTGCGGCGCGAGCTGGAGTTCATCGAGATGATGCGGGCGCAGCGGGCCGCGGCCGTGATTCTCGTCGGCGGGGCGGCGGACACGCCCGAGTACCGGGAGCGGACCCGCCGTGTCGCCGACTCGCTGGCCTCGGCCGGGTCCCGGCTCGTGCTGTGCGGGCGGCCGCCGCTCGGTCCCGGCGCGCCGGTCACGGTCATCGAGTACGACAACGAGGGCGGCGCCTACGCCCTGGTCTCGCATGTGCTCGCGCAGGGGCATCGGCGGGTGCTGTTCCTCGGCGGGAAGCCGGACCACACCACGGCGATGGGACGGGAGCGGGGATATCTGGCGGCGCACCGGGCCAGGGGCCTCGAACCCGACCCCGCGCTCCTGCTCCACGGGGACTTCACCCGGAACTCCGGGCACCGGCTGCTGCGGCAGGCCCTCGCGGGGGAACTGGAGTTCAGCGCGGTCGTCGCCGCCACCGACATGGTGGCCGCGGGGGCGCTGACCGCCCTGCACGAGGCGGGGCTCGACGTGCCCGGCGACGTGTCGCTCGCCGGGTACGACGACATACCGTTCGCCCGCGATCTGCACCCGGCCCTGACCACCGTGCACGTACCCTACGAGGAGCTCGGGCGGCTCGCCGTCCGCACCGCCCTCGGTCATGGCGGGGAGTCGGCCGACGAGCATCTGCTGCTCGGCACGCATGTGGTCGTACGCGACTCAGTGGCGGCGCACGGCGGCCATTGAGCGGCGCAACCGGCGTACGGCCAGGGCCAGTTCGGCGGGCCGGTCGGGGTGCGGTGGCGCCTCCGGTGTCCAGAGCGCGAACTCCTCGTCCCGGGGGCCGGACACCGTGCGGGGTTCGCCGTCGCCGAGGACGCGGACCGGGTGGGTGTCGTCCCAGGACTGCCAGCCGGGGTCGCCGGTGGTGGCGAAGCGGACCCACGCGCCGTGCATCTCGGCGCCCAGTTCCCGCGGGGCGCCCTCGCCGGCGAGCAGCGCCGACTCGGGCACGTCCCCGGTGTCGAAGACGAAGCCCAGCTCCAGGGCGTGGCAGGCGCCGAGGCCGGGGCGGTTGGAGGGCCAGGCGAACTCGTAGAGGTGGGAGGAGCCGGGGCGGGCCTCGGCCAGGCGGTGCAGGGGGAGGCGGAGCAGGTGGTCGGTGACCATCTGGCCGACGATCTCGGCGGGGCCGGACTCGGGGCGCAGGGCGCGGTAGCCGCGCGGCACCTCGTGGCCGACACGGCAGCGGGCCATGGCGCCGGCGAAGGCGACCGGGCCGAGCCGGTCGACATGGTCGAGGAGGCCGCCCGGCACCAGCCAGAGCCGGTACTCGTCGCGGGTCCAGCCCATCAACAGGTCGACGCCCCGGGCGGCTTCGCCGTCGAGGAGGGCCTGGAGCGGGTCGCGCGGGACGAGGTCGCCGTCGACGACGATCCCGAAGGCGGGACCGCCGAGCACCGGGCTGCTGAGGCGGCCCACCTCGGCCTGGGTGCGCAGCAGCAGCTCGCGGTCGGCCTCGGCGAAGGCCTGGGCGGTCGCCGGGATCTTCAGCCGGTTCGCCATCCGGCGGACCATGCGCCGTACCTTGTCCCGTTCCGGGGCCTCGGGCGCCCCGCTCTGCAGGACGGCCCGGCGGACCAGTCCCTGGGCCTGGGGTGCGGCGAGCAGGGCGCCGGCGCTGATGGCGCCCGCGGACTGGCCGCAGAGAGTCACCCGGTCCGGGTCGCCGCCGAACGCGGCGACCGTGTCGTGGACCCAGCGCAGGGCGGCGAGCTGGTCGCGGAGCCCCGGGTTCGGCGGGGTGTCGGGGAACAGCCCGTAGCCCTCGATCCCCAGCCGGTAGTTGACCGACACGAAGACGACACCGTCGCGGGCGAACGCATGCCCGTCGTACACCGGTACGGCCGATGATCCCCTGGTCAGAGCGCCGCCGTGCAGCCAGACCAGTACCGGGAGCCGGGCACCGGGGCCCGGCTCCGGGGTCCATACGTTCAGGTTGAGGCAGTCGTCACCGGGGATCACCGGGTCGGACAGATACTGCGCGAACGCCTCCGAGTACGGCGGTTTCGGCGCCGTCGGCCCGAAGGCGCCCGCGTCCCGGACGCCGTCCCAGGGCTCGGGCGGCACGGGCGGACGGAACCGGTGTTCCCCGAAGGGCGGGGCCGCGTAGGGGATGCCCCGGAAGACCGCGATCCCCTGCTCCCACCTGCCGCGCACCGCCCCGTAGGGGGTGTCGGCCAAAGGCTCCTTCATCCGCCCACCAGCTCCTCCCGCCGCGTGTGCCGGTACGCCGGTAGGACAAGAGCACCACAGTCGCTCCCGGTATTCCGGCGCACACGGCGTTCGGAGGGTGTTCCGGCGGATACGCGCGGCTACTTGGCGTACATCAGGGTGCCGAAGCCGAGCTGGTCGTAGCCGCCGCTGGCGGTGCCGTAGTCGCCGCCGCCGCCCTCGGGGGCGACGAGGTCGTAGTACATGGCGGAGATGTACTTGTCGTCGAGGTACAGGCGACGGTTGTAGTGGAAGTGGAGCATGGCCCAGACCGGGCGGATCTGGCCGCGGGAGCCGGAGGCGATCACGGTCTGGGACGAACTGGCGCAGTTCTGGCCGGTGCCCCAGGTGTAGGTGGTGTAGGGCACGTCGTCGCCGATGTTGTACTTGGCGACGTACTGGGCGGCCTTCATGAAGCGGCGGTCGTCGTACGAGTACAGGTCGTCGCCCTGGTTCCAGGCCATCTCGCAGATCGCGCCCATCTGGCCCATGCCCATGACGGTGTGGCCCTGGTCGCGGCCCGACTCCTGCCACTGGCCGAGCGCGTAGCCGTCGCTGTCCGTGTACAGGTACGGCACCGCGTGCTCGATGGAGCCGTTGCCCGCGCCGGACTTGAAGTACGTGACGGCCTGGTCGTACTTGGCGCTGTCCTCGTTGAGGATGCCGATGGCCAGGACGGAGGCCATGTTGCACAGGTCCCAGTTGGCCCAGTAGTTGGTGATGCAGGCGTCGTTGTGGTTGGTCAGGAAGCTGTTGTTCATCGGGTAGAAGACGGTGGCCAGCATGTCCTGGGCGGCGGCGAGGTCGAAGCCGTCGTAGTCCCGCATCAGTTCGCAGGCGTTGGCGAACTGCCAGCCGTAGATGCCGGCGGCGAGGAACCGGTCGGCGTCGCCGTCGATCGCGGTCAGCGTCGTGGACCAGGCGTTGAGGATGTTCGCGGCGCAGACGGCGTTGGCCTCGGTGCCGCCGACCTTCCAGCGCAGGGCGTTCTGGTAGGCGGCGGCGATGTCGCCGTAGAGCTGGGGGTAGTTCTGGGTGCCGGAGCCTCCGCGGTTGATGACGGAGGTGGCGCGGTTCGTCCAGGTGGACTGGGAGTGGGAGTTGGCGGTCAGCCTGTTCCAGCCGGACAGCCAGGGGTCGGTGCCGGCGGCGACCCGCACCTTGGCGCGGTTGATGTCACCGGCGTTGTGGAGCATGCCGGGGTGGGTGAAGGTCGACGGAGCCGCGCTGGCGGTGGTGCCCGCCAGCGCGGCCGCCGAGCCCCCGAGGGCGAGTGCGGCCGTCAGACCGCCCGCGGCCCTCAGCAGACCGCGTCGGCTCAACTCGCCCTGTTCGGAGGGCTGGTGGGGGGAATCGGAAATGCGGCTCATTTCGGTGCGACTCCAATCCGTGGGGGGATCAGTCGGGGTTGATGCTCACCTCGTCGAACTCGGTGGTGCCGAGGGCCAGGAGGTTGCGCGAGCAGACCACCAGACCCACGTGGAAGGGGGCGTCACCGAAGCCGGGGATCTCGCCGGCGGCGAGGTCGGTCCAGGTGGCGCCGTCATCGGAGGAGACGGCCGCGGCGAAGGCGGTCCCGGTGCGCTTCAGCCGCAGTGCGAGAGGGAGTTGAACGGTCGCGGTGCCGGAGAAGGCGGAGGCACCGGCGACGGTCTTGCGCAGCATCAGCTGCGCGCTGGTCCCACCGGTCACGATCACTCCGGCGGCCTGGTCGAAGGGCGACAGCGACTTGGCCATCAGCAGGCCCACCCGGTCGGCGGTGGCCCCGGTACGGGAGACGAGCCGGGCGGTGACCGTACAGTCACCGGCGACCGGCTGCTGTACGAACTGCCCGGTCATTCCCTGGCCGTTGACGGTCAGGTCCACGCCCGCGCCGCGGACGGTGAAGGTCCCGCCGTCGTACGAGGTGCTGCCGGGCGTCCGGATCGCGACCACACCGAGCGTGCCGTAGGCGCGGTCGTCGAGTATCACGTCGCCGAGGTCACCGTAGGCCCAGGGGGCGGGTGGAGGTGTGCCGACAGCGAGGGTGAGGGTGGCGGTGCCGTCGCCGGCCGCGTTGCCCGCGGTGGTGAGGACGGTGAACTCGCCGGTCCCGCCCGGGGTTCCGGAGATCAGGCCGGTGCGGCTGTCGAGGCGCAGGCCGTCGGGGAGGCCGGTGGCGGTGAAGCGGACGGGTTCGTGCGTGGCCCGCAGGAGGTGCCGGAAGGGGACGCCCTGGTTGGCGAACAGTGTGGTGGCGGAGGCGGGTTGGGGGGTGCTCGGGGTCGGCATCGCGGCGGCGGCCGGTTGCGAGAGCGGTCCGCGCCCCCCGGAGTTCGTCTTCGCGACGACATAGTGGTACGTCGTTCCGGGCGTCCCCGTGGCGTCCGCGTACCGGACGCGGGTGCCGAAGCCGACCGCTCCGGCGCCGGTCGCGATCGTGCGGTACGGGCCGTCGAGGTCCGTGGCGCGCAGCACCTTGAAACGGGCCGCGGGGTCCGGGTCGGTCCAGGTCAGCCCGATGGCGTCGGTGCAGGTGGCCGCGCGCAGTCCGGTTACGGCCGCGGTGGGGCTCGGCACGGACCACACCTCGCCCGAGGCCGAGGTCACGGTGACGTTGTCGAAGGCGCCGGTGCCGGTCTCGGCGTAGTCCTCGTCGACGCCGAGGCAGGAGGTGAGCACGAGGCCCGCACAGGTGGTGTGGGCCATGTCGCATTCGGTCGACCCCACCTCGGTCCACCGGATGCCGTCCGGAGAGATCGCGCCCGTGAACCGCCGCCCCTTGCGGCTGACGCGGACCCAGTACGGCGCCCGCAGCCGGTATCCGTCCCCCGCGCCCTCCACGTAGGGCGCCTCCAGCGGGGTCGCCGACTCGGGGAGTGTGCCGAGGCTGGAGATCGGGAAGGCCGCGTTCACGGTGATCGCGTCCTGCTGTGACGGCGGAACCGGCATGCTGCCGGTCGCCGTGAGGTCCCCGCCGTCCTGCGGTCGTACGCTCCACACCCCGCTCCATGTGTGCAGCGGCAACCCCTGGATCAGCATGGCCGCGTGCGCCGCGTCGGCGTCGAGGGAAAAGCGCAGGGTGACGCCGATCTTGGAGTACTGCGAGCTCAGCGGCCACACGATCCGCGCGGTCACCGTGCCGTCGCCGCGCAGCGGCAGGTGCGCGATCCGGTAGGTGTCCGCGGTGCCGCTCGCTTCCAGCACGAACCGCTCTCCGTCGAAGACCGCGGAACCGGGGATCCTCATGTCGCCGAGGTCCTGGGTGGCCCACGGCACGGGCAGGCCGGCGGTCGCGGTGACAGCGCTTGAATCGGCGCTGCTGCCCTCGGAGTTGGTGGCGGTGACCGTGTAGTGGTACGTGCGTCCCGGGCGCGCGTGGTCGTCGGAGTACGTCGGCTTGCCGACCGCGGTGGCGATCTCCTCGTACGGTCCCTCGGGGCTGGTGGCCCGGCGGACGGTGTACGTGCTCGCCCAGGCGGACGGCAGCCAGTTCACGGTGACGGAGGTGCCGTCGCCCACTGCCGTGACGCCGGTCGGGGCCGTCGGCACGGTGGATGCGGGGGCCGTCGTGCCGGCGTAGGCGAAGGTGCCCCAGCTGGGCAGGTCGTCGTTGCTGCCCTCGACGACTCTGGCGCCGCCGGTGCCGCGGAAGACGGCGGCCTCCGTGGAGGGCGCGGAGAGGCCACGCACTCCCGCGTAGTGGGCGTAGGCCATCTCGTAGATCGGCGGCAGGGTGCCGCGGCTGATCGCGGAGACCGTCGTCTTGAGGTACTTGCCGGTGCGGTCGAGGTCGGGGGTGAAGGGGACGTCGCCGCCGAGGTTGTAGCGGGCGGCGTACTCGAAGTCGGCGAGGATGCGGTTGTCGTCGAAGCCCCACAGGTCGACGCCCTGGTTCCAGGCGACCTGGGCGATGTCACCGGTCAGGCCGACGGCGAGCTGTTCGTGGCCCTGGTCGCGGCCGGCCTCCTGGCCCTGGCCCGCGGCGGTGACGATCCGGTGCGGGATGCTGCCGTTGCCGGCGCCGGCCGCGGCGAAGCGCAGGGCGTTCTCGAAGAGGACCGGTTCCTCGCAGAACACGCCGATGGCCAGAATGGTCTGAAGGGCCGTCAGGTCCCAGTTTCCGTTGGCGTAGAGCATGTAGCCGGAGACGGCCGGATACCAGACGTCCAGGAAGGACCGCTCGCAGCGGGCGATGTCGGCGGGCGCCCAGCCGTCGTAGCCGCCGTACCGGAGCAGTTCGGCCGCGTTGACGAACTTGAAGGCCTGCAGGCCCGCGCCGAGCGGGCCGTCGGCGCCGGTGATCGTCGTGAGGGAGGCCGACCAGGCGTTCAGGATGTCCCGGGCCTTGTCGGCGTGGGAGGTGTCGCCGGTGACGGCCCACAGCAGGGCGTTCTGGTAGGCGGCGGCCGAGTCGGCGACGGCCTGGCTCTGGAAGTTGGTGGGGCCGCGGCCCCAGGAGGTGATCTGGCCGGTGTTCTGGATGGTGTAGGTGGACTGTGAGCGGGCGTGGGCCGCGAGGGCCAGGTAGCCGTCGTACATGGGCGATTGCTTCGCCGCGACCGCCGCCTTCATCCGGGCGAGGTCGGCGGAGGTGTGCAGCAGGCCCGGGTGGGTGAAGGCTCTGGTACCGGTGTCGCTCTCGGCGGCCGCCGCGGTGCCGGGCACGAGCAGTCCGCTCATGCCCGACGCCAGCAGCAGGGCCGCCGTACCGCCGAGGAAACTCCGGCGGCTGGTGGCGGGCAGGCTCATGACGCGGCGGCCGCCTCGGCCTCGGCGGTCGTGAGGAACTTCAGGTTCGTGACGTGCTCGTTGTAGTACCACTGGATCGTGTCGGTGGTGTAGTACCAGGTCGGCTTCTTCATCGAGTCGGCGACCACCACGCCGTTGATCACCAGGTTCTCGAAGGTGACGCCGTCGATCGCGTGGTCGGCGTCGTAGCCGAGGAAGAGCGACGGGTTGGCGTGGGTGCCGGTGTAGCTGAGGTTCTTGACGTAGACGTCCTGAATGCCGCGGCCGACCGAGGTGTTGTACTTCGTGTTGTACATGACCTTCATGTAGATGACCTGGCCCCAGCGGAAGTCCTCGATCCGCACGTCCTCGATGCGGACGGTCTTCAGGAGGTTGGAGTCACCGACGTTCAGGGCGATGCAGCCCTGGTAGTTCATCTGGGGTTCGCGGTGGTCGAGGATGTCGATGTTCTTGATGACCAGGTTCTCGATGGTCTCGGGATCGTCGGTGTTGCCGTGCGTGCCGACGTTGACGGGGTGGGCGACGTCCGCCCACAGGGTGCAGTTCTGGATCGTGATGTCGCGGGTGTCGCCGTAGTAGTCCCAGCGGTGGCAGTAGATCGCGATGCAGTCGTCGGAGTTGCGCATGAAGCAGCCGTCGAAGGTGACCCCGGTGGAGGAGAACACGTCGAAGCCGTCTCCGTTGCCCTTCGAGCTGAACGCACGGGCCTTCTTCACATGGACGTTCTGGCTTTCGGCGAAGATGCCCGCGTAGCCGGCCGGGTTGAGGATGATGACGTCCTCGATCCGGATGTTCTTGCTGCCCTCGCTGAGGATGGCGCCGCCGGGGTTGTTGTAGAGGACCCCGCGCCCGGTCAGGCGGGCCTTCTCGACGTCCTTGAAGTAGACCTTGGCTGTCAGAACCGCGCCGCCGGCCAGGTAGACGGTCTTGCCGCTGGGCACGGTCAGGACGTTGCCGGTGACGGAGTGCACGCCGGGGCCGAAGTAGATGACGTCCGGGTCGTCGGCCGAAGGCGCGTTGCATTCGACGTGGTTGGTGATGACGTGCAGGCAGTCGAAGATCTCGTCGTTGATCTGGACGACGACGTCCTTCGGCTCGTCCAGGGTGAACACCAGGGTGTCGCCGCCGAGTTCGGGCGTGATACCGAGCGCGTCCGGACGGACGCGGGCCTTGGTGGTGCCGCCCTTGAGGTAGGTGACCTCGATCTCGACGGAGCCCTGGAAGTCGAAGTACACCATCGAGGTGCTGTAGACCTTGCCCGAGCCGGTGGTGGTGT
This sequence comes from Streptomyces sp. NPDC048277, assembly GCF_040652235.1. Classification (NCBI taxonomy): domain Bacteria; kingdom Bacillati; phylum Actinomycetota; class Actinomycetes; order Kitasatosporales; family Streptomycetaceae; genus Streptomyces; species Streptomyces sp. NPDC048277. Next base: position 226,210 of record NZ_JBEZLQ010000009.1, read on the forward strand.
TGATCTCCTCCAGCTGGGGGCGCCAGACGTCCAGGGTCTGCCAGTCTCCGTCGGGGGCGGTGCGGACTCTCGCCTTGAAGCCTGTGTTCGTCGGCATGGCGGCCGGGCGGGGGTAAGTGACCAGCTTGGGAGCGGAGTTGTTGCCGGAGGCGTCGGCCCGGGCCGCCGTGGCCGTCAGGCCGGAGAGACCGGTGGCGAGCACGGTGGCACCGGCCGCCTGGAGGGCCGTACGGCGGGACAGGAACGTGTTCATGCGTGACTCCTTGCGACACATGGGCTACTTGAGACCGGTCGTGGACATCCCGGCGACGAAACCGCGCTGGGCGATCAGGAAGATCAGCAGGATCGGGACGACGTACATCACCGACGCCGCGGCCTGGAGGTTGGTCACGGGGGTGCCGGCCGAGGTGACATAGGTGGACATGACGGCGACCGCGAGGGTGGTGCGGTCGGTGGACAGCAGGAGCTGCGGGGCGATGTAGTCGCCCCAGGTCCAGGTGAAGGCGATCACGAAGCTCGCGGAGAGGACCGGCCAGGACTGCGGGAGGAAGATCCGCCAGAAGATGGCCGACCAGCCGCATCCGTCGATGATCGCGGCCTCCTCCAGCTCTCGGGGCAGCCCGGCGAAGAACTGCCGGAAGAGGAAGACGAGATAGGGGGCGGCGGCCAGGCCCCACAGCACCCATGGCCAGTACGTGTCGACCATGCCGAGCTTGGCGAAGATCAGATAGGTCGGCAGCAGGGTGATCATCTGGGGCAGCATCATCGAGCCGAGCAGGATCCCGAAGAGGGTCTTCTTGCCGGGGGCGTCGAGCCGGGCGAAGCCGAAACCGACCCAGGCGGAGCTGAGCGTGACCAGGGTGGCGTAGATCGTCGCGATGATGAGGGAGTTGCGGGCGTAGCCGAGGAAGTCGATGAGGTGGAAGGCGTCGGCGAAGTTGTGCCACTGCGCATGGGCGGGCAGCCAGTGGACGGGCGAGGCCGCAAGTTCGGCCGGGGTCTTGAGGCCGGAGACGGCCAGCCAGCCGAAGGGGCCCAGGAAGAGTCCGGTGATCGCGACGAGGGCCGTGTAGAGGACGAGGCGGTTGACGCGGACGCGGGGTGCGGACTTGGGGATCGGAGTGGTGGCGGTCATTTCTTCGCCTCCGGGTCGACGTTGTAGAACACCACTCCGGACGTGAACCTGAAGATCAGTCCGGTCACGATGAGGATCAGGACGAAGAGCACCCACAGCAGTGCGGAGGCGTAGCCGAAGCGGCCGAAGGCGAAGTACTCCGCGAACACGTGCATCATGTAGAGGTAGTTGGACTGCGGGAGCGCGGTGATGCCGGCCGGGGTGGGGTCTGGGGCCAGCAGCAGCGGCATGATGGTCTGCACCGAGGCGATGACGCCGGTCACGGTCTGGAAGAGCAGCACCGGCGACAGCAGCGGTACGGTGATGCTGCGAAAGCTCCGCCAGCCGCTCGCGCCGTCGATGCGAGCGGCTTCGAGGAGTTCGCGCGGGATGTCCTGGAGCCCGGCCAGCGAGATGATCATGATGTTCCCGGACGCCCAGAGCACCGTCATGATCAGTACATAGCGGGCGTAGGGGTCGGCCAGCCAGCCGAGGGCGTCGATACCGAAGAGGTTCAGCACACCGTTGGCGGCACCGGAGTTCTGGTCGAAGATCTGCTTGAACGCGAGGCCGGCGCCCACCGGGGGCACCACCGCGGGCAGATAGAGCAGGGTGCGGAACACTCCGCGCGCCTTGAGCGGCCGGTTGACCAGCACGGCGAGCCCGAGCCCCGCGATGATCGACAGCGGGACCGAGGTGATCGCGAACAGACCGGTGCGGCCCAGCGAGTACCAGGTCTGCGAGTCGGAGAACAGTTCGCGGTAGTTGCCGAGTCCGACGTAGTGCCAGTGGGGTGAGATGCCGTCGAAGGTGGTGAAGCTCAGCCACAGCGCGTATGCCATCGGCGCGATGGTGAGCAGTGGGAACCCGGCGATCCAGGGCGAGGCGAACATGTAGAACGCCTTGTGCCTGCGTGCGGTCACGGAGGTGCGCGGCCGGGATCGCGCGTGACTCCCGGCCGGGGCCGGGGCGCGCCGGTCCGTGCCGGAGGCGGCCTGATCAACCGTCATCCCACCTGCTCCTTACCGCGCTTGAGCTGATCGTTCATGACCGAGTTGAGGTGTCCGGCGAGGGTGTCGAGGGACATCTCGCCGTTCATGGCGGCCGGGGCGATCTGGTTGAAGAGGGCGAGGAGCGAGTCCGCGCTGGCATAGGGTGTGAAGGCGATCACCGAGAAGTGCTTCAGCTCGGCCTCCTGCACCTTCAGGACCCGTTTCTGGTAGCTCTCCTGCGCGGGCATCAGCGAGCGCAGGGACTTCAGGGTCGGGATGCCCCAGCCTCCGGAGGCACGCGCCTTGGCCGGGGCCTCACCGAAGAACCACTCGAAGACCCGCCAGGCGGCGTCCTTGTGGTGTGACTTGCTCGGTATCCAGAAGCCGGTGCCGGCCTGGCAGGGGCTGATCCGCCGACCCCCCTCGAAGACCGGAGCGGGGGCGAGACGGGACAGCGGGGCAAGCTTCGTGTCCGTGTTGATCAGGCCGCCGAGCCAGTAGCCCGAGTTGGACATGGCCAGCCGGTCCGCCTGGAAGGTGGGGCCGTCCCAGGCGTTGGGGTCGGGCTGGATGATGCTGGGGCCGACCTTGGTCCGGCAGTAGTCGATGTACCAGCCGAGCGCCTTGCGGGCCTCCGGGGTGGTGAAGTCGACTCGGGAGAAGTCCTCGGTGAAGATGCTGCCGCCGGCCGCCACGGCCAGGCTCGCCAGCAGGTTGGGCGTGAGCACACCGTTGTAGCTGCCGCCGAAGACGGTGATCGCCCCGTTCTTGCGCCGGGTGAGCCGCTTGGCCTTGTCCAGCCACTCGTCGAAGGTGACCGGCTCCAGTTCCGACGGATAGTCCACGCCCGCCTGGTCGAAGAGCGCGGTGTTGTACCAGTACATGGAGTCCTGGGAGAAGTCCTTCGCCATGCCGTACCGCGGGCCCTTGCCCTGGGTGCGGCCGTCGTAGCGCCACAGGTCGTTGACCGGGTCCAGGTCGTCCGGCCGGAGCACCCTGCTCTTCGCGAAGTACGGGTCCAGGTTCTCCATCACGCCCCTGGCCGCGAAGTACGGGGCGTCCACGGCGCCGACACCGCGCACCAGGTCCGGCGGGTTGCCGTTGGTCATCATCGCGATCAGCTTGCTGGTGCTGTAGAGCACCGTGTTGATCTTGATGCCGATGTCCTTCTGCGCCTGCCTGATCAGATCCGTCGAGATGTCGTCGGCCTTGGCCATCACCGTGACGGTCTCACCCGAGCCGCCGACACTGCCGGCCACCGGAAGAGCGCAGCCGCCGAGGGCGGCCGTCGCGGCGGCAGTGCCGCCGAGCGCCAGGAAACGGCGTCGGCTGACCGGGGCACGGGCGTGCGTCCGCATGAACTTACCCACTCTCTTCGCTGAGCAGAGCTGACCTGAGCTGAACTGAGCCGACCCTGGGCTGCGCCGAGTTGACGGAGCACCTGTCGAAGCGCGGAAGCTTTTGGCAACCGGTTGCTATGAGCGGTGAGGGGAGCTTCAACTCGTACAAGAGCCTCGTCAAGGGAAGTGACGAACTTTCGAAAACCGTTCGGCGGCAACCGGTTGTTCGTGCGTACCGGTTGCTGCTCACGGACCGTTCGACCGACCGCACGTCGAAAGATTCCGACTCATACCCCTTGCTGGGAGCGCCCGGGCCGTCCTACGGTCTCGTGGAAACCGGTTTCTAAGGCACTGCCGAGCCGCCGCCCTCCTCCCGAGAGCGCCCACCTCCGAAGGAACACGGTCAGATGAACTCCACCAGGTTGGTCCGCGCCGCGATCGCGGGCCTCGCGCTGACAGGTCTGCTCTCCGCCTGCGGCGGATCGGGCTCCGGCTCCGGGGACTCCGGCTCTGCCTCCGGGCCGGTCACCCTGCCCTTCTGGGGCTGGGCGAACGGGCAGGACGCCGTGGTGAAGGCGTTCAACGCCGCCCACAAGGACGTGCAGCTGAAGTACACGAAGGTCACCGACCAGTTGACGATGCAGAAGCAGCTCACCAACGCGGTGAAGGCGGGCAACGCGCCCTGCCTGGTGCAGAACACCGCCGAGTACGTGACGAGTTGGGTCGCCCAGGGCGCCCTCGCCGACATCACGAAGTACGTCGGCTCGGCGAAGAGCAAGTTCAACTCCGGCTCCTGGTCGGCCGCCCAGGTGCAGGGCAGGCTCTACGGCGTCCCCACCAGCTCCGCGCCGAACTTCACGATCTACCGCACCGACATCTTCCAGAAGTACGGCCTCAAGGCCCCCACCACCTGGGACGAGTTCATCGCGGCCGGCAAGGTCCTGAAGAAGCACGGCGTCAAGATCACCAACTATGCCGGTGAGGACCCCAGCACCCTCGAAGTGCTCGCCATGCAGGCCGGGGCCCACTGGTACACGATCGACGGCAACTCCTGGAAGGTGGACTTCCAGGACGCGGGCACCCTCAAGGCCGCCCAGGTCATCCAGCAGATCATCGACAACGACCTCGACTCGAAGCTGTCGTTCGCCGACTACGCGGCCGTCCAGCGCAACTACGACGACGGCGGCACCGCGACCCGGCAGATCTCCACCTGGCAGATGGCCGGCATGGTGCAGAACTTCACCAAGTCCTTCGGCACGTGGGCCCTCTCCCCCTGGCCGGCCTTCACCGGCGAGGCGGCGAAGACCCCGGCCGGCACCAACCTCACCGGCAGCGTCACCCTCGTCACCCAGCAGTGCGCCCACCAGCAGCAGGCCGCCGAGGCCGCGTTGTGGATGTCCACCGACTCCGGCGCGGTGAAGACGATGGCGAGCCCGACCACCGGCAACGGCGTCATGCCCGCGCTCGCCGACAGCGGCGCCTACGTCGACGAGGCGATCTCCCAGAAGCTGCTCGGCGCCGACTACGACCCGGCGAAGAAGGTCGTCACCGACAGCCTGGACACGGTCACCACCGACTGGACCTTCGGTCCCGACTGGACGGCCATGTTCACCGAGCTGCAGAGCGGCTGGGCCAAGGTGGTCAGCAAGCAGCAGAAGGTCACCGACCTCCTCGCCCATATGCAGCGGTGGACGGTCGACGACCTGAAGTCCCGCGGCATCAGCGTCGAGGGCTGAGGCGGCACGGATGGTCCGCTCACTGCGCTGGAAGGGCGCCGCCTTCACGGTGCCCTTCCAGCTGGGTTTCGTCTTCCTCTACCTCATCCCGATCGGGTACGCCGTCCACCAGTCGCTGTACCGGGCGCACTCCTCCGGCCTGGGCCTGGGCGGCACCACGGACGAGTTCTCCGGCCTGGCCAACTACCGACAGGGCCTGACGGACTCGGCGTTCCTGAACTCGGTGCTCCGGGTGCTGCTGTTCGCCTGCATCCAGATCCCGGTCATGCTGCTGGTCAGCCTGCTCCTGGCGCTCTTCCTGGACGCGCTGACGTCCCGGGTGGCGGGCCGCTTCCGGGTCCTGCTGCTGGTGCCGTACATGATCCCGGGCGTGGTCGCGGCGATCGTCTGGATCAACCTCTACAGCCCCGACGTCGGCCCCCTCACCCCGCTGGGCAAGGCGTTCGGACTGACCTGGAACTTCTTCGCGCCGTCCATGGTGTGGCCGTCCATCGGCAACCTGCTGACCTGGCACGGCATCGGCTACAACATGGTGATCATCTACTCGGCGCTGCAGGGCGTCCCGCGCGAGCTCTTCGAGGCGGCGAGGCTGGACGGCGCCTCGGAGCGCCGTATCGCCCTGAGCATCAAAGTCCCCTACGTCCGCGGGGCGTTGGTCCTCACCGGCATGCTGTCGGTCATCCAGATGCTCCAGATCTTCAACGAGCCCGCCCTGTTCCGCAACATCACGCCCCAGACGGTCGGGGACAGCTTCACCCCGATCATGGTGATCTACAACCAGGCGTTCAACGCGGGCAACTACCACTACGCGGCGGCCCTTTCGGTGCTGCTGGCCCTGATCCTCGGCGTCGCCGGCTTCCTCTTCTACCGGCTGACCTCGAAGGAGGCCGACTGATGACGCTCACCGAGGATCGGACGAGGACGAACCCCGTGCGACGCATCAACAAGCCCGACCCGGCGGCCCGTTCACGGGGCGGCCAGCGCTTCCTGCTCGTCGGCCTGGTGCTGGCGAGCGCGTACAGCCTCTTCCCGGTCTGGTGGCTGGTCGTCGCCGCGACCAAGGACCGCACAGGGCTGTACCAGTCGAACGGCCTCTGGTTCTCCGGCTGGCACCTCTGGAGCAACCTCCACCAGCTGTTCACCTACGAGAACGGGATCTTCCTGCGCTGGACCGCCAACTCCTTCCTCTACGCGGGAGTCGGCTCCCTCGGCGGCACGCTCATCGCCCTCGCCACCGGCTACGGCCTCGCCCGCTTCCAGTTCCCGGGCCGCAGCCTGGTGTTCGCCTGCGTGGTCGGCTCCTTCCTGGTGCCGATCGCCCTGCTGACCCTGCCGCTGTACCTGCTGTTCTCGAAGATCGGCCTGGTGGACACCCCCTGGGCGATGCTGATCCCCTGTCTGATCAACCCGTTCAGCGTCTACCTGGCGAAGGTGTACACCGAGGCCACGGTCCCGTACGAACTCCTCGAAGCGGCCCGCATCGACGGCGCCGGCGAACTGCGCATCTTCTTCTCGATCGTCCTGCGCATGATGACGACGGGCGGCGCGACGGTCTTCCTCCTGGCCTTCGTCAACACCTGGAACGCCTTCTTCCTCCCCCTCACCGTTCTGCGCGGCGAGGAGAACTGGACCCTGAACCTGGGCCTGTACAACTGGTCCGGCAAACGCCTGGAGTCCGGGGTCGACCTGACCAGCCTGGTCCTGACCGGCGCCCTGCTCTCCATCGTCCCGATGGCCGTCATGATGATCGCGATGCGCCGCTACTGGCGCACGGGCGTCACCCTGGGAGCCCTCAAGTGACAGTCCCCTGCACATCCGACTAATCCGACAGCCCTGTTCGAAGTTTCGAAAGTCCCTCTGCGGAAGATCCCGTGAATTCCCAGGTCTTCACGCCGTGTTGACGCGCACCTATCGTAGGAAGCGCTTACTGCACGGCTTGCACGCAGACCGCGGAAGCAGCGTTGGTCGCAACTTTCGTTACTTTCGTTGGCCCAAGGGCGGGCCGGAGAGGCGGGTTCCTCATGGTCCGTGCCGGGGGTACGAGCGTGGCGGCGGCCGGTCCGACGCTGGCGGTGGTGGCCCGCGAGGCGGGCGTCTCCGTGCCGACCGCCTCGAAGGTGGTCAACGGCCGCGACGACGTGGCCCCCGAGACCCGGCGCCGGGTCACCGAGGCCCTCGAACGGCTCGGCTATGTCCGCAGGCCCCGTTTCGACGCGACGAAGGCCCCCGCCCTGATCGACCTGGTCGTGCACTCCCTGGACAGTTCGTGGTCGGGCGCGGTGCTGCACGGCGTGGAGGAGGCGGCGCACGAGGCGGGTCTGGAGATCGTCGTGTCGGCGGGGCCGACCCGGCCCCGGGCCGGCCACCCGGAGCGCGGCTGGCTGGACAAGTTCACCGCGCGCGGCTCCTCGGGCGTGCTGTTCAATCTGGCCGAGCTGAGCCGGGCCCAGTACGGCTGGCTGGACCACCACCGCATCCCGTACGTGCTGCTCGACCCCGTCCACGAGCCCCCGGCCGGTGTGGTCTCGGTCGGCGCGGCCAACTGGCAGGGCGGGGTCACCGCGACCGAGCATCTGCTCTCGCTCGGCCATGAACGGATCGCGGTGATCGCCGGCAGCCGGCGCAGGATGTGCAGCGGCGCCCGGGTGGCCGGCTACCGCTCGGCGCTCGCCTCGGCGGGCCTGCGCCATCGCGGCGAGTACGTCCGGCACGCGAGCTTCGACGAGGGCACGGCCCGGCACCGTATGCACGAACTGCTCGACCTGCCCGAGCCGCCGACCGCCGTGTTCGTCTGCTCGGACCGGATGGCGCTCGGGGCGTACGCGGCACTGGCCGAGCGCGGGCTGCGGGTGCCGGAGGACGTCAGTGTGGTCGGCTTCGACGATCTGCCCGAGGCGCGCTGGGGCACCCCGGCGCTGACCACGGTCCGCCAGCCGCTCGGGGAGATGGCGGCGACGGCGCTGCGGCTGCTGGTGCGGCTGATGCACGGGGACCGCCCGGAGGGCACCCGGACGGAGCTGTCGACACGGCTGGTGGAGCGGGCGAGTACGGCGCCCCCGCCCGCCCGTTCGGCCGTACGTCGGTGACCGCGCCCCTTTCAAGATCGTTTCACGGGCATGAAACTCACCCCGCGTATCGCGGCGGCCTGCGCCCTGACCGCAGCCGCCCTGGCCACGGCGTTGGGCACCGCCCACGCCACGCCCCTGACCCCGGCTCCGGCCATGGCCCGGCAGCACGCCGTGGTGGCCGCCCCGCAGGACGAGCACGACCCGAAGGAGGACGTGGAGCTGGACGAGAACGGCAGGCCGGACCTGGGCGAGGACTGAGACAAAGCGCCCCGCAGGGGCGTGGGGAACTGCGCGACCAGCCACGACGGTCCCGCAGTTCCCCTTCGGTCCCTCAGTCGTCGTCGGCCTGACGCGGTTCGCCCATCAGCGCCTGGATCGCGTCCACGGCGCTGCCGTCGTGGTCGCTGCCGGCGTCGCCCCTCCCGGTCTGGATGTTCGCCGTGCGGTCCACCTCCAGGATGGAGTCCGCGTGGGAGTTGTCGAGCACCGTGATCAGGCTCCCGTCGGCGTGCGCGGGGGCCGCGGCCGCTCCGAGCAGCGCCGCCGTGACGGCCACGGCCGTCCGCAACCGCGTCACACGCCCACGCCCTCGGACTCGGGCTCGTCGAGCCGCTCCCGGGCGATGTTGCGCTCCAGCAGGGTCGTGGAGGCCTTGACGCCGACCCCGCTCGCCGCGTCCACCTGGGGCAGCCGGCCGTCGGCCGCCTTGAGGTCGCCGAGCGCCGAGTCCATCGCCTCGTGCGCGGCGAACAGACACGGCGTGGAGTAGATCGCGACGTCGACGCCGAGGTCGTCCAGCTCGGTGAGCGAGAGGCGGGGCGACTTGCCGCCGGCGATCTGGTTGAAGAGCAGCGGCTTGTCGCCGACGACCTTGCGGATCCGGCGGATCCACTCCTCGCTGCGCACCCCGTCGACGAGGACCACGTCGGCGTCGGTGGCGGCGAGCCGCTCCGCACGGTGCAGGATGTCGTGCTCGTCGGTGGCGTCCGTACGGGCCACCACGACCAGGTCCGTGCGGGTCTCCAGGACCTTCTCCAGCTTCTCCAGGTACTCGTCCAGCGGCAGCACCTGCTTGCCGTCGGCGTGTCCGCAGCGGCGGGGCCGCTTCTGGTCCTCCAGGATCACCCCGGAGGCGCCGATCCGCTCCAGTCCCTCCACGACGTGACAGGCGACCTCGGGGTCGACGTAGCCGTCGTCGATGTCGACGAGCAGGTGGTGGTGCGGGAACGCGCCCCGCAGCCGCTGGACGAAGGCCACCATGTCGGGCCAGGCGATGAATCCGATGTCCGGCAGGCCGTAGTACGACGCGGCGAAGCCGAAGCCGGAGACGAACATCCCGTCGTAGTGCTTGGCCGCGATCGACGCCGAGTACATGTCGTACACGCCGATGAGCGGGGTGGTCCCCGGCCCGGCGATCTGCTCGCGCAACTTCTTCCCGTAGGTCAAGGTCCGGCTCCTCATGTGGGGGTGGCGCGAGGTCCCGGTGGGCCTCGCGCCTCGACAGCCCTTTGCCAAGACAAGAGCATCTCTAGATACGCATGTGACCATCACCATGCGCGAGCTTTACTCACCCCAATGGCGGACCGGGTTCACCGGAGAAACGTCACTGGCCGAGCCGTGCGGCCCAGGCGAGACCGCCGTGCAGATGGGCCAGGAAGTCCGGATCCCGGTAGGCCTCCGGGGCGTGTCCCAGGGCCGTGTAGAACACCCGTCCGGCCCCCTGCTCCCGGCACCAGGCCAGCGGATGGTCGTCCCCCGACCCGCCCCCGTCGTACGACGTCTCGTCGGCGCGCAGCAGTACCCGCACCCGGCCGCGCGGGTTGTCGCGGAAGTCGTACCACTCGTCGGTGAAGTCCCAGACGGCGGGCAGGTGCCGGGTCGCCGGATGCCCGTGGTCCTCGACGATCACCTTGCCCGGCTGGTACTCGGGGTGGCGGTCGAAGCGGGCACCGAGGAGTTCGCCGTAGTACGGCCAGTCGTACTCGGTGCAGGCCGCCGCGTGCACGCCGGCGAACCCACCGCCCGCCTCGACGTAGGAGGCGAGCCGCGCGCGCCCCGCCGGGGTCAGGATCTCGCCGCTGGTGGAGAGGAACACGACCGCCGCGTACCCGTCCAGCGGCTGTTCGAGCGCGGCCGGGTCTTCGGTGGCGTCCACGTCGAAATCGGTGAACTCCCGTACGGCGGCGATGCCGTCGGGGATGGAGTCGTGGCGGTAGCCGGTGGTGCGGGTGTGGAGAAGCAGTCGAAGGGCCATGCCCGCATGGTCACCCACGGACCGCGAGGACTCAAAGGCCGGGCGCCCCGGCTGCCCGCCCGGGCGTCCGGGTGGTCCGGTGGCCTTCGCCCGGGCCGGGTCCGATTCGTTCAAGACCGAGGGCCGGTCCCCTGCCTACGGTGATCCCATGACTCCACGATTCGCCGTGATCGGTCTCGTCGCCTCCGACCTGGCCGCGTCCCTCGCCTTCTACCGCCGTCTCGGCCTGGACTTCCCGCCCGGCGCCGAGGAACAGCCGCATGTCGAGGCCGAGTTGCCCGGCGGCCTCACCCTCGCCCTGGACACGGAGGACACCATCCGCTCCTTCCACCCGGCCTGGCACCCGCCGGCCGGCGGCGGCCGGGTGTCGCTCGCCTTCCGCTGCGGGTCGCCCGCCGAGGTGGACGCGCTGTACGAGGACCTGGTCGCCGCCGGCCACCACGGCGAACTCACACCGTGGGACGCCTTCTGGGGCCAGCGGTACGCCACGGTGCACGACCCCGACGGCAACGGCGTCGACCTGTTCGCCCCGCTACCGCAGTAGCCCGGTCAGCGGCACACCCGCCAGTTCCCTTACCTCACGGGAGAGATGCGGCTGATCCGCGTACCCCGCCCGAACGGCCGTCTCCGCGAGCGGCACCCCGGCCCGGGCGAGCGAGAGCGCCCGCTGCATCCGGAGCACCCGGGCGAGCGTCTTGGGACCGTAGCCGAAGGACACGACGGAGCGGCGGTGCACCTGGCGGGCGCCCAGACCGAGTTCGTCGGCGACGGCGGCCACGGGGCGCCCCGCGTCGAGAGCTTCGACGAGCCTGGACAGCAACGGGTCGGGGGACACGTCCCGTTCGAGCGCGATCGCTTCGAGCTCGGCGGCGGGATCGGCGGCGCGGTCCACGCGGGCGCACAGCCGCCGTACCGCGGAGGCCGGCCACAGATCACTCAACTCGACGCGCCGATCGAGGAGTTCATGGGCCGGCACACCAAGGAAGGCGGGCGCGGTCCCGGGACGGAAGCGAAGGCCCACCCACGCTCCTGCGTCGCCCGGAGTGACGTACGCACGCGTGTCGGGACCGGCGACCAACAGCCGTCCGTCGTGCCAGAGCAGATCCATGCACCCGTCGGGCAGCACGCGCCCCGGCCCGGCGGCAGAAGGGGTGTTCGTCCAGACGACCGCGCCGGCGAGCCGGGACGCCCTTTCCCTGTACACACACGCCAGCGTAAGCGCCCCCGCCCCGGCGGCTCAGTTGCCCTTGCTCCCCGGCTTGTGCGGCGGGTGGCTGCTCCTCACGTGGGTGCGCAGCCGGGCCGTGACGTCCTCGGGGGGCAGGAAGCGGGACCAGCGTTCCGGGAACTCGGAGGGCATATCGGGGTCGTCGGGATCGCCGGGGTCCGCCTCGCGGGCCGCGGCGGCACGGGCGACGTACTCGGCGACCTGGACCTCGCGCAGCCGCTCGTTGGCGGCGCGGGCCGCGGCGGTCGCGGCGGCCGGCCAGACCCGGTCGATCGCGGCGTTCACCGCGGCGCCGACCAGCACGGCGAAGGCCGACACGCCGATCCACAGGAGCACGGCGACGGACGCGGCGAGGGAGCCGTAGATCGTGGCGCCCTCGATGGTGTGGGTGAGGTAGATGCGCAGCAGGAAGCTGCCGAGGACCCACATGCCCAGGGCGACCAGGGCACCGGGCACGTCCTCGATCCACGGGGAGCGGACCGGCACGGACACGTGGTACAGCGTGGTCAGGAAGACGATGGAGAGGACCATCACGACCGGCCAGTACAGGACCTGGACGAGCGTCTCCGACCAGGGCACGAGCCCGACCACCGCGTCCGGTCCGGCCACCATCAGCGGCAGCGCGACCGAGCCGATCAGCAGCGCGGCGATGAAGAGCAGGAAGGAGACGATCCGGGTCTTCACGATGCCCCGGACGCCGTCGAGGCCGTACATCACGGTGATCGTGTCGATGAAGACGTTCACCGCGCGGGAGCCCGACCACAGGGCGAACAGGAAGCCGATGGAGATGACGTCGGGGCGGCCGCCGCGCACCACGTCGTGCAGGATCGGCTGCGCGATCTCCCGCACGCCCTTGTCGGACAGGACCGTGCGGGAGGCGTCCAGGAGGTTGGTCTGGAGGCTGGCGATGGTGTGGGCGCCGGTCCAGTCGTCGACGTAGGCGAGCAGTCCGATGAGGCTGAGCAGCAGCGGCGGGACGGACAGCAGGGTGAAGAAGGCGGCCTCGGCGGCGAGGCCGAGGATGCGGTACTCCATGCAGGAGTTGACGGTGTCCTTGAGCAGCAGCCAGGCCGTCCTGCGCTTGGAGACGTTCCGGTAGAGGGCTCTGGCCCGATGGAGCCGGCCGGAGGGCCGCTCGGGGGTATCGCTTGCTGGCTGCACGCCCTAACGGTATCCGCCGTCCGGGGCGGTACTCATCTCCCGGGGCCCTGACCGTGATCTTCCGAAACCAGGTGTGATCTTACGACGCGACCTGCGGTGCCGCTGTGTCACGCTGGGGACCACCGCCGTCCCTCCGGGTAGGTTCGCAGATATGTCGGGCAACACCACTCATGCCGTGACGAACCAGCCGCCTCCGCTGGTCGGATACGACCTTTTCGCCGCCGATCACGCCCTGGTCGGGGCCGTCGAGCGGCACACCGCCCCCGAGCTGCTGGACGAGGTGCGCGAGGAACTGTCGGTGATCGGCCGCTCGGCGGGCTCGGCGCAGGTCCAGGAGTGGGGTGCGCAGGCGAACGAGCACCCGCCGCGGCTGCGCACCCACGACCGCTACGGGCACCGTGTCGACGAGGTCGAGTTCCATCCGGCCTGGCACCGGCTGCTCGGCAAGGGCGTGGGCGCGGGCCTGACCACCGGCTGGGTACGGCCGTCCGGGCACGTCCGGCGCGCGGCCGCGTTCCTGGTCTGGACCCAGGTCGAGGCCGGGAACTGCTGCCCGCTGTCGATGACGAACGCGGCGGTGCCCGCGCTGCGCGCCGACCCGGAGCTGGCCGCCGTCTGGGAGCCGCTGCTGACGTCGACGATCTACGACCGCGAGCTGCGGCCCGCCGCCCTGAAGGCCGGCGCCCTCTTCGGCATGGGCATGACGGAGAAGCAGGGCGGCAGCGACGTACGCGCGAACACGACCGCCGCCGTCCCGCTCGCCGAGCCCGGGACGTACACGCTCACCGGACACAAGTGGTTCTGCTCGGCACCGATGTCGGACGGCTTCCTGGTGCTGGCGCAGGCGCCGGAAGGACCGACCTGCTTCCTGGTGCCCCGCGTGCTGGCGGACGGCACCCGCAACGTCTTCCTCCTCCAGCGGCTCAAGGACAAGCTCGGCAACCGGTCGAACGCGTCGGGCGAGGTCGAGTTCGACGGGACCTGGGCGCGGCGCGTGGGCGAGGAGGGGCGCGGGGTGCGGACCATCATCGAGATGGTCGCCGCGACCCGGCTGGACTGTGTGCTGGGCTCGGCGGGGCTGATGCGGCAGGCGGTGGCCCAGGCCGTGCACCACTGCACGCACCGGGAGGCGTTCGGCGGGAAGCTGTCCGACAAGCCGCTGATGCGCAACGTCCTGGCCGACCTCGCGATCGAGTCGGAGGCCGCGACGGCGCTCGGGCTCCGGCTGGCCGCCGCCTACGACGACGGGAGCGAGGCCGAACGGGCCCTGCTGCGGCTGGCCTTGCCGGCCGCCAAGTACTGGGTGACCAAACGCTGTACGCCGGTGACCGTGGAGGCGGCCGAATGCCTGGGCGGCAACGGCTATGTGGAGGAGTCCGGGCTGCCCCGGCTGGTCCGCGAGTCCCCGCTCAACTCGGTCTGGGAGGGCGCCGGCAACATCCAGGCCCTGGACGTCCTGCGAGCCCTGCAGCGCGAACCGGGCGCCCTGGACGCCTACCTCCAGGAGATCGGCCGGTCGCACGGAGCCGACCACCGCCTGGACCGCGCGGTCAAGGACCTGTTCTCCGAACTGGCCGACCTGGAGGGCATGGAGGGCCGGGCGCGACGGCTCGTGGAACGGCTGGCGACGGTCCTGCAGGGTTCGCTGCTGGTGCGGTTCGCGCCTTCGGACGTGGCGGACGCCTTCTGCGCGTCGCGGCTGGGCAACGACCGGGGTGCGTGCTTCGGCACGCTGCCGGGCGGGCTGGACCTGGCCGCGGTGGTCGACAGGGCCCGATCGGTGCGCTGAAGCAACCGGCCGGTACGGGGGTGGTGCTGCGCCGACACGGCACCACCCCCGTCACGTGGCCCGTTCGAGGCCGCTGACGGCGCCCTGCGAGGCGTCGTCGGCTCAAGTTTCGGCCACCCCCGGTCCGTTCACCAGGGTTGCAAGGGGTTGCAACATCTCGGTGACTGTGTGCGGACTGTGTGCCTCCGCCAACGGAAAACGGCAGTATAAGACGCGCAGTCGGACCGGAAACCGCCGCCCGGACGGCTTGACAACGCTCTTCCATGCCATTTCCGAGGACTGCCCGGGAGGACCTCAGTGGGGAACCCGCCGATGGACGTGGCGCGACTCGCCGCGGTGGACGCGGCGCAGGCGGCGCGGATGCTGAGCGAGGTGCGCGAGGCCAGACTCGCCGGACAGCGTGGGCGGCTCTCGCCCCGGCCGGTGATCGAGCAGTCCTGGGGGCGGATGCTGCGCAGCGGCGTCGACCCCGACCACGACTTCCGTTCGGGGCTGCTGTCCGCGGACGAGGTCCGGCGCAGACGTGAGGAGTCACCGCTCAAGGACGTGCTGCCGGTGCTGCGCGAGGGGCTGCTTTCGGTCGCGGACGTCGCCCAGCACATCATGGTGGTGGCCGATGCCGACGGCCGGGTGCTGTGGCGGGAGGGTTCCTCGCCGGTGCTGCGCAAGGCGGACGGGCTGGGCTTCGAACTCGGCGCCGACTGGCGCGAAGACGTCGTCGGCACCAACGGGATCGGCACCCCGGCGGTGGTGCGCCGGCCCGTGCAGGTCTTCGCGGCCGAGCACTTCGTCCGCTCGCACGCCTCCTGGACCTGTTCCGGCGCCCCGATCACCGACCCCAGGGACGGCGCCCTGCTCGGCGTGGTGGACGTCAGCGGCCCGCTGGAGACCATGCATCCGGCGACCCTGGCCTGGGTGAACTCGGTGGCCAAGCTCGCCGAGGCCCGGCTGCGGGAGCTGCATCTGGACGCGCTGGAACGGCTGCGCGCGGTCGCGGCACCGGTGCTGGCCGGGCTGGGCGGGCGCGCGCTGGTGGTCGACCGGGACGGCTGGACCGCGGCCGTCACCGGAATGCCGTATCCGCGGCGGCTCGCGCTGCCCAAGTCCCTGACGCCGGGCCGCCGGTGGCTGCACGCGCTCGGGCTGTGCTCGGTGGAACCGCTGGCCGGGGGCTGGTTGCTGCGGGCGGTGGACGAGCCGGCGCCGGCCGGCGGGGGCCGGCTCGTGCTGGACCTGGCCCGGTCGCGCCGGCCCTCGGTGACGGTGGGCGGCGGCGCGGGCTCCTGGTCCCGTGAACTGAGCCCCCGGCACGCCGAGTTGCTGTATCTGCTGGCGGTGCGGCGGTCCGGGCGCAGCGCGGCCGGACTGGCCGAGGACGTCTTCGGGGACGCCTCACGGACGGTGACCGTGCGCGCCGAGATGTCCAGGATCCGGCGGTATCTCGGGGCCCTCCTGGAACACCGGCCGTACCGCTTCCGCGAGGACGCGGAGATCGAGGTGCTGCTCCCCGACGACCCGCGCGACCTGCTGCCGCACTCGACCGCCCCGGCGGTGGCGGCGGGCAGAGGACCGGACCTCCGGCCCAGCTGAACACCCCGGCCCCTGACGCCCCGTGAACACCGGAACCCCGGGGCACATTCACCACATCCAGGGCATCCACGGAGGTATCTTCCGTGTATTTGCGGGGTCTTCGAGATACGGCGGCCCCGACTGCCGTAGCATCCGGGTACGGGCCTCCCCACCTGCTCCTCGGTCAACGTACGGACCATCAGGCGCAGTTGGCCCGCTCGGGAGGAGACATGAAGCATCGCGGCAGACACCGGCGACGCAGGCGGGGCGCGGCACTGCGCGCCGCCTTGGCCGGGACCGCCCTCGCACTCACCGCGACCGCCACCATCGTCAGCACCTCACAGGCCACGGTCGCCGAGGACCCCGGCGCGCTGAAGCCGCTCACCTCCGCCGCCGACACCGCGCAGCTGCAGCTCCAGGAGCGCCTGGTGCCGCGCCGCTCGCTGGACCGGCTCGCCTCGGCGATGGGCGGCACGGTCGGGGTGGCCGACGTCCTGGCGAGCGCCGACCACAGCCTGCGGGAGGCGGCCGACTGCGACTCCGGCGAGCAGGACTCGCTGCCGGTCACCCCGGCGGCCGACGCGGCGTACTGCTGGGACCCCACCGACACCCTCACCGACGACTGGCGGCCGGCCTCGGTGACCACCTCCTCCGAGGCGGACGACGACGGCCTGTGGGGCGCCAACCGTGTCGTCCTGGCCGGCTGGACGCACAGCACCTCCACCGGCCCCGCCGCCTCCCGGGGCCTGGCCCGGGTAGCCGTGATCAACGCGAACGGCTCCGCCCACCCCTCCTACGCCTGGGTCCTGCTGACCGTGCCCAGCGCCGACGGCAGCACCTACCGGGGCCTGACCTCGGGGATCTCCGGCATGGTCTGGTACGAGGACAAGCTGCTGGTCACCACCACCCTGGGCAGCGCAGACGCCCTCTACGTCTACGACCTGAACCGCATCCAGCGCACCTCGATGCTCAGCGAGGCGATCGGCCGGGTGCCCGGCGGCTGGTCGGCCGACGGCTTCCGGTACGTGATGCCCGCCGTGGGCTCGTACCGGTTCACCTCCGGAGTCTGCGCCGAGGACGGCGCGCCCTGTCCGAGCGCGCTCTCCGTGGACCGCGGCACGGCCCCGGACAGCCTGGTCCTCGGCGAGTGGACCCCCGCCGGCAGCGACCGGCGGGCCCGGCTGTGGCGGTACGCGTTCGACGAGAGCCCGAAGCGGGACGGACTGCTGGCCACGGACACCTTCGGCCGGGCGGACGCGGTCGAGGCGTACCGGACCGGGGCGTCCGAGATCAGGGGCGTCCTGTCGTACCGTCCGCCGGGCGCGACGGGCTCCGAGTGGTACGTCGGCCATCTGCCCGGCGCGATGGACGGCCACGGCAGTCTGTGGCGCCAGGACACGAAGGGCGCGCGGGCGGCCGACTGCGGCTCGGACGCCTCGCACCGCTGCTGGGCGACGGGCACCGGCTCGCTCTCCTACGCACCGGACACGGGCGAGGTGTGGTCGGTCTCGGACCGCATGCTGTTCTCGGTGCCGCTGCGCTCGATCGACGCGTCACTCGGATAACGGATCGCCCACCGCGGGCCCTCCGGGGAGGCCCGCTGTCGACAGGGCCGGGGCCGGAATGATTGCCTGGCCCCCATGAGCAGCATCGTCGTGACCACCTGGTCCCTGGAGCAGACGTCCCCCGCCGACCTCCTCCCCGCCGCCGCCCCCGACGGGGACGCGGTCCGGATCGTCCGCTCCGAGGTCCCCTCCCCCGAGTTCAGCCGCTTCCTGTACGCCTCGGTCGGCGGCGACATCCGCTGGACCGACCGGCTGAGCTGGAGCTACGACCGGTGGCAGCAGTACCTGGAGCGGCCGGGCACGGAGACCTGGGTCGCCTACGACCGGGGCACCCCGGCGGGGTACGTCGAACTCGACCCGCAGGACGACGGCGTGGTGGAGATCGCCTACTTCGGCCTGATCCCGGCGTTCCGCGGCCGCCGCATCGGCGGGCACCTGCTCTCGTACGGCGCCGCCCGCGCCTGGGACCTGGCGGAGCGGTGGGCCGAGCGGCCGCCGACGAAGCGGGTGTGGCTGCACACCTGCAGCCTGGACGGCGAGCACGCGATGGCGAACTACCAGCGGCGCGGCTTCAGGCTCTTCGACACGAAGGTCGAGGAGGAACCGGACGTATCGGCGCCCGGTCCGTGGCCCGGCGCCGTTTCCGGTACGCGCCCCTAAACGCGCCGGGGGCGTGACGCACAACACTCCGTCTCACCATTCAGAATAGATTCGTCCGAATGCCGGACGATGGTGGACTGGCCGGAGATCCGCGTGACACGCTTCCGTCATGTCTGGAACTGGGATTGCCTTGGTGAGTCGGCGGCACGTCGACCTCGGCCGCATGTCCAGCGCCATCTGTCCGGCGGGCTGAGAGCACAGCACCGCCGCGCCTCCCTGTCCAGACCTCCCGTCGCGCAATGTTGCGCAGACACGCCCCCGTGCGCCCGCACGCGCAGGTCAGAGCCGCTTCCCACCTGTCCGAAGGACGTATATCACCATGGCCGCCACCCCGCAGAACCCTGACGCCTCCGCGCCCCGCCGCAAGGTGAGCCGTCACCGTGGCGAGGGTCAGTGGGCCATGGGCCACTACACCCCGCTCAACGGGAACGAACAGTTCAAGAAGGACGACGACGGTCTCAATGTGCGGACACGCATTGAGACGATCTACTCCAAGCGCGGTTTCGACTCGATCGACCCCAACGACCTGCGCGGACGTATGCGCTGGTGGGGCCTGTACACCCAGCGCAAGCCCGGCATCGACGGCGGCAAGACCGCCGTCCTGGAGCCGGAGGAGCTGGACGACAAGTACTTCATGCTGCGGGTGCGGATCGACGGCGGCCGCCTCACCACCCAGCAGCTGCGGGTGATCGGCGAGATCTCGCAGGAGTTCGCGCGGGGCAGCGCGGACATCACCGACCGGCAGAACATCCAGCTGCACTGGATCCGCATCGAGGACGTTCCCGAGATCTGGAACCGCCTGGAGGCCGTCGGCCTGTCCACCACGGAGGCGTGCGGCGACTGCCCGCGTGTCGTGATCGGCTCGCCGGTCGCCGGTATCGCCGAGGACGAGATCATCGACGGCACCTGGGCCATCGACGAGATCCACGAGCGGTACATCGGCAGCAAGGAGTTCTCCAACCTGCCGCGCAAGTTCAAGACGGCGATCTCCGGCTCCCCGCTGCTGGACGTCGTGCACGAGATCAACGACGTGGCGTTCGTCGGTGTCGAGCACCCCGAGCACGGCCCCGGCTTCGACCTGTGGGTCGGCGGCGGCCTGTCCACCAACCCGAAGATCGGCGTCCGGCTCGGCGCCTGGGTGCCGCTGAACGAGGTCCCGGACGTCTGGGCCGGCGTGATCGGCATCTTCCGCGACTACGGCTACCGGCGGCTGCGCACCCGCGCCCGGCTGAAGTTCCTGGTCGCCGACTGGGGCCCGGAGAAGTTCCGCCAGGTGCTCCAGGACGAGTACCTCAAGCGCGCGCTCGTCGACGGCCCCGCGCCCGCCGAGCCCGTGTCCCGCTGGCGCGACCACGTCGGTGTGCACCGCCAGCAGGACGGCAACTTCTACGTCGGCTTCGCCCCGCGCGTCGGCCGCGTGGACGGCGCCACCCTGGCGAAGATCGCCGACCTCGCCGAGGCGCACGGCTCGGGCCGGGTGCGCACCACCGTCGAGCAGAAGATGATCATCCTCGATGTGACGGAGGCGCAGGTCGAGTCGCTGGTCGAGGCCCTGCAGGCGCTCGACCTGACCGCCGAGCCGTCCCCGTTCCGGCGCGGCACGATGGCCTGCACCGGCATCGAGTACTGCAAGCTCGCCATCGTCGAGACCAAGCAGCGCGGCAGCGCCCTGATCGACGAGCTGGAGCGCCGCCTCCCGGAGTTCGACGAGCCGCTCACCATCAACCTCAACGGCTGCCCGAACGCCTGCGCCCGTATCCAGGTCGCGGACATCGGTCTCAAGGGCCAGCTGGTCCTCGACGACCAGGGCAACCAGGTCGAGGGCTACCAGGTGCACCTCGGCGGCGCCCTGGGCCTGGAGGCCGGCTTCGGCCGCAAGGTCCGCGGCCTCAAGGTGACCTCGGACGAGCTGCCGGACTACGTCGAGCGGGTGCTCAAGCGCTTCCAGGCGGAGCGCGAGGACGGCGAGCGGTTCGCCGCCTGGGCGTCCCGCGCCAGTGAGGAGGCCCTCTCATGAGCGAGCGGGCCGCCCCCTTCTACTGCCCCTACTGCGGGGACGAGGACCTGCGTCCCAGCGAGCAGGGCCACGGCTCCTGGGAATGCGCGGCCTGCAACCGCGCATTCCAGCTGAAGTTCCTCGGGCTGCTCGCCCAGGGACTGAAGCACTCCGATGCTGGAGGGGAACGGATATGACGACCGCTCAGCAAGAGCGAACCACCGAGGAGTTGAAGGCGCTGGCCGAACAGGCCGGCCGCGATCTCGAAGACGCCTCCGCCCTGGAGATCCTCCAGTGGGCGGTGGACACCTTCGGCAAGGGCTTCTGCGTGACCTCCTCCATGGAGGACGCGGTGGTGGCCCATCTGGCGTCGCGCGTCCAGAAGGGCGTCGACGTCGTCTTCCTCGACACCGGCTACCACTTCCCGGAGACCATCGGCACCCGGGACGCGGTCGAGGCCGTGATGGACGTCAACGTCATCACCCTCACCCCGCGCCAGACGGTCGCCGAGCAGGACGCGGAGTACGGCCCGAAGCTGCACGACCGCGACCCCGACCTGTGCTGCAAGCTCCGCAAGGTCCAGCCGCTGGAGCGGGGCCTGACCAAGTACACGGCCTGGGCGACCGGGCTGCGCCGCGACGAGTCCGAGACCCGCGCGAACACCCCGGTCGTCGGCTGGGACGAGAAGCGGCAGAAGGTCAAGATCTCCCCGATCGCCCGCTGGACCCAGGACGACGTCGACGACTACGTCGCCGAACACGGCGTGCTGACCAACCCGCTGCTGATGGACGGCTACACCTCCGTCGGCTGCGCCCCCTGCACCCGCCGGGTCCTGGAGGGCGAGGACGCCCGCGCCGGCCGCTGGGCGGGACGGGCCAAGACCGAGTGCGGGCTGCACGAATGACGACCACCGGGCCATCGACGAACGATTCGACGAACCAGGAGAACAACGTGACGACCGGAGCCACCGTCTGGCTCACGGGTCTGCCGAGTGCCGGCAAGACCACCATCGCGTACGAGCTGGCGGGCCGGCTGCGCGCGGAGGGCCAGCGCGTCGAGGTGCTCGACGGCGACGAGATCCGCGAGTTCATCTCGGCGGGCCTCGGCTTCAGCCGCGAGGACCGGCACACCAACGTGCAGCGCATCGGCTTCGTCGCCGAACTTCTGGCACGCAACGGCGTCAAGGCCCTCGTCCCGGTGATCGCCCCCTACGCGGACAGCCGCGAGGCGGTGCGCAAGCGGCACGACGAGAACGGCACCGCGTATGTCGAGGTGCACGTGGCGACCCCGGTCGAGGTGTGCTCCGTACGCGATGTGAAGGGTCTGTACGCCAAGCAGGCCGCCGGTGAACTGAGCGGCCTGACGGGCGTCGACGACCCGTACGAGGAGCCCGAGACGCCCGATCTGCGGATCGAGTCGCAGCACCAGACCGTGCAGGAGTCCGCGGCGTCGGTGCACGCCCTGCTGAGCGAGAAGGGACTGGCATGACGACGACCGTGGCGACCCACGAGGAGGGCACGGGCACCCCGTACACCGTGTCCCACCTGGACGCGCTGGAGTCCGAGGCGGTCCATATCTTCCGCGAGGTGGCGGGCGAGTTCGAGCGGCCGGTGATCCTGTTCTCCGGCGGCAAGGACTCCATCGTCATGCTGCACCTGGCGCTCAAGGCCTTCGCCCCGGCGGCCGTCCCGTTCTCGCTGCTGCACGTGGACACCGGGCACAACTTCCCCGAGGTACTGGAGTACCGGGACCGCACGGTCGAGAAGCACGGACTGCGGCTGCACGTGGCCTCCGTCCAGGACTACATCGACCGGGGTGTGCTCAAGGAGCGTCCGGACGGCGTCCGCAACCCGCTGCAGACGCTGCCGCTGACCGAGCGGATCCAGAGCGAGAAGTTCGACGCGGTCTTCGGCGGCGGCCGGCGTGACGAGGAGAAGGCCCGCGCCAAGGAGCGCGTGTTCTCCCTGCGCGACGAGTTCTCCCAGTGGGACCCGCGCCGCCAGCGCCCCGAGCTGTGGAACCTCTACAACGGCCGGCACGCCCCCGGCGAACACGTCCGCGTCTTCCCCCTCTCCAACTGGACCGAACTGGACGTCTGGCAGTACATCGCCCGCGAGGGCATCGAGCTGCCGCAGATCTACTTCGCGCACGAGCGTGAGGTGTTCCAGCGCAACGGCATGTGGCTGACCGCCGGCGAGTGGGGCGGCCCGAAGGGCGGCGAGACCGTCGAGAAGCGGCAGGTGCGCTACCGGACCGTCGGCGACATGTCCTGCACCGGCGCCGTCGACTCCGACGCCGGCACGCTGGACGCCGTGATCACCGAGATCGCCGCCTCCCGGCTCACCGAGCGCGGCGCCACCCGCGCCGACGACAAGCTCTCCGAGGCCGCGATGGAAGACCGCAAGCGCGAGGGGTACTTCTAGACATGAGCACCAGCACCACGGAACTCGGCCTCGCCGAGACGACCCTGCTGCGTTTCGCGACCGCCGGCTCGGTCGACGACGGCAAGTCCACCCTCGTCGGACGGCTGCTGCACGACTCCAAGTCGGTCCTCGCCGACCAGCTGGAGGCCGTGGAGCGCGCCTCCGCGAGCCGCGGCCAGGACGCCCCCGACCTCGCGCTGCTCACCGACGGTCTGCGGGCCGAGCGCGAGCAGGGCATCACCATCGACGTGGCCTACCGCTACTTCGCCACCCCGAAGCGCCGCTTCATCCTCGCCGACACGCCCGGCCATGTGCAGTACACCCGCAACATGGTGACGGGTGCCTCCACCGCCGAGCTGACCGTGGTCCTCGTCGACGCCCGCAACGGCGTCGTCGAGCAGACCCGCCGGCACGCCGCGATCGCCGCGCTGCTGCGCGTCCCGCACGTCGTCCTCGCCGTCAACAAGATGGACCTGGTCGGCTACCAGGAGGCCATCTTCGCCGGGATCGCCGAGGAGTTCACGGCGTACGCGACCGAGCTGGGCGTCCCGGAGATCACCGCGATCCCGATCTCGGCGCTCGTCGGCGACAACGTCGTGGAGCCGTCCGCGAACATGGACTGGTACGGCGGCCCGACCGTCCTGGAGCACCTGGAGACCGTCCCGGTCAGCCACGACCTGGCGCACTGCCACGCCCGGCTGCCCGTGCAGTACGTGATCCGCCCGCAGACCGCCGAACACCCGGACTACCGGGGCTACGCCGGCCAGATCGCGGCCGGCTCCTTCCACGTCGGCGAGGCCGTCACGGTCCTGCCGTCCGGCCGTACGACGACGGTCTCCGGCATCGACCTGCTCGGCAAGCCGGTCGGCACGGCGTGGACCACCCAGTCGGTGACCATCCTGCTCACGGACGACATCGACGTCTCGCGCGGCGACCTGATCGTCCCGACCAAGGACGCCCCGGCGACCACCCAGGACGTCGAGGCGACCGTCTGCCACGTGGCCGACCAGCCGCTGACCGTCGGGCACCGGGTGCTGCTCAAGCACGGCACCCGCACGGTCAAGGCGATCGTCAAGGACATCCCGTCCCGTCTCACGCTCGACGACCTGTCCCTGCACCCGCACCCGGGGCAGCTCGTCGCCAACGACATCGGCCGGGTGAAGATCCGTACCGCCGAGCCGCTGCCGGTCGACTCCTACGCCGACTCGCGCCGCACCGGCTCGTTCATCCTGATCGACCCCGCCGACGGCACCACGCTCACCGCGGGCATGGTCGGCGAGTCGTTCGCGTCCCCCGAGCCGGTCAAGGACGAGACCGAAGACGACGGCTGGGACTTCTGACATGACGGTGACCGACGTCTACTCGACGTTCGCGAAGGAGGGCGGCCGCGTGGGCAGCGGCGCGCTCGGCAGCGGGCAGGGCGGGGTGGCGCGATGTGTGCGTTGACGTACGCGCACCGCTTGCGCGCCCTCACCCCCCACCGCCGTAGACGCAGACCTGCCGACCTCCCGGCCACGACCTGAGAGACCGTGACCGCCGGGCCTCCGAGAGGAACACCTCCCGTGCCTGCTTCAACTGCCGTTCGCCGTACCCTCGCGGTGATAGCCGCGCTCCCGCTGCTCACCCTCGCCGCCTGCGGCTACGGGTCCCAGTCCGACAAGAGCGAGACCACGAAGGTCGCCGCCGGGTCCAAGAAGATCGACGGCCTCGACACCGTCAAGATCGGCTACTTCGGCAACCTGACCCACGCGACCGCGCTGGTCGGCAACCAGAAGGGCTTCTTCCAGAAGGAGCTCGGCGCCACCCAGGCGAAGTACGCGGTCTTCAACGCCGGGCCCTCCGAGATCGAGGCGCTCAACTCCGGCTCGATCGACATCGGCTGGATCGGCCCCTCCCCGTCGATCAACGGTTACACCAAGTCCAACGGCACCGACCTGAAGATCATCGGCGGTTCGGCCTCGGGCGGCGTGAAGCTGGTCGTCAACCCGAAGAAGATCAAGTCGCTGGCGGACGTCAAGGGCAAGAAGATCGCGACGCCTCAGCTGGGCAACACGCAGGACGTGGCGTTCCTCAACTGGATCGCCGACCAGGGCTGGAAGGTCGACGCGCAGAGCGGCAAGGGTGACGTCACGGTCGTCCGCACCGACAACAAGATCACCCCGGACGCGTTCAAGGCGGGCTCCATCGACGGCGCCTGGGTGCCGGAGCCGACCGCGTCCAAGCTGGTCGCCGAGGGCGGCAAGGTGCTCCTCGACGAGTCCACGCTGTGGCCCGACAAGAAGTTCGTGATCACGAACATCATCGTGTCGCAGAAGTTCCTCAAGGCGCACCCGAAGGTCGTCGAGGCGGTCCTCAAGGGCTCGGTCGAGACCAACAAGTGGATCAACGCCAACCCCGACCAGGCGAAGGCCGCCGCGAACAAGCAGCTGGCGATCGACTCCGGCAAGGCGCTGCCGGACGCCGTCCTGAACTCGGCGTGGTCGTCGATCCAGATCACCAACGACCCGCTGGCCGCCACCCTCGACACCGAGGCCGAGCACGCGGTCAAGGCCGGTCTGCTGGAGAAGCCGAACCTCAAGGGCATCTACGACCTGACCCTCCTCAACAAGGTCCTCAAGGCCGCGGGTGAGAGCACGGTCGACGACGCCGGTCTCGGCAGCAGCTGACACCCACCGACGGACCCCAGGAGGTGACGACCATGGCCACGACCACGACACTCGCCAAGGCCGGCGAGTCGGTGGAGTACGCGGCACGCCTTGAGCATGTCTCGAAGTCCTTCGCGACTCCGGGTGGGCAGCAGCTCGTCCTGGACGACATCAGCCTCGATGTCGCTCCGGGTGAGTTCGTCACCCTCCTGGGGGCCTCGGGCTGCGGCAAGTCCACGCTGCTGAACCTGGTGGCGGGCCTGGACAAGCCCAGCGCCGGAGCCATCACCACGGACGGCCGCCCGGCCCTGATGTTCCAGGAGCACGCCCTCTTCCCGTGGCTGACCGCGGGCAAGAACATCGAACTCGCCCTCAAGCTCAGGGGAGTTCCCAAGAACGACCGCCGGGACAAGGCCGAGCGGCTGCTCGAACTGGTCCGGCTGAAGGGCGCGTACGGCAAGCGCGTCCACGAGCTGTCGGGCGGTATGCGCCAGCGCGCCGCCCTGGCCCGTTCGCTCGCGCAGGAGAGCAAGCTGCTGCTGATGGACGAGCCGTTCTCGGCGCTGGACGCCATCACGCGGGACGTGCTGCACGACGAGCTGACCCGGATCTGGGAGGAGACCGGGCTCTCCGTCCTGTTCGTCACGCACAACGTGCGCGAGGCGGTGCGGCTCGCCCAGCGGGTGATCCTGCTGTCCTCCCGGCCGGGCCGGATCGCCCGCGAGTGGGAGGTCGGCATCCCGCAGCCGCGCCGTATCGAGGACGCGCCCGTGGCCGAACTGTCCCTTGAGATCACCGATGTACTGCGTGGGGAGATCCGCCGCCATGGCCAGCACTGAGACGACTCCGGCCAAGGACGCCGGAAGTGTCGAGGCCGGCCTCGACGCCCTGGAGACGGCGACCACCAGCCGCCCGACCCTCCGGCAGACCTTCGTCAACAAGATCCTGCCGCCGATCATCGCGCTCGCGGTGGTCGTCGTCGCCTGGTACATCCTGTACCCCATCGTCGACGACCCCTCCAAGCTGCCCTCGCCCGGTGCCGTGGCGAGCGAGTTCAAGGACGCCTGGCTGAAGGGCGACCTGCTCGGTTACATCTGGACCAGCGTCAGCCGCGGCCTCCTCGGCTTCCTCTTCGCGCTGGTCATCGGCACCCCGCTGGGTCTGCTGGTGGCGCGGGTGAAGTTCGTGCGGGCGGCGATCGGACCGATCCTGTCCGGCCTCCAGTCGCTGCCGTCGGTGGCGTGGGTGCCGCCGGCCGTGATCTGGCTGGGCCTGAACAACTCGATGATGTACGCCGTGATCCTGCTCGGCGCGGTCCCCTCCATCGCCAACGGCCTCGTCTCCGGCGTCGACCAGGTGCCGCCGCTGTTCCTGCGGGCGGGACGCACCATGGGCGCGACGGGCGTGAAGGGCATCTGGCACGTCGTGCTCCCCGCGGCGCTGCCCGGCTATGTGGCGGGCCTGAAGCAGGGCTGGGCGTTCTCCTGGCGCTCGCTGATGGCGGCGGAGATCATCGCGAGCTTCCCCGACCTCGGCGTGGGCCTCGGCCAGCTGCTGGAGAACGCGCGCACCGCCAGCGACATGGCCATGGTGTTCGAGGCCATCATCCTGATCCTGTTCGTCGGCATCGCGATCGACCTGCTGATCTTCAGCCCGCTGGAGCGGTGGGTACTGCGCAGCCGCGGGCTGCTGGTGAAGAGCTGAGGTCCATGTACAGCAAGCCGGTTCTCCTCGTCATCGCCCACGGCAGCCGCGATCCGCGGCACGCCGCGACCGTGCACGCCCTGGTACGGCGGGTACGGTCGCTGCGGCCCGGGCTGCGCGTGGAGACCGGCTTCCTGGACTTCAACATCCCGTCCGTGCACGGAGCGCTGGAGTCACTGGCGGCGGAGGGCGTACGGGATGTCGTGGCGCTGCCGCTGCTGCTCACCCGCGCGTTCCACGCGAAGGCCGACATCCCGGCGGTCCTGCGGGACGCGCCGCCGCAGCTGCGGATCCGGCAGGCGGAGGTACTGGGCCCGTCCCCGTTGCTGCTGTCGGCCCTCGAACGACGGTTGTACGAGGCGGGGCTGACCCCCGCCGACAAGTCCTCGACCGGGGTCGTGCTGGCCTCGGCGGGGTCCTCCGACCCGGAGGCGATCGCAGTGATCGCAGACATCGCGCGGGAGTGGCGGCACACCGGTTGGTGCGCCGTGCGGCCTGCGTTCGCCTCCGCATCCCTCCCCCGCACCGAGGACGCGGTACGCGAACTCCGGGAGCTGGGCTGTGCCCGGGTGGCCGTGGCCCCGTACGTCCTGGCTCCCGGCTTCCTGCCCGACCGGATCGCCCGGGGCGCGGCTGAGGCGGACGTCCTGGCCGAGGTGCTCGGCCCGGCGCCGGAGGTGGCCCGGGTCCTGCTGCAGCGGTACGACGCCGCGCGGCGCCCGGCGCTGGCGGCCGTCGGGGCCTGAACAGATCAGGGTTCGCGGTCCGGCGCTCCCCTGTGGCGTCGGACCGCGAACGGCCGGCCTACGGCGGGGCTCTCGCGAGCCTTCCTGCCGTGGCCGGCTCTTACTTCAGCGTCCGATGCGGCGAAGGTGTCACACCTGGGGCTTTACCGGTTCAGTTTCCCAACGACTTGTCCTTATTGGGCAGTTGATCGGGTGGTCGCGGTGACCGTCGCCGCGGGTCCGACGCCGGCCGCGGTGACGGCTGCGACGGTCACGGTGTAGGCCGTGCCGGGTTCCAGCGCGCCGATCACCCGGAACATGCCCTTGGCCGAGGGCTGGGTCACCAGCACGTCCCGCCCGGTGACGTCGATCGGGGCACGGCCGTCGGAGACGGTCACCCGGTAGCCGGTCACCCTGGCGTCGCCGGTGTCGGTCGGCGGGGTCCAGGCGAGGGTGGCCGCGGTGGCCGACGTGCGGAGCTTGGGGGCGGTCGGTGCGGCCGGGAGGGTGGTCGCGGCGGTCGGGGCCAGCGGCGCCGAGGCGAGCGAGGGGGCGCTCTCGCCCTGGGCGTTGCGGGCGGTGACCGTGACGGTGACCGGGCCGCCCGCGGCAACGCCGAGGCGTATCAGGGCGGTCCGCTTGAACTCGGCTGCGGAGACGCTCTGTTCGGCGACCTGGCTGCCTGTCGCGTCGTAGGCCCGGGCGGTGTAGCCGGTCACCGGTGAACCGCCGTCCGCGAAGGCCGGGTTGAAGGTCACCCACAGCGCGTCGGCACCGGCCGTGGCGGTCCCGACCCGGGAGGGTGCCTCGGGGACGGAGAGGGCGCCGGTCCGGCGGTCGAGGAGGTGCCGGTAGGAGGGCTCGAGTCCCGCGTTGCCGAGGACGTCCGACGGTACGTCGGACAGTCCCGTCATGATCGTGTTCCCGGTGGTGACCAGTCCCTTGCTGTCGCCGTCGGCGGTGCCCTCCTCCCACCAGTTGCCCTTGACCAGGGTCGGGTCGTTGTTGCCGAGGCCGTCGCGGTAGTCGGTGTGCCGGGAGGCCACGTTGGCGTAGGAGGCGTGGTAGAGGACGTTGCCCTCGACGGTCTCGTAGGTGCAGCCGTTGTCGGTGTAGACGTTCTTGCCGAGGCCCCACTGGTCGTGGATGACGTTCCCGGTGACCTGCTCGCCGTCCGTCATGGAGGTGCCGGTCAGACCCTGGGTGTAGACGCCGCCGCCGTCGTCGAGCATCTGCATGTAGTCGAAGATCAGGTTGTTCCGTACGGCGTTGTCGTGGCTGGGGTTCGGGGTGGCCGCGTCGCCGATCTTGTCGGGCCAGCCGCCCCAGCCCATGGAGACGGCCGAGTAGCCGACATGGTCGATCTGGTTGTGGGCGATGGTGTCGTGCTCGGTGTAGCCGTTGAGGATCGCGACCCCGCCGTGGTACTCGCGGGGCAGCCCGTAGAGGTGGTTGTCCGTCACCTGGACGCCGGAGGCGGGGGTCTGCCCGTCGACCCCGCCGATCTCGACGCCGTTCCCGGAGATGTCGGTGAAGACGCTCCCGCTGACGGTGGAGTCCGCCGACCCCGCCCCCAACTCCAGTCCGGACGCGCCGAGATGGGCGAAGACGTCGTCGGCGAACTCGATGTGCCGCCCGTACGCGAACGTCACGTTGCCCGGCATCTTCGTCCAGGACGCGAACGGGCAGGTGCCGCCCGCCACGTACTGACACAGCCCCTGGGTGGCCCAGCCCTGGTCCCCGGTGACGGTGTAGCCGGCCTGGATCTCGGAGAAGCCCTCGGGGGTGGACGGGGTCAGCCAGGTGGCGTACCCGAACTCGATGCCGCGGAAGGCGATGTCGTGCACGGGCGCGTCCGCCGTGCCCCGCCCCTCGACGAGTTTCTCGGCCGCGGCGGCCTCGACGTCGGCGCCGGCCAGGTGTTCGCCCTTGCGGGGCAGGTAGTAGACCCGGTGGGCGCTCCGGTCGAGGTACCACTCGCCGGGCTGGTCGAGGAGTTCGTAGGCGTTCTCGACGTACGACGGCTTGCCGCCGTTGGTGAGCTTGCCCGGGCCGACCATGCTGACGGTGCGGCCGGGGATGTCGGGGAATTCCACCCGCTTGTTGGAGTTGTCCCAGCAGGGCTGGGTCATGGTGATCGTGGTGCCCTCGGCGGCGGCGATACGGCAGCGCGGCTCGGTCCACTGGCCGAGCCCGTTGCGCTCGATGTTCCAGAGGGCTTCACCGCTGGTGTATACGAACTCGGCGTCGGCGGGGTGCTTCCAGTGCGCGATCGTGTCCGAGGAGGCGGTGTAGCCGGTGCCGGTCTGGGTGAGCGTCACCGGAACGGCTCCGCGGGCCCGCTGCGCCCGCACCCCGTCCACGTACAACTGCCGGGTGTCGGCGAGCCCTTGGGGCGCGGGCGCGGACCACAGCCCGGCCCG
This sequence comes from Streptomyces sp. NPDC048277, assembly GCF_040652235.1. Classification (NCBI taxonomy): domain Bacteria; kingdom Bacillati; phylum Actinomycetota; class Actinomycetes; order Kitasatosporales; family Streptomycetaceae; genus Streptomyces; species Streptomyces sp. NPDC048277. The sequence continues at coordinate 256,602 of NZ_JBEZLQ010000009.1, forward strand.
GCCCGGCACCCGCTGCCAGCCGGTCACCCGGCGGCCGCCGCTGACCAGGGTGCCGTCGCCGCTGCCCTGCCAGATCACCCGGTGGCCGTTGGCTCCGGAGTCCCGGGCGTCGAGGACGAGGGGCTTCGTACGGCGGTAGGTGCCCGGGGCGAGGTGCACGGTGAGGTCGGCCCGCAGCCCGGCGACCCTGGCCCGGACCAGGTCGCGGGCGCGGTCCAGGGTGCGGACGGGGTGGCGGGCGGTGCCGTCGGCGTGGTCGTCGCCGGTGGGTGAGACATAGACGTCGGAGGAGGCCGCGGCTACGGCCGCCGGGGCGGGGGCGGCGAGCCCCGGGGTGGCGAGGGTGAGAACGGCGGCGGCGAAGGTGACCAGGGCAGCTCTTCGGTGCGTGGGCATGTTGTCCCTCCCGTGGGATCAGCCTGTACCCAACGCCGGGAAAGGTAGGAGCACTTGGATGCCCGAGTCAATGAATGCGACGGGATTGCCCGCGACGAACCGGCCAACTCCCTTGATTCATCGGAGCGGTTGAGATCTTGGGCCGCGGAAGGTCACGCCCCCGGGGTGGTCAGCTCCACCAGTTTGACGACCGTGTTCCAGTTCCGGGTCGTGGCGATCAGCCCCTTGTTGACCCGGGGCCGGGACAGCGCCTCCGCCAGCTTGGAGCGGCCGAGGCCGTCCGGGGCGTACAGGTACAGCGCGCGGTCGCCCAGGCGGAACTCCTCCGGGAGGTGCACGGCCGGGTCGACGTCCGCGAAGCGCTCCGGGGCGACCGGCCCGGAGAAGTAGGTGACGTGCAGCTGCTTGCCCTCCAGTTCGGCGGCCGGGAACGGGCAGGCCTCGGCGATCGCCTTCAGATAGGCGTGGTCGCGGACGAGCACGTCGACGGAGAAGCCGAACCGCTCCTCGATCGCCCCGGCCAGTTCGACGGCCAGGGACTCCGCGTCCCCGTGGCCGGAGGCGAAGACGGCCTGCCCGCTCTGCAGATAGGTCTGCACGGAGTCGTACCCGAGACCGGCCATCAGTGCGCGCAGCTCGGCCATCGGAAGCTTCTTCTTGCCGCCCACGTTGATCCCGCGCAGCAGCGCCGCATACGTCGTCACTCGAACAGCTTAGAACGGCCGTCGTGCCCCGTGGGGGTGGGCACGACGGCCGCGCCGGGCAACCCGGACTGCCCGAAACTCTGGCCGATCGGACCGGCCCGGATCAACTCCTACACGCACCTGTGACTTGTTCAACAAGGTTCTGTAATCACAAAGAGGACCCCTGTCGTCGGAAGGGACAGCCCTGATGATCACCCCCTAGACGGGGCGATAGATGTAGGGGCCCGACATCCTCCTCGGCGACGAGAGCCGGCCGCCGCACTTCACCGGGCAGCACGACGAGTCGGCCTTATCCGGCCCATACCTTCGAATCGAACGAAGCACGTCGTGAAGAAGTCGTGGCGGCCGGGGCCGTCACCGCACACGAGGGGGGCGATCCCGTCATGGATCCCGTCATGGGGAACGGAGAGACGCGGGTGCGGGGCCTGGCGGCCCGGGCCGGCGGCTGGAGTGCCCGGCACCGCTGGGCAGCCGTCGGCATATGGGTGCTGTTCGTCGTCCTGGCGATGGGACTCGGTTCGGCGGCCGGCCGGGTCGACGTCGACGAGAGCGACCAGCTCAAGGGCGAGACCCACACCGCCGCGAAGATCATCGACGACGCGGGGATCAAGGAGCCGGCCGGGGAGACGGTCCTGATCCAGGCCAGGGACGGCTCGGTCACGTCCGCGGACGCCGAGTTCAAGGCCGCCGTCGCGGACGTCGTGAAGGCGGTCGGCGGCACCGGCAGGGTCACGGACGTCACCTCGCCGTACACCACGGGCACGATCTCGAAGGACGGGCGCAGCGCGCTGGTCCAGTTCGACATGCGCGGCGACGCGGCGACGGCCGCCGACCGGGTCGAGCCGGTGCTGGACGCGGTGGCCGGGGTACAGAAGGCGCATGGCTCGCTGCGGATCGAGGAGATCGGCGGCGCCAGCATGAACAAGCAGTACTCCGACGCCTTCGGCAACGACTTCCAGCGGGCCGAGTACTCCGCCGTGCCGGTGGCCTTCGGCATCCTGCTGATCGCCTTCGGCGCGCTGGTGGCCGCACTGCTCCCGGTCGGTCTGGCCGTCACCGCGATCATGGCGACGATGGGCCTGATGGGGATCGTCAGCCACCTGCAGCCGATGAGCGACACCGCCAACTCCGTGATGCTGCTGGTCGGCATGGCGGTCGGCGTCGACTACTGCCTGTTCTACCTGCGCCGGGAACGCGAGGAGCGGGAGGCCGGCCGGTCCGCGGGCGCCGCGCTCAGGATCGCCGCCGCCACCAGCGGCCGGGCGATCATCGTCTCCGGTGTCACGGTCTGCGTGGCGATGGCGGGCATGCTGTTCACCGGCCTCCCCGAGTTCGAGGCGATGGGCCTGGCCTCCCTGATGGTCGTCGCGGTCGCCATGGTCGGCTCCGTGACCGTCCTGCCCGCGCTGCTCTCCCTGCTCGGCGAACGGGTCGAGAAGGGCCGTCTCCCCTTCCTGCGCCGCAAGCGCGCTCAGGGTCCCGCCGAGAGCCGGTTCTGGACGGCCGTCCTGCGGGGCGTGCTCGCCAGGCCGCTGGTCTCGGTGGTCGTCGCGGTCGGCGCGCTGCTCGCGGTCGCCGCCCCCGCCCTCGGCATGAAGACCTCGCAGCTCACCCTGGACCAGGAGTTCGGCCACTCGCTGCCGATCGTGGGGACCTACGACCGGGTCAACCAGGCCTTCCCCGGCGGCTCCGAGCCCGCCGAGGTGGTCGTCCGGGCGAAGGACATCAACGCCCCCGAGGTCAGGCGGGCACTGACGAACTTCAAGGAGCGGGCGATCAGTTCGGGGGCCTCGCGCGGCCCGGTCCAGATCAAGCTGCACGACGACCGGAACGTCGCCCTGATCTCCGTACCGCTGGTCGGCGGCTCCGACCTGGACAAGGCCGGCAAGAGCCTGGAGAAGCTGCGCGACGAGGTCCGGCCGGCCACCCTCGGCAAGGTCGACGGCGTGCAGGCGCCGATCACCGGGAACGTCGCGGGCAACCAGGACTTCAACGACCAGCTGCTCGGCTCGGTCGTCCCGGTCTTCGCCTTCGTGGTCGTCTTCGCCTTCCTCCTGATGCTGCTGTCCTTCCGCTCCCTCACGGTCGCGATCACCTCGATCCTGCTCAACCTGCTCTCGGTGGGCGCGGCCTACGGCATCCTGGTCGCCGTCTTCCAGCACGGCTGGGGTGCCTCGCTGGTCGGCGCGGAGGGCGTCGGCGCGATCGTCACCTGGCTGCCGCTGTTCCTCTTCGTGATCCTGTTCGGCCTGTCGATGGACTACCACGTGTTCGTGGTCTCCCGGATCCGCGAGGCCCGGCTGCGCGGCCGGTCCACGAAGGACGCGATCCAGCACGGGGTGGTCACCACGGCCGGGGTCGTCACCAGCGCCGCCGTCATCATGGTCGCCGTGTTCGCGATCTTCGGCACCCTGTCCATGCAGTCCATGAAGCAGATGGGCGTGGGCCTGGCGGCCGCGGTCCTCATCGACGCGACGATCATCCGGGGCGTGCTGCTCCCGGCGGTGATGTCCCTGCTCGGCGAGCGCAACTGGTACCTGCCCAGCTGGCTGCGGTGGCTGCCGGACATGACCCACGACGAGTCGCCGGAGCCGGTGGCACCGACGAGGCGCGACGAGCAGGACCGGCTGCCCGTCTGAGTCCTGGTAACACCCTTTGACGCAGGGCCCGTCGGTCTCCGCAGGAGCCGACGGGCCCTGCGTCGTGCTTGCCGGCGCGCTCAGCGCTGGTAGCGGGCCAGCACCAGGTTGCCGTCCTTCTCCAGACGGTTGCGGAGTTCGTCGAGGCCGATGGCGCCGCTGTAGTACTCCTGGAGTGCCGGGGTGGCCACCTTGTCCTTCCACTCGGGGTAGCCGCGGACCGTCTGGGCGGGGGCCGGCCCGAGGTGCCCGGCGAGGGCGGTGCCGGTGGCCCAGCCGTACTTCGCGGTGTGCAGGGCGGGGTCCCGCAGGGCCTGGGTGCCGGTGGGCAGCATCCAGTCGCCGAGGGCGAGCCGGACCATGTTCCCCGGCCGGAGCAGGAAGTCGACGAACTCCGCCGCCTCCTTCTTGTGCGGGCTGTCCTCGGCGATGGACAGCGTCTGCGGGCTGACGCCCTGCGCGAGCCCGTCGGCGCCGGCCGGGGCCGGGAGCACCTCCCAGCCGAAGCCCTTGGGCGCCTGCTGGACGATCTGCTGGCGGTAGGAGAAGCCGAGCGGGACCATCGCGTACCTGCCGCCGAAGAAGCCCGGCAGGGTGTCCGAGCCCCCGCTGCCCAGCGTCGAACCCGGTGCGCTGTGGTCGACGTCGACCTGGTCGTGGATCGTGCGCGGCACGACCTGGTCGGCGGCCTCGAAGCGCACGGTCACCTTGCCGTCCGCGCCCCGGTGGAAGAGCTGTCCGCCCGCCGACAGCGACAGGTTGAGCGTGGCGGAGACGGGCTCCTTGAGCGGCCAGGCCACGCCGTACCTGCCGTCGCCGCTGAGCCGCTTGGTGACCTGTCTGAACTCGGCCCAGGTCCAGGGGTGTTCGGGGGTGGGTATGCGCACGCCGGACGTGGCGAGCCAGGCCGTGTTGGCGATCAGTACGCGCGGCTCCTGCAGGAACGGCACGCCGTAGACACCGCCGCCGAAGGTCGCCGCCTCCCAACTGCGCTGCGGTATGTCGGACTTGAGCCGGGCGGACAGCAGGTCGGTCAGGTCGGCGAGGTACCCGCCGTAGGCGAAGTCCGCGAGGTCGTCGGAGGCGTCGTGGATGACGTCCGGGGCCTCACCGCCCTCGAAGGAGGTGAGCAGCTGGTCGTGGACGCTGTCCCAGCTGCCCTGCACGTACTCGACCTTGATGTCGGCATGGGTGGCGTTCCACTCCTTCACCAGCTCCTTGTTGGCGGCGACCGACTCCTCCTGCCAGGCCAGGGACTGGAAGCGGAGGGTGATCGGGCCGCCTTTCCGGGCGGTTCCCGAGCATCCCGCGACCAGCAGGAGGAAGGCGACGACGAGTGCCGTGGTGAGCCTGGTGCGCATCAGCTCTTCACCGCCCCGGCGAGCATCCCGCCCGTGATCCGCCGCTGCACGAGTGCGAAGACGAGCAGCGAGGGCAGGGTGGCCAGGAAGGCGGCCGCCGCGAGCGGGCCCAGGTCGGCCACGCCCTCCGCGCCGATGAAGTGGGTGAGGACGACCGGCAGGGTCTGTTTCTCCGGGGTCTTCAGCAGCACCAGCGCGAAGAAGAACTCGTTCCACGCGGTGACGAAGGCGAACAGCCCGGTCGCCACGATCCCGGGTGCCAGCAGCGGTGCCGTCACCGACACCAGGGTCCGCAGCCGCCCGGCCCCGTCGACGGCCGCCGCCTCCTCCAACTCGACGGGCACCGCCCGGACGTAGCCGACGAGCATCCACAGCGCGAACGGCAGCGCCCACACCACGTACACCATCACCAGTCCGAAGAGGGAGTCGATCAGCCGCAGGTTCTTCAGCACCAGGAACAGCGGGATGATCACCAGCACGAACGGGAACGCCTGGCTGACCACCACCCAGCCGGTGGCCGCCCGGGAGAGCGCGGTGCGGCGCCGGGCCATGACGTACGCCGTCGGGGTCGCGAGGAGTACGGCGATCACGGCGGCGCCGAGCGCGGCCAGCAGGGAGTTGAGGCCGGCGCGCAGCAGCGGCTGTTCGTCGAAGGCCTGGCGGAAGTTGGCCAGGGTGGGGTGCCGGGGGATCCAGGTGGGATGCAGACTGCCGAGCTCCTGCGGGGACTTGAAGGCCGTGGAGAGCAGCCAGAGGAGCGGGAAGGCCAGGAAGACGAGGTAGGCGAGCAGGGCCGCGTACTGGCCGGCGCGGGCCGCGGTACGGGTCCTCACGCGTCCTCGCCTCCCCTGAGCCGGCCCGCCAGGAAGGCGGCCAGGAGCATCGCGATCACGGCGACCATCACGCATCCCATCGCGGCCGCGTACCCGAACTGGCCGTAGCGGAAGGCCTCTTCGTAGGAGAACAGCATCGGCAGCCGGGTCTTGCCGCCGGGGCCGCCGTTGGTCAGCACATAGACCAGGGCGAAGGAGTTGAAGTTCCAGATGAGGTTGAGCGCGGTGATGGCCAGGGCGATCGGTCTGAGGGCGGGCCAGGTGACCGTGCGGAAGCGGCGCCAGGCGCCCGCGCCGTCCACCGCGGCGGCCTCGTGCAGTTCGCGCGGGGTGTTCTGGAGTCCGGCGAGCAGGGCGACCGTGGTCTGGGGCATCCCGGCCCAGACGCCGACGACGATCACGGCGGGCAGGGCGGTGGCGAGGCCGCTGAGCCAGTCCCTCCCGTCGCCGAGGCCGAGGTCGTGCAGCGTCTCGTTGAGGACGCCCGCGTCCGGGTTGTAGACAAGGCGCCACACGATGCCGACCACGACCTCGGGCATCGCCCAGGGCACGATCGCGAGGGCGCGGGCGAGCCCGCGCAGGCGTAACTCCTGGTCGAGGAGGAGAGCCAGGCCGAGCGCGAGCAGGAACTGGGGCACGGTCACGCCGACCGCCCAGACCAGACCGATCCGGAACGACTCCCAGAAGAGGGTGTCGTGCAGCAGGTCCTGGAAGTTGAGGCCGCCGATCCACCGGGTCGCCGCGGTCCGGCCGGACTGGGCGTCGGTGAACGCCAGCAGGATCCCGTAGAGCAGCGGGCCCACGCTCAGCACCAGGATGGGGATCAGGGCGGGCAGCACCAGGAACCAGGCGCCGCGGTCGGTGACACGTGCGGCGGCCGGCCGGCCGGTGGTCGCCACATCGGTAACCAATGCCACGTCATCCCCCTTTGCGCGGCCCGGTCGGGCCTGGACATGGTCGTGAAGGCCAGTGGTCCCGTCAAGGCACCGCGCACCCGGTCCGACCTCCGTGGATGCGAGACTGACCGCCGGATGGCGAGAAGACGACGCCGTGTGCAGCCGCACAGCGGCGGGCGCGCGGGCGCCGGGAACGGACACGGAGGCGGACGATGGACGAGGCAAGGGCACGGGACGTACTGGCCGCGGCGGGTGTGCTGCCCGGTGCGGCGGCCGACGCCTCGCTCCTGGCCCTGGGGGAGAACGCGGTGTTCGCCGCCGGGGACCTGGTGGTGAAGGTGGGCCGGGACGCCGAACTGCTGGACCGGGCCCGGCGCGAGCTGGAGATCGCGGGGTGGCTGGCGGAGGCGGGCGTACCGGCGGTACGGGCCGCCGAGCCGAAGGCACGGCTCGTCGGGGGTCACCCGGTGACCGTGTGGCACCGGCTGGCGGATCCGGTGCGGCCGGCCGAGCCGCGGGATCTGGCCGAACTGCTGCGGATCGTGCACGCACTGCCCTCTCCTTCCTTCGCGTTGCCGCCCCGGGAGTTGCTGGGCGGGGTGGAACGCTGGCTGCGGCTGGCCGGCGAGGCGATCGACCCCGCCGACGCGGCGTATCTGCGGGAGCGCCGGGACGGCTTCGCGGCGGCCGCGGCCGCGCTGACGCCGCGTCTGGCGCCGGGGCCGATCCATGGGGACGCGCTGCCCCGCAATGTGCACGTCGGCCCGCAGGGGCCGGTGCTGGTCGACCTGGAGACCTTCTCGTCGGACCTGCGCGAACACGACCTGGTCGTCATGGCACTGTCCCGGGACCGGTACGGGATGCCGGCCGAGGCCTACGACTCGTTCACGGAGGCCTACGGGTGGGACGTGCGCGAGTGGGAGGGGTGCGGTGTGCTGCGCGGGGCCCGGGAAACGGCGAGCTGCGCGTGGGTCGCCCAGCACGCCCCGAGCAACCCGAAGGCACTGGCGGAGTTCGAACGCCGCGTCGCGTCGCTACGGGAGGGCGACGAGTCGGTGCGGTGGTATCCCTTCTGACTCAGCCGTCGCGCCCCAACGCCCCAAAGGGGCGCGAGGAACTGCGCGACCGGCCCCCACCGGCCCGCACGGAACGAACCACCCGACCGGCCCGGCACTCAGACCGCTTCGGCCAGCTCCCGCAACGGCCACGCCCCGTCCACCACCGCGTCGACCTCTCCCTTGCGGCGCAGAAAGCTCTGGAAGTCCGCCGCCCACTCCGCGTACCACTCCACCTGGCACCGGTGCAGCTCCGCCGGTCCCAGCGCCGCGATCTTCGGGTGGCGGTCGGCTATCGCGCGGGCCAGGCGGGCCGCGGCGAGGGCGTCGGCGGAGGCGTTGTGCGCGGCCGTGAGGGTGATGCCGTACTCGGCGCAGACCGCTTCGAGGTTGCGCTTGCCGCGGCGGTAGCGGTCGACCCGGCGGTCGATGGTGTACGGGTCGATGACCGGCGCGGGGTCGGGGCCGCCGAGGCGGTCGGAGAGGGACGGGAGTCCATGGCGGCGCAGTTCCGCCGAGAGGAGGGTGAGGTCGAAGGTCGCGTTGTAGGCGACGACCGGGACACCCGTCTTCCAGTAGCCGGTGAGGACGTCCGCGAGGGCGTCCGCGACCTGGTCGGCCGGCCGGCCCTCGGCCGCCGCCCGCTCGTTGCTGATGCCGTGCACCGCCACCGCGTCCGCCGGGATCTCCACGCCCGGATCGGCCAGCCACTCGCGGCGGCCGAGTTCCTGCCCGGCCCTGACCTCGATCACGGCCCCCGTGACGATCCGCGCCTGGTGCGGATCCGTACCTGTCGTCTCCAGGTCGAAGCCGATCAGGAGCTCCTGGTGCCAGCCCATGGGCGGCCCCCCTTCTTGGTGGTGCTTTCCCCCAGTGGTCTCCACCCTCGCATGCGCCACTGACAATCAGAGGACCGCGTTCCGCTTACCGTGGCGCAGACCTGCGGCACAGCCCTCAGGACACCGGGCGCGAATCCGCCCAAGCCGTCTCGAACTCCTCGCGATACGTCGGGAAGAGTCCTGTTTCCACGACATCGTCCGACTTGACCACCTTGCTGCCGTTGCGCAGCACCAGCACCGGCGACTCCATCCCCCGCGCCCCGCGCAGATAGGACTGGATGATCGCGATGCCGTCGGCGCCGTCGCCGTCCACCAGGTAGGCGGAGAAGCGCGGGGTGTCGTCGTACACCTGGATCTCGAAGGCGGCCGGGTCGCGCAGCCGGGAGCGGACCCGGCGCATGTGCAGGATGTTCATCTCGACCGAGCGGCTCAGTTCGCCCCTTTTCATCCCGAGTTCGCGCTCGCGGCGCTTGACCGCGCTGGAGGCGGGGTTGAGGAAGAGGAGGCGGACCCGGCAGCCGGTCTCGGCGAGGCGGATCAGGCGGCGGCCGGAGAAGTTCTGCACGAGCAGGTTGAGGCCGATGCCGATGGCGTCCAGGCGGCGGGCGCCGGCGAAGAGGTCCTCGGCCGGGAACTGGCGCATGAGGCGGACCCGGTCGGGGTGGACGGCGACGACGTCCGCGTAGCGGTCGCCGACCAGGTCCTCCACCGCGTCCACCGGCAGGCGGCGCGCGGAGGGCACGTCGCCGCCCGTGCCGAGCATCTCCAGGAGCCGGGCGGAGGCACGTTCGGCCTGGTTGAGGACGGCCTCGGAGAGCGCGCGGTTGCGGGAGACGACATTGCGCGTCACCTCCAGCTCGTCCAGGGCGAGTTCGACGTCCCGGCGCTCGTCGAAGTACGGCTCGAAGCAGGGCCAGTGCTGCACCATCAGCTCGCGCAGCTGCGGGAGGGTGAGGAAGCTGAGCACGTTGTCGTCGGCCGGGTCGAGCAGATAGCCCTTGCGGCGGCTGACCTCGCGGACGGCGGCCGCCCGCTGGACCCACTCCTGACCGGCGGGTCCGGCCGCGGCGATCACCCACTCGTCGCCGTGGACGGGTTCGTAGATGGGCCGCAGCACGGCGGCCACGACGGCGCGCAGCCGCTGTTCGACGAGGTTCAGCCAGATGTAGGCCCGGCCGGCCCGCTGGGCGCGCGTACGCACCTCGAGCCAGGCGTCGGCGTCCCACTCCAGCTCCGGCCCGATGGAGCCCGTGGCGTCCATCGGCCGGGCCAGGGACACCGCGCCGGGCGGGACGTCTGTGGAGTTTCCCTCGTGACCCTCGTCACCAGGGGGCAGCTCCAGGCCTCCCGAGCCCACCCGTGCACCGCCTTCCGCTCCCCCGAGCTCTCCCTGTGCCAACGATCAAGGAAGGGTACTCCGGGAGCGGTCGGCGGTGCAGCCGGATGGACAGGTCGTTTCTCAACTACCGTTTCCGGGCTGTCCGTTCTGATCGGCGAGGGCGGCCGGAGTGAGCGGATTCATAGCGGTGACGTCACGTGGGGCGATGGAGAAGCCCTGCCAGTGGACCGGCATCGGCTGCTGGTCCTCGTCGCGCGCGATGTGGTGGAAGCCGACGTTCACCCAGACCACGGGGTTGGTGAGGGTCTGCCCGTTGACGAACCCGTCGACGTTCTTCGGGTGGCCGTTCGCGCAGCCCGGGTTGTTGCTGGCGAACTGCTCGCACTTGTCGTACTGGGTGAAGTAGACGTCGTGCTTGGTGAAACCGTGACCCGGGTACTTGTTGGTGGCGCCCTGGACGATCTCGTAGGAACGGGCGTGCCCGTCCTTGTTCTTGCCGGCCGTGCTGACCACGCGCCACCAGCGCATGTTCTTGGAGTCACCGGCGAGTTCCTTGGTGACATTGGTCCGGGTGGTCTTGTTGCTCGGCGCCTCCTGGCCGCGCGCCGGCGGGCTGACCACCGAGTCGTACTGCTCGATGCGGCTCTTGGAGGAGCCGTCGAGGTCGAAGTCCAGCTTCCAGAAGACGTTGTGGCTGTGGCTGGTGGCGTAGGCGTGGGCGCCCTTGCCGATGGGCCAGCCGCGGCCGTCGCCGGCGTCGTAGTCGCCCGGCGAGAGGCTGCCGGTGGCGCCGACGTTCATGTTGATCGTGCCGTCGTCCTGGAACCGCCACTCGGTCATGTACTCGTACCAGCCGACCTTGTTGACGGTGTAGATCAGCAGGTCCTTGCCCTGCTGCTGGTACACCCGGTTGCCGGTGTCGGCCTGCATCCGGTACGCGTGGCCGCGCGAACGGGTGGTGGTGCACAGGCCGTTGACGTTCGGGTGGGCCGGGTCCCAGGCGTCGGGGACCTTGACGGTCTTGATGGTGCCGCCGGGACACTCGGCGGTGTCGAGCGGCACCAGGCCCTGGGCGAAGCCGAAGCCGGTCAGGTCGTCGTACTCGACGCTGCCGTCGTCGTAGGGGACGTCGATCTGGGCGAGCCGGGCGCTGGAGAGGACCTTGATGGGCGCGGCCTCGCCCTTGGGCTGGTAGGAGATGTGCTCCAGGACCAGTCCGGCCTTGCTGTCGTAGCGCCAGCACATCCGCCAGGTGGTGCCGGTGGAGAGCTTCTGCTCGATGCGGTAGGCGGCGGAGCAGTCGGCGGCGGCCACGGCGGCCTTCTTGGGCTGGGCGACGGCGGGTCCGGCCGCCGTGGTCGCGCCGGCCGCCAGCGCGGCCACGGACAGGCCCACGGCGGCCGTCCTGCGGGCGCGGCTGATTCTGTTCGGGTGCATGACGAAGTGACTCCTGGTACGGGAGATTCGGAGTGGAAGAGCGAACGGAGTCCGGCTCAGCGGCCGAGCTTCACGACCTTGCGCGCGCTCAGGTCGACGATGAGCGACCTGGCGTCGATCCACGGCCCGTTCTTGACCTTCGGGAAGAGCCGCACGCAGCGGTGTTCGCCGCACTTGTCGAGCGCGGCGGGCTGGGCGCCCGGAGTGGCGCGGTAGACCGCGCTGTTGAGCAGCAGCTGCTGCTCGGGGTCGGTCAACTGCTGGTCCGTGGCGTCCTTGAAGTCCGCCTTGAGGCCGGCGCCGAGCGGGTCCGCGATCAGCAGCTTGAGCGCCTCGACATTCTCGTCGTGGCTGAGCGGCGGCTGGACGCCCTGCCGGCTGGTGGTCTGCTCGACCTTGCCGGTGTCGAGGTTGACGGTCCGGGTGATCAGAGCGTCGCTCTTGTAGTCGTAGAACGTGACGTCCGCGCGGCGCGGCGCGTTCGAGCTGTCCAGTTCGTCCGCGTTCGGCTCGGCGAGGTCGACGCTGATCCGCTCCGGGCCGCGCGCACCCTCGGCGTTCTTCCCGGCGCTGAACATCTGCTGGGTCAGAGCGAGTTGTTCGACGCGCCTGGTCTCGTCGTCGGTCAGCGGGTCACTGCCCGTGCCCTTCTTCCCCTCGGCGGGCGCCTGTTCCACCACGCCCGGCCTGACGGCGCCCGGCCCCTGCCCCGCGTCCTGCGCGGCGGCCGTGCCGGTCCCGTCGCTCCCTCCCGACTCGTTCGCCCCCGCCGTACCCGGCAGGGTGATCCCGATCATCACGGCGGTCCCCGCCACCGCCAGGCCCGCACCGGCCACCACCTTGCCCAGATGGCGGTGCACTATCTTGCGCACATCTTCCCCCTACTCCCCCTTTGTCACAGGGAGTACGTGTATGCCCCACTGATTCGGCACACTTCGCCACATGGGTCGCTGTGTGCACTGGTCGCCGGGTAAGAGGGGTGTAAGTCACATGGGGTTCCATTACTTTCGGGCAGACTCATGACCAAGGCGCCCCCGGGCGCGAGAGACACCTGGAAGAGTCGACTTCATGCAGGTCTGGCCTGGAGAGGCGTATCCGCTCGGTGCCACGTACGACGGCGCCGGGACCAACTTCGCGGTGTTCACGGAGGCCGCGGACCGAGTGGAGCTGTGTCTGCTGCACGACGACGGCTCGGAGACGGCGGTGGAGCTGCGGGAGAGCGACGCCTTCGTCCGGCACGCGTACCTGCCCGGCGTGATGCCGGGACAGCGCTACGGCTTCAGGGTGCACGGCCCGTACGACCCCGGGCGCGGGCTGCGCTGCAACTCGGCGAAGCTGCTGCTCGACCCGTACGCGAAGGCGGTCAGCGGGTCGGTGCGCTGGGGCGAGGAGGTGTACGGCTACCACTTCGGCGACCCCGACAAGCGCAACGACCTGGACTCGGCGCCGCACACCATGACCTCGGTGGTGATCAACCCGTACTTCGACTGGGGCGACGACCGGCGGCCGCGCACCGAGTACCACCACACGGTGATCTACGAGGCCCATGTGAAGGGCCTGACCATGCGCCACCCGGACCTGCCGGAGGAGCTCCGCGGCACCTACGCGGGCCTCGCGCACCCGGCCGTCATCGACCATCTGACGGGGCTGGGCGTCACGGCCCTGGAGCTGATGCCGGTCCACCAGTTCGTGAACGACCACCGGCTGGTCGACATGGGCCTGAACAACTACTGGGGCTACAACACCATCGGCTTCTTCGCCCCGCACAACGCGTACGCCTCCTGGGGCGACCGCGGTCAGCAGGTCCTGGAGTTCAAGTCGGCGGTCCGGGCGCTGCACGAGGCCGGGATCGAGGTGATCCTGGACGTGGTCTACAACCACACGGCCGAGGGCAACCACCTGGGCCCGACGCTGTCCTTCCGGGGCCTGGACAACCAGTCGTACTACCGTCTCACGGACGACCCCCGCTACTACATGGACACCACGGGCACCGGCAACTCGCTGCTGATGCGGTCGCCGCACGTCCTCCAGATGATCATGGACTCGCTGCGGTACTGGGTCACCGAGATGCATGTCGACGGCTTCCGCTTCGACCTCGCGGCGACCCTGGCCCGGCAGTTCCACGAGGTGGACCGGCTGTCGTCGTTCTTCGACCTGGTGCAGCAGGACCCGATCGTCTCCCAGGTGAAGCTGATCGCCGAGCCCTGGGACGTCGGCGAGGGCGGCTACCAGGTGGGCAACTTCCCGCCGCTGTGGACCGAGTGGAACGGCAAGTACCGCGACACCGTGCGCGACCTGTGGCGCGGCGAACCGCGCGCGCTGGCCGAATTCGCGTCCCGGCTGACCGGCTCCTCCGACCTCTACCAGGACGACGGCCGCCGCCCGCTGGCCTCCATCAACTTCGTGACCTGCCACGACGGGTTCACCCTGCACGACCTGGTGTCGTACAACGACAAGCACAACGCGGCCAACGGCGAGGACAACCGGGACGGCGAGAGCCACAACCGCTCGTGGAACTGCGGGGTCGAGGGCCACACCGACGACCCCGCGATCCTCGAACTGCGCGACCGCCAGATGCGGAACTTCGTGGCCACGCTGATGCTGTCCCAGGGCGTGCCGATGATCGGCCACGGCGACGAGTTCGCGCGCACGCAGCAGGGCAACAACAACGCGTACTGCCAGGACAACGAGGTGTCCTGGGTGGACTGGCCGTCCCCCGAGGACGACAGCGACCTGCTGTCCTTCACGCGCGCGATGGCACGGCTGCGCAAGGAGCACCCGGTCTTCCGGCGCCGCCGCTTCTTCCACGGCCGCCCGGTGGAGGGCACCCACGACGAGCTCTCCGACATCGCCTGGTTCATCCCCGAGGGCCGTGAGATGACCCAGCAGGACTGGGACTCGGCACAGGCCTCCGCCCTGACGGTGTTCCTCAACGGCAACGCCATCTCGGAACCGGGCGCACGCGGGGAGCGCATCGCCGACGACTCGTTCCTCCTGATGTTCAACGCGTCACCGGACCCGCTGGACTTCGTGGTGCCGGTGAACCACGGGCGGCAGTGGGAGGTGGTGGTGGATACGGCGGGGGCGGAGCCGGTGCCACCTGGGGTGAAGGTCGACGGGGGCGAACGCCTGACCTTGGTGGGACGAAGCCTGACTGTCCTGCAGAGGCCCGCCTGAACGCGCCCCTCAGGGGCGCGGGGAACTGCGCGATCAACCCCCACCGGACCCGCACTGTGACACAAAACCCAACCAGACGGGTACAGACATCCGCATGACAGCCGAGCGAGCCACGCCCACCGTCCCGACGGCCACCTACCGACTCCAGCTCCAGCCCGGCTTCCCTTTCTCGGCAGCCCAGGCATCCGTGCCGTACCTCGCCTCGCTCGGCATCTCCCACCTCCATCTCTCCCCCGTCCTGGAGGCCGTCCCCGGCTCCGCCCACGGCTACGACGTCGTGGACCACGCGCGCGTGCGCGAGGAACTCGGCGGCGAGGACGGGCTCCGCGCGCTCGCGCGTACCGCGCGGGAACACGGTCTCGGCCTCGTCGTGGACATCGTGCCGAACCACATGGCCATGTCCCCCCGCCACAACCACGCCCTGTGGGAGGTCCTGCGGGAGGGCCCGAAGTCGCCGTACGCGCGCTGGTTCGACGTCGACTGGGAGGCCCAGGGCGGGCAGCTGCTCGTTCCGGTGCTCGGCGGCCCGGTCGGCGACGTGCTCGGGCAGCTCGTGGTCGACGGGGACGTGCTGCGCTACCACGAGCACGCCTTCCCGCTCCGGGACGGCACCGCGCAGTTGCCGCTTCCGGAGCTGCTGGACGCCCAGTGGTACCGGCCGGTGTGGTGGCGGCTGGCCCGGACCGAGCTGAACTACCGGCGGTTCTTCAGCATCTCGGAGCTGATCGGGGTGCGGGTGGAGGACCCCGAGGTGTTCGAGGCCACCCACGCCAAGATCCTCCAGCTGCTGCACGAGGGTGTGGTGGACGGGCTGCGCGTCGACCATCCGGACGGGCTCGCCGACCCGGACGGCTATCTCGCGCGGCTGCACGAGGCGACCGGCGGGCGCTGGACGGTGGTCGAGAAGATCCTTGCCGACGGCGAGCGGCTGCCGGCCGGCTGGCCGGTCGCGGGGACCACCGGGTACGACGCGCTGCGGCACGTGGACGGTCTGTTCACGGATCCCGCGGGCGCCGGTGAACTGCTCGGCCAGTACCGGCGGTTCGCGGCCCCGCAGACGGACCGGGGCGGCGACTGGGCGGCGACGGTGCGGCGGGCGGCGTACAAGGTGCTCACGCACGAGCTGGCGACCGAGACGGACCGGCTGACACGGGTGGCCACGCGCGTGTGCGCGACGTCGCCGGACCCCGCGCTGCGCGACCGGGCGCCCTGGGCGCTGCGCACCGCGCTGCGGGAGCTGCTGGTGCGGATGCCGGTGTACCGGCCGTACGCCTCGGGTGACGCGGGCGCCGTCGTCACCGAGCGGGCCGCCGAGGAGGCCCGGGCGGCGTTCGTGGTGCCCGAGGAGGGCGGGGCGGTGGACGTGGTGCGCGGGCTGCTGGTGGCCGGGGACGGGCCGGGACTCGCGGAGTTCCGGGCGCGGTTCGCGCAGACCGCTTCGGCGCTGCGTGCCAAGTCCGTGGAGGACACGGCGTTCTACCGGTATGTGCCGCTGCTGTCGGCGACCGAGGTGGGCGGTGATCCCGGCAGTCCCGGTGTGTCCCCGGACGCCTTTCACGCGTACTGCGCGCGCGTGCAGCGCGACTGGCCGCTCACCGGGACCGTGGTGACGACGCACGACACGAAGCGCAGCGCCGATGTGCGGGCGGCACTGGCCGTGCTGACGGAGTGCCCGGAGCACTGGGCGGACGTGCTGGCCGAGGTGACCCGGGACGGGGAGGGCATGCCGGACGCGCAACTGGCCTGGGCTGCCTGGCAGACGGTGTTCGGGCTCGGCCCGGCGGACTCCGGGCGGGTACGGGGGGCGCTGGTGAAGCATGTGCGGGAGGCGGGCCTGTACACGAGCTGGACGGAGCAGGAGCCGCCGTACGAGGAGGCGGTGGTCTCGTTCGTCGCGGCGGGGCCGTGCGGGCCGCCTGGAGAGCGTATGGCGGCCTTCCGCGCCTCCCTGGCGGCGCACGTCCGGGCGAACGTGCTCGGCACGGCTCTGGTCCATCTGACGATGCCGGGCGTGCCGGACGTCTACCAGGGCACGGAGAGCGAGTACCGGGCGCTGGTGGACCCGGACAACCGGCGCCCGGTGACGTTCCCGCCCGGACGTCCCGGTGAGAAGGACACGGTGACGGCGGCGGCGCTGGGGCTGCGGGCGCGGCGCCCGCACGTCTTCGGCGACACGGCGACGTACGCGCCGCTGACGGCGCAGGGCCCGGCCGCGGCGCACTGTCTGGCGTTCGCGCGCTCCGGGGAGGTGGTCACGGCGGTGACCCGGCTGTCGCTGCGGCTGGCCGCCGCGGGCGGCTGGCGGGACACGGTGCTGCCGCTGCCGCCGGGGCGGTGGGCCGACGTCCTGGCGCCGCGGCGGGAGTTCACCGGGCACGCGCGCGTGGCCGAGCTTTTCGAGGGGCTGCCGGTGGTGCTGCTGGAGCGGGTGGAAGACGGGGACTGAGCGACAGATTCACCCGTAAGAGTGAATGTGGGGCCGGTTCGGGAGGTTGCCGAAACTCGCCGGGCGCGGCCGGCGTCCGTAACGGCGCGTGGAACCGTTCCGCGCCGCGTAATGGCTTCGCGCTCCCCTCGGCGCCTACCGTCCCGTCGGCCGACCGCACATGCCCCTGGGCGCCCCCTGGAGCCTCCCCCGGGAGGTTCTTGACAGTTCACCTATGCCGTGCGGGACTGGGGAATGCGAAGCCGGGCGGACAAGTCGGGGGTGAGTCTCCTGCCGGAGCTGCGTTACCCCAGTGTTCCCGAACTCATCGCAACCGCCCGGGCGTTGGCCGCTCACCGGCCCGGCCTGTGCACGTTGCGGCAGATCGGTGTCTCCCGCGCGGGCAGACCGCTGCACCTGCTGTCCGTGGGGCACGCCCGGCGGGCCGTACTGGTGGTCGCCGGCGCCCACGCCAACGAGCCGACCGGGGGCGGCACGCTCCAGGTGCTGGCCGAGCGGGTGCTGCACGAGCGGGAGTTACGGGCGGAGACCTCCTGGCACTTCCTGCTGTGCGCGGACCCGGACGGGGCGAGCCTGCATGTCACCCCGGCCCCGCGCAGCCTGCTCGACTACCACCTCGGCTTCTACCGTCCGGCGGGCCCCGAGCAGCCGGAGTGGTCGCCGTCGGTGCTGCCGCCGGACCGGCTGCCGCCCGAGACCCTGGCCCTGCTCGGGGTGATCGACGAGCTGCGCCCCTACCTCCAGGTGACCCTGCACGGCACCGATCTGGGCGGCAGCTGGGTGCAGTTGACGAGGGACGTGCCGGGGCTGGCCGAGCCGTTCGCCAAGTCGGCGGCGGAGCTGCACATCCCGGTGGAGACGGGCGCCTCGGACGCCGCGGGCTGGCCGGCCTCCGGGCCCGGGGTCCGGGTGATGCCCGGTCCGGAGTCGGGGGTGGCGTACCCGAGCATGCCGGACGACGCGCGGCACAGCACCTGGTACCACGCGCACCGCTACGGCGGTCTGACGGCGGTGGTCGAGGTGCCGATGTGGGCGAGCGACCTGGTCGACGATCCGGCGCCGCACCCGGCACCGGCCGCGGCGATGCGGCGGCTGGCGCGCCGGCTGCTGCGGGACTCACGGGAGGTGGAGCGGGTGCTGACCGAGGCGCTGCCCCGCCTCGACGGTCTGGACGGGCCGCTGCTGCGGGCCGCCCGCTGGGCGCTGGGACTGATCCCGGGGCTGGCCGAGGACTGGATCCTCCGGCAGCCCGTCGACACCACGATGGCGTACATCGGCAGCGTGGACGCCTTCGGGCGGCGGCTGCCGTTGCGGGCGGCGTCGATGCTGCTGCGGGTGCTGCGGGAGGCGGACGACCGCGCGGCGCCCCGCCTGGAGGAGCTGGTGGCCTCCTGGTGCGACGCCTACGCGGAGCGTTTCCGGGCCCGCTGGGTGCCGTTGGAGCGCCAGGTGGAACACCAGTCCCGGACGGTGCTGGCGGCGGCGCAGCACGCGCGCGAGCGGGCGGCGTGAGGTCTCGGGGGCCTGTCCCCGGGGGCCGCACGCCGCCCCGGGTTCAGCTGTCGAGGGCGAAGACCGGTCCGGTGCGGGCCGCCAGCTGGCAGGAGTTCGAGAACGTCTCGCTGTACTCGATCGGCCGGCCGTCCCACTCGCCGCGCGCCTGGGCGGTGACCGGGGCGTAGACCATCGGGCACAGCGCGTCCTTGGCCGGGGTGATGCGCGTGATGTCACCGGCCACCGCGGCGAGCCGGGCACAGGCCTCGACCGCGTGGGAGTGCCCCTGGGGCGGGTCGCACAGCAGCAGCGTGCCGCGCGTGTCGCTGGACCGGCTGTCGCCCTTGGTGACGGTCAGGTACAGGTAGTCGCCGCCGCGTGCGCCGCCGGGCGCGGCCTGCGCCGGGCCGGCGGCGAGGAGGGCGGCGGCCGCCAGCAGGGCGCCGCCGGCCGCTGTCGCTCTGATCAGATGGGTCATTCCCTGTGCATCGGCACGGCGGCCTCGGCGCCCCAGTCCGACTCACCCGAACGGGCAAGCACGCGCGCGTGGCGATGCGCCAGTTCGAATGCGCTCAGGACCACGCGTGTCTGGTACTCGGCCTGCCGTGCGACCGGGATCCAGCGGGCGCCGAGGGAGTCGTGGTAGTCCGCGCACCAGGTGTCGATCAGCCGGTCCAGGTCGGGCAGGGCGTCGGCGGGGTCGTGGCCGGTGCCGCGCAGCAGCTGGTGCAGCAGTCCGGCGGTGCGCAGGGCCAGCCGGCGCCCGGCGATGCGCAGGGCGGCCAGGTGGGCGGTGTTGAGCGGGGGCAGCGGACGGGCGCTGCCGGCGTCGGTGTCGGGGTCCCAGGCGTCGGCGAGGCCGGGGCAGACGAGCAGGTAGTCGTCGACCGGCGGGAGCAGCCGGGCCGCGTCCGGTGCCGTGGTCAGCTGGGGCCGGACCCGGGCCAGGACGTCCTCCAGGAGGCCCGTGTCGTCCCGCAGGGTCCGGCTGACGGCCCGTAGCGCCGCGTCCCGGTCGGCGGGCGGTGCGCCGTCCTGGACGGCGGTCACGCCCCACATGGGCGCCTCGACGATGGCGGTGACCGTGCCGTGCCGGTACGGGTGGAACCAGGTGGACTCGACGGCCGCCTCGGTGATGGCGGCGGCCAGGTCGCCCCGGCGGGGCGGTGGGACGCGGTAGACGGCCGGGCCCAGGGTGGGCCAGTACAGGGTGTCGTAGGCGCCGAGTTCGCGGGGGATGCCGAGCCGGTTCGCGGTGTGCGCGAGGCGTCGGTCGAGGCCCGGCAGGTCGCGGGTCAGCTCGACGAAGCCGCCGCCGACGTCGACACCGTGCAGCGAGCACTGCAGGAAGGGCCGCAGCTCGTCCTGGAGGTCGAGCAGCGCCCGGGTCTCGGGCAGCGCGGCGGCCTCGGCCCCGTCCGGCAGCCATTCGGGCTGCTCCAGGAAGCCGGGCCGGAAGAAGTTCCGGAAGTAGTGGCCCAGGGTGTACGGACCGGCCAGCCAGCCCTCGTTGCGGCGCGAGCCGTCCGGGTCCAGGCACAGCAGCAGGTTCCAGGTGACGTCGGTGTCCTCGGTGAGCCGGGGGTCGGCCAGGACCCGGTCGGCGAGGCGCAGCACCGTGGCGCCGCCGACGGGCTCGTTGGCGTGCGGGCCGGCGACGACGAGGGCGTGCCGGCTGCCGTGACCGATGGAAAGCAGCCACATCGGCGTGCCCGCGCGAGACGTCCCGACCCTGCGCAGCCGGGCCTCCCGGGGACGGTCGGCAACCAGCGCGGCCGCCCGGGAGGCGAGCTGGTCCACGGACGGATAGCGGAGGAGTGGCGGCAGGACACACCTCCACAATGCGGTGCCGTCGCTTCACATGATGTGCATGGCGCACACACAGTCAGTCACGACTTGGGGGGTACGTCAACACCGCGGCGAACATACGTTTTTCAGCCACTTAAGAGAAGGTGAGGACTCAGTGGGCGGCGAGCCGGAAGCACATCCGGCCGAAGCCCACCTGGTCGCCCTCGCGGACGACGGCGGCGCCGATCACCCGGCGGCCGTTCACGGTCGTGCCGTTGGTGGAGCCGAGATCCCTGAGGACCCACAGGCCGCCCTGGCGGTGGAGTTCGGCGTGCACGCGGGAGACCGTCTCGTGGGTGAGCCGCAGCCCGTTGGCGGGGTCGCGGCCGATCCGCAGCGCCTGCCCGGCGCCCGGGTGCGGCAGCAGCAGCTTGGGCAGCCGCTCGGCCTGCCAGGCCCGGCGCAGCCGTACCGTGAACCCTGAGACGGCCTCGACGGTGCCGAAGAACACGCGCGCGAAACGGTTCTCCTGGGGCAGGTCGGCGGTGAGCGCGGCGAGTTCGTCAGCACGGCGGGCGGCGAGCGCCAGCTCCATGCGGCGCACGAACGTGTCGTGCGACAGCCGTCCCATGACGACGCCGTCGCGCAGCACGCTCAGCGCCTTCTCACGCTCCGCGTCGGACAGCCGCGCGGGATAGGTGTTGAACTCGAAGGACGACGTCACGCTGCCGATTCTGGGTCAGTGAACCCCGGGTGTCCAGAAAACGGGAAAACGGCCGTCACGCGCGCGTACGGTCGGCGACACCTGCCGGGAAAGCCCGGATTCAAAAGCGGATTGATCGCTTTTCGCGGCACGATGGACGTACTACCTCACGATGAGCCAGACGAAGGGGACCGTCCGTGCAGTTCGAGGTGTGGGCACCGCAGGCAGACCGTGTGACGCTCCATTGCGAGGGCGCCACGCGCGCGTTGGAGCGCGATCCGCGGCGGCCCGGCTGGTGGGCCGGGGAGGCGGACGCCGAGGACGGCACGCGGTACGGGTTCGCGCTGGACGACGGCCCGGTGCTGCCCGACCCGCGCTCGCGCCGCCAGCCGGACGGCCCCGACGGGCTCAGCGCGGTCGTCGACCACGGGCGCCACGAGTGGCGTGCCGCGTGGCCGGGGCGGCCGCTGCCGGGCGCGGTGCTCTACGAACTGCACGTGGGCACGTACACCCGTGAGGGGACTCTGGACGCGGCCGCCGCGCGTCTGGACCACCTGATGGAACTGGGCGTCACGCACGTGGAGTTGATGCCCCTGTGTCCGTTCCCCGGCCGGCACGGCTGGGGGTACGAGGGGGTCTCGCTGTGGGCGGTGCACGAGCCCTACGGCGGCCCCGAGGCGCTGAAGCGGTTCGTCGACCGGGCGCACGGACTCGGACTCGGCGTCGTCCTGGACGTCGTCCACAACCACCTCGGCCCGTCGGGCAATTACCTGCCCGCGTTCGGGCCGTACTTCACGGAGACGCACCACACGCCCTGGGGCGCGGCGGTCAACCTGGACGCGCCCGGTTCGGACGAGGTGCGCGCGTATCTGGTCGGCAGTGCGCTGGCCTGGCTGCGCGACTACCGGATCGACGGGCTGCGCCTGGACGCGGTGCACGCGCTGCGCGACACGCGCGCGTGCCACTTCCTGGAGGAACTGTCGTCGGCCGTGGCCGCCCTGGCGGCCGAGTCGGGCCGGCCGCTGTTCCTCGTCGGCGAGTCCGACCTGAACGACCCACGCGTCATCACCGCCCGCGCGGAGCACGGGTTCGGCCTGGACGCGCAGTGGAACGACGACTTCCACCACGCCCTGCACACCGCGCTGACCGGCGAGTCCCAGGGCTACTACGCCGACTTCGCGCGGTCCCCCTTCGCCGCCCTCGCGAAGACGCTCACCGGCGGCTACTTCCACGACGGCACGCACTCCGGCTTCCGCGGCCGCCGCCACGGCCGCCCGCTGGACCGCGCGCGGATGGCCGGGCACCGCCTGCTCGGCTACACCCAGACCCACGACCAGGTCGGCAACCGCGCCCAGGGCGACCGGCTTTCGGCCACCCTCTCCCCCGGCCTGCTGGCCTGTGCGGCCACGCTGACCCTCACCGCGCCCTTCACACCGATGCTGTTCATGGGCGAGGAATGGGCCGCCGGCACCCCCTGGCAGTTCTTCACCGACCACACGGACCCGGACCTGGCGGAGGCCGTACGACGGGGCAGGCGCCGGGAGTTCGCGGCGCACGGGTGGGCCGAGGAGGACGTACCGGACCCGCAGGACCCGGCGACCAGGGAACGGTCCTGCCTGGACTGGTCGGAGCCGGAACGCGAGCCCCACGCGCGCGTGCTGGCCTGGTACCGCAGGCTGATCGCCCTGCGCCACGAACAGCCGGACCTCACCGATCCCGACCTCGCCGACACCAAGGTGGCGTACGACGCGGAGGCACGCTGGCTGGCGTTCCGGCGCGGGGACGTACGGGTGGCCGTGAACCTGGGCAAGGAGCCGACGGCGATCCCCCTCGGCACCGGCAGGGTGGAGGTGCTGGCCGCGTGGGACACCGTGGCGGCACCGGACACCGACGGGGTGCTGCGGGTGCCGGGCGAGTCGTGCGTGGTGCTCACCCAGGCGTGAGCGCCGGCCCCTCTACAGTTCGTCGTCGTCCTCGGTGTCCTCGCGCAGCTCCGTCACCCGCTCCAGCAGGATCGTCTCCCAGGCGCGCCTGAGCTGGGTGCGCAGGAGCCGCAGGGGGCTGTCGCCGTGGCCCTCCAGGCGGTCGGTGAGCCGGATGACGGTGTCGCAGCGGGCGAGCCACAGGCCGCGCAGGCAGGGGCGGGCGCCGTAGCCGGCGAGGGTGGCCGCGCGGACGGCCGCGCCGGAGCCGACCGCGAGGGCGAGCCCCGCGATGTCCTCGGCGGGGTCGCCGACGGCCGCGTCGGTCCAGTCGAGGACGCCCCGGACCCTGCCGTCGGCGCTCACCACCAGATGCTCGCCCTTGAGGGCGTGGTGGGCCAGCACGGCGGCACCGGGCTGCGCGGCGAGCTGGGCCGCGCCGGGCGGGGTGAGCTGGTGCAGCCGGGCGGCGTCGAACTCGTCCACGGCGGCGAGGCGTTCGGCGGCGGCCACGGCCATCCGGCGCAGCGCCTCCAGCGAGCGCGGCGGGGTGCGCGGCACACCGAGCGTCTCGGCCTGCCGTACGGGCACCTCGCGCAGCCCGGTGAGCAGCCCGGCCAGATCGGCCTCGCCCACGGCGGAGACATCGTGCTCCTCGGCCGTACCCCCGGGGATCGCGACGTCCAGTGTGTACGTCAGCCCCGGCGCCCACTCGCCGTGCGCGACACTGGCCGGGACGGCGACCGGCAGGTGCGGGCGGACCAGGTCGCGCAGGCGCAGTTCGCGGCGCTGGCGCAGCGCGGCCTCGCGGTCGGGGGCCAGGCGCAGCACATGGCGGGTGCCGACCCACCAGGTGGAGTGCTCGCCGCCCTCGGCGACGGGCCGGACGTCCGGTCCCGAGGTTCCGGTCGCGCTCTCCTTGAGCAGCGAACGGACCAGTCGGCGGACGGTGTCCGCGGTGGGTGTCGGTGCCTGGGTCATGGATCGCGCCGTTGCCGTTCGGGTGGGGTAGGAGCGTGAGGGCACTCCCGGGGCGGGTGGGTCAGCCCACTGTGACCATCTCGCGGGTGGTGTTGTTGAAACGACGCCCGCCCTCCTCGGTCACCGTGACGATGTCCTCGATCCGCACCCCGAAGCGGCCGGGCAGATAGATGCCGGGCTCCACGGAGAAGCACATCCCGGGCACGAGCGGCTGCTCCTCGCCCTCGATCATGTACGGCGGCTCGTGCGTGGTGACGCCGATGCCGTGGCCGGTGCGGTGGATGAAGAACTCGCCGTACCCGGCGTCGGTGATGACCGCGCGGGCGGCACGGTCGACCTCCTGGCAGGCGACACCCGGGCGTACGGCCCGGAAGCCGGCCTCCTGGGCGGCGCGGACGATGTCGTGCACCTCGCGTTCCTCGGCGGTCGGCGGGCCCACGTGCACCGTGCGCGTGGTGTCGGAGCCGTAGCCGTCCTTGAGGCCGCCGAAGTCGAGGACGACCATGTCGCCGTCCTGGATGACCCGGTCCCCGACCTCGTGGTGCGGATTGGCGCCGTTGGGGCCGGAGCCGACGATGGTGAAGTCGACCTGTTCGTGGCCGAAGCGGCGCAGCAGGTCGGCGAGGTCGTGGCCGACGTCGGACTCGCGGCGGCCGGCGAAGGGAACCTTGCGGATCTCCTCGAACGTTGAATCGGCAGCCGCTCCGGCGGCGGCGAGGAGTTCGAGCTCGGCCGCGTCCTTGACGCCGCGGAGCATGGGAAGCGCGTCGGTGAGGGAGGCGTACGAGGTGTCGGGGAGTGTCCTCTGCAGGCCCAGCACGTGCATCGCCCAGGCGTTGTCGCTGATACCGAAGCGGCCTGCCCTGTCGAGCAGGTCCGCGGTCACGGCGTAGGGGTCCTTGCCGTCGGTCCAGTCGCGCAGGGTCAGGACCGACGCGCCGTCGGACTTCGCGGCGTCGGGGGCCTCCAGGGTGGGGACGACCAGGACGGGGTCCCGGTCGGGGGCCAGGACGAGGAGGGTGAGCCGTTCGGTGACGGCGGTGGGGGTGTAGCCGGTGAGCCACACCATGTCGGGGCCGGGGGCGATCAGGAGGCCCGCGAGGCCGGCGTCCGCGGCGGCATGCGCCGCGCGCGTCATGCGGGACTTGTAGTCGCCCGCGCTGAAGGGCGCGGCGGGTGTGGTGCCGGTCATCGGGCCTCCGTGCACGGGTGAGGGTGCCTCCGGAAGCATCCTGCCGGGTGCGGCGGGGGTGCGCGAGCCGGTTTGCGCGGTAGCGCCGTTGTGTGTCTCGGTTGTGCGGCGGGTGCGGTGCCGTTGTGGCTGGTCGCGCCCACGCGGCGGAGCCGCATATCGATACAGCCCCGCGCCCCTGGGCAGATCACGTCACGACGCCGGGAAGCACTGTCAGTTGTTGATAGCCCCCGCTCGCGTGCCGCACCGTGAGCTTGAGTTCCTTGCCCGGGTGGGCCTCGGTCACCGCTCGGGCCAGGTCGGTGGCCCTGTCGATGCGGGTGTCGCCGAGTTGGAGGAGCACATCGCCCCTGACGAGGCCCGCCGTGTAGCCCGGGCCGGGCACATGGACGCCCACCACCAGCGCGCCCACCTTCTCCGCGTCGACGGCCTCCACCCCCAGCGTCGCGGCGACGGTCCACGACGGGCTCGGGGTGAGGGACGGGGTGGGCCCGGGCGTCGGTGGTGGGGCCTGGCGTTGCAGTTCGGCGAGTCTGCTCAGGCCGATCACCGTGGCGCCGACCGTGCCGATGCCGACTCCGGACAGCACCAGGACCGTGCCCACGAACGATCCGAGGAGCAGGGTCCTGATCCGGCCGGCGCGGCGGCGCGCGGCGTGCGGGCGCCGGGCCGGGCCGGGTGGGTTGCCGTCCCCCCGTTCCTGTCGCCCCTGTTCTTCCCGTCGCCCCTGTTCTTCCCGTCGTTCCTGCTCTTCCTGTCGTTCCTGTTCTTCCTGACCTTCCTGACCGGGAATCGGCTTGGGACGCAAAGCGGTCTGTTCCATGGTTCGCCTCCAGCCCGAGCTCTACCCGGCGCACGCGGGCGCGACGAGACACGAACGAGTGAGACTGACCCCGGGTCAGGGACGGGAAGTCCTATCCCTCAGCTGCGCTTCGGGCGCCGTCGAGAAGCCTCGCCACCAGGTCCGCGGTCGCCCCCTCGGGCGTCCCGCCGTACAGCAGTTCCACCCGGTGGACGACCCGGGGTGCGGTGACGGGGACGGCGACGGTGCCGGGGACACCGGTGGCGGTGCGCAGGGGCAGCAGGGTCAGACCATGACCGGTCGCGGTGAGGGCGGTGAGGGTGCGGACGTCGGAGCCGTCGTAGCGCAGGGCCGGGCGGAAGGCCCCGCCACCGGTCGCGGCGCGCAGTTGGGCGAGGGGCGGGGCCGCGTCGGGTGCGTCGAGCCAGCGGGCGTCGGCGAGGTCGGCGAGGCGCAGGCCCCGGCGGCCGGCGAGGGGGTGCCCGGCGGGGAGCAGGACGGCGACGGGTTCCTCTCCGACGCCGTGTGTGGTCAGGGGGGCCACGTCGGGCATGCGGAGGGGGTCGCTGGGCGCGGCCAGGCCGTCGAGCAGGCCCAGGTCGGCGGTGCCGGTGGCGACGGCGGCCGGGATCCCGTCGCGGGGCAGCACGCGCAGGGTGACACCGGCGGCCGGCAGTGCGGCGAGAACGGCGGGGCCGAGCGCGGTCGGGGTCGCGGCGAGGGTCAGGCCGGGCGCGGGTGCGGCGGCCATCCGTACGACGTCCGCGCGGGCCGCCTCCAGGCGGAGCAGCAGCGGACCCGCGTGCTCCAGGAGCCGTTCGCCGGCCGCCGTGGGGGTCACCGGGCGGCGGGTGAGCAGGGGCGCGCCGAGGTCCTGTTCGAGGGCGGCGATGTGCTGGGAGACCGCGGACTGGGTGTAGCCCAGCTCGCGTGCGGCCTCCGAGAAGGAGGCGAGGCGGGCCACGGTGACATAGGTGCGCAGGAGGTGCGGGTCCATGCCGTACAGGATGACATCAGTGATGCTTATCGAGAGTGCACCAATCATCGTTGGACGTGAACCACGACCGGCGACCACGATGAGGGCATGACGAACTCAGCAGCCCGCACCGCCACGGTCGCCCTGGTCGGGGACCGCTCCCCCAACGTCGTGTCGCACACCCGGATCCCGCTCCTCCTCGACGCGCTCGCCGAACACGACCGGCTGGTCCTCGACGCGTACTGGATCCCGTCCGAGGACGCCGAGGCCGAGGACGCGGTGCGCGGCTTCGACGCGGTGTGGGTGCTGCCGGGCAGCCCGTACCGCAGCGAGGCGGGTGTGCTGCGGGCGATCCGTACCGCCCGCGAGGAGGGCATCCCCTTCCTGGGCACCTGCGGGGGTTTCCAGCACGCGCTCCTGGAGTACGCCCGCAACGTCTGCGGCCTGACCCGGGTCGCGCACGCCGAGAACGACCCCGACGCCGAGGATCTCCTCATCGAACCGCTGGCCTGCTCGCTGGTGGGCCACGAGGCCGTCGTGACCGTCGAGCCGGGCACGCTCGCCGAGTCCTCGATCGGCTCGGGGCGCACGGTCGAGCGCTACTTCTGCTCGTACGGCCCCTCCCGCCACCTCGACACCCTGCGCGCCCACGGGCTGCGGCTGACCGGCCACGACGAGGACGGCCATGTCCGCGTGGCCGAACTGCCCGGCCACCCCTTCTTCCTGGCCACGCTCTTCCAGCCGGAGTTGTCCGGGGACGGCTCGCGTCCGCATCAGGTGGTCCGGGCGCTGGCACGGGCGGCGGTCGCACACGCCTCGGAGCGGGCGCGCGCGTCGGTGTGAGGCCGGGAGCGGCACCGCTCCCGGGCGCGGCCGGAGTCCGTTGTCAGTGGCGCCTGTTACGTTCTGTGACATGACCGATCACTGCCTGCGGCTGCTCCGGCAGCACCGTCGCCTGGCCGAACTGGCGGCGTTCCCCTTCAACTTCGACCTGGACCGGGCCGCCGACGGCCATGCCGAGCCGGTCCGTCTCGCCTCCGGTGGCGCACTGGAGACGGTGGCGGGCTGCGACACGGGCGGCACGTATTTCGTGTGCGCGGACGGCTCGTTGCTGTACGCGGACTCGGAGGGCTCGGCCGGGATCATAGGGTCGTCCGCCGACGAGGCGCTGGAGATCGTGATCGGCCTGCCCGGCTGGCGCGACTATGTTCACCTGACTCCGGCGGACGGCGAGCAGGCGATCCTCGCGCGCGTGGCCGAGGTCGAGGACGAGATCCGGGAGTACCACGGCATCGACGCCGAGCGCGCCGAACTCCGTGCCGCCCTGGGCCTGCCCGACCGCTCCCCCGTCGAACTGGTCGGCATGCTGCACACGGCGCTGCTGCGCACCGAGCCGGACTTCCTCCTGCTCAACGCGGCGGAGGGCTGCGCCCACGACCTGCTCGACCCGCACCCCCGGCCGCCGTTGTGGGAGTCGGTGCGGCACGAGGTGCCCGGCGACCCGGCCGCCGAGCCGCTGTCGACCTGGATCACGCTGGCCGTCGACCAGGGGCTGACCGAACTCGCCAGGGTCGCGCTGATCCGCCGGTTGGACGAGATATTCATGGACCAGAGCGCACTGCTCCGCCCCGGCAGCAGAAAGGAGCTCGACCTGTCGCCCCTGCGCTGGCTGGCCGGGGAGTTCGAGCGGCTGGGCGACCGGCAACAGGCCGAGCGCGCCCAGCACTTGTACACGGCCCTCCGGAAATAGCCGTACGCAGGGGCAGATTCCCTCGGGTCAGCCGACCGGCAGCGCCGGGGCGAGCGGCGGCCGGTCCGGGAGGAAACCGTGGGCGCGGCGGGCGAGGTGGTCCGGCTGGTAACGGTCCACTCGCTGGTGCCAGTTGAGGACGCCGGCCATCCAGTTCTGCAGATCACGGACATAGACCCCCATGGCCTCACGGGCCTCGGCCGACAGCTCGAAGTCGTCGTACACGACCGGGAGTTCGCTCCCGACGACATGCTCGAACTGCCGCATCCGCTGGGTCATCAGGTCGTGTACGACACGGAGTGCGGCCGGGTAGTCGACGCCGAAGAAGTTCTGGACGACGAGGATCGCGTTGTGCAGCTCGCCCTCGTACTGGATCTCCTTCTGGTAGGAGAAGACGTCGTTGACGAGCATGCCGTAGTCGATGGCGGCGTTCTCCAGGGAGCGGACCGGGCCGCTGCGGTAGACCTCCGGTGGGATCGCGGGCGCGTGGCCGCGGCGGGCCAGGCTCAGGGTGAGGTCGGAGCCGAACGTGGACCTGCGCATCTCCAGGTAGTCGATGGGGTCGGGGATACGGTGCTGGAGCTGGTTGGACATCTCCCAGAGCCAGCTCTCGGTCATCGTGTCGACGGACCGCCTGAGGAAGAGCCGGTCCTCGGGGCTCATCCCGGCGGTGGTGCGCGCCCACAGGTCGATCAGGCCGCGCTCCATGCCGCTGACCGGGACGGGGACGGGTTCACCGGCGAGCGGCATGCAGGCGGACAGCCGGGCCGTGGCCTGCCGGGCGCCGGCCAGGTCGCGCCGGGTGCCGAAACAGAGGGGGTAGTAGTCGTCGGCGTAGGTGCCCCAGGCCAGCCACTGGGCGCTGAGGTCGAGCTCCTCGGGGGTGGCGTCCGGGTCGAGGCCTGCGGCGCAGAGCACGAGGTCGTTGGCGGTGAGCTTGTCCTCGTCCCAGACACCCTCGGCGAGCATGCCGGTGGAGTGCATCCAGGCGGTCAGGCGGGGGCGGGCGGCGTCGAGGTGCGGGCTGAGCTCGGCCTCGTACGGCATGTGGAAGTCGGGCAGAAGGGAGGGGCCGACCTGCTGGAAGGGCACGTGGGAGTAGGCGCGCAGACGCTCCGCGGCGGCCGTGGCGAGTAAGGCGCCGACGTCCGCAGCGGAGGTACCGGGGCCGGTCAGGCTCTGCCAGGGGGCGGCCGTGGTGGCGCCCCGGTTCATGTAGCGGCTGGAGCGCAGGTGCCATTCGTGGCCGCCGGACTGCCAGTCCTGCAGGCCCTTGGTGTAGGCGGCGATCGCGACGGCCTGGTCGGGGGTGAGGCCCTTCTCGGCGGCGAGCGCGGGCACTTCGGTGAGGGCGGTGTGCTCGAACTGGTGGAGGCGGGAGGTGAGGATGTCGTTGACCGTGTCGGCGGCTTCCTGGGTGCTGCAGTCGAAGAAGGTCTCCAGGACCAGCACGCCGTTGCTGTTCTCGCCCTCGTCCTCGACCTCGCGCTGGTAGGAGAAGAGGTCGTTGCGCAGGTGGACGGCGTCGGCGAAGGTCTCCATCAGCACCCGGAGCGGCCGCGAGCCGGCGGCGGCCGCGGGCACCTCGGCCGTCGCGTACTCGACGAGCCCCGCCGACCAGGGGGCGCCGCCGACCTTGCGGCGCATCTCGATGTACTCGACGGGGTTGGCGATCCGGCCCTCGTTCATGTTGGCCAGCTCCCACATCGACTCGTTCAGCAGGTGCTCGGTGGCGACCGAGAACCGGCGGCGCCAGTCGACCGACATCGACGGCACCGTGCGCGCCCACAGGTCGGCGAGGCCCGCCTCGACCGGGTTCTGCGGCTCCGGCACGGGCGTCGACAGGTCGAGCGGCATGAACAGCGGGAGCCGGTCGAGATGGGCCTTGCCGGCGGCGCGGTCCTGGGTGCGCTTGTACATGTCGAGGAAGTGGTCGTCGAAGAAGAACACCCACACGTACCAGTCGGTGATCAGCGAGAGCGCGGGGCCGTCGCAGTCGGGGTGGGTGTAGCTGCACAGCAGGCCGTAGTCGTGTGCCTCCAGGTCGGCCTGGGTCCAGATCCCGGACCCCTCCAGCATGCCCATCGCGCGGGCCCACTCGGTGGAATGGGCCCGCGCCTCCTCCAGATGCGGGTTGAGCCGCGCGGGATACGGCATGTAGAAGTGCGGGAGTTCGAACGGCTGCGTCATGGCCGAGGCCCTACCCGTGCACTTCAACGGCCATCCACCGCGCGGCACATGATCACACCATCGCGTGAACCGGGCCGGATTCCGGGACCTTCGGCCGGGTTCTGTGGCGTTCCTCGGTCACCCTCGTCCCCGTCCGCACCCCGGTGCTCAGCCGGCCGCAGCGCCGAACCACCTGGCCAACTGCCCCCGCAGGTCCTCCTGGTCCTCGCCGGCCCACGCCACATGGCCGTCCGGCCGGAGCAGTACGGCCGGCACGTCCAGTTCCTCGCTGACGTCGACGACGTGGTCGACCCGGTCCGCCCAGCCCGCCGCCGAGAGCCGGCCGGTCTGGTCCAGCAGCAGCCCGCGGCCGTCGTGCGTCAGCGCGTAGAGGCGCCCGCGCTTCAGCTGCACGTCCCGCAGCCGCCGGCCGAGGAGTTCATGTCCCGCGCCGAAGTCGTAGCGGACCGAGATCGCGGTGATCTTCTCGATCAGGTACCGGTTCACCTCCTCGAAGCCCAGCAGTTCCGTCACCAGCCGGCGCACCGCCCGGGCACCGGGTGCGGCGGACAGCAGTTCGCTCTGCGCGCGGGTGTTGTCCAGTACGGCGGCGGCCACCGGGTGCCGTTCGCAGTGGTAGCTGTCCAGCAGGCCCTCCGGTGCCCAGCCGTTCACCTCGGCGGCCAGCTTCCAGCCGAGGTTGAAGGCGTCCTGGATGCCGAGGTTGAGCCCCTGGCCGCCGGTCGGCGGGTGGATGTGCGCCGCGTCGCCGGCCAGCAGCACCCGGCCGACCCGGTAGCGCTCGGCCAGCCGGGTGGCGTCGCCGAAGCGGGAGATCCAGCGCGGGGAGTGCACGCCGAAGTCGGTGCCGGCGAACTCCCGCAGCCGCGCCCTGAACTCCTCCAGGGTCGGCGGGACCCTGCGGTCCTCGGACAGCCCGTCGGCGGGCACGATGACGCGGTACACGCCGTCCTCGCGGGGCATGACGCCGAACCGCGCGCTGTTCCTGCGGACCTCGGCCACCACGGCGGCCAGTTCCCCGGGTGTCACGGCCACCTCCAGCTCGCCCAGCCAGGTCTCGCTGGTGGCCGGTTCGCCGGGGAAGCCGACGCCGAGCAGCCCGCGCACCGTGCTGCGGCCGCCGTCGCAGCCGACGAGGTAGCGCGAGCGCAGCCGTGTGCCGTCCGCCAGGTCGACGGTCACCCCGTCGTCGTCCTGGCTCAGTCCGGCCAGTTCACCGCCGCGCCGGATCTCGGCGCCGAGTCCGCCGGCGTGCTCGGCCAGCAGGCGCTCGGTGGTGGTCT
The DNA here is from genome assembly GCF_040652235.1 of Streptomyces sp. NPDC048277. NCBI lineage: Bacteria > Bacillati > Actinomycetota > Actinomycetes > Kitasatosporales > Streptomycetaceae > Streptomyces > Streptomyces sp. NPDC048277. The sequence goes on from NZ_JBEZLQ010000009.1 coordinate 288,805, forward strand.
GGGGAATGCCGAGGACATAGGAATGCGCGGTGTCCAGCCGGTCGGGCCACGGCGAGAGAATGCCGGCGAAGAATCCGGCGGTCGCGAACTTCTGGCCCCGCGCGAGAAACCGCTCCAGCAGACCGCGCTGGTCCATTATCTCGACACTGCGCGCGTGCAGGCCGAGCGCGCGGGACTGGCCGGCCGGGAACGTCTCCTTCTCCAGCACGAGCACCCGCACACCGTGCAGCCGCAGTTCGCCGGCCAGCATCAGTCCGGTCGGTCCGCCGCCGGCGATGATCACGTCGAGCATCGAATTCCCCCATAGAAAACCCGCAGGTGGTGACTCCGGGCGCAGATTCTGCACCGCCGACGGGGCCTTGCCGCAAGGCCCCCGGTGCGCTATACGTTGAGAGTGGCGAGGAGAGCGTGAACTCCTCGCTTTTGCTTTTTGCAGCCGTCCCACCGTGCTCTCCGCCGTCTTGCCGGACCCCGCCGCACCGGCCACCGTGGTCCCATGACCGCCTCCGACGGCAGCGGCACCGCCCCGCCCGTGCCCGACGTCTTCGACCCGCGCCGGTACGCCGCCGCCGTGCCGTACGCCGACTATCGCGTCCTGCGCGATCATCACCCCGTGGCCTGGCAGCCGGAGCCGGAGGTGCTGGGCTGGCCGGCCGGGCCGGGGTTCTGGGCGGTGGCACGGCACGCGGACGTGGTGCGGGTGCTCAGGGACCCGGGGACGTACTCCTCGCGTCTCGGCGCGACCCAGATCCGGGATCCGGACCCGGCGGATCTGCCGTTCATCCGGCGCATGATGCTCAATCAGGACCCCCCGGACCACGGGCGGTTGCGGCGGACGGTGAGCCGGGCCTTCACACCGGGGCGGATCGAGCGGTTCGAGGCGGTGGTACGGCAGCGGGCGCGGGCCCTGTTCGACCGGGCGCTGCGGACGGCGCGGGACGGGGACGGCACGGTCGACCTGGTCGCCGCCGTCACCGACGAGTACGCCCTGCTCAACCTCGCCGACCTGCTGGGCGTCCCGGACGGCGACCGCGGACTGCTGCTGCACTGGACACAGCGGGTGATCGGTTACCAGGACCCGGACGAGGCCGGGCCCCGGACGGTCGACGAGCGGGGCCGGCCGGTCGATCCGCGGTCGCCCGCGATGCTGCGGGACATGTTCGCGTACGCCCGTGAACTCGCCGCGTACAAACGCCGGAACCCGGCGGACGACGTCATGACGGCCCTCGCCCGGGACGACGAACTCGCCGACGGCGAACTGGAGATGTTCTTCTTCCTGCTCACGGTCGCCGGCAACGACACCGTGCGGTCGGCCGCCCCCGGTGGACTGCTGGCACTGGCCGAACACCCGGAGTCGTACCGCCTGTTGCGCGCCGGGAAGGTGCGGGCCGACACCGCGGTGGAGGAGTTGCTGCGCTGGCATCCCCCGGTGCTGACCTTCCGCCGCACCGCCGCGCGGGACACCGAGCTGGGCGGGCAGCGCATCGCCAAGGGCGACAAGGTGGTCGTGCTGCATGCCTCGGCCAACCGTGACGGGCGGGCCTTCGCCGATCCCGACCGGCTCGACCTCGGCCGTACCCCGAACCCGCATGTGTCCTTCGGGGACGGGCCGCACGTCTGCCTGGGCGCCCACTTCGCCCGGCTCCAGCTGCGCACGCTCTACGCCCAGGCGCCGTCCTCGCTGCTTCCGGCCGGGCCCGCCGGGCGGCTGGTCTCGAACTTCATCAACGGGCTCAAGTCGCTGCCGACGGCCGTGGGTTGACCTGGATCAGGGCGTGGGTGCCGGCCGTGCGCCAGCGCTCTCCCCCGGCCGCGTCCAGGGCCGCCTCGGTGTCCGCGGAGAGACCGGTGACGACATCGGACTTGAGGGTGCGCAGGGCGGCCACCGGGCCGGGGAACCAGGCGGTGACGTCGGCGAAGGGTGTGGTCGGGGGCCAGCGGCGATCGCCCACCAGACGGCGGTAGTTGAGGTCGCCCTTGAAGACCGTCAGCGCGGCGGAGGCGAACTCGGCGCGCAGGTCGTCGGGCATCCGGTCGTACGGCAGCGGGGCGCAGGAGAAGGGGTGGGCGCGCACGGTGAGGCGGCCGTCCGACATCGCGGACCAGAGGGTACGGCCGTGGCGGGCGGCGGCACCCGAGGCCGCGGTGAGCCGGCGCAGGGCGTCGACGACGTCGGCGGTGGTGGCGTCGGAGACGTAGTACGGGTACGGCTTGATGTGCAGGACCGCGTCTTCGGCACGCCCCGTGTCCAGGAGGTGGGCGATCAGCAGCAGGTCGGGGACGAGTTCACGGCCCGCGTTGTCGGCGACCAGACAGAGGGTGCCGCCGTCGAGCAGGGGCCACAGGGCCGCGCTGTCGTCGGCGACCAGGGCGGATACGGCCTCGCCCGACTCGCCGGCGGAGAGACGGAAACCCAGGTCGGCACGGTTGCCCCAGAGGGAGCCGTGCAGCAGGGCCTGGTCCGGGTCACCGTCCAGGGTGTCGAGGGCGGCCAGTTCCTCGTCGGTCTCCTTGGCGTCGAGTTCGGCGAGCTTGAACGGGCGGAAGGGGTCCACGCCCTGCCAGGGCCCGGTGCCGAAGTAGCCGACGGCGTCGAGGAGCCGGCGGTAGAAGTAGCTCTCGGACCACAGCCACGGCACGTCGAACCAGGACTGTCCGGTGTAGCTGTCCAGGCCCCAGTCGCCCCACCGGTCGTCGCCGGGAAGGGGTTCGATCGCGCCCTCGGTGCAGTTGTGCAGCAACTCGTCGAGGGCGCGGTGCTGCTCGGGGCCGTACGGGAAGGCGTCCCGCACCTGGCGGATGATCGCGGGGTGCCGTTCGGCCAGCACGCTGTGCGGGAACGGGCCGGTGGTGCCGAGGATCACGGGTGCGGCGGCGGAGTCGGGCATGGTCGCCACGCTATCGCGCGGGTTGCCCGGCTCCGCCGATCCACGGTGCCTGTCACGCCGTTCTGATCTCGCGCTCCAACTGCGTGGCGAGGGTCATGTACCGGGCGCGCCGGTGCACCGGGACCAGGCCGCGGATCATCAGGTACCACATCTCGGCGACCCTGCGCGGCAGTCGCGTCACCGGCTCCAGGTTGCGGCCGGCGACCCGGGTGCCGACGAAGAAGCAGACCAGGGAGTGGGCGACCGCGCCGACGTCGATGTCCGGGTGCACATCGGACTCCTTGACGGCGCCCATGAGTTTACGGGTGGAGAACTCCAGCCACTCCGTGAACGGGTGTCTGAGCGGCGGCCGTACGGTGACGTCCGCGGTGGCGAGCCGCAGTCCGGCGCGCGGGATCGGGCCGTCGACGGAGAGCCGGGCGATCGCGAACGTGGTGCGCATCAGGCCCTCCAGCGAGGAGTAGCCGCGGCTGTCCATCTCCCTCACCACCTGGCTGGAGGTGCGGGACTGGAGCTCCATGATGGCCTGCGCCAGGTCCTCCTTGGCGGCGAAGTGGAAGTAGAGCGCCCCCTTGGTGACCTTCGCGTGTTCGACGATCTCGCTCAGGCTGGTGGATTCATAGCCGCGCCGGTCGAAAAGGTCGGCGGCGGCCGTGATGATCGTGGCGCGGGTCTGCTCCGCGCGTAACTGCCTCGCCATCGACTCAACGCTCCTTCACGGCTTCACCACTTCACGGCTTCACGGCTTTCAAACCGACGGGACATGCGGTTTGTTTTTTACCCCGTGCACACGATAGCTCACCGTGCGGCAACAGGGAGCACCTGTGCGGACCTGGTGACGGACACGTGCAAGTCGCGCGCACGGCGGCACGACCGGCGTCCACACTGCACAAACGGACGGGATCAGAACGCGTCCCTCCCTCGTGTTCACACCGGTTTCCGGAAGCGATGCGGGCGACCGGGCGCACATCGGTGATCGCCACGATACGAGCCGGACGGTTGGTTCTCAATGGCACTCGGGAAGTCCGTAAAACGGACGAGACGGTCGGTGGCCCACACATCGCCCGGCCCTGTGATCAACCGCGCTGAACAGTGCGCGCCCGATGCGCGTACTCACCTCAGCAGACCCCGTACCCGCGCTGCCGAGGAGAAGTCCCGGATGATCCGGACGACCGCCCGCCTGAGAGTCATGGGAGCCGTCGCGACGGCTCCGCTTCTGCTCCTGTCGTGGGCGGCGGGGTCCGCCCAGGCGCACGGCGCGCCCACCGATCCCGCCAGCCGCGCCTACGTCTGCTCCCCCAGCGGGGGCAGCGCCACGACGGCGGCCTGCAAGGCGGCGATCGCGGCGAGCGGGCAGAACTTCGTCGCCTGGGACGACGTGCGGGTGGCGGGCGTCAACGGCCGTGACCGGCAGGTGATTCCGGACGGCAAGCTGTGCAGCGGCAACCTGCCGGCGTACAAGGGGCTCGACCTGGCGCGGGCGGACTGGCCCGCGACCGAACTGACCCCGGGCGCCCGGCTGACGATGACGTACACCGCGACGATCGCGCACACGGGCACGTTCAGGCTGTATCTGACGAAGCCCGGCTACGATCCGGCGAAGCCCCTGAAGTGGTCCGATCTGTCCGCTCAGCCCTTCGCCGAGGTCAAGGACCCGCCGCTGACGAACGGGGCGTACCACTTCAGCGCGACGCTGCCGACCGGCCGGACGGGCCGTCAGATGCTCTACACCGTCTGGCAGACCACCAGCACGCCGGACACCTACTACTCGTGTTCCGACGTGGTGTTCAGGGCGAAGAAGGCCGCGGGACAGGGCTCGGGCAAGGACGCCGGGCAGAGCGCGGGCAAGGACGGCGGGGCGGCGGCGAGTGCGAAGCCGCAGGTGAGTGCCACGCCGACGCCCGGCGCCTCGAAGAGCGCCGACACCCCGGCACGACAGACGGCGACGGCGACCCCGGTCGCCCCAACGACCGGAACCGCCGCCGCCGACAGCACTCCCGTGGCCTCCGACACGAACCCCGGTTCGGGCCCGTCGGCGCCACTGCTGGCGGGCGGCGCCGCCGCGGTGCTGGTGCTCACCGGGGGCGCCGCCCTGGCGTTGCGTCTGCGTCGACGCTAACGGCCTTTGTAACAAGGTCAGTTGACGTAGACGGCGGCGCCGTTGTCGCTGACCGGGGCGTACTTCGCGGTGAAGTAGCCGGCGGAGGGGCAGAGGATGGAGCCCGAGGACTTCGTGAACGCCTGGCTGCTGAAGGCGAGGCTGTTGTCGGTGTTGCTGCTCGTGCCGCTCAGGCTCGCGGCCTGGTAGACACAGGTGATGCTGCCCAGCAGGGTGGTCAGCTTGACCGTGGTCTGGATGGTCGAGCCGCTCGGCGGGGTGACCGTGACCGACCCGTCCGAGGAGACCGCGGTGGTGTACGGCATGTTGTCGACCGTGATGCTGGAGACGCCGGTCACGCCGGTCACGTTGCTGGTGCAGCTGCTGAAGGTCTGCGCGGTGGCCGACTCGGTGGCGGTGCCGGAGGCGGCGGGGTTGTCGGTGACCGTCGCGGTGAAGGTCGAGGCCGCACAGGTGATGCCGCTGGTGCTGGTGGAGCTGGAGTAGAGGGTGGCGGTGGTGCCGCTGGCCAGCGACGCGGTGAGGGTGTCACCGACCGCGACGGCGGTGCCGCCGGCGCTGCCCGTGGTGAGCACGCTGCCGTCGGCGGAGGCGGGAACGGCGACCGCGAGCGAGAGGGCGGCGACGGTTCCGGCGATGGTGAGGAGGGATCGCGTACGCATGCGGGTTTGCCTCTTTCCTTGGGGGACTTGCGTGAGGTGAGGTGGGGGATTCGGGCGCGCGGTGCGGCGCCAGCCGTTGCCGGCCCGTAACGCCTTCTCCGTACGTGACGGACCGGCAACGGCAGCCGTGCCGGACACCGGCCGAAAGCCTGGGGGGTTAGGCCTCCGGCCGGGCCGGTTGAGGGCGATCGGGCACGGCCCCTGGGGGGAAGCGACCGTGCCGACGCCGCTGATGCGGAGCGATCATCGAGGAGGCCGGGAAGCGGCCGATGCCGCTCGGCGGATCCGGCGCCACGGATCCGAAGGAAACCAGGGAGAGTTGTAGACCTGATCGACCGTCAACGTCAAGGCTGATCAAGGGAGTTGAGAAACCGATCAAGGGAATGCAAGGTCGGAACACAACTGACGCATATTCAACACCCTTTTTTCACAACTGCCTTGACCCTGAAAAGTAACCGCCGGTAACTTTCGGCATGGCTACTGCTGCGTAACGAGAAAGCCCTTGCGCCCGCCGGGAGTTGTGAGGAGGCGTGCGCGGCAGCCGCTGTCCGCGCCAGGACAACGTGCCACTGAAGCCCAACCCGCGTGACTAATGCATGGGAGCAGACATGGCCATGTCCCCGGACGTTCCGTCCGCCGACAACACGCCTGAGAACCCGGGAAGCGGTTCTCTTTCCGAAACGCCAGACACCACCGGGGGCACCGGAGGGACACCGAGACGGGGACGGGTCCGGGGCCGCCGGGCCGCCATGATGGCGGTGCCGGCCACCCTGGCCCTCGCCGGCATCGGGGTCCTGACCGCCCAGGGGGTGCTGGGGGTGACGCTGTTCATCTCCGGCATGCCCTTCACGGTCACCGCCAAGTCGCTCGACGGCACCGGCTTCGAACAGTTCGGCGCGCTCGACACCATGGCCGACGGCAGCCCGAACGCCGGTGACACCGGTGGCCAGGTGCTGGTCGTCACCTCCGCGATCAAGAAGGCGACTCTGGACGGTCTGTGCCAGAGCGTCGACCTCGGCGGCACCAACCTGCTCATCAAGGCGGGCAACGGCTCGTCGAAGGTGCAGGCGACCGATCTGACCACCGACTCGACCCTGCTGACGGGCGACGCGTCCTTCAACAACATCGAGATCGGCAACGACGCGAGCACCCTCACCAAGGCCGGGGTCCAGGGCCCCATCGGCGTCTTCAGCCAGCAGGCCGACACCGTGCACATCGACAACCTGCGGCAGACCAACTACAAGACCACCGCAGGGACGTTCACGCTTCCCGGCCTGAAACTCAGCTTCAGCGACACGGGTTGCTGATGTCCGGCACAGACACTCCAGATCAGGGGTGGCGGCCCGCCTTCCGCGGTTGGCGGGCCCGTCGGCCGTTCCTGGGCGGTCTGCTGCTGACCCTGGGCGGCGCCTGGATCCTGGTCACCGTGAAGGCCTCGTTGAAGGTCGTCGTCCATATCGGCGTGCAGGGTGTGGCGGGCTATCTGCTGCCGGCGGTCATGGTGCTGTGCGGCCTGCTGACCCTCTTCAGCCCCTCGCAGCGCCTCTTCTACTCCATCCTCGGCATGCTGTGCTCCCTGGCCAGCTGGATCACCTCCAACCTGGGAGGCTTCTTCGTGGGCCTCGCCCTCGGGGCCGTCGGCAGCTGCATGATCTTCGGCTGGCTGCCGGACCAGGAGCCGCGGGTGAGCCGGCGCAAGCGCAGGAAGCAGGCGCGGTCGGCGGACACAGTGCAGGCGTAGTGACCGTGTGAACGACGGCCTCCGCGTCCTCTCCGCCGACCGGCGGCGGGGGCGCGGAGGCCTCTTGTCCGAGAACACTACGGCGTTGGCCGAGGCCGACCCGCCTCACGGACCGAGCAGGACCACAGACGCGGCCGGGCCCAGTACACCGTCGGGCAGTTCGGCCCTCTCCGCCGTCCCGTCGACCACGCCGACCAGGAACGCGAGCAGGCCACCCGGGCACTCCCACCAGCCGCCGTTGCGCCCGCCGGCGACCACCGGCCACTGCTGGGGATCCCGGCCGGCCGTGCGCCAGTAGAAGACGTCTCCTTCGAGCGACTCGCCCCACGGCAGCAGCCCTCCCGGCTCCGGGTAGACCGTGTAGTCCTCGGTGTCGCCGGACTCCCAGAGATCCCGCAGGATTTCGAGGCCGTACCGCACCCCTTCCGCGTACTCCTCCTCTCGTCCGGGCGCAGGACTCCAGATCCGGAGGAACTCGTCGATCTCGACCGGGGGGTAGGCCTCGGCGAACTCCTTGAAGTCCGCCGGCAGACCGACCCCCAGTGAGCGCTCCAGGGCGAGCCAGTCGACCCGGCGGGCCGAGGCCGGACGCACCGCCCGCAGCCCATGGATCGCGCGTTCGAGGTCCGAAAGGTTCAGCATGTGTCCTGCCAGCTCGAGTTGTTCTCCACTGTCACATCGAACAGCGGTCCGGCCTTGGTGGTGGCCGTCATGTGTATTCCGGTGGGTATGGGGTTCGTGTCGTCGGAGTACTCCAAGGTCGCGGAATACTGCACCCAGTTCCCCTTCTCGAGTTGCGTCACCATCCTCTTCTCACACCGCCGCATGCCGCTCTTGTTCATACGGTCGAATCCGGTGAAGAGGTTCTCGGCCTTCGGTGCCCCGTTGAACTGGTCACCGATGATGTGGGTCTTGTTGTAGGTCGCCCTTCCCGGGCCGAGGCTGTTCGTGGGACCGTCCGGGAACCCGGCCACGGGGACCGAGTCGATGCTGTCCCGTTTACTGCCCTTCGGTTTCAGGTCCGACGGACAGATCAGGGCGGTCGCCCCCTGGGCCCGGTTCTCCGCGTCCAGGTCCTCGTACTGGTAGCGGACGTCACGTGGCACGGTGCCGCACTTGTTGTCCTCATCGGTCGCCGTCCCGTTGCCGCCGGCGCCGTTGGTGGCCGTGGCGACGCTCGGATCGGTGGCCGCCGACGAACTGGTGGCCTGGTGAGCGGCGGCCGCGGCCGCGTCCTCGTCCGGGGTGGTGCCGATGACCGGGGTGGTGTTGACGCCGCCGAGGTTCTGGTTCTTGGGGCGGGTGGGGATGCCGTGGGCGCCGCAGTCGTCGTCCGCCGAGGCGGCCAGGACGAGCCCGAAGAGGAGTTCCTCGGCGCTGGCCGAGGCGAGTTCCTCCCAGATGACGTCGCCGGCCGCCTCCAGGCCCTCGGCGGCGGCAGCCCCGCCGCCCGCGGAGCTCGCGGCGCCGTAACCGTAGGTCAGCGCCCCGCCGAGCGCGACTCCGTAGTAGAGGGACGAGTAGCCCCCGGACGAGCTGTAGGAGCCGTACGAGTTGCCGTAGGAGACGCTGTACGAGCCCGAGTCGGAGCCCGAACCGTGGCCGCCCGAGCGGCCCGACGGCTCCCAGTTCATGGCGTCGTTGAACTCGTTCTCGAACTGCCGCTCCTGGTCGGCGATCTGCTGCTGCAGTGCCCGTTCGTCGGCCTCGTTCTGGGCCATCTTCCGGGCGTTCTCGCGCTTCCAGGCGTTGTACTGGTCCTGGGAGTACTTCTCCATCCGGTCCCAGGCACCCGCCTGCCACTGCTTGAGATAGGCCTGCTGTGCCTCGTACGCCTCCTCCTGGGCCTTGATGTCGTCGCTGGTGCAGGCGTCGTGGCCGGAGGTGTCCGTGGCGTCGAGCGGATCGTCGTTGCCGTACGCGTACGGGTTGGCGTTGACGGCGGGGGTGGGCGGGTTGCTCACCATGTCGGCGCTGGTGAAGTCGCCGTTGGCCGGGTTGTACCAGCGGGCGGCAGCGTTGACGTAGCCCGTGGCCGGGTCGGTCCAGCCGGACTGGTAGCCGAGGTCGGTCCGGCTGCCGCTGGTGGCGGTCGGCGTGCCGTAGGCGTCGTAGGCGGTGGAACCGGTGAGCGCCGTGCCGGTGGCCGTGAACGTGCCGGTGACGTCGCCGTGGCTGTTGGTCAGGGCGAGGCCGGCGCTCGTACCGTCGGCCGCGCTTACCGCGAGCACACCGTCGCCCGCGTCCCGGGCGAACTTCTGGGTGCCGTCGGAGACGGGGTTGTTGGTGCCGTCGGCGTAGCTGAAGGCGGCACTGCGGCCGCCCGAGCTCGCGGTGGCCGGCCGGCCCAGGCCGTCGTAGCTGTAGCTGCCGCCGGTACCGGTGGCGGTCAGCTCGTCGAAGGCGTCGGAGGTGTAGGTGGTGGTGGAGCCGCCGGAGGTGACGCTCGACGTTGTTCCGCGCGCGGTGTAGGCGTACGAGGTGGTGGCCGACCCGCTGGTGACGGAGGTCAGTTCGTTGCGGGCGTTGTACGTGGCGGTGGCGCCGCCGGCGCTGGTGCGGTTGCCGTTGGCGTCGTAGCCGTAGCTGGTGGTGGTCGAGCCGGTGGCCGCGGACTTCAGACGACCGGCGTAGTCGTAGTCATAGGTGCTGGTGCCGGAGCCGGCCGTGCCGGTGGTGGTCTGGGTGGCGATCTGGCCGTCGGCGTTGTACGTGTACGCGACCGACGCCTCCGTCGTCCCCGAGGAGGTCTTCAGGACGTCGGAGGAGAGCTGGTGGGAGGCGTTGTAGTCGTAGGACCTGGTCGCGCCGCCCGTGCCGTAGGAGACGGACTTGGTCTGGCCGAGCTGGTTGTAGGTGAGCGTGGCCGTGGTGCCGGTCAGCGGGTCGGTCTCGCTGTCGACCCGGTCGTCGGCGTCGTAGCCGAAGGTGGCGGTGCCGGTGGCGTCCGTACGGGTGGCGATGTCGCCGTTCGGGTCGTAGCCGTAGCTCGCGGTGCCGCCGGGGCCGGCCATGGTGAGGAGGAGACCGCGGTCGTCGTAGGCGAATGTGTCGGTGCCGGTCGGTGCGGAGACGGAGGTGAGACGGCCGTCGTCGTCGTAGCCGAAGGAGCGGGCCGCGGTGGCGGCCTCGGCGCCGGTGCCGGACTCGGCGGTCAGCAGGCCGTTCTCGTCGTGGGTCTCGGTGATCGTGATCCCGCCCGGGCGGGTGAGCGTGTGCTGGTTGCCGTCGGCGTCGTAGGAGAAGGTCGTGGTGCGGTCGGCGGCCGAGGTGAGACCGGTGACGCTGGGGGCGACGCTGGTCTCCTGCCCGCCCAGCGGGTTGTAGGTGTAATAGGTCGCGTTCTTGTCGGCGTCGGTGTAGCGGGTCTCGTTGCCCGCGGCGTCGTAGCCGAAGGAGGTCGTGATCGAGGTACTCGCGTCGACCGGCTGGGTCTGGCTGACGGTCCGGTTGAGCGCATCGAAGGTGGCGGTGGTGGTGTGCTGGCGGGCGTCGGTGGCCGAGGTCTGGTTGCCCGCCGCGTCGTAGCCGTACGAGGTGGAGCTGAGGGTGGCGCCGTTCGCGTCGAGCCGGGCGGCCGAGACGAGCCGCTCCGCCTGGTCGTAGCCCTGTGTGGTCGCCGTGAGGTCGGGGGCGGTGGTCCTGATGAGCTGCCCGGCGACGTCGTACGCGTACGAGGTGGTGTTGTGCAGCGGGTCCGTCACCGTGCTGATCTCGCCGAGGGCGTCGTAGCCCGCCGTCGAGGTGTTGTGCAGCGGGTCCTCGATCGAGGTGAGGTCGCCGAGGCCGTCGTAGCCGTACTTCGTCGTGTAGGCCGCCGGGGTGGGCCTGCTCTCCACCTGGGTGCTGGTGGCCTCGCGGCCGAGCGCGTCGTACGTCGCCTCGGTCCTGGCGCCGGTCGGGTCGGTGGTGTTGAGGACCTCACCGTCGGTGTCGTGGCCGAGGTGGGTGACCAGGCCGCCCGGCAGGGTCTGCTGGACGCGGTCGCCGAGCTGGTCGTAGACGTACGACGCGGTGTGCTGCAGCGGGTCGGTCTCGGTGTGGACGTCGCCGAGCGCGTCGTACGTGTAGGAGGTGGTCGGGGTGACGGTGCCGGAGCCGTCCGGCGGGGTGTACGCCGGCTGGGAGACGGCCTGGACGCGGCCGTCGAGGTCGTAGGTGGTCGTCACGATGTTGCCGTCGGCGTCGTCGGTCTCCACCGGCTCGCCGAAGGTGTCGTAGCCCGACTGCGCGACGGCCACGGTCTGCTGGGCCGCTCCCCCGCCGGTCTCGGTGCTGACGGGCGGCGAGGTCGTGGCGGTGAGCCGGCCGTCCTCGTCGTAGGCGTAGGTGGTGGTGTACGCGGACGCGGTGGCTCCGGCGGCGTTGCCGCGCGCGTCGGTCATCGTGACGGGCAGGCCCCGCTGGTCGTAGGTCCAGGTGGTGGTGAGCGGCGCGGAGCCCGCGGTGCCGGCCGAGGTGTGCAGCGCGGCGACCTCGGTGGCGGACAGGACGCGGTTGTACGTCTGGACGTTGCTGACCGAGCCGTTGAAGTACTGGGCCGCGGCCCCGGCGGTGTATCCGCGGCCGATGACGAACGGCCCGGAGCTCGCGATGGGTGTGGTGTCCGTCGCCGTGTTCTGGGCGGTGCCGTTGACGTAGAGCGTCATCTTGCCGCTGCTCGCGTCGTACGTGCCGACCAGGTGGGTCCAGGTGTTGAGGGTGGGGGCGGCGGTGGAGGTGGCACCTGCGAGGGTCGGGGACGCGACGTCGGTGGTGGCCCGGTCGAACGCCCACCGGCCCGCGGTCGGGTTGTAGTCGAGCGAGAACCCGGCGGCCTGGGTGCCCTGCTGGGCCATGACCGTCTGCCAGGTGCCGGTCGGGGTGGTGGTGATCTTCGCCCAGGCGGACACCGAGAAGCTCTTCGTGGTGTCGACCACGGACCCGCCGGTGGCGATCTGTCCGGCCCCGGCGAAGACGGCGGAGCCGCCGTTCTCCGTCGACCAGCTCGTCGAGGCGTTCAGGGTGCCGGCGTTCCCGGCGCCGGAGTGGTCGCCCGCGGACGGGTTCTCACCGTCGTCCAGCTTCCACCAGCCCGCCGCTCCCACGGTGACCGGGGACTCGCCGGTGGTGGTGGCCGAGGTGTAGAGCTGGCCGATCTCGACCGGCTTGAGTTCGCGCCCGTAGAGCTGGACGTCGCGGACCCGGCCCGCGAACCAGTTGACCGAGGCGCCGGCGGCCTTGCCCCGGCCGATCGCGACGCCCACGGTGCTGGCCATCGGCGTGGGGTCGGTCACCAGTGTGCAGTTGAGGCAGTTGCCGCTGACCTCGACGTCGTTGACGTACAGGCTCAGGTTGCCGAGCGCGTCCATGACGCCGACCAGGTGGGTCCAGGTGCCGGCGATGGCCGCAGTGGGGTCGCTGGCGACGTAGTTGGTGGCCGTGCTGGTGTCGTTGCTCGCACGGACGAAGGCCCAGGACTTGGTGGTGTGGTTGTACTCGAGCTGGAAGGCGCTGTTCTGGGCGCCCTGTTGGCTGACGACCGTGAAGTCCTTCGTGGTGCTGGTGGCGCTCAGGTAGGCCCACGCCGAGACGGAGAAGGCCTTGCTGGTGTCCACGACGGGTGTGCCGCTGGTGAGGACGGCGCCCGAAGTGCCGTTGAGGGAGGTGTAGTTGCTTCCCGGCGGCCCCCAGGAGGTGCCGGTGGACGGCGTGCCGGTGAAGCCGTTGCCCGAGGAGTCGGCGGCCGTGACCGCGCCCTCGGTGAGCGGCCAGTAGCCGGTCGGCCCCGTGGAGTCGGTGCGTACGGACTGGGCGGTGCGGTTCCCTGCGGCGTCGTAGGAGTAGCCGAGCTGCCGGGTCTGGCCGCCGCCGGTGAGGATGCGGGACAGGACGTTGTCGTCCGGGTCGAAGGTGTTGACGGTGATCCGGTTGACGCCCGACGGGTCGACCACGGTCTTGGCGGTCCGGTCGGCGGCGTCCACGGTGTACTGGGTCTGCTTGAGGCAGGCCGTGCCGGACCAGACGTCGCACTCCCACGTCATGTTGCCGGCGGCGTCGTAGTCATAGGCCTTGGTGGTCGTGGCGACGGAGGTGCCGGAGGCGTCGGTCTGCGACTGGAGCAGGTTGTCGTCGAAGTAGCTGTAGGCGGTGGTCCGGCCCATCGAGTCGGTGACGGAGGCGAGCCGCCCCGCCGGGTCGTAGGCCCGGGACTCCACGACCAGGTCGGTCGGGTCGGAGGGTGCGGTCGGGTCGCCGGTCCAGCCGAGCAGGGTGGTGGTGAGCAGCTGCCCGGTCGGCGAGTAGGCGTAGCGGTAGGTGGTGCCGGCCGCGTCGGTCCGGGTCGTCCGGCGGCCGAAGCTGTCGTAGGTGTACCCGGTGACCTGGCCTGCCGGGTCGGTGACGGTCTTGACGCGGTCGTTGTCGTCGTAGACGTAGGCGGTGGCGCGGGTGGTGTCGTGGCCGGTGGTGTCGGCGGTCGACGTGCCGGTCAGGTCGCCGTCCGCGTCGTACGTGTACGTCGTCTTCGGGGTGTGGGTGACGCCCCTGACCGCGTCGGTGGTCGCCGGGCCCGTCTCGGTGAGGGTCCGGCCCAGCGGGTCGTAGGTGTACGTGGTCTGCACGCCGCCGACCGGCGCGCCGGTGGAGGAGAACGTCACCGGGTAGACGTCGGAGCCGACCGCCTTCGTGGTGAGGTGGCCGAGTGGGTCGTCCAGGTAGTAGGCGATCTGACCGGACGGGTCCGTCTCGCTGCAGACCTGCCCGCGGTTGTCGGTGCCGCAGTAGTGGTAGCGGGTGACCTTGCCGCTGGGATCGGTGACCGTGGCGAGCATCCCGTACACCTCGGTGTACACGACGCCGATGTTGTTGGTGAAGGTCTCGTTGTCGTTGTAGTACGTGTATCTGGTCTTCCGGCCGTTCGGATAGTCCGGCGTCGGGGGCGTGGTGACGGAGGCCAGGGCGCCGAACGGGGTGTAGGTATAGGCCGTCCGGTAGGCCGGGTCGGCGGTGCCGGTGGCGCCGGAGCGGGCGTCGGCCGCGTAGAGGACCTTGCCGTTGAGCGGGTCCATCGGGTCGGACGCGTTGGTGTGGTAGCTGAAGTACGAGGTCTGGCAGGAGTTCGTCTGACGGCAGGTCGTCGTCGTCAGGACGTTGCCGTACACGTCGTGCCGACGGGTGGTCGCGTGCCCGTCGGGGTCGGTGACGGCGTCCTGGAAACCGAGGGAGTCGTAGGCGTACGTCGTCCGGCCGCCGCCCGCGTCGGTGACGGCAGTGGTGCGGTTCCCGTTGGACGGGTCGAAGGTGTACGTCTCGGTGTGCTGCGCGGGGTCGGTGACCGTCAGCGTGGTCGACGGCATGAGCAGGGTGGCCGAGCCCTTGGCCGTGTACAGCCCGAGCGGGGCCTCGACGCTGCTCTGGCCGAGGTCGGTCCGGTAGAGGCCGACCTGGCCGATCTCGCCGTTGAAGTACCCCTGCGCGTTGGCGGGCGGCTTCGGCCAGGAGCCGGCGACGTATCCGGCGCCGACGGTCACCGTGGTCTCGCCCCAGGTCTTGACCTGGCCGGCGATGGTCTTGCCGGTGCGGGTGGCCTGGCTCTGTCCGTCGAGCCACAGGGTCTGGCCGGTGCCGCTCGCGGTCATCACGACCAGGTGCCAGTTGCCGTCGTTGACCGCCGCCTTGGAGGCCATCGGGGAGAGGCTGCCGTCCCAGAACTGCCCGTGCAGCAGGCCGTCCGTGCCGATGTAGAGGGCCGGGGTGTAGCTGGTGGGCACCGAGCCGATCGGGGCGTTCTGGTACGAGAGGAGGACGCCGCCCGCCTGTTTGGTGTTGAACCACAGGGCGACGGAGGCGGTTCCGCTGCTGTCGTCGAGAGCTCCGGCGGGCAGTGACAGGGAGGAGTCGGTGCCGTTGAAGCCGGCCGCGGAGTCCCCGCCGGGGCCGAAGATGCCGGGTTCGCCGAGCATGACGTCGTTGTAGATGCCGTCCGACGTGCCGTCGGCCGGTTTGTCGACGCCGTACTGGTCGGCGGCGGTGAGGCCGGCCGACTCGGTCATCGGGTAGTCGTGGGCGGGCCGGGTGCCGCGGACGGCGCCGTAGTAGTAGTCGTTGCTGCCGATGGTGACCGGGGTGGCCAGCTGGTAGGCACCGCCGTCGGCGTCGGTGACGGAGGAGGCGCGGTCGGTCAGCGCGTCGTAGCCGACGGCGAGCGCGGTCTTGCCGGAGGGCAGGGTGGTGCCGGTCAGTTCGCGGGCGGCGAGAGTGGCGGAGGCGTACTCCTGCTGGACGGCGGGCAGGCCGAGCGGGTGCTGGAGGAAGGAGACGTCCTCGATCTGGCCGTTGAACCAGCCCAGGGCGTTCCCTGAGGGGATCGACGGCCAGGATCCGGCGAGTTCGCCCGCGCCGACGGTGGTGTAGGGCTGGCCGCTCACGGTGATGGTGCTGCCGGTGCGGGTGGCGACCTGGGCGCCGTCGAGGAACAGGGTCTGACCGGTGCGGGCCCCCGACAGCACCACGTAGTGCCACTTGCCGTCGTTGACGGCCGCGGGCGAGGCCATCGGCGTGGCCTTGCCGTCCCAGAACTCGGCATGGATCTTGCCGTCGCTGCCGATGTAGACGGACGGGGTGTAGTTCGCGGAGACGGCGGTACCGGGCTTTCCGCTCTGGTACGAGAAGAGCGTCCCGCCCGCCTGCGTGGTCCTGAACCACATGCCGACCGCGAGGTTGCTCGCGTTGGCCGGCAGGTTGTCCGGCAGCGCCAGGTAGGAGCTGGTGCCATTGAAGGAGGCCGCGGTGGCGGGCGTGCCGGCCAGCGGGCCCGCCTGGCCGAAGGTGACGTTGGCGGCGGTCGCGTCGGTGGTGCCCTCGTTGGCGACGACGCCGTCCTTGGCGGTGGCCGAGCCGGTCGCGTCGCCGAGCCGCCAGTAGTCCGTGGGGTTGGAGTCCAGGACCATCGAGGCGAAGTGCGATCCGGAGGTGGCGCCCGAGGTGTAGCTGTACTGGATGCAGGCCGTCGCGGTGGTGCTGCTGGAGGCGGGCGGACAGACCGAGGTGAGGTCGCCGGCGGAGTCGTAGCCGTACGTCCACGGGTTGCGGGTGGTCGCGAACAGGCCCGGTTTGGAGGTGACCTGGTCGACGTGCGGGACGTTCTTGACGGTGCCGTCGGAGGCGGTGACCTGCTGGACGCCCCAGGTGAGCTGGAGGGTGACGGGCATGTCGGCACTGTTGTGGTCGCCGTCGTCGAACCCGTTGTCCTGGCTCAGGTTGTAGCCGACCCCCGTGGGCTCCTCGGGCTTGACGGTGCTGCCGTCCGGAAGGGTGAGGGTGACGGGCAGCCACTGGACGTCCAGGCCGTGGCCGTTGCGGTTGCCGTACTGGGTCAGACCCCAGTAGGTCTGACCGGTGACCGGGTCGGTGACCTGGTTCTGGAAGAAGTACCGCGTGCCCGACTTCTCCGTCAGCATGAAGCCGGAGGTGCCGTACCCGGCCGCCGGTGCGGACAGGACGGCGTAGTCGCGGCCGGTGGGCTGTAGGTGCCGTCGCCGTTGGCGCCGAACCGTTCCTGACGGCCGTCCGCCAGGGTGATCACGACGTTGCCGGAGCCGTCCGCGTCCTCGGTGGCCCGCATGTCCAGCAGCGACGACCAGCCCGCGCCGAACGCCTTGAAGACACCGGGGTCGAGGCTGTTGTACGTGCGCTGGACGCTGAGCGTCGGGCCGTCGGACGGGCCGGGGACGGTCGCGTCGGTGGTCTGGGTCGAGTAGTCGCCGAGCTGCGGGTCGACGCCCTTGACGGTGGCGTCGTACGGGGCCGCGCCGAGGTGCGCGGTGACCAGCGGCTGGGGCGCGGCCGGGATGGTGAAGTAGTCGGGCGCGGACCACAGCGAGGCGGCGTTGCCGTCGCTGACCTGCGCGGTCCAGTAGAACGTCCTGCCGTAGGCGAGCTTGCCGGCCGGGACGGTCCAGGTGGACGTGGTGAGCGAGCCCGAGGAGGCCAGCGCGGTCGTCGAGCCGTTGGCGTAGACGTTGAACGAGTAACTGAGCGCGGTACCTGGGTAGTTGTCCGGGTCGTGCGCGGTCACGGCCAGCGTCGGGGTAAGGCTGAACACCGAGCCGTTGTTGCCGGGCGTGAACGTGTCGACGATCGGCGGGTTGTTGACCACGGGCAGGGAGTAACAGGTCTGCGGGACCCCGTAGGTGGAGAACAGCGTCCCGTTGTAGGACATGTCCCAGCAGATCAGATAGGTCTGCCCGGCGGTGAGCGCGGGAATCGACGCGGTGACGGTGACCGGCTTGTTCGGCGCGACCGTCGAGGGCATCACCGCCGGGGTCGCGGCGGGGCTGGTGAGCAGGGTGCGGGTGGTGCCGGAGACCGTGTAGAGCTGGTACGAGAGCTTGTAGCCGTTGGTCGGGGTCCAGGTGGCCGTGCCGCGGTTCTGCACGGTGACCTTGCCCCAGCCGGGCTGGTTGTTCCACGGCGAGGCGTAGCTGACCTCGGAGTAGGAGGCGCCGGCGCCGTTGGGCGTGTACTCGATGGCCAGGTAGGGGTCGTCGGCGTAGAACTCCTTGGCCGCCGCCGCGGTGGACGCCGCGCTGAGCCGCAGGCCGTAGTTGGCCGCCCAGCCGTGCGCCCAGTTCATCACCGTCTTGGTGTCGAGGCTGACGCCCTCCCACTGACGGCCGTTGGAGCAGTCGGTGCCGGCCGCGAAGGAGGCGGTGCCGATCTGGGTGCCGGCCGCGGGCCCGGGGTAGGTGTCGATCTTCGCCGGGTCCCAGGAGGCGGAGACGGTGGCGACGTTCACCGCCTCGGCCGAGCAGGCGCCGGTCGTGTCCAGGCCGGAGAACTCGGTGTCCAGCCAGAGTGTCGAGTTGACGATGTAGTCGTTGGCGAACTGGGTGCCGAAGCCACTGAACTGGAGGAACGAGTTGTAGTCGTGGCTCTGGTACTTGCCGACGTACAACTGCCCGTTGCCGTGGAAGTTCTGGGTGACGCCGGACTCGACGTAGGTCGAGGAGGAGGCGTTGCCCTGGCCGGTCGGGTTGCCCGCGGCGGCCGCGGTCCGGTAGGAGGCCACGGAGGCCGTTCCCGGGGTGGCGGTGGTCGTGGCGTCGACGGGGATGCGTGCCCAGGTGCCGTCGGACTTGCGGTAGTTGACGGCGTGGGTGTGGATCTGGGCGGTGTAGGTGCCGTCGGCGTTCTTGAAGACGGTCGTGGTGGCGGTGTCGAGCTTGGGCTGCTCCACGCTGGTGGACGCGACAAAGCCCCGATGCTTCTTCGTCGCCGGCGCGGCGACGGGCTTCGGGGCTTTGTGGATCCTGCTGCCGGAGTTCACCGGGTCGCTCTTCGCGCCGTGCGCCCGGTAGGCGCCCACCGCGCCCTTGACCTGGCCGGGACCGGAGTCGGCCAGCGAGCTTCCGGCTCTGCTCCCGGTCGCCGAGGCGGGGACCGCGTGCTTCTTGCCTGCCGCGGTTCCGATCTGCTGTCCCGGGGTGGCGGGGGTCGCCGCCGTTCTCGGTAACGCCTGGGCCGCCTGGCCCCCTGCACCCCGACCAGCGCGGCGACCGCCACGAACGCCGTCGCTCTCAGTGCCGTCGGCACATGCCGGACGGATCTCCACAAGCGGCCCATCATCGTTGCCCCCCAGCGATGCCCAACATCCAACTCCGGACAGCCGGATCTTCTATCAGCGGGACGACGGCCCGGGACAGCCATATAAGCCAGGGCATTGACGCCGAAGACCGGCATTGCACACCAAGGTTGACCAGTACATTGCAAGCGCTTGTAGCTTTCCTGGCCAACTCCCGCCCCACTCTTTCCAGTTGGCGAGTAAGGCTGCTCTCACAGGACATCGGATGGGCTGCGGGGGCAGATGAGACTGGGACCGTCGGGCGCTTTACGCGCCTGCGCATACGCCGGCCTGCCGCTACTGCTCCTCCTGGCCGCCGTGTCTCCGGCCGCCGCGCGGCAGTCCGCCGCACCCACCCCCCTCGCCTCCGAATGGCCGCTGGACGCCCAGCACTTCGACGCCTTCCGGATCTGGCGGCTCAGCCAGGGGGCCGGCGTCACGGTCGGGGTGGTCGACACCGGGGTGAACGCCCGGCACCCGGATCTGGCGGGCCGGGTCCTGCCCGGCACCGATGTCACCCAGCAGGCGGCCGACGGCCGGGTCGACCTGTCGACCGACTCGCACGGCACCTCGGTCGCCGGAGTCATCGCGGGCTCCGGCGGTACCGGCAAGGGCATGACCGGGCTGGCCCCCGGGCGACCGTACTTCCCGTCCGGGTCAGCGCCGACAACGCCGCGGATCCGCTCGCCCTGGCCCGCGGCATCGTCTACGCCGCCGATCACGGCGCCGCGGTCATCAACATCTCCATGGTGACCACCGACCCCGACCCGCAGATCCGCGACGCCGTCGCCTACGCGCGCCGCCACGACATCGTCGTGGTCGCGGCGGCGGGCAACAGCGGCCGGGCGGGAAACCCGGTGACCTATCCGGCCGCGTTCCCCGGCGTGGTCGCCGTCGCCGGTACCACCCGCGACGGCGGCTCCTGGGCCGCCGGCGAGTCCGGTTCCTACGTCGCGCTGGCGGCCCCGGCGGTGGACATCTACTCGACGAGGAACAGCGGTGGCTATCTCACCGAGGACGGAACCAGTTATTCCGCGCCCTACGTCTCCGCGGCCGCCGCACTGCTGCGCGCCGCGTACCCGTCGGAGAGCGCCGGGCAGATCATCGCCCGGCTGATCGGCACCGCCGACCGCCCCGGCGGGGACTCCCCCGCGGGTTCCGGCCGTGACGACCGCTTCGGCTACGGCATCGTCGACCCACTGAAGGCCCTGGGCGCGCCGGCTCCGGCCTCCAGCGCCGATCCGCTGCTCACCGCCTCCTCGAACGGCGCCCCGAAGGCAGCCGGCACGACGGGCGGCGTTCCCGGCGGAACCGTCGCGGTCGTCGGCGCCGTGGCCGGGGTGACCGCCGTCGGGGCGGGCGGCTTCCTCGTCCGCCGCCGCTTCCGTCGTCGTACGTGATCCCCAGGAGGAACCCGATCAGCATGCGGCTCCCGGCTCTCACCGCGCGCCCCGTCCGCCGCTTCACCGGTCTCGTACGCGGCCACCCGATCGTCGCGGCCGTCGCTCTCCTGGCGGCACTGTCGCTCACCGCGCTGCTCACCGGAGACCGGAGCGCTCAGCCCCGGGCCGCCAACGTCTCCCGCAACTTCCGGGCCTGTCTGCTCGTCTCGCCCGCGGGCGCCACCGACGCCCGGCTCAGCCAGGCGTCCTGGCAGGGCATGCAGGACGCGGCGCGCTCCGGCGGGGTCAACGCCGAGCGCTTCCCCGCCCCCACCGTCGACGCCAAGGCCGCGCTGCCGTACTTCAACGGCGCCGTGCAGCATCACTGCGAGCTGATCGTCACCGTCGGCACCGGCATGAGACCCGCGACCGAGGCCGCGGCGCGCGCCAACCCGCGCCAGCAGTTCGTGATCATCGGTGCCGCCTCGGCGCAACCGCGTGTCTCGGCCATCGCCGCGCCTGCCGGCCCGGGGAAGGAACAGGCCGGAAAGGCACTGGCCGCACAGGTCAGCGCCTTCATCACCGACCGCCGCTGACCGTCCGGAGCCGGTCCGACGGCGCCCTGACGGACCTCAGCTCGTCGTGACCGTCGGCTCGGCGGGCGTCGTCCTGGGCTCCGGCTGTGCCGGGGCCGCCGTCGGCTCCGCCGCCATCTGTACCGACGTCGGCTCCACCGGCGCGGCGGTCGCCTCCTCGGTCTTCATCGCCTTCGCCTCGCTCTTGAGGATGCGCATCGACTTGCCCAGGGCCCGGGCGGTGTCGGGCAGCTTCCGGGAACCGAAGAGCACGATGAAGACGATCGCGACGATCAACAGGTGCCAGGGCTCGAGTCCGTTGCGGAGCATGACCGCCACCTCCCTTTCTCACGTTTGTCCGTACCGACGGAGGGTGCTTCCTGCGCCTCGGCCGGGCAGCAATGGTTGCTACATTGCGCAACTGTACAACCCGGGTGGTAAACGGAACCCGAACACGACCCTATGACTGTGCCTGCTGACGGCGGTCGTGGCGTGCCCGCACCGCCCGCAGCGCCAGGGCGTACAGCCCGAGGACGGCGGCGAGCAGCAGGTGGTAGACGGGCGGCAGCCCGGTCATGCCCAGGGCGGCGCCCAGCGGGCCGGGCGGAAGCAGCAGGCCGACGGCGGCGAGTACGCCGGCGGCCCGGCCGACGGGTCCGCGCCCGGTGCCGCCGCGCAGCAGGAACATCACCAGGGCCTGGGTGAGCAGGTTCTCGGTGAACCAGGCCGAGTGGAAGACGGCCTCGTCGTTCAGGGCGTCCGGGCCGCGCAGCGCCACCGCGAGGACGCCGAAGGTGGCGAGGTCGGCGATCGCGTTGAGCACCCCGAAGCCGGTGATGAACCGCAGGAAGGCGCGGGACCGCAGCACGGTCGGGCGGCGCAGCGCCGCCCGGCCGGGGCGGTCGTACGCGAAGGCGAGCTGGGCGGCGTCGAAGCAGAGGTTCTGGGCGAGCACCTGGGCCGGGAGCATCGGCAGGAAGGGCAGGAGCAGGCCGGCGGAGAGCATCGCGAGGACGTTGCCGAGGTTGGAGGAGAGGGTGACGCGGAGGTAGGTGGCGATGTTGGCGCTGCTGTGCCGCCCGGCCGTGACGGCGTGCCCGATCGCGCCGAGGTCCTTCTCGGCGAGGACGACGTCGGCGGTCTCGCGGGCGAGGTCCACGGCGGTGCGGGGCGCGATCCCCACGTCGGCGGCGCGCAGGGCGGGGATGTCGTTGACCCCGTCGCCGAGGAACCCGACGGTGTGCCCGGCGGCCCGCAGCCCGGCGACGATCCGGGCCTTGTCCTCGGGGGTGCACCGGGCGACGACGGTAGGCAGGCCGACCGGGCCGACACCACCCTCCGCCCCCGGCACGCCCCCGCGCCGCCCGGCACCGCCCCACTCACCGCCGGCCCGCCCGGTCCCGGCCCGCCCGGCCGCCACCTCTTCCGCCCCGTGCCGCAGTACATCCGCCGCCGTCTCCACCTCGACGGCCGCCAACCCCAGATCGCGGCAGGCCCGCGCGGCCGTGGCCGGGTGGTCGCCGGTCAGGATGCGGATGGTGATGCCGAGGTCGGTCAGGCCGCGCAGCGCCTCCGCGGCGCCGGGGGCCAGGGCGTCGCGGAAGGTGAGCAGGCCGCGGAAGGTGAGGCCCCGCTCGTCGGCGGCCGTGTAGGGGCGGGTGCGGGAGGGGCACTCGGCGGTGGCGACGGCGAGGACGCGCAGCCCGGCGCCGGCCTCGCGGGCGGCGAGCGCGAGCAGGCGCTCGCGTTCGGCGGGGTCGAGAGCGCATCGGTCGAGCACGGCCTCGGCGGCGCCCTTGGTGACCAGGACATGGGTGCCGAGGGCGGTGCCCGCGACGACGGCGGTCGCGAGGCGCCGCTCGGGGTCGAAGGGAACGGCGCCGATCCCGTCGTACTCCTCCCCCACCGGTCCGGCCACCGTGAGCAGGGCCTCGTCGAGGGCGTCGGGGGCGGGCAGCTCGGCGAGCTGGAGGGTCCACCAGGCGCCGACGGCCGCCCAGCGCAGCACCTCCGGGTCGTTCTCACCGCCGGGTCCGAGCGCGCGTTCGACGACGGGGCGGTCCTGGGTGAGGGTGCCGGTCTTGTCGAGGCAGAGCACGTCGGCCGCGCCCAGGTCGTGCAGCGCGGGCAGCCGTCGTACGACGACCTGGTGGGCGCGGGCGAGCAGCGCGGCGCCCCGGGCCAGACAGGTGGTGACGATCACCGGGAGCATCTCGGGGGTGAGCCCGACGGCCACGGCGACCGCGAAGGGCAGCGTCTCCAGGCCCCGGCCGCGCAGTCCGGCGTTGGCCATGAGGACCAGCGGCGGGGTGAGCAGCATGAACCGGATGAGCACCCAGGAGATCCCGTGCACGGACCGGTCGAAGGCGCTCGCCTCCCGCCGCCCGTCCGCGGCGTCCTGCGCGACGGCGAACCGGGTCCGCTCCCCGGTCGCCGTGACGACGGCCGTGGCGCTGCCGGAGGTGACGCCGCTGCCCTGGAAACAGAGGTACGGCTTGTCGAAGGGGCCGCTGTCCGTGCGGTCGGGGACGTCGACGGCGGCCTTGGCCACGGGTGCCGACTCGCCGGTGAGCACGGCCTGGTGCACGGTCAGCCCACGGGCGCGCAGCAGGCGTACGTCGGCCGGGACCAGGTCGCCGGGGCCGAGCCGTACGACATCACCCGGGACCAGATCGGCGACCGGGACCTCCCGGGCCCGCGGCTCCGCGTCCTCGTCGGCGCGGCGCAGCACGGTGGCGGTGCCGGCGACGAGCCGGCGCAGGGCGGCCAGGGAGCGGTCGGCGCGGTGCTCGCCGGCGGTGCGCAGCCCGGCGCTGACCACGACCAGGGCGAGGATCACGACGGCCGTGCCCCAGGAGGCGACCAGTGCGGAGACCAGGCCGAGGGTGAGGAGGACCGCGGTGAAGGGGTCGCGCAGGGCGCGGGCGCAGCGCAGCGGCCAGGAGGCGGTGTGCGGGCGGGGCGGGGTGTTCTCGCCGGCGGCGGCGAGCCGGGCCGCGGCCTGCGCCTCGGTCAGCCCGCGCGGTCCCGTGTCCAGCCGGCGCAGCACCTGCAGCGAGGTGGCGGCCTCGCCCTCAGAGACCACGGAGGTGGCGGGGGGCCGGGAGCTCGGCGCCGGTACCGCGGGCGGTGAGGCGGTCGACCAGCAGCCGTACGACGTCGACGACGTCCGGGTCGTCCACGAGGTACACCTGGCGGCGGCCCTCCCGGCGGGAGCGGACGAGACCGGCGAGCTTCAGCTTGGTGAGGTGCTGGCTGACGGCGGGCAGCGCGCCGCCGACCCGCTCGGCGAGGCCCGTGACATCGCTCTCGCCCTGGGCCAGCGCCCAGACGATGTGCAGCCGGGCGGGCGAGGCGAGCAGCCCGAAGGACGCGGCCGCCTCCGTGAGCACTTCCGCGGAGGGGTCCTCGGTACCGATGCCGGACGCTGTCGCCACCGTCGTACTCCTCCTGTCCACCGCGTCGAAGGGACCCGTTCCCGATCGAAGGGACCAGTCTAGGTTGCGGGAACTTATCGGCCGCCGCGTTGGTTTCTACGTTGTTGTAGAACTAGTTTCCTGGCAAGCAGGCCTCTTAACCGACCGAGGAGTGAGTGCGCATGGCCCTGTGGGACCGCATCAAGGATTCCGCGACGCAGATGCAGACCCAGCTCGTGGCGAAGAAGAACGACCTCAAGAGCGGTGCGTTCCGCGACGCGAGCATGGCGATGTGCGCGCTCGTGGCGGCCGCCGACGGCACCATCGACCCGTCGGAGCGGCAGCGGGTCGCCCAGCTCATCGCCACCAACGAGGTGCTGCAGAACTTCCCGGCGGACGACCTGCGCCGCCGTTTCGAGGAGAACCTGAACAAACTGACCACGGACTTCGCCTTCGGCAAGGTGAGCGTGCTCCAGGAGATCGCCAAGGCGAAGAAGAAGCCGGCCGAGGCGCGTGCCGTCGTCCAGATCGGCATCGTGATCGGCGGTGCGGACGGCGACTTCGACAAGACGGAGCAGGCCGTGGTGCGCGAGGCGTGCTACACCCTCGACCTGCCGCCGCACGAGTTCGACCTCTGACCGGCGCCGCCGGGACGAGGGCGGTTCACATCCGTCGGCTGGTGGCCCAGCAGAGTCCTGTGAGGGCCACGGCCACGGCGCAGGCCGCCTCCGCCGAGCCGTCCAGGTAGGTACTGCCGAGGACTGCCACACCCAGTGTCGCCCCCAGTTGCTGTACGGCGTTCAGCGCACCCGCCGCCGAGCCGACCTCCTGGGGGCGCAACGGCTTCAGGGCCAGGGTGAAGAAGGCCGGGGTGAAGAGCCCGGCGCCCAGGCCGACCAGGGCCAGCGCGGGGAGCAGCGGCCAAGGGTAGCGGGTGGGCGGGGTGGCGGCGTATCCGGCGACGGCGGCCGTCAGCCCCGCGCAGACGAGGGCCAGGCCGTACGGCATCATGCGCCGCCGCGCCCCGCGCCGGCCCGACAGCCAGGACGACACCCCGAGACCGATCGACCACGGGGTGAGGCTCAGGCCCGCTGCCAGCACGCCCTTCCCCGCGTCCAGCTGGAGTTGCAGGACGACCACCGTCATCAGGCCGCTGGTCACCGCGAAGAAGGCCGTCGAGGTGGCGAGCGCGGCCGGGAAGCCCCGGCGGGTGAAGAGGCTGGGCTCCAGGAGGGGCGCGGTCGTGCGGCGCTGGTGCGCGACGAGGGCCGCGCCCGCGAGGAGTCCGGCGGCCATCAGCGCCCAGCTGTGGAGCGGGAGTTCGGTGAGGTTCGTGCCGATGAGGGGATAGACCAGCAGGCCCGTGCAGATCGCCGCGAGTGCCGTGCCCGGCCAGTCGAGGGCGGGGCGGTGCGGGGCGCGGTTCTCCAGGAGTTTCGGGGACAGGGCCAGGACGGCCGCGGCCAGCGGGACGTTCACCAGGAACGCGGCGCGCCAGGAGGAGCCGAACAGGTCGGCGTGGGTGAGGACACCGCCGAGGACCGGGCCGCAGACGGCCGCGAGGCCCATCACCGGGCCGATGCTGCCCAGCGCCCGGGCCAGTTCCTCGCCCGCGAACATCGCCTTGATCAGTCCGATGGTCTGCGGAATGACCACGGCCGCGGCCGCGCCCTGCACGACACGGAACGCGATCAGCGGGCCGGGCGCCGGGGCGAGCGCGCAGGCGGCGGAGGCCGCGGCGAAGAGGGCGACACCGAGGACGAAGAGCCTGCGGCGGCCGGCGATGTCACCGAGCCGGCCACCGGTGATCAGGAGGACCGCGAACGGCAGCGTGTACGCCGTACTGAACCACTGGATCTCGGAGACCGAGCCCCCCAGGTCGGCGTGCACGGCGGGGGCGGCCACCTGGACGATGGTCGCGTCCAGGAGGTTCATCGCCTCGGCGAGGAGGAGGGCGACGAGGGCGGGCCGGCGCCAGCGGTACGGGGCGGCGGCCGTGGTGGTGTGCGTGGGTGCCGTTGTCATGGGGGCAGCGTGCGGGTGCCCGGGACAGCGCCGACGGTTTCAGTCGGGCGGTGGTGGTTTTCTTCCGTCGAGCGAGGTGTTCCTGACGGAATCACACGCGCCTAGTTGTCGGGCCGTCACCTCGCGGCCGGGCGCGGTGGACCCGGTCGAGCGCCTCGGGCGGTACGACCGGGTCGGCGACGGCGTCGGGGAGGAGAAGGGGAGCCCGACGCGGGTCAGCTGCTGAGGCCGACCTTCTTCAGCCAGGCCTGGGCCACGTCCAGCGGGTCCTTGTTGTCCGACTGCACCTGGGTGTCCATGTCCAGCAGGGACGCCGTGTCGAGCTTGGCGGAGACGGCGTTGAGGGCGTCGGTGGCCGTCTGGTTCAGGGCGCTCTTGTAGACCAGGGGCTGGACGTTCTCGAAGCCGAAGAGGTTCTCCGGGTCCTGGAGGACGACGAACTTCTCCTTGGAGATGGTCGGGTCCGTGGTGAAGATGTCGGCGGCCTGCACCGCGTTCTTCTTCAGGGCGGCCTCGGTCAGCGGGCCGCCCGCGTCCAGCGCCTTGAAGGACTTGAACTCCAGCCCGTACACGGACTTGAGGCCGACCAGGCCCTGCTGGCGGGTCTGGAACTCCGGCGAGGCGCCGATGGCCAGGTCCTTGGCGATGTTCTTCAGGTCGGCTATGGAGGACTTCTCGGTGAGGTTGTACTTGGCGGCGGTCGTCGCGTTGACCGTCACCGAGTCCTTGTCCTGCGCGTCCGCCGGGTCGAGCAGCGTCAGCTTGGAGTCGAGCTTGGCCTCGATGGCCTTCGTGGTCTCCTCGACGGTCTTCGGGGCGGCCTTGGGGTCGAGGTAGGCGAGCAGGGCGCCGTTGTACTCGGGCAGGACCGAGATCGAACCGTTCTTGAGCAGCCCGTAGGTGGTCTCGCGGCTGCCGATGTTCGACTTGTACGTGACCTTGACGCCCTTGGCCTTGAGCGCTTCGCCGTAGATGTCCGCGATCAGGATGCTCTCGGCGAAGTTGTTGGAGCCGACGACGACGGTGTCGCCGCTCGCCTTGCTGTCCGACAGCGGGTCGGACTTGCTGTCGGAGGAGGAGGAACAGCCCGCCAGCAGGGCCGTCGTCGCGGCGAGCGCGACGGCCGTCACGCCTCGGTATGTCCGGATTGACCTGCTGGGAAGGGTGTTGGAAGTCACGGTTGCCGTTCCGGGAGCTGAGGGAAGGGTGGGGGTATTGCGAACCACTCCGGACGATCCAATCCAGCCCGTTCTCAGTCAGTCAAGTATCTCCGGGTCACCGATTGGCTTCGATCCGTGGCCAGTTGTGGACGGAGAGCGGTCTCTTTGTAACGGATTCTTGATAAAGCGCAAGCGGAACCGGGCTTCAAGAACGCTGTAGTCTCACCGCAGTTGATATCGGTCACAGCGGTGCACGGGGCCCGCTACTCGGTGTCGTTCCGCAACAGCTCGGGGTGAAGACGCCCCCCAGACCAGCACACCCTCATGAAGGAGGCCCGGTGTCCACGAACCAGGTGGACGCGCCCGTCCGGTCCGCCCCCACGCGGGGTGGAATACGGGGATTCGCCGACCGTTGGCCTTTCCGGCGCAAGCTCAACCTGCTGGTCGGTGTGCCGCTCGCCGTCATCGCCGTACTGCTGGCATATGTCTTCACCGATCTGGCGCAGCAGTCCACCAGCGCGGATGCGGCGGCCCAGCTGGTCCGGGACAGCACGCAGGTGGCACGGCTCGTGGACAAGGTCGAGGCGGAGCACCAGCAGGCGATCCTGCTCTCCGCGCGG
Source organism: Streptomyces sp. NPDC048277 (assembly GCF_040652235.1). Lineage (NCBI taxonomy): Bacteria > Bacillati > Actinomycetota > Actinomycetes > Kitasatosporales > Streptomycetaceae > Streptomyces > Streptomyces sp. NPDC048277. Next base: position 316,995 of record NZ_JBEZLQ010000009.1, read on the forward strand.
TACGAGTCCGGCTACAGCACGCCCTCGTCGGTCGCCTACCGCGCGGCCCAGGACGCGGTGGACGCCCAGGTCCAGACGGTCCGTGAGACCTTCGGCGACCGGCTGCCGGACACCGAGGCGGCCGCCCTCAAGCAGGTCGAGGGACTGTCCAGCCTGCGCGACTCCGTCGAGCAGTCCTATATGCCGGCCGACAACATCGACCCGGCGTACTCCAACGCGGCCAACGACCTGATCGACGGTCTGGGGCTGGACCGCAACGCCAACCTCGCCTCCACCTTCACCGGCAACCTGCTGGACTCGCTGCTGCGCGCGGACGCCGCCCACGGCGCGTTCGAGACCAACGTGCTCGCGGCCACCACCGGGGACACCAACGCGCTGATCGAGTTCACCAACGCGGTCGGCGCCTACGACCTCTACCAGCACCAGGCCGACCGCTTCACCCGGTTCGCCACCGAGGGGCAGGCCCGGCAGCTCGCCGACGTCGAGCACACCAAGGCGCAGAGCACCATCGCCGAGTCCTTCGCCGAGCTGCAGATCGACCCGACCAAGCTGCAGTCCGGCAACCAGGACCAGATCCGACGGGCCGTCAAGGACGCGCTGACCGACTACCCCGCCTACCTCGACCAGGCCACCGCCCGGCTGAACATCACCACCTCGCTCATCGGCCAGATCGCCGACCGGGCCAACGCCGCCGCCGATTCCGCCAAGTGGCGCGCGATCTGGCTGCTGAACGGCGCGCTGTTGGGCTTCGTCCTGTGGCTCGCTCTCTCGGTGCTGGTGCGCCGCTCGGTGATCCGCCCCGTGCAGGCCCTGACCGGGGTCGCGCACGAGGTCGCCGAGGTGGCGGGCCGCGAGCTCGCCCGTGTCGCGGACGACGACGACGAGGACGACAGCCCGCCCCGGCTGCGGGACATGCCGGTCACCGCCCGCGACGAGATCGGCGACCTGGCCGAGGCGTTCAACCAGGTGCAGACCACGGCCGCGGCGCTCCTGGAACGCCAGGTGCTCAGCCGCCGCAACACCGCCGAGATGTTCGGCAACGTCGGCCGTCGCGTCAGCAACCTGACCACCCGCCAGCTCGCCTTCATCGACGCGGTGGAGCGGGCCGAGACGGACCCGGCTCTTCTCGAACGCCTCTACTCCATCGACCACATCGCCGTCCGCCTGCGCCGCAACGCGGACAGCCTGATGCTGCTGGCCGGCATCCGGGAGACCGTGCTGGCCGGCGGCCCGACGCCGGTGTCCAACGTCGTCCGGGCCGCGCTCGGCCAGATCGAGGGCTATCAGCGGGTACGGCTGTACGCCGGCACGGAAGCCATGATCGAGCCGGACATCATCGGCGACCTCACGCTGATGGTGGCCGAACTCCTGGAGAACGCGGTGTCGTTCTCGCCGGCGGGCAGCCCGGTCGAGGTGACCGTGCGCTCCAGCGACGCCGGCGCGCACATCGTCGTCACCGACCACGGTCTGGGCATGAGCGCCGAGCGGCTGGCCGAGGAGAACGCCCGGCTGATCCGCCGTGAGCGCCTCGACCTGGTGCCGACCAAGGTGCTCGGTCTGTTCGTGGTGGGTGCGCTGGCCCGGCGCTGGGAGATCGGCGTCGAGCTGACCCGGACCCCGGGCGGCGGTGTCACCGCCGAAGTGACGCTGCCCTCCCGGCTGTTGCTGACGATGAGCGCGGTCGCCGACACCTCCGGCACCCCGCTCGCCGTGGAGGCGGCGGAGGCGGCGGAGCCGGCCGCGCCGGCCGCGCCGACCGGGCCGACCGGACCGACCACGGCCGCCTCGGTGCATCCCGCCGACGATCCCGACAGCCTGCTCCCCCGTCGGCTGCCCCGCCGCGAGCCGGCCGCCGAGACCGGGGACGAGTCCCCGGCGGCGCCGCTGATCCCGGCCGCCCGCTCCGGCGAACCCCCGGCCGACCCCGGCGACGGCACCCGCCCGTTGCGCCGTAGGGTACGAGGCGCGACCCTCCGGACCACCGTCGGCGCCGCGCAGGCCCTCTCCCAGGCGCCGCGCACCCGCGACGCGGAGGCCGAGCGGGACGCGCTGGACGAGTTCGAGGCGGCGGTGGAGCGCGCCCGGCGCGACAGCGACACCGGCAGCCACGAGCGGCCCGCGCCGCGCATCGCCCCCCTGAACCCCCCGCAGAACCAGAACCACCTTCCGGAAGGAGCCGAGCAGTGAGCACGTCGACAGGTGACACCCCGACGGGCGGCATCACGCCGACCGACCTGCAGGCGGCCGCAGCCGACTTCACCTGGCTGCTGAACCGCTTCGCGACCGAGACCGCAGGCGTGGTCGACGCGATCGCCGTGTCGTCCGACGGTCTGCTGATCGCAGTCTCCGAACTGCGTGAGCGCGCCCACTCCGAGCGGCTGGCCGCGATCGTCTCCGGCATCACCAGCCTGGCTGCCGGCGCCTCCGGCAACTACGGCCTGGGCGGCCTCAACAAGGTCATCATCGACCTGGAGGGCGGCCATGTCATCGTCTCCGCGATCGGCAACGGCGCCGTGCTCGGCGTCGTCGCCGACAACGAGGCCAAGCTCGGCAACATCGCCTACGAGATGACGCTGTTCGCCAACCGCGCAGGTTCGGCGCTCAGCCCGCAGCTCGTCCTCGAGCTGAAGAACAGCGTCGGCGTCCCACAGACGCGCTGACCGGGACCACCGGTCGAGAGAGGAAGACACAGCCATGGCGGACGGCTCACCGCCCCCGGGCAGAGACCCGGTCGGCCCCGCCCCCGCCGTACGGCCTTTCCTGGTCACCGCCGGCCGGGTGGCGGACAGCGCCTCCGGCCCGGCGATGCCCGTCGAGACCCAGGTGGTGGCCACCGCCGCCGGGCTCACGGTGCTGGACCGGCTCTCCTTCGAGCAGCACGACATCGTCGCGGCCTGCCGGATTCCGCAGTCGCTCGCGGAACTGGCGGCGCGGCTGCGGCTGCACCTCAACGTGGTCCGGGTGCTGGCCGAAGACCTGCGCGAGGCGGGGCAGCTGACGGTCCATGTGCCCGACTTCGAGGCCACCCACGACTCGTCCGTCCTGCGCAGGGTTATCGATGGCCTGCGGGCCATCCCCGACTCCCGAGGGGTACTCCGTGACACCGACTGACTCGCTGACCCGGGGCGCCGGGCGTACGGCCGTCCGGCCGCCGCTGCCGGTGAAGATGGTCATCGCGGGCGGTTTCGGCGTGGGCAAGACCACCGCCGTCGGCTCGATCTCGGAGATCGAGCCACTGACCACCGAGGCCTCGATCACCGAGGTCGCGGCGGGTGTGGACGACCTCTCGCTCACCCCGCGCAAGACGACCACGACCGTGGCGATGGACTTCGGCTGCATCACCATCGACCCGACGCTCAAGCTGTACCTGTTCGGCACGCCGGGGCAGGAGCGGTTCGGCTTCATGTGGGACGACATCGTCGAGGGCGCGCTCGGTGGGCTGGTGATCGTTGACACGCGTCGCCTGGACGACTGCTACGCCGCGGTCGACTACTTCGAGCACAAGGGAATTCCGTTCGCCGTCGCGATCAACGCGTTCGACGGGCAGGTCGAGCACACGCTGGACGAGGTGCGCTGGGCCCTGGACGTTGCCGAAGGGACGCCGCTGGTCGTCTTCGACGCGCGGGAACGGGGTTCTGTGCGGGACGCGCTGCTTGTTGTCCTGGAACTGGCGCTGGCGCGTAGTGGGGGGTAGTGCGGTGGGTGGGGAACTGCGGGCCGGATGTGGCTGGTCGCGCAGTTCCCCGCGCCCCTGAAGGGGCGCTGCTATCCCCTGCGTACGCCAGGAGACACCGTCAGTCTCTGTACCGCCCAGAAGATGCCCAGCGTGGCCAGGGCCATCACCGCGACCAGGGTCGCGCCGCCCACCACCTTCTCGTAGTTCTTCTGGTACAGGCCGTCGATGATGTAGCGGCCGAGGCCGCCGAGGCTGACGTATGCCGCGATCGTCGCCGTCGACACGATCTGGATGGCCGCCGAGCGCAGGCCGCTGAGGATCAGCGGGAGGGCGACCGGGAGTTCCACCTGGAAGAGGATCCGTGGCTCCGGCATGCCCATGCCCCGTGCCGCGTCCACCGGGGACGGATCGACCGAGCGCATCGCCTCGTACGTCGTGACCAGGATCGGCGGTACGGCGAGGATCACCAGCGGGATCATCACCGGCAGCATGCCGAAGCCGAGCCAGATGAACATCAGCACCAGCAGGCCGAAGCTGGGCAGGGCCCGGCCGGCCGTGGCGATCAGGGCGAGGGTGTTGCCGCCGCGGCCGTAGTGACCGGTGACCAGGCCGACGGGCAGGCCGATGACCGCCGCGTAGGCGAGGGCTTCCAGGGAGTACTGGATGTGTTCCCAGACCCGGGTGGGGATGCCGTCGTAGCCGTGCCAGTGGCTGCTGTCGCTGAAGAAGGCGTGGATGAAGTTGAGGACGTTCACCGGGTGCTCTCCTTCGGCATCCAGGGCGTCAGCACACGGCGTACGAGGACGAGGAGGGCGTCGGCCAGGATCGCCAGCACGGCTGTGGTCACGACCGAGTTCACGGCCAGCTCGGGACGGTGGTAGATGTTGGCGTCGTTGAGCAGGTTGCCGAGGGCACCCTGGTTTCCGATCAGCATGCCGACGCTGACCAGGGAGATGCTGGAGACGGTGGCCACCCGCAGGCCCGCGATGATCGCGGGGACGGCGATCGGCAACTGCACCTGGAAGTAACGGCGTACGGGGCCCAGCCCCATCGCGGTGGCGGCGGCGAGGGTCTCCGCCGGGACCGAGCGGACGCCGTCCACGATCGCCGGGACCAGGACCACCAGGCTGTACACCGCGAGCGGGATCATCACCGTCGTCTCGGTCTGGCCCGTGTAGTCGATGAGGACGACGAAGAAGGCCAGGGAGGGGATGGCGTAGAGGATCGTGGTCACGCCCAGCACCGGCGGGTACAGCCAGCGGAACCGCACGCAGAGCTGGGCGATGGGGAGGGACACCAGCAGACCGGCCAGCACCGGGATGAGGGCCTCGCGCAGGTGGAGGCCGATCAGTCCGAAGTAGGTGTTCTGGAGGTCGCTGGGGATGTCGAAGAAGCCGCTCATCCCCCGACCTTCGTGTCGTCGCGGCCCTCGGCGTGGGCGGTGCGGATCGCGGCGCCGATGACCTGCTGCGAGACGACGCCGACCGCGCGCCCCTCGCCGTCCACGGCCACCGCCCAGCCGGTCGGCGAGAGCACCGAGCCGTCGAGGGCGGCACGCAGCGAGTCCTTGCCGGGGACGAAGGGACGCCCGTAGGACAGCAGGTGCGCCGGGTCGATCGAGCCCGCGGTGAGCGCGCGCGGCTCGCCCCAGCCGAGCGGCCTGCCGTCCAGGTCCGTGACGAGGAGATAGGGGGCGTCGGCCGCGGTGCGGGCGCCGAGCTTGGTGGCGTCGGCGTCGATCGGGACGATCGGGGCCCGCTGCAGCTCCAGGCCCGCGGACGGGAAGAAGGAGAGCCGGCGGATGCCCCGGTCGGCGCCGAGGAAGTCCTCGACGAAGGCGTCGGCGGGGTCGGTGAGCAGTTCGGCGGGCGGGGCGAACTGGGCGAGGTGACCGCCGGTGCGCATCACGGCGACCATCGTGCCGAGCTTGATGGCCTCGTCGATGTCATGGGTGACGAAGACGATGGTCTTGCCCAACTCCCCCTGGATACGCAGGAGTTCGTCCTGGAGACCCTTGCGGACGACGGGGTCGACGGCGGAGAACGGCTCGTCCATCAGGAGCACCGGCGGGTCGGCGGCGAGCGCCCGGGCCACGCCGACGCGCTGCTGCTGGCCGCCGGAGAGCTGGTAGGGGTAGCGCTTGGCGAGCGCGGAGTCGAGCCCGACCCGCTCCATCAGCTCGGCCGCCCGGGCCCGCGCCTTCGGCTTGCTCCAGCCGAGCAGCCGGGGCACGGTGGCGATGTTGTCGATGATCGTGCGGTGCTGGAAGAGTCCGGCGTTCTGGATGACGTAACCCATGGACCGGCGCAGGGTGTTGACCGGCTGGGCCTGGATGTCGGCGCCGTCGAGGAGGATGCGGCCCTCGCTCGGCTCCACCATCCGGTTGATCATCCGCAGGGTCGTCGTCTTGCCGCAGCCCGAGGGGCCGACGAAGACGGTGATCGAGCGATCCGGTATCTCCAGGGAGAGCCGATCGACGGCGACCGTACCGTCCGGGTACCGCTTGGTGACTGAATCTATCCGTATCAAAACGCCGAATACCCTTCGGGTTTGGCAGAAAGTGCCCAGTTTTCGACCACGGTCGCCGTGGTACAGGCCGTTGCGGGGAGAGTCTAGACCGGAACTGTTTCAGCACTTCTGCCGCTGACTGATCCTCTTCAGTTTGTGATCTTCCGGCCGCCGTCAGCCGCGCCGGACCGTGGCCAGGGTGCGCCAGCGGGCCCGTGTGGCGTCCTCGCCGTCCACCCAACGCGCCCTGCCCGCGGGCGAGGCGGGCGGTTCCAGGCCGGCCATGAAACAGACGAGATCGGTGTAGTACGCGTAGTCCGGGCCGGGGCTGAGGTCCCGCAGGCGTGCGACGGCCGCCCGGGCCTGCGCCCGGTCGTCCAGGACCGCGTGGTGGAACCCGAGGGCGAGTTCCAGCGTGTGCCGGGCGGCGGTGATGCCGGCGACCCCGGCCTCGGCGCGCAGCACATCGGCGCGGTCGGTCACCTCGGCGCCCGGCGTTCCGGCGGCCAGGACCAGGGCGGCGATGTGCGCGGTGAACCGGGTGGTGCGCAGGTCCAGGCCCGCGAGCAGCTGCCAGGCCAGGTCCAGTTCGTCCGCGGCGGCCGCCGGGTCGGCGAAGGCCAGGACGAAGGCCCGCTGGGTCTGGGCGATGGCGCGTTCACCGGCCACGGCGTGCCGCTCGGCCTCGTCCCGCGCGGCCGCGTACGCCTCGGCCGCCCGCGCCATGTCGCCCTGCACCCACCAGACATCACCGAGCACCCGGTGGTGGCGCCCGGCCCAGCCCAGGCCGGCGGCGGCGCTCAGCGCCGTCGGGAAGTCCCCGGCCAGCCGGGCCAGATGGGCGAGGCCCCGCCGGGCCGCCGGGGCGAGCCGTCCGCCGCTCTCGGCGACGGCCCGCATACCGCTGCGCGAGTCCTGCGAACGGCCGAGGTCCCGCTCGGCCTTGGCCCGGTAGTACACGGCCATGTCCCGCAACTCCGGGGGCAGCAGACCGGAGTCGACGACCGCCGTGAGCCGGGCCACCGTGCGCTCCCGGTGCTCGTGCTGGCGGCGCGCGAGCGCGCTCAGGGTCTCCACCAGTGCGTCGGCCGCCGTGTGCAGCGCGGCCGGCGGGCCCCCGCCCGGGGCCGGCGGGGCGAGCGGCTCCCACACGGAGTCCCCGACATAGCTCCAGGCCGCGTCGGCGAGCCAGCCGAGCCCGAGGCCGAAGTCGCGCGCGAGCCGCAGCCCCTGGCGCAGACAGGTGACGAGCCGGTCCCGATCCCCGGCGGGTGCCGCCGCCCAGCGCTCCCCCACGGACTCGAAGGCCCGCACGGCGGCCCGTTGCCAGTCCCGCTCCGACCAGCGGTCGTCCGCCTGGTCGTCCGCCGTTCGAATGGTGGAACGGATGACAGCGTGCAGATGGTACGGCCAGACGGCGTGCGGATCCGTGTGGACGAACGGCCGCTCGATCAGGCGCAGGGCGGCCGCCTCGTACGTCATCCCGGCGGCGCTGGAGGCCAGGGAGACGTCGAAGTTGTCGAGGAGCGAGACCGAGCGCAGCACATGCCGCTCGTCCGGTGTGAGGTCGCTGAGGGTGCGGCTGATGAGCGCAGGGAAGGCGACGTCGAAGTCGGCGGGGCGGGGTTCGCGCCCTGCGCGGCGGATGGCGAGGAACCGCTGGACGGCCAGGTCGAGATGGAGCGGCAGGCCGTGCGACCGGGCGGCCATCACCGCCCGGATCTCCGGTGCGAGGACCGGGCGGCCGTCGCGGGTCAGACGCCGGGCCAGGTAGTCGTCGCAGTCCTCGGGCGAGAAGTCCCCGATCAGGATCTGCCGGGCCGGCCCCTGCCCCAGCCCGCTGGGTGCGGCGAGGCCCGGCCAGGCGGCCGGGCCGGTCCAGTCGAGCTGCCCGTGCAGGGCGTCCTCGGCCCACTGGAGGCGACTGCGTCCGGTGATGACGAAGAAGGCGTTGGGCATCAGCCAGACGACCCGTTGCAGCAGCCGTTCCAGATCGCGGTGGACGCGGTCGCCGACGTCCTCGAACGTGTCGAGCAGGATCACCGGCAGCACCGCCCGGCCCGCCGGGAGACGGGCGATCTCCCACGCCAGCAGGTGCGCGTAGTAGGAGAGGGCGTCCAGGTCCGGCTCGGCCTCCAGCAGGTCGGCCAGCCGGGCGCAGCCCGCCAGCGCGCGGACGGCGGCCCGGTGGTCGCGCAGGGCACGGATCAGGATGCCGGAGACCTGCCCCACCACCGCGCCGACCGTGCCGGGCAGCAGCAGGGCCTGGGCGACGTCGGTGAGCGCGGACTGCATCTGCTCCGGAACGGCCTTGCCGAACCGCCGGCCGAGGCCGCCGCGGCGCAGGAACTCCTCCAGCGGCTCACCCGGGTGGACCTGGTCCCAGTAGCGGCGCAGCGCCAGGTCGAAGGCGGGCAGCGGGCGGCCCAGTTCGGCGAGGGCCAGACGGATGGTGAGGATCACCCGTTCGAAGTCCGCGCCCCCGGACCGGGCGAGGTCGATACGGACCGGCAGCACCCGGGCGTTCACCCGGACGGGCTCACCCCACTGGGCGGGCCGGTGCTCGGCGTGCGCGAGGGCGGCCTCGACCGTCCGGGACAGCGTGGACTTCCCGATGCCGCCGATGCCGTGGAAGACGAGGACGTTGTCGCGGGGCGCCTCCAGGTCCTCCACGTCGAAGCCGGGTGCCGCGAGGGCGCGCGCGTGCGCGGCAAGGGCGGCGGTCACGGCCGCCCACTGCTCCTGGCGGTTGGTGAAGTGCTCCTCGACCTGCATTCCCCGATCGTTCGAACCGAACAGCGCACGAAGATCCCGCCCGCCCACGACACCCCCCGGATATACCAGAAGGTTAGGCACAGGCGCTCAGGGTGACCATTGCGGAATCAGCCATTCCATGAGAATCCCGCGTGTTCCCGGAGGTCTACGAGTGTCCCTCGGGATTCCCGCCCCCTAAGCTGGGCAACCACGGAACGGGGGCGCAGCACAGGCCTCTCCATGCCCCGGCTCCCCCCATCACCGGACAGGGAGAGAAACGGTGTCGTCGACCCCCAGACATGCGGACAGGTGGTTCGGCGCAAGCGACACCGAAAGGGGTCCCGCGCCCCTCCGCCACCTGTGGAACACCGCTTTCCGGACCCTGCGGAAACGCCCGGCCGGGAAAGCCCGGACCGAAGGAGCCCATAAGACGGCTCCGCCGCCCGATACGGAGATCCGGCGGCCCGCGGCCGCGAATGACACGTACAACCCCGAGACTCTCGGGCACGCGGCGGCCCTGGAATGCGTACGGCTGGTCATCGCCTGGTACAGCCGGGCCATCCATCTGGAGAGACACTCCCGCTCGCCCGACCCCGTGCGGCTCGACGAACTGCTCACGGAACGCGAGAAGTGCCTGGCCGAACGGAAATACCTCGACGAGGCCACTCCCGAGCAGGCCGACCGTATGGCTCAGGACTACAGTGCGCTCTTCCGGAAACTGACCCGTCAGAATCCGCAGCTCAGTTGACCGACGAGATCAGCGGTGCGGCCAGGTGGGCGATCTCGCGCCACTCGTCGGCGTACCGGGGCAGTTGCCTGTGCAGCAGTCCCTGGTTCGCGAAGAAGTGCGCCGCCTCCTCGGTGGTGTAAGGCCGTCGCCATTCGGCCTCCATGGCCGCCACGGCCCCGCCCGCCAGCCGGCCCGTGTCCCCGCGTTCGCTCCGGTGGAGGACCGTGCCGTCGCGTCGTACCACCCGCAGCGCGTGCACCGAGGAGTCCTCCTCGACCGCCGCCACGACCTGGCCGAGCGCCCGGAAGCACGCGTCGTGCCCGGCCGTCTCGGTGAACCGGGCGTGCGTCGGATTCCTGCGGAGCACCCGCGCATAGCGCAGCCCGATGCCCTGCCGGCTGTCCGCCTCGCGTACGGCGAGGACCACGAGCTCGACCCGGTAGTGCGCGGCACGAAAGGCGGCGACCTCGCCCAGGAAACACCGGATGGGGAACCTGGGGCTGATCTCGATCACGAGATGACCGGCCATCTGCCGCATTCCGGCGACCACCCGCGCCTGCCACTCCTGGTATACGGACCTGACCAGGGTTCCGGCGGTACGCGGATTGGCCTTCAGAGCCGGCAGGTAGCGCGGGTCATTGATCTTGAAATCGTCGCCCGAGATCCGCCTCGCCTTCTCCAGCCCCGTCGGCACCAGATGACGGTTCTCCGATTTCCCGGCCCCCGGCTGACCCATGACATAGACCACGACAGGAGCCGCCTGCGACACGACGTGCTCATAGTCAGGCCAGATGAGGCGGGTGAAAATCCACTCTCTGTCGTCCTGCGACAGATCGTCGAGAGTCAAGGGCGTCCCGATCTGTGACTCATGGGCGGAGCGGCGAGGCGCACCATCAGGCTTCCTGCCCGTCTTTCACCTGATCCCAGCAGCCTCAGCAATATCTTGCGACGCGCACAGCATCGACCGCAATGGTTGTCGTGGGTCATTCGCATACGGAACCCCGACACGCGCTGTCCTGGGGAGTGAACAAGACTCACCATTTCCGCTCGGAAACCGAATTGAATGCGCATCAGATGCGCCGCCTCCCGCACGGAACCCACGGCTCCGGGCCGGCACCTGGGTCTCCGGCCTGCGCGCACTGTGGGCAACCTGTGAGTTCCCTGATTCTCATTCTTCGCTCAGTGAAGCCTCACGACCGCCCCAGAGAGCGGGCCGATCGTCATGGTCATGAACGAAACGAACGCGGGAGGCGTCCGGCGCCGGTCGGTCGAGATCGTGGTGCCGGTCTACAACGAGGCGCACGTCCTCACCGACAGCATCGGCCGTCTCCACGCATACCTCGAAGAGTCCTTCCCGTTCCCGTTCCGCATCACCATCGCGGACAACGCCAGCACGGACGCCACCTGGACGGTGGCGACCGACCTGACCCTGCGTCTGCCGCACGTCCACGCACAGCGGCTGGAGCAGAAGGGCCGGGGCCGCGCCCTGAAGCACGTGTGGAGCCGGTCCACTGCCGATGTGGTCGCCTACATGGACGTCGACCTCTCCACCGGTCTTGAGGGCTTCCTGCCACTCGTCGCGCCGCTCCTGTCCGGGCACAGCGACCTCGCCATCGGCAGCCGGCTGCACCGGCAGTCGGCGGTGGTGCGCGGCCCGAAGCGGGAGTTCATCTCGCGCTCCTACAACCTGCTCCTCAAGGCAGGCCTCGGCGCCCGCTTCTCGGACGCGCAGTGCGGCTTCAAGGCCGTCCGCACCGACGTCTTCCGCGCCCTCGCCCCGTACATCGAGGACACCGCCTGGTTCTTCGACACCGAACTGCTCGTGCTCGCCCAGCGCAACGGGCTGCGCGTCCACGAGGTCCCGGTCGACTGGGTCGACGACCCCGACAGCCGGGTCGACATCGTCCGCACCGCCGTCGACGACCTCAAGGGCATGGGCCGCATGTTCCGGGCCGGCGTCACCGGCCGCACCCGCATCAACGCCGTACCCCGCCGCACCACCGTCCCCCAGAACGTCACGGCCCTGCCCACCCCGGCAGCCACCGCCGTCGAGCCCATGGAGTACGCGTCATGACGACCCTCGCCCCGCCGCCCGCCCCGGCCCAGGACGGCCGCCACCGGGCCGCCACCCCGCCGGTCTCCCGTGCCAGAAGGCTCTTCATGGGCGCCCCCGAGGACCCGCGCTGGGCCCGCCCGGCCCTGTGGGCGATCCTGCTCCTGGCCACCGCCCTGTACGCCTGGAACCTCTCCTCGATCACCGGCAACACGTTCTACGACGCGGCGGTCTACTCCGGCACCAAGAGCTGGAAGGCGTTCTTCTTCGGCGCCCTGGACTCCGGCAGCTTCATCACCGTCGACAAACCCCCCTTCGCCCTGTGGGTGATGGGCCTGTCCGCCCGCGCCTTCGGGTACGGCACCTGGCAGTTGATGCTGCCGATGGTCGCCGTCGGCACCGGCTCGGTCGCGCTGCTCCACCGGATGGTCAAGCGGGACTTCGGAGTCGTCGCCGGCACGATCGCCGCGCTCGTCCTCACCCTCACGCCGATCACCGTCGCCATCAACCGCGACACCAACCCCGACCCGATCCTGGTCTTCCTGATGCTGCTCGGCGCCGCCGCGCTGCTGAAGGCCGTGCGCACGGGCAGGCTGATGCCGCTCGTCTGGTCGGCCGTCGCGATCGGCTTCGCGTTCAACACCAAGATGATGCAGGCGTACGTCGTACTGCCCGCGTTCTTCCTGGTCTATCTGTGGGCCGCCCGGGGCAGCCTGGGCCGGCGCATCCGCAACCTCGCCGTCGCCACGGTCGCCCTCGTCGTGAGCAGCGCCTGGTGGATGGTGATCGTCGACCTGATCCCGGCCTCCTCACGGCCCTACATCGGCGGCTCCACCGACAACACCGTGTGGGACCTGGTCATCGGCTACAACGGCTTCGGCCGGATCTTCGGCGCGAGTTCCTCGGTGGGCTCGGCCGGCAACGGCGCCAGCTTCGGCGGCAGCGCGGGCCTGTACCGGATGTTCAACAGCATCATGGGCGGCCAGATCTCCTGGCTGATCCCGTTCGCCGCGATCGCCCTCGTCGGCGGGCTGGTGCTGCGCGGCCGGGCGCCGCGCACCGACGCCCGGCGGGCCGCGCTGATGCTGTGGGGCGGCTGGTTCGTCCTGCACTTCCTGACCTTCTCCCTCGCCGAGGGCACCTTCCACCCGTACTACGTCACCGCCATGGCGCCGGGGATCGCCGCCCTGGCCGGCGCGGGCGGGGTCATGCTGTACAAGGCCTTCCGCGAAGGTTCGGCGGCCACCTGGGGCTGGGTCCTTCCGGCGGCCGTCGCCGCCAGCACGGTCTGGGCGGTCGTCCTGCTCCAGCGGGTCTCCGGCTCCGGCACGGTGTACACGGTCGCCGAGGTGGTGGCCGCTCTGGCCGGTGCGCTCGCGGTGACCGGGCTGCTGGTCGGGCGGTTCATGAAGCGGCAGAAGCTGATGGGCTTCGCGGCGCTCGCGGCGATCGTCGCCCTGCTGGCCGGACCGGCCGCCTACTCCGTCTCGGCGGCCACGACCGCGAGCACCAACGGCACCAACCCGACGGCCGGCCCGAATACCGGTGGTGGCATGGGCGGGATGGGCGGCGGCGGTGGCCAGCGCCCGAGCGGCAGCGCGCCGAGCGGCACCGGAACCTCTGGAAGCTCCGGCGGGCAGTCCATGGGGCAGCCGCCGACCGGGACGGGAAGCACCGGCACCGGAAGCACCGGCACCGAGTCCAGCTCCAGCTCCAGCTCCAGCTCCAGCAACGAGTCGCAGTCCGGCCGTACCGCCGGAGGCATGGGCGGCGGTCAGGTCAGTTCCGCGATGATCACGTACCTGAAGAAGCACCAGGACGGCGCCACCTGGCTGGTGGCCGTGGCCACCGACCAGACGGCCTCCTCGATCATCCTGGAGTCCGGCCAGCCCGTCATCTCCATGGGCGGCTGGTCCGGCAGCGACAACGCGATGACCCTCGCCAAGCTCAAGAGCCTGGTGAAGTCCGGCAAGCTGCACTACATCGTGGTCAGCAGCGACGGCGGCCAGGGCACCAACACCGAGATCGCGACCTGGGTGAAGAAGCACGGCACCGCCGTGAGCGCCTACAGCGGCCTGTACCGCCTGGACGCGTCCGACGTCAGCTGATCCCACCCGGAACGAGAAGGCGGGCCGCCAGGAGCGGCCCGCCTTCTCATGCGTTCCCGGGGTCACGCGGCGACGGGCAACCCCGCCGTCCGGAGCACGGCCCGCTCCGCGTCCACCACGAACACCTCGCAGCCGGGGCGGCCCGCCGCCCACGCGGCGCCCTCCGTACCCATCGCGAAGGCCGCCGTCGCCACGGCGTCGGCCTCCGTCAGGGTCGCGGCGACGACCGTGACGCTGAGCAGCCCGGTGGCCGGACGGCCCGTGCGGCCGTCGACGATGTGGTCGCCCCGCTCGTAGCGCCCGGAGGTCGCCACCGCCCCGTCCGTGATCTCCAGCACCAGACAGAGCTGATCGGCGTGTTCGGGGTGCCGTACCCCCACCCGCCAGGGCCCGCCGGCCGCGACCACGTCTCCCCCGGCGTTCAGGCAGAACCTCCGTGCCCCGGCCGCGGACAGCAGTTCCGCCGCCCGCTGCACCGACCAGCCCTTGACCACCGCGCACGGGTCGAGACCCCGGCCCGGCAGCCGTACGTCGAACGCGCCACCGGTCGCCAGCCGGTACTCCTCGCACAGCGCGAGCACCTCGGCGAGGTCCGGGCTCACCTCGGACTCGGCGAGCTCACCCCGGTCCAGGCGGGAGACCTCGCTGTCCGGCTTGAAGGGGCTGAACCGCTCGTCGACCTCGCGCAGCCACGCGAAGGCGGCGTCCGCGGCCTTCCCGAAGTCGCCCTCGTCGTCGATACGGAGCGAGACCGGGAAGCCCATGACGTGTTCGACTCGGTGCATGATCAGCCCTTCGCGTCGATCGCGGCCTGGAGCGACTCCTTGTAGCCGTCACTGGTGATCGTCGCGCCGGACACGGTGTCGATGTCCGCGCTCTGCGCCTTCAGTGTCTCAGAGATCAGCACCGGCACCGCGGCCGTCGTCTGCGGATGGTTCGGCTGCTGGAGCATCTTCACGGCGGAGATCTTGTCGCCGGAGAAGGTCACCTGGACCTGGACCGGGCCCTTGTCCGTGTTCACCGTCGAACCGGCGACCACCTTCGAGGCGGCGGACGCCGAGGCGGAGGCGGAGGCGGACGCCGAGGCCGAGGGAGAAGGCGACGCGGACGCCGACTTCTCGTTCTCGTCGATCGCCGCCTGGAGCGACTTCTTGTACGCGTCGCTCGTGATCGTCGCGCCGGACACGGTGTCGATGTCCGCGCTCTGCGCCTTGAGCGTCTCGGAGATCAGCACCGGCACCGCGGCCGTCGTCTGCGGGTGGTCCGGCTGCTGGAGCATCTTCACGGCGGAGATCTTGTCGCCGGAGAAGGTCACCTGGACCTGGACCGGGCCCTTGTCCGTGGTGATGGTCGTGCCCTTGACGACCGTGCCCGAGGCGGCGGTCGTGGAGGCGGACGGTGTCGTGGCCGGCTCGGCGGTGGTCGACGTCGTACCGCCGATCGACGGCTCGTAGCGCCAGACGGGGATGAGGCCCGCGATGCTCAGGGCGACGACAGGTATGGCTCGCTTCACGGTGTCTCTCTCATCCCGCCAGGCTGAAACGCTCGAAGTGGATCTGCGGCTTGGGCACGCCCAGGTCTCCCAGGGTGCGCAGCACCGCGTTCATCATCGGGGGCGGTCCGCACAGGAAGACGTCCCGGTCGGCGATGTCCGGCACCAGCCGGACCAGCTCGCGCGGGGCCAGCCTGTCGGGCACCGGCGGGCCGGTGACCAGGTGCAGCTCGGCGCCCTTGGCGACGGCGAGGTCGCGGAGCTCGTCGTAGAGGACGGCGTCCCGGTCGGTGCCGACGCGGTAGATGACGATCGCGTGGCCTTCGAGGTCCTCAAGGAGGGCGCGGATGGGGGTGACGCCGACGCCGCCCGCGATCAGCAGGGACTCGGCCTTCTGCCGGTGCAGGGTGGTGAAGGCGCCGTAGGGGCCCTCGGCGAAGACGCGGGTGCCGACCTTGAGGTGCCGCAGCCCGGCGCTGCCGTCGCCGGCCGCCTTGGCGGTCAGGCGCAGGGTGCGGCCGTCGGGGGCGGCGGACAGGGAGAAGGGGTTGGCCTGCCACCAGCGGTCCTTGGTGAGGAACCGCCACAGGAAGAACTGGCCGGCCTGTGCGCCCAGCTTGTCGAGGTCGCGGCCGGTGACATGGACCGAGACGACGTTGTCGGACTCGGGGACGACGGCGGAGACCCGGAACTGGTGGCGGTGGTTGCGCCACAGCGGCAGGACGAGACGGCCGAGGGCCACCGCGCCGAGCGCCACGCCCCACACCGCGTACCAGTACGTCTTCGCGGCGGACGAGGACGTGAAGGTCGTACCGACCGCGACCTGGTGGGAGAACGCGAGCACCACGGCCACATAGGTGTAGAGGTGGATGAAGTGCCAGGTCTCGTAGGCGAGGCGGCGGCGGGCGTAGCGGGCCGAGACGGCGCCGACCACGAGGATGATGCCGAGCGCGACGGTCGCGCGGAGCACGCCCTCCGTCGTCTCGGCGAGGTCGACCAGCTCACCGACCGGGCCGACGCCCGTGCCGTCGGCGTAGCCGAAGCTGATGAAGACGGCGTGTGCGAGCAGCGTCCAGAGCAGGGCGAAGCCGGTCCAGCGGTGCCAGGAGGTCAGCCGGTCCATGCCGATCCGGCGGTCCAGCCAGGGCAGCCGGGCCACCAGCACCAGCTGGAAGGCCATGACCAGGGCGCCGTAGAGACCGAAGAAGCGGCCGATGACGATCAGGGCGTTGGAGGCGAAGCCCGCCTGGGCGAAGAAGTAGGCGACCACGGCCGCGTTCACGGCGAGCACGGCGTACAGGCCCGTGCGGGCCACCACCCTGGGGCGTATCGCCGTGGGGGGCGCAGGGGGTGATTGGACGGTCGTCACGGGTCGGCAGCTCCTTGATCGGGTCCTGGGAGTCGAGCTTCACCCGCGGCTGCTGTCGTTTTCCTGTCGGACTGCTTTCAACTGTTTATCGATGTGTTTTCTGTGTGAGTACGGGTCTGGCGCCCACGGCGATGTGGCGCAGTATGTGCGGGTGGAAAAAGTACGACTCCTCGTCGTGGACGACGACCCGCCGATCGCCGACCTGGTCGCGACGGTCGCGCGGTACGAGGGCTGGGACGCGGTCACCGCCTACTCCGGTGAGGACGCGCTCGCCAGGGCCGCCGAGTTCAGGCCGGACATCGTCGTGCTCGACCTGATGCTGCCGGACCTGGACGGCTTCGGGGTCCTGGACCGGCTGCGGCAGTCCGGGGCGATGGTGCCCGTGGTGTTCCTCACGGCGCGCGACGGGGTCGCCGACCGGGTCGCGGGGCTGACCCGGGGCGGGGACGACTACCTGGTCAAGCCGTTCGCGGTGGAGGAGCTGATGGCCCGGCTGCGCACCGTGCTGCGGCGCAGCGCCGGACCCGGCTTCCAGCGCTCGGTGCTGCGGGTCGCCGACCTGACGATGGACGAGGACACCCGCGAGGTCCGGCGCGGCGACCGGCTGCTCTCCCTCACCCCCACCGAGTTCGAGGTGCTGCGCTATCTGATGCGCAAGTCGCCGACCGTGCTCACCAAGGCGCAGATCCTCGACCATGTGTGGGAGTACGGCTTCGGCGGCCGCTCCAACGTCGTCGAGCTGGTCGTCAGCCGGCTGCGCCGCAAGATGGACGAGGCCGGCGGGGAGTCGCTGATCCACACCGTGCGCGGCTTCGGGTACGTGATCCGCCGGCAGGCGGCCGAGTGATCGGCGGGCTCGGCAGGGTGGGCCGGGTGATCGGCAGGCTGCGCGGCTCGTACCGGAACACGCGCCTGGGCACCCGGCTGGCGCTGGGGCTCGGGGCGCTGGCCCTGGTGGTCTTCGCGGTCGTCGGCACGGCCCTGACTACGTACATGCGGGACTATCTGTCGGCCCAGCTCGACACCCAGCTCGGGCTCGCCCAGACCGCCCAGTCCAAGAGCATCGAGCAGACCGGCACCCTCCAGGGCAAGAAGTACTACCGCTGGTACTACGCGGTGTACGACGTCTCGCACGGCACCCCGGTGCTGCGCAAGCCCGAGGAGACCGGTGACCTGCCGGCGGACATCGGCGACCTCACCTCGGTCGCGAAGGCGCAGATAGCCGCCGGCACGGAGGTGCTGCGCACCAAGGACCTCACCGGTGAGGGCGAGTACCGGCTGCGCGGCTGCGAGGTGACGCCGGGGGTGGTGCTGGTCAGCGGCGCGCCGATGGACACCATCGACGGCACGGTACGACAGCTCGTCACGGTCCAGGTCGTCGCGTTCGGGCTGGCCCTGCTCGCGCTGGTGGTGTTCGGCCGCCGGCTGTTGCGCAACGGCCTGGAGCCGCTGAGCGACATGGCGCACACCGCGCACGGCATCGCCTCGCACAATCTGACGGAGTCGGCGGCCCGGCTGCCGCTGCGCGCGGCCAAGCGGGGCGGCGGCCCGGAGGTCGAGGAACTGCGCACCGCCTTCAACACGATGCTGGAGCACATCGACCACTCGCTGGCCGTCCGTGCCGAGGCTGAACAGCGGCTGCGCCGCTTCGTCGCGGACGCCTCCCACGAACTGCGCACCCCGCTGATGTCGGTGCGCGGCTACGCCGACCTGTTCCAGTACGCGGCCGCCAACCACCCCGAGGAGCGCGACAAGCACCTGGCCCGGCTGCGCGCCGAGGCGGCCCGGATGGGGGTCCTCCTCGACGACCTGCTGCTCCTCGCCCGGCTGGACGCCGCCGAGGTGGAGGCCCCGCTGCGTCTGGAGGACACCGACCTGACGGAGCTGGTCCGGGAGGCCGCCGACGCCTTCCGCGCCGCCCACTCCGGCCATCCCCTGACGGTGACCGCCGGCCCGGACCCGGTCCCGGTCCGCCTCGACCCGGTCCGTATCCGCCAGGTCCTGGACAACCTCCTCACCAACGCGGCCGTGCACACACCGACGGGCACGCCGGTCGCCGTGACGGTCGCCGTCGCCGCCGGCTCCGCGTCGGTGAGCGTCGCCGACCAGGGCCCCGGCATCCCGCCCGCCGACCGCGCCCGGGTCTTCGACCGCTTCTACCGCGTCGACAAGGCCCGCAGCCGCGACCGCGGCGGCAGCGGCCTCGGCCTGTCGGTGGCGCGGGCGCTGGTGGAGGCACACGGCGGGACCATCGCGCTGGACGACGGCCCGGAGGACACGACGGTGTTCACGCTGACGCTGCCCCGGCTCGGCCGCTGAGCCGGGGCGGCCCGAGGCCGAACGCGGGTGGGCACGGAGCCGGGTAACCGTCCTCGGCAACGGCCCTCAACCCCCGCTCGCCGTCGGCGATGCCGACGGCATGGGTGCCCTCGGCGGGAGTTCAGGCGACCGCTATCTCCCCCTCGCCCTCCTCCGGCCCCACCGGGCCCTGCCGGGTGTGCGGGCGGGCCGCCAGGACCGCGACGTCGTCCTCGGCGTTGCGGGCGTCGAGGCGGGTGAGGATGGATTCGAGGAGGGCGTCGACGCCGACGGCGGGGCTGAAGTAGAGGTCGGCGAGGCGTTGCAGGGAGCGGTCGATGTCCTCGCCCCGGTGCTCGACGAGGCCGTCCGTGAAGAGGATCAGGGACTGGCCGGGTTCCAGCTGGTGGGTGGCGGGCTCGTAGCCGCCGAAGCCGGTGCCCAGCGGTGGGCCGACGGGGATCGGCAGCAGGGAGGTCCGGCCGTCCTGGGCGATCAGCGCGGGCGGCAGGTGGCCGGCGCTGGCCAGGGTGACCTGGCCGCGGCTCGGGTCCACGCGCACGAGGAGGCAGGTCGCGGGTCTTCGGTCCGCCTCGGTCGCGGCGATGTCGTCCAACTGGCGCAGCACCCGGTGCGGGGGCAGCTCGGAGGACGCGATGTAGCGGAGGGAGGACCGGTACGCGTTCATGTCGACGGCGGCTTCGAGGCCGTGGCCCATCACATCGCCGACGACGAGCAGCGTGCGGCCGAAGTGCAGCCGTACCGTCTCGCACCAGTCGCCGCCGACCAGCACCCGCCCGCCGGCCGGGAGGTAGCGGATCGCCACGTCCAGGTTGGGGTGCGGCCGGCCCGGCTCGGCCAGCAGGGCGCGCTGCAGGTCGCCGGCGGTGCGGTTGACCTGCTCGTACTCCCGGGCGTGCCGGATGTGGGAGGCGGCGCGTTCGGCGAGGAGGGCCAGCAGCTCGGCCTCCGCGCGGGCGAAGGCGATGCCCTCCCGGGCGCACACCAGGACGCCGTACTGGTCGGACCCGCTGGTCAGGGGTAGGCACAGGGCAGGGCGGGCGCGTCTGACGACCGGGTGGGACAGCCAGGGGTCCGCCCAGTGGTCGGCGGCCGGGGTCCCCGCGTCCCGGGCCACCGCCGTCGCCCAGCCGGCGTCGGGCAGCAGATCGGCGTCGCCGGTGATCGACTCGTAGCCGGAGACGGTGTCGCCGTCCCGCCGCATCACGGCCGCGCCGCCACCGGCGAGCCGTACCGCCGCCCGGGTCAGTTCCGTACAGGTCGTGGACTCGTCGAGGGTCGTCCCGATACCGGCCGCCGCCGTCCGCAGCGACCGGAACGGAGCGGACGGGTCGGCGCCCGCACCGGGTCCGTCCGGTCTGCCCGGGCCGTCGGCGGACGCGGGGCCCCTACGGGACTGGAACCATCGCGCGACACCCGACACCCTCACAGAATCTCAAACAGCGCTGAAGCGGGCACCAGCCACCTGATTCTGGGTGCCTCGGCGGGCGGTTCACGGAGGTGGCGGGCACGAGAGCCACGACTGCCGGCTGTCGGCGGCCTCACCGCAGTGGGGAGCGGGCGCGGCGCCCGCTCCCCACCACCGGCTCACCCCTTCCCGGCCTGCTCCTCCCCCGCGATACCGACCGTCGCCGCCGCCTCCCCCTTCCCCCGCAGCGCGATCACGCTGAGGAGGCAGCAGACGAGGGCCGAGATGCCGCAGACGACGTAACCGACGGCGTAGCCGTTGCCGAGGGCCTCCAGGGCGATGGGCGCCGCGCCGCCGGGCGGGGAGGACGCCGGCACCGAGTTGACGGCGAGCGGGCCGCCCTCGGCCGCGACCTGGCCGGCCGCGGCCTTGACCTGGGCGCCTAGGCCGGAGCCGGCGAGCTTCGAGGTGAACTCGTCGGCGGCCCGGCTCAGGGCGATCGCCCCGATGACGGCCGGGCCGAGGGTGAACCCGAAGTCCCGCAGCAGGCTGGTCGAGGCGCTGGCCATGCCCGCGTAGTGGACCTCCACGGTGTTGACGGCGGTGGCGGTGATCGAGGAGACCGTGAGCGCGAACCCGATGCCGACCAGCCCGATGGGCACGATCAGCGAGGTGAGGGCGCGGTCGTGGACCGACAGGGTGGCGGCGGTGAAGTCCCCCGCCGCCATCAGGGCCAGGCCCGAGCCCAGCACCCAGCGCGGGCTGACCTTCTCCAGGAGCCGGGAGATCAGCGGCAGCAACAGCAGGGTCCAGGCGTTGAGCAGGATGAACGCGAACGAGCCGCGCAGCGGGCTCTGGTGCTGGATCGGCCCGAGCCGGATGCTGGTCGCGTAGGCCGTTCCGAGATAGCTGAACATCCCGACCACGGCGACGAACGAGGCGACCGCGAAGGCCCGGTTCCTGAACAGGTCCAGGCGCAGCAGCGGGGCGGCGGCCCGGCTCTCGGCGACGACGAAGAGCCCGATGAAGACGGCCGCGACCACGTACGCGATCACCACCGGGGTCGCCGCCCAGCCGTCCGACGGCCCCTGGATCACCGCGTACAGCAGGGCGAACATGCCGATGCCGATGGTGACCTGGCCGGCGAGGTCGAGGGAACGGCCCTCGGGCGCACTGGAGTTCTGTGCCAGCAGCTGGCTGAGCACCGTGCTGACCAGTGCCAGTCCGGTGACGACGACGAAGGCCCAGCGCCAGGAGCCGTAGTTCCCGGTGATGCCCCCGAGCACGGGGGCGATGAATCCGCCGCTGGAGAGGGCGGCCGCCCAGATCGTGATCGTGCGGGCGCGGTCCCGGGCCGTGTGCGTCCCGGCGGCGATCACGGCGAGCGAGGTCGGGAACAGCGCGGCCGCGCCGAGACCGGCGATGGCCTGGCCCACCCAGAGCATGTGGATACCGGTGCTCGCGGCGGCCAGTGCCTCGCCGACGACGAGCAGCGCGCCGCCGCCGACCAGCAGCCGCTTGCGCCCGAAGAGGTCGCCGAGGACGCCGAAGGTCAGCTCCAGCACGGTGACGGGCAGCAGGAACGCGTCGGAGATCCAGGTCAGCTGGGAGCCGACGGGATGCAGGTCCTCCTGGAACAGTCCGTTCAGGGTGGCCGGCATGGCGAGGGCGATCTGCGCCAGGCAGACCGCGAAACAGCCGGCGACGAGGGTGCCGACGGGCAGTGGGCCGGACGTCGTGCGAGGGGTGGAGTCGGGTTGCGAGCGCGTTTGAGTGGACACGTGGGCTCCCCTTTGAGCGGTGTACGGGGATGGCGGCGCCGAGAACGCGATGAATGTAGGGCAGTTTTTTCACGTCGGTCAATAGACTGCCCAATGTCAACATCAGCCTGAAGTCATGCCCATGACAATTCTGCTCCCACGCGGCACCCGGGCCGGGGGGCGTTCCCTCCCGGCCCGGCGCCAGGATCAGCTCTCGTCCGGCGTCAGCGTGAGCGAGATGCTGTTGATGCAGTACCGCTGGTCGGTCGGGGTCGCGTACCCCTCGCCCTCGAACACGTGCCCGAGGTGGGAGCCGCAGCGCGCGCAGCGCACCTCGGTGCGGACCATCCCGTGGGTGCGGTCCTCGATCAGCTCGACCGCGTCGGTGTCCTTCGGGTCGTAGAAGGACGGCCAGCCGCAGTGCGACTCGAACTTCGTGGTCGAGGTGAAGAGTTCGGCACCACAGGCCCGACAGGCGTAGACGCCCTTGGTCTTGGTGTCGGTGTACTCACCCCTGAAGGCCGGCTCGGTCGCCGCCTGGCGCAGCACGGCGTACTCGGCCGGGGTCAGCTCCGCCCGCCACTGCTCGTCCGGCTTCTCTACGTCGTACGACATGACTCTCAGCCCCTCACTTCGCCAGGCGTTCCAGGATCCTCGGGCCCAGGTCGGTCACGTCGCCCGCGCCCATGGTGAGAACCAGATCACCCGGCTTCGACATTCCCGCGATCACGGAGGGAACCTCGTCCTTGTCGTGCACGGCGGTGACGTCGGCGCCGGCGGCCCGCGCCGCCTCGATGATCAGCTCGCTGGTGATCCCGGGGATCGGGTCCTCGCGGGCCGGGTAGATGTCGAGGACGACCGAGGCGTCGGCGAGGGCCAGCGCGTCGCCCATCTCCTTGCCCAGCTCCTGGGTGCGGGAGAACAGGTGCGGCTGGAAGACGACGAGGATGCGGCTGTCGCCGGCGGCGCCGCGCATCGCCTCCAGGTCGGCGGTCATCTCGGTCGGGTGGTGGGCGTAGGAGTCGATCACCTGCACGCCCGCCGCCTCGCCCTTGAGCTGGAGGCGCCGCTTGACGCCCGTGTAGGCGGCCAGGGCGGGTGCGAGTTCGGCGGCCGGGACCCCCAGGGCCACGCCCGCGGCCAGCGCGGCGACGGCGTTGTGGGCGTAGTGCCGCCCGGGGACGGACACCGTGAACGTCAGTTCGTCCCCGTCCAGCAGGACGGTGACCTCGCTCTTCAGGCCCTGCGGTACGACGGACAGCACCCGGACGTCGGCGTCCGCGGCCTCGCCGTACGTCACCGTGCGCACCGTGCCGGCCACCCGCCGGGTCAGCTCGCGGGCGCCCTCGTGGTCGGCGTTGATCACCAGCGTGCCGCCGGGCACGATCCGGCCCGCGAAGGTCTCGAAGGACTCGTAGATCTCGTCCATCGAGGCGTAGTTGGCGTGGTGGTCGAGCTCCACGTTGAGGACGATGGCGACCTCGGGCGCGTACTTGTGGAAGCTGCGGTCCGATTCGTCCGCCTCGGCGACGAAGATCTCGCCCTCGCCGTGCAGGGCGTTGGAACCGGGCGCGTCGAGATCGCCGCCGATGGCGTACGACGGCTCGCGGCCCAGCTCGGTCAGCGACACGGCCAGCATGGACGTGGTGGTCGTCTTCCCGTGCGTCCCGGCCACCGCGATCGGCCGCAGGCCGTCCATCAGCGCGGCCAGCGCGTCCGAGCGGTGCACCACCGGGATGCCCAGCTCGGCCGCGCGCGCCAGCTCGGGGTTGTCCTTCCGGATCGCCGACGACACGACGACACAGCTGGCGTCGTCGGCCAGGTGTCCGGCCGCGTGCCCGATGTGCACGGTGGCGCCCAGCGCCCGCAGCGCCTCGGCGGTGGCGGACTCCTTGGCATCGCTGCCGGCCACCGCGGCCCCGCGCTGGGCGAGAATCTTGGCGATCCCCGACATCCCGGCGCCGCCGATGCCGATGAAGTGCGGTCGGTCCATGGCGGAAGGAAGCCCGGGTGCCATGTGTTTCTCCCCAGAGACGGTGACGTGCGAAAGCGTGCCTAGCCTATGTGCTCACACACGGGTCACTCTGCAAGGGACGCAAGGCATACCCACCCAGGGGCGCACCGCACCCCCACGGCGCCTACGCCTTACTGTGCGAGAACAACTTCAGCACCGGCACCCCCACCTTGTGCCGCGCCCGCGACGCCCAGTCCCGATGGAAGAACTCCTCCACATAGTGCGGATCGGTCAGCACGATCACCTCGTCCGCGCCCACCTCTTCCACCAGCTTCCGGAGCGCGTCCAGCGGATGGTCCTCGACCAGCCGCCCCTCCGCCGAACTCCCCGCCGCCCGCAGCGCCGTCAGCGACACGTCCAGCGCCTGCTCGGCCGGCCCCTTCGCCGCATCCCCCTCCGGCGTCTCCCGCTCGCGCGCGGCCTCGTCCAGTTCGCCGAGGGCGATGTCGTCGATGGCCCGCAGCAGACGGTCGGCCTGGTCGCCGCGGGGCTGGAGCAGCACATGGAAGGAGACCTGCTCGTCCCCGTGCAAGGTGGTGACGAACTCCACGTCGGCGGACGTCAGGGCCTTCTCGATCATCAGCACGCTTGTGAACACCAGGCGCCTCTTCTCCTTAGAGGACCGGTTCGGCCCTCTGTCCTCCGTGGGGCCCAGCACCCCTGCGGAAACCATCCTGCCCCGTGATCGCACGGGTACTGCCGGATTCAGTGTGCCCGTCCGAAGCTAAGCGGAACGGTAGATTCCGCTGATTTCAGGACCGGCGGTAGCGACCGAACAGGAATCCGGTCTCTTCCAGTAGGGACACTAGTTCGAAGCGATGGGGCACGGCGACACGGGGTCCCCCGGAGATCCGCTGGGCGTCCCCCGCGGTGAGCATCGGGGAGATCGTCAGGCACAGCTCGTCGAGGACGTCCGCGGCGACGAACTGCCCGAGCAGCCGGGGACCACCCTCGGTGAGCAGCCGGGTGTGGCCGAGGCCGGCGAGGGCGCGCACCGCGCGGGCGGGGTCGACACCGGCGCCGTCACCGGCGATCACCACCCGGGCCCCGGCCTTCTCGGCGGCGGCGACGCGGTCGGGGGCCGCCGCCGCGCCGGTGAGGACCAGCGTGGGCACGAGGGGCGAGGTGAACAGCGGGAGCGAGAAGTCGAGGTCCAGGCTCGCTGTGACCACGGCGACCGCGGCGACCTCGCGCTGTCCCGCCGCGGTCCGGGCCGCCGCGAACTCCGCACGCGCGCGTGCCGGCCGGTACCCCTCCTGCCGTACCGTTTCCGCACCCACGACCACGGCATCCGCGAGCCCGCGCAGGGTGCCGAAGATCCGCATGTCGGCCGCGCCGGAGATGGGCTGCGACCGCCCGTCGTGCTGGCCGGCCCCGTCGAGCGTGGAGACCATGTTGGCCCGCAGCCAGACCTCCCGCCCGTCGGGGTAGGCGTAGGCGCGGGCGAGTTCGGCGAGACTCCACTCCCCGTCCCCCGGCTCCTCCCGCGTACCGCCCGAGGTCTGGGCTGGTGTTTCTTCGGTCACAGGGAACAAGCGTCGCATGCCGTGCAGTGTGGCACGGCAACTAGCATGGGGAACCGTGTCGTCTTCTCCCGCCGCATCCGAGGTCAGCCCGATAGCCGACGCGAGCCCGTCGTCCCTGTGCGCCCGCTCGCCGCACGTCCCCGCGGACCGGCTGGTCGCCGAGATGGTGCCGCCACCCCGCTTCGACTCGGTCCGCTTCGCCACCTACATCCCGGACCCGAACCAGCCCAGTCAGACCGAGGCCGTAGGGGTCCTGGAAGGCTTCGCCGGCGGTCTCGGCGGGGCGCAGCCGGCGGCGGGCGCCAGGCGCGGCTTCTTCGGCTTCGGGAAGGCCAGGGCGCCGAAGACCCCGGCGGGGCCCCGCGGGGTCTACCTCGACGGCGGGTACGGCGTCGGCAAGACCCATCTGCTGGCCTCCCTCTGGCACGCCACCCCGGCCGAGCCCGCGCTCAAGGCCTTCGGCACCTTCGTGGAGCTGACCAACCTGGTCGGCGCCCTCGGCTTCCAGCAGACCGTACAGACCCTCTCCGGCCACCGTCTGCTGTGCATCGACGAGTTCGAGCTGGACGACCCCGGCGACACGGTCCTGGTGTCCACGCTGCTCGGCCGCCTGGTCGACGCCGGTGTCGCGCTCGCCGCCACCTCCAACACCCTGCCGGGCAAGCTCGGCGAGGGCCGGTTCGCGGCCGCCGACTTCCTGCGCGAGATCCAGGGCCTGTCCGCCCACTTCCGCGCCCTGCGCATCGACGGCGAGGACTACCGCCACCGCGGCCTGCCCGAGGCACCGGCGCCCTTCTCCGACGAACAGGTGACCAAGGCCGCGTACGCCACACCGGGCGCCTCGCTCGACGACTTCCCGGGCCTCCTGGACCACCTGGCCAAGGTGCACCCCAGCCGCTACGGCGCGCTGACCGACGACCTCAAGGCGGTCTGCCTGACGGACGTGCGGCCGGTGCCGGACCAGTCGACCGCGCTGCGGCTCGTGGTCCTCGCGGACCGGCTCTACGACCGCGAGGTCCCGGTGCTGGCCTCCGGGCTCCCCTTCGACCGGCTGTTCAGCGAGGAGATGCTGAACGGCGGCTACCGGAAGAAGTACTTCCGCGCGATATCGCGGCTCACCGCCCTCGCCCGGGACGCCAAGGGACTCGTGACCGCCGAGTAACGACTCGGCTATTCGATCAAGCCCTCCAGGTCAAGGGCTTGATCAGGCCACACCACCGGCACTTTTCACGCTCTCTTCGGCGCGCAACACGGAGTTAACCCTGCAAACAACTTTGCAGGGTTAACGTGTTTCTTGACCAGCCATTGACCTGTGCTTGATGCACACAAGAGGCGTGAACTGTCGCGAGGGGGGCTCATGTTCCGAGGTACGACGGCCCGGACCGTGATCTCGCTCCTGGCCGCCGCCCTGCTCGCCGTCCAGTTCTTCGCACCTGCGGCAACCTTCGCAGCCGCGCACACCCTCAGTCATGTCGAGGCCAAGGCCCAGCCCGGATTCAAGTCCCCGGTGAAGGCCGTGCGCGACGGCTCGCACACACTCCGCGACCACGGCCTGTGCGGGGAACCACCCAGCCCGCCGCCGACCGCGGACCGCCATCGCAGCTCTCTCGCCGGCTGGGCGGACGACCGTCCGGCCGCCGCCCGGCACACCGCGGCCATACCCGCCTCGGTGCGGCCCGCCGCCAAGCACCAGCGCACGTCAAGAGCGTCGAGAGCCCACTCACCGGCCGCGCTCCAGGTCTTCCGCTGCTGACGGGCGGGCTCTGCCTCGACCCCTCAACACCCCCCCACGACCGTCGTGCAAGCCCGACGCGCCGTCGAGGCGCGCCAGGAGGAGTCCACACACCATGCAGCCCCTCATCGACAACGCCCGTACGTTCGGACAGCGCCCTGAGGAGTTCGCCAGGCTCGCCGAAGGCCAGTCCCCGCAGGTGCTCTTCATCACCTGCTCCGACTCCCGGGTCGTTCCGGCCCTGATCACCGGCGCCCGCCCGGGCGAGCTCTTCGAGCTGCGTACCGCGGGCAACATCGTCCCGCCGTACGTCTCGGCCCACCCCACCAGCGAGGCGGCCACCATCGAATACGCCGTGGAGGTGCTCGGCGTCCGCGACATCGTCGTCTGCGGGCACTCGCACTGCGGCGCCGTCGGCGCGCTGGTGCGCGGCGACGACCTGACCGCCGTACCCGCCGTACGGGACTGGCTGGCGAGTGCCGAGCCGCGCCCGACCGGGGCGGCAGAGGATCCGGCGGTGGCCGAGGGCGTGCAGAGCCATGTGCTCGCCCAGCTGCTGCGGCTGCGCTCCTACCCGTTCATCGACCGGAAGCTGACGGAGGGTCGGCTGACCCTGCGCGGCTGGTACTACGAGGTCCACACCGGTGCCGTGCGCGAACACCGCGCCGGGACCGACGCGTTCGAGACCCTGTGAGCGTCGCGATGACCAAGTTCCCCCACCTCAAGTTCCCTTACATACGGCAGGACTTCGCTGCCTCTCTCGTCGTCTTCCTGGTCGCGCTCCCGCTGTGCGTGGGCGTGGCCGTCGCCTCCGGTGTCCCGGCCGAACTCGGCCTGGTCACCGGCATCGTGGGCGGTCTCGTCACCGGGCTGCTGCGGGGCAGCAGCCTGCAGGTGTCGGGGCCGGCCGCCGGCCTGACCGTGCTCGTCTTCGAGGCGGTGCACGAGTTCGGGCTGCCGGCGCTCGGTGTGATCGTGCTGGCCACCGGCGTCCTCCAGATCACCATGGGCGTCCTGAAGCTGGGGCGCTGGTTCCGGGCCATCTCGGTCTCGGTCGTGGAAGGCATGCTGGCCGGAATCGGGCTGGTCCTGATCGCCGGTCAGCTGTATCCGGCGCTCGCCGCCAAGGCCCCCGCGTCGGGGCCCGGCAAGATCGCCGGGCTGCCCGGGGCGCTCGCGAACGCGCTGGGGGACGGGGCCGCACTGGCCTCGTTCAACCTCGCCGCGGGCACCATCACGGTCCTGGTGCTGTGGAAGCACGCCCCGGCGAAGGTGCGGACGGTGCCGGGCCCGCTGGCCGCCGTCGGCCTCGCCACCCTGGCCGCGTTCTTCCTGAACCTCCCGGTCGCCACGGTCGAGGTGCACGGGCTGCTGGGCTCCGTCCAGCCGCCGCCGCTGAGCGCCTTCGGCGAGCTGGCGAGTCCCGCGCTGATCGGCACGATCGTCGCGTTCACGTTGATCGCGTCCGCCGAGTCCCTGTTCAGCGCGGCGGCCGTGGACCGGCTGCACGACGGTCCGCGCACCGAGTACGACAGGGAACTGGTCGCCCAGGGCGCGGGCAACGCGCTCTGCGGGGCGCTCGGCGCACTGCCGATGACCGCGGTGATCGTGCGCAGCGCGGCCAACGTCCAGGCGGGTGCCCGGACGAAGGCGTCCCGGGTGCTGCACGGCGTCTGGCTGCTGGTGTTCGCGGCTCTGTTCCCGGGAGTCCTGGGCTACATACCGATCCCGGCGCTCGCCGGAATCCTGGTCTACTCGGGCGCCAAGCTCATCCCCGTGCGCGCACTGGCCGCGCTCTGGCGCGAGCACCGGGGTGAGGCGCTGATCCTGGTCGTCACCGCGGTGTCGATCGTCGCGGTCAGCATGTTCGAGGGCGTGCTCATCGGGTTGGCCCTGTCGATCGTCAAGACCGCCTGGGAGGCCTCGCACCTCAAGCTGGAGGTCGTGGACAAGGGCGCGGGCCCGATCGACGCCTATCTGTCGGGCAACGCGACCTTCCTGCGGCTGCCGAAGATCCTGGACAGCCTGGAGGCGCTGCCGCAGGACCGCCCGATCCGGGTGGACCTGTCAGGGCTGCACCACCTCGACCACGCCTGCCGGACCGCGCTGGAGAACTGGGCCGAGCGGCACAGCGACGCCGGGACCGAGCCGGTGCGGGTCACGGCCGGCTGAGCGCTCCGCCGGGGGTGCGGGGACATGTCGTGGCTCGTCCGCGGCGCCGTCGCGGCCGGTCGCGCTCGCGCGGCGGTAGCCGCACATCAATGCAGCCCCGCGCCCCTTCAGGGCGCTCCGTGGCCCCGATGCTCCCGGCGGGCATATCGTTGAGCATCAGACATATCGGACCTCTTTACCTGGAGGTCGTGATGATTCAGGAGCTGCTGGTGGCAGTGGTCGCGGCGGGATCCGCCGGCGCGCTGTACCTGGCCGCCGCCGCACGGGTCGTCAAGCAGTACGAACAGGGTGTCCTGTTCCGGCTCGGCCGCGTCTCGGGAGACGTGCGACAGCCCGGCTTCAACGTGGTGATCCCGTTCGTGGACCGGCTGCACAAGATCAACATGCAGATCGTCACGCTGCCGGTGCCCGCCCAGGAGGGCATCACCCGCGACAACGTCACCGTGCGCGTGGACGCGGTCGTCTACTTCCGCGTGGTCGACGCGGTGAGCGCCCTGATCAAGGTCGAGGACTACAAGTTCGCCGTGTCGCAGATGGCGCAGACCTCGCTGCGGTCGATCATCGGCAAGAGCGACCTGGACGATCTGCTCTCCAACCGCGAGAAGCTCAACCAGGGACTGGAGCTGATGATCGACAGCCCGGCCGTGGGCTGGGGTGTGCAGGTGGACCGGGTCGAGATCAAGGACGTGTCGCTGCCGGACACGATGAAGCGCTCGATGGCCCGCCAGGCCGAGGCCGACCGGGAGCGCCGGGCCCGGATCATCAACGCCGACGCCGAGTACCAGGCCTCGAAGAAGCTCGCCGAGGCGGCCCAGCAGATGGCGAGCACCCCGTCGGCGCTGCAGCTGCGGCTGCTGCAGACGATCGTGGCGGTGGCCGCCGAGAAGAACTCCACGCTGGTCCTGCCCTTCCCGGTGGAGCTGCTGCGCTTCCTGGAGCGGGCCCAGCAGCCCCCGCCGAACGAGCCGGCTCAACAGCCCCCGCCGAACGAGCGGGCCCCGCAGCCCATGCCGAACGGCAGCGCCGCACCGGGTCTCGCCGAACCGGTGCACCTGGACCCGGGGGCGCCCTGACGGAGCGACCGCCGCCCGGGTGACCCGGCGCCGTGCCACCCATGAAAATCGGACATTCCACCCTACGTTCATACGGTGATCCGACTAGTACGCCGTATTGCCGGTACGACCGCCGTCTGCGTCGCCCTGGGCACCGCGCTCGCCGCCTGTGGCAGCGCCCAGGCCCCGCAGGCCTCCCAGGCCGGACACCCGGCCCCTGCCAAGCCCGCTCCCGCCGCCAAGCCGCCCACCCTCCCCGCGGGTCCCGGCGGCGCGGCGCCCGTCTTCTTCAACGGTCCGCGCGCCCTGGGCAAGACCGTCGCCCTCACCTTCGACGCCGACATGACCGCCGACCAGGGGCCGCGCGCGGCCTCCGGCGAGCACTTCGACAACCCGGCGCTGATCGCGACCCTGCGCAGGCTGAAGGTGCCGGCCACGGTCTTCATGACCGGCCGCTGGGCCGACCAGTACCCCGACCAGGCCCGTTCCCTCGGCCGCGACCCGCAGTTCGAGGTCGCCAACCACTCCTACAGCCACTACGCGTTCACCGACGACTGCTACGGCCTGCCGACCGTCTCCGGCGCGCACATGAAGTCGGACGTGCAGCGCGCCTACACGGCGCTGCTCAAGGCGGGCGTGCCGCACCCGATGCCGTACTTCCGCTTCCCCGGCGGGTGTTACGACCAGCAGGCGCTGCGCGCGGTCGGCGGGCTCGGGGTCACCGCGGTGCAGTGGGACGTGGTGAGCGGCGACGCGTTCGCGACGGACGCCGACGCGGTGACCAAGCAGGTGCTGGACGGGGTGAAGCCCGGTTCCGTGGTCGTCATGCACTGCACGCGCAGCGCCGCCCCGACCACCGAGGAGGTGGTCCGCAACGTCGTACCGGAGCTGCGCAAGCGGGGATTCCGGTTCGTGAAGGTGTCCGAGCTGATCGGGGAGACACCCGGTCACCGGTGACCGTCCTACGCTGGAGGCATGAGCGACGAGGGCTACTGCACGATCACCGGGGCCGCGAAGCCGCCGACGGCGGACGGGCCGCCGTACGCCGAGTGCGTGCTGTGCCGGGAGCCGACCGAGTACCCGGAGTCGTACAAGGGCATCACCATGTGTCCCCGGTGCTGGGGGTCCCCCCGCTCGAGCGAAGCCGAGAGTGGGGGAGGCAGGAGGCCAGCGGACCGCCTGTTCAGGGTGAGCGGCGGCCGTTGAGGGCGCAGGCCATGGAGAAGGCCGCGGTGGTGAGCAGGGCCGCCGCGGCCACCGGCAGCAGCGACACCGGGACCCGGCCGGACTCCGAGCCGGTGACCAGACCGCTGACGGCGGCGTGCGCCGGGGAACCCGAGAGCACCACCGCGAGCAGCGCGGCCAGCAGCATCGTGGGCACCGCCCGGCCCGGCGAGCGCAGCAGCGGCCGGTTGGTGAGCGCGCCGACGGCGCTGCCGAGCAGCGCGCAGGCGAGGGTCGCGAGGAGACCGGCGGCTCCGGCCCGCAGGGGTGGTACGGGGAGCCGGTGGTCGTTGGTGGCGTGCCGGCTGATCACCGTCACGACCAGGGTGGCCGCCGCACCGAGCAGCGCGGCGGCGAAGAGGGCGGTGAGCAGGGCGGCCAGATGGGCCCTCACCGGGCCGCGCGCCGCGACGACGCACGCCCGGGCGGCGGACGGCTCGCCCGTGACGCAGATCCGCACCAGCCAGGCGGCCACCGGCAGCAGCGCGGCGGCCGTGTAGCCGAGCGAGTCCAGCACCGGCTGACCGCTCTGCACTCCCACGCCCAGGAACACGGCGTACAGGATCACCGGCGGCAGCCAGCGCTGGGAGCGCAGGAGGAGTGCGGACTGGTAGCGGAGGAGTGCGGTCATGGGCGGTCTTTCTCGTCCGGTGGGACGTCCGGGGAGCTGACGGTGACCACGTGCCAGGGCGGGTGGGCCGTGAGGAGGGCACGCAGCACCACGTCCGAGTGGGACGCGGGAACCGTAAGACGGTAGGTGCCGGGGATGGGTTCCTCGGCCGAGGCGGCCGCGCGGGTCGCGTCGGCGGGGAGACGGCCGCCGGCGGGGCCCCGGACGGTGACGACGGTGTGCGGGCCGACAGGTGAGGCCGTGTCTCCGGTACGGGGTTCGAGGGCGCCGTCGACGACCTGGTAGGCCGCGTCGGGCGCGCCCGCGAGGCGCCGTGGATCGTGATCGACGAACACGACGGCGCCCCCGTCCGCGGTCCGCTCGGCCACCGCCCGCTCCAGCTCCGCGCGGGCCTCGGCGTCCAGACCGGTCCAGGCCTCGTCGAGGACGAGGAGCTGGGGGTCGGCGAGCAGGGCCTGGGCGACCGCGACCTTCTGGCTGGTGCCCTTGGAGAGCTGGGCCATGGGCGTCGCCGCGTAGGCGGCGGCGCCGAACCGCTCCAGCCAGTCCGTTGCACGGGCGGCGGCGGTGCGGCGGGAGAGGCCGTGGACGGTGCCGAGGTGGGTGAGATAGCCGGCGGGGGTGAAGGGGAGGGCCGAGGGGAAGCGCTCGGGCACGTAGGCGGTGCGGGGGCGGCCGGTGATACGGCCCTCGGTGGGGGTGTCTATGCCGGCGACGAGGCGGAGCAGGGTGGACTTGCCGGTGCCGTTCGCTCCCTCCACGCGGGTGAGGGAGCCGGGGGTGATGGTGAGGTCGACGCCTCTTAACACCCAGGGGCCGCGTATGCCGTAACGGCGGCCTACGCGGGCCAGTTCAAGATCACGGTGCATGGGGGTATTGTCGTGCGGTTTCGCCATGGGGGTGTGCACCGTTTCGGTCTGCGGGCCGGTTGCGGCTGGTCGCGCCCACGCGGCGGAGCCGCAAATCGACACAGCCCCGCGCCCCTTAGGGTGATGGGGTGAGCGTTGATTCCATGTCACCCGGCGACAGTCCGTTCAAGACCGAGCCCACTTCTCGTGACGAAGCACCCCAGTTCGTGCTGCCTCTCGTCGTACGGATAGAGAAGTCGGCTCCTCCTGGGCGCACCGATGCTCTCGAGACCGCCGCTCGGGCTGTGCTGACGTTGCTCAGTGACGAGCGGGCCCTGCGGGACGGTGAGTGGGCCCAGGCCGTCCGGGACTGGGAGGACGCCCGGATCCGGAAGGTCGTACGGCGGGCTCGGGGTGCCGAGTGGCGGCGGGCCGGGGAGTTGCCCGGGATCACCCTCACGGGGAAGGCCGCCGAGGTACGGGTGTTTCCGCCCGTACCCCTGGACGGGTGGCCCAAGGACCTGGCCAAGTTGCAGGTGTCGGGGACCGAGTTGGACGATCCCGAGCCGCCCGCCGACGCCGACCGGACCCAGCCCGTGCTCTGGATGAACCCGGAGTTGGAGATGTCGGCCGGGAAGGCGATGGCACAGGCCGGGCACGGGGCCCAACTGGCCTGGTGGGCGCTGCCGGAGGAGGAGCGGGCGGCTTGGCGCGACGCCGGGTTCCCGCTCGCCGTACGGACCGCCGATCCCGCCGAGTGGCGTGAACTGACGGGCGGCGGGCTGCCGTTGGTGCGGGACGCCGGGTTCACCGAGATCCGGCCGGGCTCGGCCACCGTCATCGCGGATCACCCCGCTCTGCGCACACGGTGACCGGCGACGCCCGCGGCCTCGGTGTATGGGTTTCCACGGGAGTCACCGAGATCGCGCCCGGGTCCTGCACGGTGGTCGCGGACCATCCCGCACTGCGCTGACCTGGACTCCTTTACCTGCCCTTGGAAATTTTTCCCTTTGCTTGAACATCGTCGCGGCCGCACCCGTACGTCCTGGCACCGAACCAGCGACACAGGGAGGCAGCCTTGCGGCGTTTCAACAGTACGGCCCTGATCACGGCGGCCCTCGCCACCACGATCGCCGCGGTCGCCTTCCCCGTCTGGTCGTACTCGGACCGCGCCGGCACCGGCCAGGCCAACCTGGCCGCGGGGACCGTGGCCACCCAGTGGGGCC
The DNA here is from genome assembly GCF_040652235.1 of Streptomyces sp. NPDC048277. NCBI lineage: Bacteria > Bacillati > Actinomycetota > Actinomycetes > Kitasatosporales > Streptomycetaceae > Streptomyces > Streptomyces sp. NPDC048277. Next base: position 351,597 of record NZ_JBEZLQ010000009.1, read on the forward strand.
CGCTGAGCGCCGCCGACCGCGATCTGATCGTGCGGGTCCGGCTGGCCGGGCTCTGGGAGCTGCCCGCCGGGCAGCAGGCCATCGAGCGGGCACCGAGCACGGCGATCAAGGAGGCCGGCGACCATCTGATCGTCGGCCACACCGACCTCGACAAGCGGGTCCGGATCGTCGCGGCGCAGCTGGGCGTCGACCTGCCGAACGTGCCCAACGAGCAGCAGCAGGGCTGGCTCAACGAGATGTCGGCGGCGACCGGCTCGGAGTACGAGTACAAGTTCGTGAATCTGCTGCGGGCCGCGCACGGCAAGATCTTCCCGGTGATCGGGGCCGTACGGAACACCACCCGCAACAGCCTGGTGCGGCAGCTGGCCTCGGACACCAACCAGACCGTGCTCGACCACATCACCATCCTGGAGAAGACCGGCAAGGTCGACTTCGAGGCCATCGCCAACGAGATCGCCAACGGCACCACGGCCAGCCCGACCGGTCCGGCCGTCCCGGCGCCGGGGATAGTGGTGCCCTCCGCACCGGCCGCGCAGGCCAGCGGCGATGTGCGCACCACGTCCAGCCCCTCCCCCGGCGCGCCGGGCACGGTGAACACCGCGCGCCCCGACCCGGAGGACTCGCAGGGCGGCGTGCTCGGCCAGTAGCCCGGCCGGCAGGCGAAGAGCTCCCCGGAGCGCGGCCCCGAACCTCAAATGTTGCTCTGAAGCGGCAGGCAACGCGGTTCGCGGGCGCGCTCCGGGGCCATACCCCCGTCACCCGGAGCGGCATCCGGGGCAGGAGGGGGACGGCCATGACCTTGGAGCGGCTGGGCACGGGCATCGGCTGGCGGCCGGAGATCGCGGACGCCGTGGAGCGCATGCCCGGCATCGACTGGGTCGAGGTCGTGGCCGAGAACACCTGCCCGGGTCACCTCCCCGAGTCGCTGCTGCGGCTGCGGGAGCGCGGGGTGACCGTCGTCCCGCACGGGGTGTCCCTGGGCCTGGGCGGCGCGGACCGGCCGGACGAGGGGCGGCTCGCCGCACTCGCCGAGCGGGTCGAGGCCCTCGGCTCCCCGCTGGTGACGGAGCACATCGCGTTCGTCCGCGCGGGCGGCCCGCTCACCGCCTCGCCGGTCCTGGAGGCGGGCCATCTCCTGCCCGTACCGCGCACCCGGGACGCCCTCGACGTGCTCTGCGAGAACGTCCGCATCGCCCAGGCCGCGCTGCCGGTGCCGCTCGCCGTCGAGAACATCGCCGCGCTGATCGCGTGGCCGGGCGAGGAGATGACCGAGGGACAGTTCCTGTACGACCTCGTCGAACGTACCGGGGTACGGCTGCTGATCGACGTGGCGAACCTGCACACCAACCACGTCAACCGCGGTGAGGACCCGGCGAAGGCACTCGCCGAACTCCCCGTCGAGGCGATCGCCTACGTCCATGTCGCGGGCGGCTTCGAGCGGGACGGCGTCTGGCACGACAGCCACGCCCATCCGGTGCCCCCGGCGGTCCTGGACATCCTGACCGACCTCGCGTCCCTGGTCGCACCGCCGGGCGTGCTGCTGGAGCGGGACGAGAACTTCCCGAAACCGGCCGAGCTGGAGCGGGAACTCGGAGAGATCCGGGCGGCCGTGGCGGCGGGCGGGGCGGCGGCCGGCGGGCGGTGGGAGCCCGCGGAGCAGCCGGCCGCCTCCGAGGTCACCGACGCCACCCGGCAACGGGTCGGGCTCGCACAGGCCGCGGCGCTGTCCTCGCTGGTGGCGGGGACGCCGGTACCGGAGGGGTTCGACCGGGTGCGGATGGGGGTGCAGGCCCGGGCGCTGGCGGCGAAACGGGCGGATGTGGTGGCGAAGGTGGCACCGGAGTTGCCGGAGATCCTGGGGGACTCGTACCGGCCCGTGTTCTTGTCCTATGCGCAGGAACGGCCGATGACAGGGGGCTACCGGCGGGATGCGCTGGACTTCGCGGGGCGGTTGCTGCGGGAGGGGTGGGCGGGGGACGGCTCTTCTCGACGCCGGCTGGAACTGTGGTGGCGGGACCGGGCGGGGACGGCGCCCCGGCGGTCGGCGGGGCGGAGGGCGTTGCTGCGGAGGGGGTAGGGGGGTGAGGGGCGGGGGTTTCGCTTACCGGCGCCGGCAGGGTGCCGCTGCGCCCACCCGTGCCGCCCCAGGCGGCACGCATGCCCGCAGCTGGGAAGCAGACGCGACTGAAGCGCCCCTCTAGGGGCGCGGGGAACTGCGCGCCCAGCCCCCACCCACCCGCACCCGGAACTCGGCCCGATCCCCCACGGCGCCCCTCGGTAATATGCGCAGCAGGAGGCATCATGCGAGCGCGTGCGCGACCCCGACCCCCCGTCCAAGGCCGAGGCATAGTCAGCGGTACCGGGGTGATCATCACCGGTCTCGCGGCGACCATCGCCGCCCTGGTGTTCCCGATCTGGTCGTACGCCGACCGCTCGGACCCCACCGGTACGGTGAACGTGCTCAGCGCGCAGACCGTGTCGACCCGGTACGGCCCACTGTCCGCGCTGGACCGGGACTTCATCGTCAAGGTGCGGCTCGCCGGGCTCTGGGAGCTGCCGGCCGGGGAGATGGCGGAGCAGAAGGGCACCACGCAGGCCGTACGGACGGCCGGGCAGCACCTCGTCGACGGGCACGCCGCCCTCGACGCACACGTCCGCAGCGTCGCCACCCAGCTCGGCGTGCCGATCCCCAACGCGCCCAACGCCCAGCAGGAGCAGTGGCTCACCACGCTGAACGCCGCGCAGGGGCAGGACTTCGACCGGGAGTTCGCGAACATCGTACGGCTGGCCCACGGCCGGGTCTTCTCCGTCGTCGCCCAGGTCCGGGCCGGTACCCAGAACTCACTCGTCCGCGCTCTCGCCGACGACGCCAACAGCACCGTCCTGGACCACATCAAGGTCCTGGAGGCCACGGGGTACGTCGACTTCTCCACGTTGGCACGGCAGTTGGCGACCACTCCCGCCCCCGCCGCCTCGCCGCCCGTCTTCGCTCCGAGCGACGCGACCCCGCTCCTGCCGTCGCCGACGCCCTCACCGACCCTGTCGGCGGCGTCGCCGTACACGCTGCCGCCCGCCACCACCAGCCCCCCGCCGGCCTCCGACAGCCCCTGACCTGCGCGTCAAACGGAACGTCACATACCGACAACACTCGGTCCGGAATGTGAACAGGGCATGGCGATTCCCAAGCCCCTGGCATAGAAACATGTCATGTTCTGGGTCCTTCTCCTGCTCCTGGCCTGGGCCGTCGCCGGCACCGCCTGTACTCGGCTGTGCCTGGCCGCCGTTCGGACGGCGGCCGTCGACGCGGACACGGGCCGAGGGCACGATCTGACGCTGTACGAGGCCGCGTTCCTGTCCGGCGGACCCGCGCGGGTCGCCGATCTGACCCTGGTGTCCATGGCCCGGCAACGGCGGCTGCTGCTCGCCCACACCGGCTGGGCGACCGTCGTGGACCCGCGCGGGCGGGACGAGATGGAGCGGTCGGTGATAGGGGCCATCGGGCCCGAGGGACAGTCGCGGATAGCGCCGGTGCGGTCGGCGGCGGCCGACGCGGACGCCGTGCGGAGTCTCGGCGAGGGGCTGGTGCGGGCGGGGCTCGCGGTGCCCGACGCCGCGGCGCGTACGACGGTCGCGTCGGGCGTGCGCCAGGTGCGGGCCGCGGCGGTCGCCGTGTTCGGCCTCGGCGTGGCCGCCCTCGCCCTGCCGGCCCCGACCGAGATGCCGCGCGATCTGGTCGCCGTGTGGTTCGCGCTGCCCCTCACCCTGACGCTGAGCTGCCTGGGCATCGCCCGTTTCGAGGTGCACCCGTACTCACGGTGGGCCTCTCCGGCGGGACAGCGACTGCTGGGCGGGCTGGACCGGCGGGCGAACCGCGCGGCCGACGACCACTCACTGCTGACCTCCGTCGCGGTGCGCGGCATCCGAGCGATCGGCGAGCCGGAACTCCGCGCAGCCTTCGCACACCGCGACCAGCTCCCCCGGGAGTGAACAGGGGCGCCCAGGGGGTATCCAGCGGATCATGCCGGCGTCGCGGGCCCTGGCACGCACTCCCCCACTGCCCTAAAGGCGTGGGGGTACCCCCAGCCGCGTTGTCGTCACTCGCCGATGTCCCCCAGCCTTCGGCCGGGAGGTGCCCCCACCGCGTCGCCCGCCGCGGCAGCGGCCAATGTCTACGCCTCCTCCGCCTTGCAGCTGCACGCACCAGATCCCGCTCGCGGTCGGCCAAGAGGCACCGCGTCTCCCACGCCGACCTGATCCGCCGGACACCCCCAGGGGGGGATTGGTGCCGACACCGGCCCCATGGTGCTTGCCTTCGTCGGCAACCGGTCGAAATATCCCTTTTATTGCTGCCGTGCAGTCGCTGCGGTGTCGTTGCCGCCAAGCCACCGCAGCCGTGCACCGAAGGGATACGCCATGAGAGCCCCCGTCCTGTACTCGGCCGCCGGGTCCCTGCTCCTGACCACCCTGGCCGCCGCCCCGGCCGGCAGCGCCACCCGCGTCCCGGACCCGGCGGCGGCCGGGCTCCGCGGCACCGCGGTGGCCGCTGAGCGCGCCCGTGAGGAGGGCATCGACTTCGGCAGGTGCGCCGCCGACCTGGAGGCCCCGAGCACCTTCCAGTGCGGCACGGTGAGCGTCCCGCTGGACTACGCGCACCCGGACGGCAAGCAGATCAAGCTGACCGTCAGCCGGGTGCAGGCCACCCACAAGGACCCGCACAACAGCAAGCGCAAGGTGCCCCGGCAGGGCGCCCTGGTCTACAACCCCGGCGGCCCCGGCGCCTCCGGCATGAACTTCCCGATGGTCGGTGTGCTCCCCGAGTGGAAGCGCATCGCCGCCGCCTACGACCTGGTCGGCTACGCCCCGCGCGGGGTGGACCGTTCGGCGCCGCTGTCCTGTGTCGACCCCCAGCACTTCTTCAAGGCCCCGTCGGGGTCGCCGACGCACCCCTCCGAGTCGTACAAGAAGGCACGGATCAAGGAGGCGAAGGCGTACGCGCAGGGCTGTCTCAAGCGCTCCGGGAGCAGGCTCCGTCACTACACCTCGCTCAACAACGCCCGTGACCTGGACGTGCTGCGCGCCGCGCTCGGCGAGGACCGGCTGACCTTCATGGGCGCCTCGTACGGCACCTACTTCGGCGCGCTCTACGCGACCATGTTCCCCTCGCACGTACGGCGGATGGTCCTCGACTCCGCGGTGAACCCTGACCCGGCGCAGATCTGGTACCGCGACAACCTGGAGCAGTCGGCGGCCTTCGAGGGCCGCTGGGCGGACTTCCGGGAGTGGATCGCCAGGCACGACGACGTGTACGGACTCGGCGACACGGCCGCGCAGGTGCAGGCGAGTTACGACAGGGCGAGCAAGCGGCTGGCCAAGAAGGCGGCCGGCGGGAAGGTCGGGCCGGGGCAGTTGCAGGGCGCGTTCCTGTCGGCCGGGTACTACGACGACTACTGGCCGAGCCGGGCGGAGGCGCTGTCGAAGTTCCTGAAGGGGGACTCCAAGCCGCTGGTCCGGCTGGCGGCGCCGGCGCAGGAGACGGCCGCCGGGGCGGAGAACGGCAACGCGGTCTACACGGCCGTCGAGTGCAACGACGCGGCCTGGCCGACGAAATGGGAGACCTGGGACCGGGACAACACACGGCTCGCGCGCGTGGCGCCGTTCGAGACCTGGGACAACGCGTTCATGAACCTGCCGTGCGCCTACTGGCCGGTGCCCCGGCAGCAGCCCCTCGACGTGCGGACGGGTCCCGGCGAGCTGCCGCCGACGCTGATCCTGCAGGCCGAGCGGGACGCGGCCACGCCGTACACGGGTGCGCTGGAGATGAACCGGCGCCTCGCCGACTCGGTGCTGGTGACCGAGCGGGACGCGGGCACGCACGGTGTCGGCGGCGGACCCAACAAGTGCGTCAACGGCTACCTGGACGCCTACCTGCTGGAGGGCCGGCTCCCGGAGCGGCGCGCGTCCTGCGCGGGGCACCCGGAGCCGAAGCCGGCGCCGGTCGACCAGCCCCGCCGGAAGAAGCTGCGGGAGTCCCTGAAGGGCAAGGCCGACCAGCGCTGAGAGGCGTTACGCGAGGCCCGCGACCAGCTCCGCGATGTCCTTGCGGCGGCCCGTGAAGAACGGGACCTCCTCGCGGACGTGCATCCGGGCCTCGGACCCACGCAGGTGACGCATGAGGTCGACGATGCGGTACAGCTCGTCGGCCTCGAAGGCCAGCACCCACTCGTAGTCGCCGAGGGAGAACGAGGCGACCGTGTTGGCGCGCACGTCCGGGTAGCCGCGGGCCATCTTGCCGTGGTCGGCGAGCATCCGGCGGCGGTCCTCGTCCGGCAGCAGGTACCAGTCGTACGACCGCACGAACGGGTAGACGCTGACGTAGTTCCGCGGCGTCTCGTCGGCGAGGAACGCCGGGATGTGCGAGCGGTTGAACTCGGCGGGGCGGTGCAGCGCCATGTTCGACCACACGGGCGTCAGCGCGCGGCCCAGCCGGGTGCGGCGGAAGAGGTTGTACGCCTCCTGCAGCTGGTCGCTGGTCTCGGCGTGCCACCAGATCATCAGATCGGCGTCGGCGCGCAGGCCGGAGAGGTCGTAGGTGCCGCGGATGGTCACGTCCTTGGCGGCGAGCTGGTCGAACAGCTCCTGGACTTCGTCCGCGTAGCCCGCGCGGTCCTCGGGCAGCACGTCCTTCAGCTTGAAGACCGACCACAGGGTGTAGCGGATGACCTCGTTGAGGTCCTTGGCCAGCTTGCCCTTGTTCGGGACCCTGCCGGACTCGGTGGTGGGGGCGTCGTCACTCATGGTCCCTATTCTCCCGCTCCGCCGTGCAGACTCTGCACCGGGTTGGCCGTCAGCTCCTCGACCCCGCCGAGGTCCCCTGCCAGCTGGTCCACGGCCGCGTACGCGCTCGCGATGCAGGCGGGGATGCCGACGCCGTCGTACTGCGCCCCGCAGACCGCGAGGCCCGGCAGCTTGGCGACCTGCTCGCGGACGCGGGCCACGCGCGCGTGGTGGCCGACGGGGTACTGGGGCAGGCCGTCGGTCCAGCGGGTGACGCGGGTGGCGACGGGGGTCGCGTCCAGACCGGTGGCCTCGCGCAGGTCGTGGCGGGAGACGTCGACGAGGTCCCCGTCCTCCCGCCGGAGGATCGCGGTCTCGCCGTACCGCCCGACCGAGGTGCGCAGGACGACGACGTCCGGGTCCTCGTCGGCGATCCAGCCCCACTTCTGGGAGGCGAAGGTGGAGGCCTTGATGGTGCGGCCGTCGACGGGCGGGACCAGGAAGCCGCTGCCTTCGGGGAGGGCCAGGTCCGCGCGGCGGTAGGCGAGGGTGATCAGCGCCATGGAGGCGTACTCGATCGCGCGCAGTCCGGCGGCGGCCTCCGGCGACTCGGCGGCAAGCAGTCCGGCGGCGGCCGGGGCGGGAACGGCGACGACCACGGCGTCGGCGTGCAGCACCCGGTCACCGGCGACGACACGCCACACGGTGTGCGCGCCGGCCCGCGCCTCGCCCGGCCCGTCCGGTCCCACCCTCCGCAGCTCCGTCACGGGTGCGCCGGTGAGGATCTCGCCGCCGCGTGCCCGCACCGACTCGGCCACCGCGAGCGGGAGGGTGCCCACCCCGCCCTCGATGCCCATGAACACCGGCCCGGTCTGCTGGTTGGCGACGGCCTTGGCCTGGATCTCGCGGACGGCCTCCGTCAGCGAGTCGTGGGTCTTCGCGGCCTGGTACAGCTGCGGGACGGCCGAGCGCATCGAGATGCGGTACGCGTCGCCCGCGTAGACCCCGCCGAGCAGCGGCTCGACCAGCCGGTCGACGACCTCGCGGCCCAGCCGCTCGGCCACGTACTCCCCCACCGCCACGTCGTCGCCGACCTCCGTGCGGGGCAGGTCGGCGTCGCGCTCGATACGGGCGAGGCCCTCGTCCGACAGCACCCCGGAGAGCGCGGCGGCGGTGCCGGGGACGCCCATGACATGGCCCTTGGGCATGGGACGCAGGGCACCCCGGGTCCAGATCGAGGCGGTGGCGGTGGCCGGCTGCCGGAGCCGCTCGTCGAGGCCCACCGCGCGGGCGAGGGCGACCGCCTCGGGCCGGCGGGCCAGCATCGACTCGGCGCCCAGGTCCACCCGCACGCCCGCGATCTCGCCGGGGAGCAGCTTGCCGCCGACTCTCTCCGAGGCCTCCAGCACGGTCACCCGCGCGCCGCGCTCCAGCAGCCGGTGGGCCGCGGCCAGTCCCGCGATCCCGGCTCCGATGACGACGACATGCCCCGTGCCCGTACCCGTTGCGCTCATGACCCCCACTCTCTCAGACCCCACTGACAGGCCCGCCCCGGCCCGGTGACCCGCACGCGTCCCGACCGTGACCGCATCGGGACCGTCGCCGTCAAACGTTCCGCCCGGGCCCGGCGTCGAAGGAGCGTCAGTCGTCACGACCCTCGGGGGGAACCATGCGCCATCCCGTACGACCCGCCCTCGCCGGCCTCCTGCTCGCCGCCGCCCTCGTCCTCACCGGATGCAGCGCGGACGGCACCTCCTACAGCAGCTCCGCCGGCGATGCCAAGGCGGACGTGCCCGGCATGGCCCGGGAGGCGGCGGGCTCCGCGGGCGCCAAGGACAGCGCCGGACAGGGGACCGCCAAGGCTCCCGCCCTGACCGTCAGCCACATCATCCGCACCGCCTCCCTGACCGTGCAGGTCAAGGACGTGCCCCAGGCCCTGGGCGAGGCCCGCACCACGGCCGAGAACGCCGGCGGCTACGTCGGCAACGAGACCACCACCCGGGACTCCCGGGGCCATGAGCGCACCCGGCTGGTCCTGCGCGTGCCCACCGACCGGTACGACGAGGTGCTCAACGACCTCCAGGGCGCGGGCAAGCTGCTCGCCCGCACCTCCAAGGCGCAGGACGTCACCGACCAAGTGGTGGACGTGGACAGCCGGATCAAGTCGCAGCGGGCCAGCGTGGCCCGGGTCCGCGAGCTGATGGACCGGGCGACCAAGATCGGTGACGTGGTCGCGCTGGAAGGGGAGTTGAGCAGCCGGGAGGCCGACCTGGAGGCGCTGCTCGCCCAGCAGGCTTCCCTGAAGGACCGCACCAGCCTGGCCACCATCACCCTGTCGCTGACCCGGACACCGGTGAAGAAGGCGGTCGCGAAGGACGACTCCCCGGGGTTCGTGGACGCCCTGTCCGGCGGCTGGCACGTCTTCGTCACCATGCTGCGCTGGATCGCCCTGGCCCTGGGCGCGGCCCTGCCGTTCGCGGCACTGGCGGCCCTGCTGGCACTGCTGTGGTGGAAGCTCGTCCGCAGGCGCCGTACCCCCGCTCAGCCCGGTAGCGAGACCTGAGCAAGGCCTGGGCGAGACCGAAATGCCCGCGCCCCGTAGCGTGTTCGCATGAGCATGAACGGTGGGCGGGAACGGCTGGTCGTGATCGGCGGGGACGCCGCGGGCATGTCCGCGGCGTCCCAGGCACGGCGGATGCGGGGACCGGACGAGCTGGAGATCGTGGCCTTCGAGCGCGGGCACTTCAGCTCCTACTCGGCGTGCGGCATCCCGTACTGGGTCGGCGGTGACGTCGAGGAGCGGGACCGTCTGATCGCCCGCTCTCCCGAGGAGCACCGGGCACGCGACATCGACCTGCGGATGCGCACCGAGGTCACGGAGATCGACGTGGCGGGGCAGCGGGTACGCGCGCGTGACGTGGATTCCGGCGTGGAGTCCTGGACGTCGTACGACAAACTCGTCATCGGTACCGGTGCCCGCCCGATCCGCCCCGACATGCCGGGCGCGGACGCGCCGGGCGTGCACGGGGTGCAGACCCTCGACGACGGCCAGGCCCTCCTCGACACGCTGGCACGCACGCGTGGCCGTCGCGCCGTGGTGGTCGGCGCCGGATACATCGGCGTCGAGATGGCCGAGGCGATGATCAACCGGGGCTACGAGGTGACGGTCGTCAACCGCGGCAGCGAGCCCATGTCCACGCTCGACCCGGACATGGGCCGCCTGGTGCACCGGGCCATGGAGGGCCTCGGCATCACCATGGTCGACGACACCGAGGTCACCAAGGTGCTCACCGGCCAGGACGGCAGGGTGCGGGCGGTGGCCACGGAGGACGCCGAGTACCCGGCCGACGTGGTGATCCTGGGCATCGGCGTCCGCCCCGAGACCGGCCTCGCCGAGGCGGCGGGCCTCCCCCTCGGCCGACGCGGCGGCCTGCTCACCGACCGGGCGATGCGGGTGCGCGGCCACGAGGACATCTGGGCGGGCGGTGACTGCGTGGAGGTCCTGAACCTGGTCTCGGGACAGGAGCAGTACGTCCCGCTGGGCACCCATGCCAACAAGCACGGCCAGGTCATCGGCACCAACGTGGGCGGGGGGTACGCCACGTTCCCGGGTGTCGTCGGCACGGCGGTGAGCAAGGTCTGCGACCTGGAGATCGCCCGCACCGGGCTGCGCGAGAAGGACGCGCTGCGCGTGGGCCTGCAGTTCGAGACGGCCACCATCGAGTCCACGAGCCGCGCCGGCTACTACCCCGGCGCGGACCTCATGACGGTGAAAATGCTCGCCGAACGCCGAACGGGCCGCCTCCTGGGCGTCCAGATCGTGGGCCGGGAGGGCGCGGCCAAGAGGGTCGACATCGCGGCGGTCGCCCTGACGGCGAACATGACGGTGGAACAGATGACGGCACTGGACCTGGGCTACGCTCCACCGTTCTCACCGGTGTGGGACCCCGTATTGGTGGCGGCGCGGAAGGCGGTGGCAAAGGTGCGCAACGGTAGTTCTTGACAGGGGCGCAGCTGACTTACCCAGGGGCGCGGGGAACTGCGCGACGAGCCACAATCCACCCGCACCCCGCAACGACGCTCAAGCCGTCCCACTGATCCTCGGCAGCGAAGTAACCCCCGCCCCACCCGGGACCGCAGTGGCAGCAGCCGGCTGCTGCTCCGTCCCGGGACGGGCATGCGCCGCTGCCGGCCGGGTCGACCGCAGCCGATTGCTCACCGCCTCGTCCAGCGTCACCGGCCGCTGCATCTGCGCGGCCAGCCGCCCCGCCTCCTGACCGAGCCGCGCCACGTCCTCCCAGGGAAGCCGTACGACGAGGGAGATCTCCGCCTCACCGTCGGGAAGCGCCTGCATGGGAGGGAACGCCTGAGAAGTAACCCGCTCGTTCATCGCCTGTTCCTCACGTCGCCTGAACCTCACGTCGGTCGCAGAGACATACGCACACGACCGTGCCGACGTTCACATAAACGCCACCGGCTTTGGTCCGGCCTTCCCTGGGCACTACTTACCTGTGGTCATCCCTGTTCATGACGTGAACCCGGTGCGTCGCACGCCGTATGTGACGTACGCGCTGATCGCCGCGAACGTCCTCGTGTTCCTCTTCACGCCCGGCATAGCCGGTTCCGTGGCCGGGGGCAGCGACCTGGCGCAGCTGTGCCATCTGCAGGCGTTCATGGACCACTACGCGGCGGTCCCCAGGGAACTGATCCACCATCAGATGCCGCAGGTGGTCCCGACGGGCCAGGTGGGCCTCGGCCGGCAGGGCCCCGGTTGCGTGGTGGGCCCGCCCGGCTACGACAAGTCGCCCGCGCTGTCCGTCTTCACGGCGATGTTCCTGCACGGCAGCTGGCTGCATCTGCTGGGCAACATGCTGTTCCTGCTGATCTTCGGCAACAACGTCGAGGACCGGATGGGCCACGTCCGGTACTTCCTCTTCTACGTCGTCTGCGGCTACGCGGCCGGCTACGGCTTCGCGCTCGTCAACGACGCCTCGGGGGACCCGCTGATCGGCGCGTCCGGCGCGATCGCCGGCGTGCTGGGCGCCTATCTCGTGCTCTATCCGAGGGCCAGGGTCTGGGTGCTGGTCCCGTTCCTGGTCTTCCTGCCGCTGCGACTGCCGGCCTGGCTGGTGCTGGGCTTCTGGTTCGTGCTCCAGGCCGTGTACTCGTCCGGCGAGGGCGTCTCGGGCGCCGGGACCGTGGCGTACGCGGCGCATGTCGTCGGCTTCCTCGTGGGCATGGTGCTCGCCCTGCCGCTCAAGCCGGGCACACCGCCGCCCCCGGAGCCGCGCGGCCTGCTGTTCGGCAGACGGGCCCGGCCCCGGCACGGCTGGTAGGCGGGATCAGCCCGCGGTCTGGGTGTGGACGTACTCGACCAGCCGGGTGAGCGCGTCCGGGTCGGTGGACGGCATGACGCCGTGGCCGAGGTTGAACACATGGCCTTCGAGACCGGCGGCCGCGTCGAGCACCTCGCGCGCCTTGGTCTCCACCACGTCCTTGCCGGCGAACAGGACCGTCGGGTCGAGGTTGCCCTGGAGCGCCTTGCCGGGGCCGATCCGGCGGGCGGCCTCGTCGAGCGGAACGCGATAGTCGACGCCGACCACGTCCGCACCGGCCTCGCCCATGAGCTGGAGCAGCTCGCCGGTGCCGACGCCGAAGTGGATGCGGGGGACGCCGTACCCGGAGACGGCGTCGAAGATCTTCGCGGAGGCGGGCAGCACCGAGCGCCGGTAGTCGGCGGGGGCGAGCGCGCCGGCCCAGGAGTCGAAGAGCTGGACGGCGGAGGCGCCGGCCTCGATCTGCACCTTGAGGAAGGCCGCCGTGATGTCGGCGAGGCGGTCGAGCAGGTCGGCCCAGAGCTCGGGGTCGCCGTACATCATCGCCTTGGCGTTCTCGTACGTGCGCGAGGGGCCGCCCTCGATGAGATAGCTCGCCAGGGTGAACGGGGCGCCGGCGAAGCCGATCAGCGGGGTCGGGCCGAGCTCGCGGGTGAGCAGGCCGATCGCCTCGGTGACGTAGGAGACGTCCTCGGGCGTGAGGTCGCGGAGCTGGGCGAGGTCGGCGCGGGTGCGGATCGGGTGCGCGACGACCGGGCCGACGCCGGGCTTGATGTCGAGGTCGACGCCGATGGCCTTGAGCGGGACGACGATGTCGCTGAAGTAGATCGCCGCGTCCACGTTGTGCCGGCGCACGGGCTGGAGTGTGATCTCGGTGACCAGCTCGGGCCGCGTGCACGACTCCAGCATGGGGATGCCCTCGCGCACCTTGTGGTACTCCGGCAGCGAGCGACCGGCCTGCCGCATGAACCACACGGGGGTGTGCGGCACGGGTTCACGCCTGCACGCCTTGAGGAAGGCACTGTCGTACGTCGCTGTCGGCTGCTGGCCCGCGGGGCTCCCGTTCGCACTCACGACGGCAAGTCTCGCACGCCCCCGGAGCCGCCGTGGCCGCACCCCGGGTGGTGCCTAGGTGGTGTCTCTCCCTGCGCGAAGGCGTCGTTCCCCTTACTCTTCCCCGCATGGCTGCGGCTCAGGGACGACTGTCGGACGGCGCTGGCGGGATGGGCGAGGGGAAGGACACCGAGGAGGGGGACGGGCATACGGGCAGTACGGCGCCACCGGTACCGCAGGCCTTCCGGGCCGCGGTCGACGGGCTGCGCGGCGCACGGCTGCGGCCGCAGGTCGAGGTGGAGCCGACGCCCGCGCCGCAGCGGCTCGCCCCGTTCGCGTACGCCGTGGAGGCCGCGGTGGTCGACGGCGACCAGGATCTCGCCGACGGGCGCCTGGTGCTGCTGCACGACCCGGCCGGGCACGACGCCTGGCGCGGCACGTTCCGGCTGGTCACGCTGGTGCGCGCGGAGCTGGAGCCGGAGATGGCGGCCGACCCGCTGCTGCCCGAGGTCTGCTGGTCGTGGCTGACCGGCGCGCTGCAGGCGCGCGGTCTCTCGTACGGCGAGCCGAGCGGGACCGTCACCCGTGCCAGTTCGCACTACTTCGGCGGGCTCTCCGAGCGGCCGGCGGCGTCGCAGATCGAGATCCGGGCCTCCTGGACGCCCCGGGAGGGCCGCACCGGCGTCCCGGACACCGCGGCGCACCTCGCCTCCTGGTGCGACCTGCTGGCGCAGGTCGCGGGGCTGCCGCCGGCCGCCCCCGGCGACGCCTCGGTGGTCACACTGCCCCAGCGCCGCGACCCGCAGGCCCGCTGACCCCTCACCACCGCATCGGGCACCACCATTCATCGGGACCCGTCCACCCGGGTCCCGCCGACTCACCCTTCATTGACCATCTCTTTGTCGATACGGCCACTTTCTGTCCCGTACCGCTACGGCCCGAACCGATTCGATCTTCGGATGATCGATCGCGTGTCCGAATTGCACGTATTGTTACTCACCAGATCGTGATCATTCTCTAAAGGCGGACGGGTTTGGTGCCGAAGACGACTGTGACCTTGAAAGCACGGTTCGTCCCGGCTTCATCCCCACAAGCCGGCCCCCCGTCCCCCACCCCAGGAGGCCTGGTGTCCGTTCTCCTAGAGCAGCCCGCAAGCCTGGTCGCCTACCGCCCGAACAAGCCCACCGCCATGGTGGTCGTGGCCGACCCCCGCGTCCGCTCCACCGTCACCCGCCACCTGTGGGCGCTCGGCGTGCGCGATGTGATCGAAGCCTCGTCCATCGCGGAGGCTCGTCCCCGCATCGGCAACCCCCGCGACATCTGCGTCGCCGACGTCCACCTCCCCGACGGCTCCGGCCTGACCCTCCTGTCCGAGACCCGCGCGGCGGGCTGGCCCAACGGCCTGGCCCTGTCCGCCGCCGACGACATCGGCGCCGTGCGCAACGCCCTGGCCGGCGGGGTCAAGGGCTACGTCGTCACCGGCACCCGCACCAACATCGGGCTCCCCACCCGACCGGGCGCCGCCCCCATCGGTTCCGCCGCCGCCCGTATGCACCGCCGCCCCCCGGGTGCCCCGAGCCACCCGGGCGGCTACCGCGAGCTCTCCGGCCGTGAGGTCGAGGTGCTCCGACTGGTCGCCGAGGGCCAGTCGAACAAGGCGATCGGCGTCTCGATGGGCCTGTCCGCCCTGACCGTCAAGAGCCACCTCGCCCGCATCGCCCGCAAGCTCGGCACGGGCGACCGTGCCGGGATGGTCGCCGTGGCCCTGCGCACCGGCATCATCCACTGACCCGTCGAGCGTTCATTGACGTGAACAGGATCGGCCGCTGGTCCACGCTCACGTCGCCCTCCGCTGTCCCCCGTTCGTGGACCTGATCTTTCACCGACCTGACTGGTTTACGACCCTCCGGCGTGGGGGGGGGGGGGGGGGGGGGGGGGGGGCCCGCCCCCCCCCCCCCCCCAACACAGTAAAACGCAACCACGAAAAAAACACACAAAAAAAACCAAATAGGGATGGGTGTG
>NZ_JBEZLQ010000010.1:0-359507 GCF_040652235.1 Streptomyces sp. NPDC048277
GGCCAAGAGGCCACCGACGTCGGACCCGAGCGGCACCCACGACCGATTTTCGCGCTGTCACCACGGCGCGGGCAACGCGTCACATCAACTTGGTACGACCTGGCTGATCGGCAGCCGGCGTCCAGGGGCGGGCGAGGGGGCGCCGTTCCGGAAACCGTGTTGAGGTGTCGGCCCGCTGTGCGGGAGGGTCCGGTGGCATGGAGTTCTTCTGTTACCACCGTGACCGGGCCGGATCCCTCGCGTTGCGCCGGGAGTTGGCGGAGGAGCACTGGTCCTACATGGACCGGTACGCGGCGGAGCTGATCGCACGCGGTCCCACCTTCGCCGCCGACGGTGAGACGCCCACCGGGAGCGTGCACATCGTCGATCTGCCCGGTCCGGACGCCGCCCGTGCGTTCGCCTTCGACGAGCCCGGTCATCAGGCCGGTGCGTACCGGGACGTGCTGCTGCGGCGGTGGCGCAATCTGCTGGGGCGCACGATGTGGGAGTTCCCGGGCGGACGGGTCGGTGGCGACCGCTATCTCGTGCTCGGCCTGGGGCCGGACCGGAGGACCGTCGGCGATCTCGGTCTGCCGTCCGGCGCCGACCGCGACGACCTGATCGCCTTCGGGCCGTTGCTGTCCGACGACGCCGCCTCCTGGGTCGGTACGGCGGCGCTGGTCCGGGCCTCGGACCCGGACCGGGCACGGGCGGTCCTGGCCTCGGCCCGGTACGCGGACGTGGAGGTGCACAGGTGGGAGTTCGGCGGGCGACGGTGATCGGACGGAGGGCGGCTACGCCACGTCGGCCGCCCGGATGTCCAGGTGCACGCGGTTCTTGACCCGCTTCTCGTCCGGGACGAGCTGGAACCCCAGACGCGGGCCCCGGCCCGACGTCGGCATCCCTTGTCCCTTCAGGCCACCAGCAACTCCGCCAGTTCGTCGACGAATTCGGTGATGCGGTCGAGTCGGGGGCCGTCGCGTGCGATGCGGAAACCGTGCCGGCGGGCCCAGAACGACGCCTGTACGGCGTGGAACTGGGTCCAGCGCCGTACGCGTTCGCGGTTCAGCTCCGCCGTCTCGGCGAAGACGTCCAGCAGGCGGTGGGCCGTCTTCGCCACGTTGTCGGCCCCCATGAGCGTCAGGGCACGGGACTTCAGCAACGTACCGGCGTCGTACGCGGGGTCCCCCACGTACCCCTTCGGGTCGACCGCCAGCCACGGTTCCCGGTCCGCCCGCAGGATGTTCCGCGCGTGCAGGTCGCCGTGGATCAGGGTGTCCGGCTGGGTCCGGCCCAGTTCGCGGGCCGTGGCGACGGCCGCGTCCACCACGCGGGGCGGCAGCGCGTGCGCCAGCTCGACGGCGTCCCTGCGTAACTCCGTCACCCAGGCCTCGGCCCGGTCCCGGAGCCGGGGCAGGCCCGCCGGTGCCGGGACGGCCAGGCGGTGGCTGAGGCGGCCCGCGATCGTCACCACCGTCTCGTCGTCGGACTCGAGCGCCGCCAGTGTCGACATGTGGGCCCGTTCGAGGAGGAGGGCGAAACGGGTGTCGTCCCGTCGGCGGAGGAGGACCGCTCCCCGGCCCGCCCACGCCTCGAAGGCGTCCGGCTCGTGGACGTTCCCGGGGTGGGGGAAGGACACCTTGAGGACCGATGCCCCGCCGGCCGACCGCTCCCGTACGGGGACGATCACTCCCACACCGCCGTGCGTCACCTCGCCGTCGGGGACGCAGTCCCAACGGTCCAGCAAGTCCTCGACGATCGACGGGAGTTCGGCGATCCATGCCGCCCCGCGGTCGCCCTCCCGGTCGATCGTGCCGCGTACCAGTGCCTCTGGGATCCCGATCACCCCGGCACCCTATGCGCCGGCCGGTTCGTACGGCGTACGGCCGCGTCCGCCGTTCCGCGCGCCCCGCCCTCGTAGGCTGACCGCACCACTGACCCCACCAGTGAAGGGCGCCCCATGAGCAGCGGCTGGAGCAGCACCGACATGCCCGACCTCACCGGGCGCGTCGCCGTCGTCACCGGGGCCAACAGCGGGCTCGGGTACGTCACCGCGAGGGAGCTGGCCCGGAAGGGGGCCCGGGTCGTGCTCGCCTGCCGCAGTGCGGCGCGGGCGCGCGAGGCGGGGGACCGGATGGCCGCCGAGGTCCCGGGCGCGCGCATCGAGTTCGCGCCGCTCGACCTCGGGGATCTCGCCTCCGTGCGGGACTTCGCGGACTCGTACCCGTACGACCGGCTCGATCTCCTCGTCGACAACGCCGGGGTGATGGCGCCTCCGTACGGGACCACGGCGGACGGCTTCGAGACGCAGTTCGGGGTCAACCACCTCGGGCACTTCGCCCTCACCGGGCTGCTCATGCCCGTCCTGACGCGTACCGCCGGCGCCCGTGTCGTCGCCGTCTCCAGCATGATGCACGCCCTGGCCAACATCGACCTGAACGACCTCAACAGCGCTCGGAGCTACCGGCGTTGGGTCGCCTACGCGCGCTCCAAGACCGCCAACCTGCTCTTCGTGCACGAACTCGCCCGGCGCGTGGACGCCCAGAGGTGTGACCTCGTCGTCGCCGCCGCTCATCCGGGGTACGCCGCCACCAATCTGCAGACCGCCGGGCCCCGTGGCGAGGGACGGCGGGCGGCCGAGCGGGTGATGGAGGCCGGGAACCTCGTGTTCGCGCAGTCCGCCGACGCCGGGGCCCTGCCCACCCTCTACGCGGCCACCGCGCCCGGCGTACGGCCCGACTCCTTCACCGGGCCCTCGTTCGCCATGTGGCGCGGGGCGCCCGCCCCCTCCTGGCGGGCCCCCTGGACCCGCAACGACACGATGGCGCAACGGCTCTGGGCGGAATCGGAGCGACTGACCGGCGTGTCCTACGACGCCGTTCTCCCGGCGTGACCCACAGCGAACCGCCGGCGGGAGGGTGGACCGCGCCCGTTCCGCGCGGTCCCGGTCCGTCCCGCCCGCGCGCAGCGGCATCGGTCAGGTGATGCCGCTGCCCTCAGGGGTGGCTACGCGGCGGCCCGCACCTCGTACGCCGCCACCCGCACCGTCTCGTCGTCCAGGCAGGCGCCGGTCTCCAGGTCGAAGCGCTGCTTCAGGAGGGGCGAGGCCACGAACGGGCGGCCCTGGTGGGTGCCGGTCAGGCCGCGGGAGAGGACCGCCGCGCCGCCGAACGGGTCGCGGTTGTCGATCGCGAACAGCCGGTCCGCGCGGTCGCGGAACACGGCGACCTGGCGGCCGTCCGGCAGGAGCGCGGCCACGCCCCGGCCGGGGGTCAGCCGGCTCAGGTCGCAGACCGTGAACCAGCTTTCCTCCAGCTGCAGTTGGACCTTCAGGTCGGTGGTCTCGGGTGCCAGGGTCATCGCTGGGCGCTTCCTTCCAGGACGTCTGCAGTGTCTGACGCGGGACGCATGCCGATGGACAGCAGCGGCAGGTCGGGCTTCATCTGGTCGCGCTCGGGCACGAAGCCGACGACCGGGTCGGGGGTGTCGGGGGCGTTGACGAAGGACACGAACCGGGCGAGCTTCTCCGGGTCGTTGACGGTCGACGCCCACTCGTCGGCGTAGTTGGCGACATGCGCCGCCATCAGGGACTCCAGCTCCTCGCAGATGCCGAGGGAGTCCTCGACGACGACGTCACGGACGTGGTCGAGGCCGCCGGGGATCCGCTCCAGCCAGGTCGACGTGCGCTCCAGACGGTCCGCCGTACGGATGTAGAACATCAGGAAGCGGTCGATCAGACGGATCAGTTCGGCGTCGGTGAGGTCCTGGGCGAGCAGGTCCGCGTGGCGCGGGGTGGCGCCGCCGTTGCCGCCGACGTACAGGTTCCAGCCGTTGGAGGTGGCGATCACGCCGAAGTCCTTCGACTGGGCCTCCGCGCACTCGCGGGCGCAGCCGGAGACCGCCGACTTGAGCTTGTGCGGCGACCTGAGCCCCCGGTAGCGCAGCTCCAGGTCGATCGCCATCCGGACCGAGTCCTGGACGCCGTACCGGCACCAGGTGGACCCCACGCAGGACTTGACGGTCCGCAGGGCCTTTCCGTACGCGTGGCCCGACTCGAAGCCGGCGTCCACCAACCGCATCCAGATCAGCGGGAGTTGCTCCACGCGGGCACCGAACATGTCGATGCGCTGGCCGCCGGTGATCTTCGTGTAGAGGCCGAAGTCCCGGGCGATCTCGCCGATCACGATCAGGCCCTCGGGGGTGATCTCACCGCCGGGGATGCGCGGGACGACCGAGTACGAGCCGTTCTTCTGCAGGTTGGCGAGGAAGTGGTCGTTGCTGTCCTGGAGGGCCGCCTGCTCGCCGTCCAGGACGTAACCGCTCACGCCGATCGTCGGGGCGAGCGAGGCGATGACCGAGGCGACCGCGGGCTTGCAGACCTCGCAGCCGTCGCCGCCCTTCGCGCCGTCGCGGCCGTACCGGTCGAGCAGGTCCTGGTACGTGTTGATGCGCAGCGCGAGGACGATCTCGTACAGCTCCTCGCGGGTCTGCGAGAAGCAGCCGCACAGGCCCTTGTCGACCTCGACGCCGGACGCCTCCAGCTCGGCCGTGACCAGCTGCCCGAGGACCTTGACGCAACTGCCGCAGCCGGTACCGGCCTTGGTGCACTTCTTGACCTCCGGCACGGTGGTGCAGGAGTGCTCCGTCACCGCGCCGCGGATCGTGCCCTTGCTGACGTTGTGGCAGGAGCAGATGACCGCCTCGTCGGGCAGGGCGGACGGACCGAGCTGGGCGCCGCCGCTCGCGCCGGCCGGCAGCACCAGCGACTCGGGGGAGATGGGCGGGACCGAGCCGGTCAGGGCGCGCAGGGTGCCGTACGCGTCCGCGTCGCCGACCAGGATGCCGCCGAGCAGCGTGCCGTCCCGGCCGATGACCAGCTTCTTGTACAGGCCCGAGCGGGAGTCGGAGTAGACGACGTCCAGGCAGTCCTCGGTCGTGCCGTGCGCGTCGCCGAAGGACGCCACGTCCACGCCGAGCAGCTTCAGCTTGGTGGACAGGTCGGCGCCGGTGAAGGCGGCCTCGTCGGCGGCGATGGTGGCCGCGGCCGTCTCGGCCTGCTCGTAACCGGGGGCGACCAGGCCGTACACCCGGCCGTCCGCCGCCAGCGCGCACTCGCCGATCGCGAACACATGGGGGTCGTTCACCGTACGGCACTGCTCGTCGACCGTGATGCCGCCGCGCTCGCCGACGGACAGGCCGCAGTCGCGGGCGAGTTGGTCACGGGGCCGGACGCCGGCGCTGAACACGACGAGATCCGTGGCGAGTTCGGAGCCGTCGGACAGCTTCATGCCCGTGACGGCGCCTTCGCCGTCGACGACGATCTCCTGGGTGCCGACGCCCGTGTGGACGGTCAGGCCCATCTCCTCGATGGTGCGCAGCAGGGCCGCGCCACCGCCCTCGTCGACCTGCACCGGCATCAGCCGGGGCGCGAACTCCACGATGTGGGAGGTGAGTCCGAGGCCCTTGAGCGCGCCCGCGGCCTCCAGGCCGAGGAGACCGCCGCCGACCACGGCACCCGTCGACGCGGTCTTCGCGTACTCCTCGATCGCGAGCAGATCCTCGATCGTGCGGTAGACGAAGCAGCCGGTCGCGTCCTTGTGGGGGACCGGCGGCACGAACGGGAACGAGCCGGTGGCCAGGACGAGCGTGTCGTACGAGAAGACCTTGCCGGACCTGGCGGTCACCCTCTTCGCCTCGCGGTCGACCGTCACCGCCGGGTCGCCGATGTACAGCTCGATGCCGTGGTCGTTGATGAACTCCATGTCGGTCATGGAGAGTTCCTCGGCGGTCCGGCCCGAGAAGTACGAGGTGAGGGCGACGCGGTCGTACGCGGGACGCGGCTCCTCGCAGAGCACGACCACGCGGTGCGTTGCGGTCAGGCCGCGCTCGGCGAGCGCTTCGAGGAAGCGCTGGCCGACCATGCCGTGGCCGACGAGCACGATCGTGGGGGTGGCCCCCGGGGTGGTGGTCATCAGGAGCCTCCATCGTTGGTGAGCAGGTGGAGCAGGGGCCCGCCGTCGGAGGGCAGCGGCTCTGCTCCCTCCCAGGCGCGGGCGAGCGCGCCGACGGTGCCGAGTTCGCCGACCAGGACCCCGCCGACCAGCCGGTCGTCGCGGACGACGACCTTGCGGTAGGTGCCCCGGGTGGCGTCGGCGAGCTGCACGACGTCGTCGCCGGGGCGGGCTTCGGTCTCGCCGAACGCGGCGAGGTCGAATGCCGCGGACGCGTCGGAAGGGGTGCCGGAGCCGGCGAGGGTGAGTCGGGTGAGGGAACGGGTGCCGGTGTAGCGGGAGTCGGAGTCCCCGGCGATCAACTCCGCCAGGGCCTCGGCCTGTTCGACGGCCGGGGCCGCCAGCCCGTACACCGTCCCCGCGTGCTGGACGCAGTCGCCGATCGCGTGGATGCGCGGGTCGGAGGTGCGCAGTTCGTCGTCGACCAGGACGCCCTGGTGGACGGCGAGACCGGCGTCCAGCGCCAGGCCGGCCCGGGGGCGGACCCCGCACGCGACGACGACCAGATCGGTGTCGAGGACGTATCCGTCGGCGAGTTCGACGGAGCGGACCGCGCCGCCGACGCAGCGCACGTCCCGCACCCGGCACTCGGTGTGCACTTCCACCCCGAGGTCCTTCAGATGGCGCAGCACGAGCTTCGAGGCGGCCGGGTCGAGCTGGCGCTCCATGAGCCGTTCCGCCTGCTGGGCGAGGACGACCTTCGCCCCGCGCACGGCGAGCGCGCGGGCCGCGGACACGCCGAGCAGCCCGCCGCCGATGACCACCGCCCGCACCCCGGGCCGTACCGCCTTGGACAGGCCCAGGCAGTCGTCCATCGTGCGGAACGCGTGCACGCCCTCGGGAAGCACGTGGTCAGGGGTGAACAGGCCGCGCAGCGGCGGGAGTACGGGGTTGGAGCCGGTCGCCAGGACCAGCATGTCGTATGCGATCCGCGTGCCGTCCGCGCAGTCGACGGCTCGTGCGGCGCGGTCGATGCCGGTCACCCGGGCGCGGACGATGCCGGCGGGTGCGGGGAGGGCGATCACCTCGGGGGCGTAGCGGCCGGCCAGCACCTCGGCGAGCAGCACCCTGTTGTACGGGCGGTGCTCCTCGTCGCCGACGAGCGTCACGGGCGTGCCGAGCTCACCGAGCCGCCGGGCGAGACGGACGCCCGCGAGGCCGGCGCCGATCACCACCACACGCGTATTCGAGGTCATGCTTAGGAGCGTGCGGGGCCGACGTTACCCGGCCGCATCACATCTGTTTCCCGTGAGGAACGCTGCCCTCTTCGGGGGCGGCGGGTGGGTGTGAGGGGTCCGGGAGCGGGGCGGCGGGGGCTGTGAGGTGCGGGAAACGCGGGGGTGCGGGCGCGGGCCGCGGGTGGGCTGCGAACGGGCTGCGGCCGGGCTGGCCGGGCCGCGTGACCGGTCGGCGTGACCGGCGGTCGGCGTGGCCGGTCAGCGTGGCTGGTCCGTGGCTGGTCGGTGTGGACGGTCAGCGGCTTCCGGTCAGGTGGGCGAAGACGACCACGTTGCCCTGGTAGCCGGTGGTCCGGGAGTAGCCGCCGCCGCAGGTGATGACTCTGAGCTCGGGGCGTTTCGCGGCTCCGTACACCTTCGCGTCGGGGAAGTTCCGGGCCTGGTAGACCTCCACCGCGTCCACGGAGAAGACGGCGACGCTCTTGTCCCGCCGGTCCACCTCGATGGCCGCGCCGCGTTTGAGGGCGCCGAGGGCGTAGAACACGGCGGGGCCCTCGGTGTTGTCCACGTGCCCCGCGACGATCGCGGTGCCGGTCTCACCCGGGGTGGTGCCGGCCTCGTACCAGCCGGCGAGGTTCTTCTCGGCGGCGGGCGGGACGTCGAGGCTGCCGGCGGGGGTGAGGGCGAGGCCCATCAGGGGGGCGTTCACATGGATGGCGGGGATACGGATACGGGTGGGTGGGGAGGGGGACAGCGCGGGGGCCCTGAGGCGCTCCTCGCCGGGGTCGGGGCGGCCCTCGGCGGCGGACGGCTGGGGTGGCGCGGTGCCCGGTCCGGAGCCGGGACCGAGGAGCCACACACCGGAGCCGAGGGCTACGACGGTTACGACGGCTATCGCGGTGTCCCCGATCTTGCGCATGCGAACCCCTCTTTCGAAGGTTAGAACCTCTCACGCAGGGGGCTGGTTCCAGTGTTGGTGAGACCCTCTCACCAACCTGACCCCCTACCCCCTCCGGGCCGCGAGGGGCGTCGGACCCGGAGGGGGCGGGATGTGCGGTACCGGCGGACGGACAGCGGAGGGTGTCCGTCAGATCCCGTCGCCTCTCGCCCGGCGATGCAGGAGCCAGGTACCGCCCGCGGCGGCGACGGCCAGAGCCGACACGCCCGCCGCGGTCTGCACGGGGTCGGTGCCGAACGCGCCACCGACCCCCGTCTTCACACTGCCGTGGGGCTGCACCTGCTGCCCGGCGGCCGGTGCCAGCGCCACCGTCAGGTCACCGGTCACCTCCAGGTTCCCCTCGGCGCACTTCGCGACGATCTCGTACGTCCCCGGCTGCGCGCTCGGCGGCACCCGGAACTGCCCGATCGCCTCGCCCTCGTGGGCGCTGGGCGCCAGCGTGAACGTGCCGGCGCCCACCGAACTGCCGTCGCCGACCGCCGACCCCTTCTCGCCGCAGGCCGCCGTGTTCACCGAGACCTGCCCGCCCGGCGCCGCGGTCGACGGGTACACGTCCAGGCCGCTGGTGACGCCGCCGTACGCCGGCGCGGCGGCGATACCGGCCGCGGCCGCGGCGAGCGCGGTCCCGGCCAGCAGACGGGCGGTGCGTCGCATGGTGCTCCCTCGTCGAGCTCGTCCCACTCCCTTGCTCTACCGAGGTAAAAGCCAACCGGCCGGGACCGCTTCCTGAGATTCCGTCGGCTGTGGGATGAACGGGTGTCACAGAGGGCACCCGCAGTGCCCGTTGAGGCGGAATTCCGGCAGGTCAAGGGCCCTGAGAGGGGGTAAGTATGAAGAACACACGAACGGCGGGTGCCGTGGGGAGTGAACGGGTGACCCGCCTCGCGACGCCGTCCCCTACGGCTGCGGAAGGCGCAGCGCCAGGCCGTCCAGGACCACCTCCAGCGCGTACCGGAACTTGGCCTCCCGGCGCGCGGCCGGGTCCTCGGCCATGGCGTCGGCGTCGGCGTACGCACCGGCGAGATCATCGTGGCCGGCGGCCCGCCACGGCACGTGGCACACGGCACCGGAAACTGGAGTGCGTCGAGGTGGCGGCCCCGGAAGGATGCAGGCATGGTCACCCCCTTGGATGTCCCGCGCTTGGCTGCCGGCGACAGCTTTGTGCTCCGCGCTTGGGAGCTCGGAGATCTGTCTCTCGTCCGGGAGGCGTCGAGTGATGACTACATCCCGTTGATCACGACTGTTCCCTCGACGTACTCGCGGGCGGCGGGTGAAGCCTTCGTCCAGCGGCAGTGGGAGCGGGCGTCCACCGGTGCTGGGTATCCGTTCGTCATCGTGCGGATCGAGGACGGGCGCCCGCTCGGGACGGTCGGTCTCTGGGTGCGGGACCGGGGCGAGGGACGTGCGTCGCTGGGGTATTGGCTTGCTGGGTCGGCCCGTGGCCGAGGGATTGCTTCGGAAGCCCTCCGTGCGGTTGTCCGCTGGGCCCTCGGCGACCTGCGGATTCCCCGTCTTCAGCTGTATGTCGAGCCGTGGAACGTGGCGTCCCGGCGGACGGCTGAGCGCGTGGGATTCCAGCGTGAGGGTGTGCTCCGCAGTTGGCAGCAGGTGGGTGAGGAGCGCCGGGACATGATCATGTATTCGATGCTGGGTGCCGACGCGCGCGAGGAGAGCGGCGGGACCTCCTGACGCGCACACGACGCCGGTCCGCCGACCGGCCGGACCGGAGGCCCGGAGCTACAACGTCCCTGTGACGAGGGCGGTCTTGAAGAGGGCCCACGTGGTCGGAGCGAGGCGGAGGCCGGGATCGTCAGCGTTCTTCGAATCTCGTACGGCCACAGCCGTAGGGATGTTGGTGGCTATCTCCACGCACTCGGCCGCCTGGTCGCTGTAGCTGGACTTGCGGTACTCGAACCCAGGCATGGCTCACAGTTCCTTTCGAAGGCTGTGGAGAAGCGACACCGAGGCCGTCTCGTCCAGTGAGCGGTCGGTGATCATCTCGAACAGTTCATCGTAGGCCGATGCCCCGTCACCGCCCTCCACCCACCGCTGGGCGAAGGGCGCTTCGACGTAGACGATGTCCATGGCGCCTGGTTCGGCGAAGGACATGATGTTGAACGAGCCGTTCAGTCCGGGGTGTGTACCTCCGCCGAACGGGAAGATCCGCAGCGAGATGCTCGGGAGTTCGGCCATCTCCGCGAGGTGGTCCAGCTGGCGTTGGGCCGTTGCGATTCCGCCGGGGAAGTTGCGGAGCACGGCTTCGTAGATCACTGCGCGGAAAGCGAGCGGAGGGTCGTCGGAGAGGCGCTTTTGGCGTGCGAGTCGCGCCGCGACAAACTCTTCGTCAGGCTCTGGACTCTTGGCCGCTGGTGAGGCCGGGGCGGTTCGCAAGGCTGTTGCGTATGCGGCAGTCTGCAGCAGGCCCGGAACGAACGCGGGTTGCCAGGCTCGGATTCCGGTTGCCGCGCTCTCCAGGGTGACGTACTCCTGCATGACCCCGTGGATCGTGTAGTCCTCCCACCAGCCCTTGGCCTTGCGCCGCTCCCGGTTGACTCTCGCCAGTTCCAGGAGCCCGCCGACCACTCCGGGATCGCGAACGCCGTACAGCTCGCACAGCGCCCGGATGTCCGGATCCCGTACGGGCACCCAGCCGCCCTCCATCTTCGCGACCTTGGTTGTCGACGCGGTGAGCGCCGTGGCCGCGTGGGTCTGTGTGCGGCCGGCCGACGTGCGCAACCTGATCAGCTCGCGACCCAGCCGCCGCCCCAGAACGGTGGACGTGCTGTTGCCCTGCATGCGCTGGTCGGCGGTCACGCTGATGCTCCTCGTGGTCTCGGTGCGCGGTCAGTCTGGCTCGGAGTGTGAGTGCCTCGCAATCACCCTTCGGAGGAATTTATCCGGGAGGAACTTGCGACATATCTTCGCCTGCATCTACCTTCGGTGACGAACTGATCGCAGGGCGAAGTCGGTTGCCGGCTGGCGCCCGCCCCTGCCCGGAGGTGAGCGACATGGTCGCCCCCAAAGAGTCCCCCGAGCTCGACGTCCCCCTCCGATACGACCGTCTCGACTACACCCCGCTGCCCAGAAGCGTCAGCCTCGCCCGCCACAGGGCGCATCGCCTCGTCACGGAGTGGGGGCATCCGGAATTGGCCGCTGACACCGCCCTGCTCGTCTCCGAGTTGGGCGGTAACGCGGTACTGCACGGCTGTCTCCGTGACCGGCTCTTCCGGGTTGAAATCGCGCTCAGTGAATGCGTCTTACGCGTATCCGTATCCGACCCGAAGGGAGAGCTGCTGCCCAGCCCGCGTGATCCCTCGCATGACGACATGTTCGGCCGAGGGCTGCTCATCGTGGGCGGCATCGCCGATCGATGGGGCGTCGACGAGCTCGCCGTCGGCAAGTCCGTGTGGGGTGAACTCGATGTCACACGGTCGGCCGTGCTCGCCGATTACGGTGGCGGCAGCGCACCCCCGCCTTTGAGGAGGACGACCATGGCCGAACCGTTGAAGACCTTCGTCAACGGCGTCGAGGTCGAGGTTCCCAACAGCATCCCCGGCATCCGTGCGGCTCTCCCCGAGGAGCGGCGCGAGGAGTTCGACCAGGCCATCAACGAGGCCGGTGTGCAGGACATCCATGCAGTCATGCGGCACTGG
The DNA here is from genome assembly GCF_040652235.1 of Streptomyces sp. NPDC048277. Lineage (NCBI taxonomy): Bacteria > Bacillati > Actinomycetota > Actinomycetes > Kitasatosporales > Streptomycetaceae > Streptomyces > Streptomyces sp. NPDC048277. Next base: position 11,780 of record NZ_JBEZLQ010000010.1, read on the forward strand.
ATGCTCGAAGCCGTCCCCGACCCGGAGGCCGAGGCGCTGCTGCAGCGCCTGGCGGCGGACGAGGCCGAGAGGCGGGGCGTCGCTTGAGCTATCGCATCACCTACGCCCCGCCTGCCGACGACACCTTGGCCAAGATGGGCAACGCTCATGCGTTCAGGAACGCGATGACGGCAACCATCGGACGTGATCCCTACGGGCACGGGTCGACCGCCGTCAGAGGCGAGCGTGACCGCCGTGAGGCCACGGTGCTGGGCGCCATCGTGCTCTACTACGTCTCCGGATCCGTCCTGACCGTGACGGTGGTCAGGCTCATCCCATCGCTTTGAACGGTGCCCGATGCTACGCCGGCGTCGACCGGATCGCCGCGATGTCGAACTGCAGCCGTACCGTCTCGCTCACCATCGCGCCGCCCTCCGCCAGCCGGGAGTTGTAGGACAGGCCCCAGTCCATGCGGTTGATGGTGGTGGTGCCGTCGAAGCCGACGCGCTCGTAGCCGAAGGGGTCCGTGACATTGCCTATGTAGGTGAGTTCCAGGTCGACCGGACGGGTCGTGTTCTTGATGGTCAGGTCGCCGGTCATGACGTAGACGTCGGGGGATTTGAGGCGGACCGCCGTGCTGGCGAAGCGCATGCGCGGAAACGTGGCCGCGTCCAGGAAGTCGCGGCCGACCAGGTGGCCGTCCCGCTGCTCCACGCCCGTGTCGACGCTGCCCGTGGACAGGATGATCTCCGCCTGGGAGCGGGACGGGTCGCGGCCGTCGAAGTAGAGGCGGCTCTTGTACTCGGCGAAGGCCCCGCGGACCGTCGTCACCATCGCGTGCCGGACCGAGAAACCGATTCTGCTGTGCGCCGGGTCGATGATCCATTCGCCGGTGAGGGCGGCGAGGGCGGGGTCCAGGAGTACGGGGGCGGAGGTGGGGGAGGAGGGTGCCTTCGCGGGGCGGGACGGGGTCGTGGGGGTGCGCCGGGAAGTGTGGGGGCGGCTGAACAAGTTCATGATTTATCTAGTTAGTGCACGCGGGAAATTGCCGCAAGGGCTGGTCAGGACAAGGGAGTTCCGGAATTCGGCGGGCCGTCACGGAAAACTCACATCTTCGCCATGGGATCTGCTCAGGGGCCCCTTGAATGCCCCGTCTATTCCTTGAATTCCATGTATTCACCTTTGTTTGGGGTGTGCGACGGCCGCCCCGGTCTGTTCACCGGTCACCGGGGCGGCCGCCGTCAGCCCCTGGCCCCGCAGGTCAGTTGACGTTCACCGCGCTCCAGGCCGCCGCCACCGCGTTGTACTCCGTGCTCCCGGCCCCGTACAGGTCCTTCGCCGCGTTGAGGGTCGCCGTCCGCGCGCCCGCGTAGTTCGTCGAGGACGTCATGTAGACCGTCAGCGCGCGGTACCAGATCGCGCCGAGCTTGTCGCGGCCGATGCCGGTGACCGTCGAGCCGTTGTACGTCGGCGAGTTGTAGCTCACGCCGTTGATGGTCTTCGCGCCGCTGCCCTCCGCGAGGAGATACGCGAAATGGTTCGCGACGCCGGAGGAGTAGTGCACGTCCAGGTTCCCGACCGACGAACTCCAGTAGTCCGCCGAACTCCCGTCCTTCGACGGCTGGTCCATGTACCGCAGTGCCGTCCTGCCGAAGCCCGAGCGGACGATCTTCTCGCCGATCAGGTAGTCGCCGGGGTCGGAGGGGTTGTTGGCGTACCACTCCACCAGCGTGCCGAGGACGTCGGACGTGGCCTCGTTCAGGCCGCCGGACTCGCCCGAGTACGTCAGCGCCGCCGTCTTGGAGGTGACCCCGTGGGTCATCTCGTGGCCCGCCACGTCGAGCGCCACCAGCGGGCCGAAGGTCGTCCCGTCACCGTCGCCGTACGTCATGCAGAAGCAACTGTCGTCCCAGAAGGCGTTGTTGTAGCTGTTGCCGTAGTGGACGCGGTTGTACGAGCCCTTGCCGTCGCCCGCGATGCCGCTGCGGCCGTGGACGTTCTTGTAGTAGTCCCAGGTCTCGTTGGTGCCGTACTGCGCGTCGACGGCCGCCGAGGAGCGGTCCGAAGTGGCCCCCGTGCCCCAGTGGTTGTCGGCGTCCGTGAACACCGTCGAGGGCGCCCGGCTGATGCAGATGCCGAAGATGCACAGGTCGGTCTTGTTCGCCGCGTCACCCGTGTACGTGTTGCCGCGGGTGGGGTCGGTGAGGTTGTACGCCGATCCGGACTGCGTCGTCTCCAGCGGGACCGTGCCGCTGTACAGCGACTGGCCGTCGCCCGTCGCCGTCTCGATGCTGTCCCAGGCGTCGATCTGGGCGCCGCTGCGGGCGTCCGTCAGCACCGTGCGGGCGACCGGGTTGCCGAGCGAGTCCTCGCCGACCGCGTTGGTGCGCCAGGCCAGCTTCGGGGTGCCGTGCAGGGCGTCGACGACCAGCTGCGGCTTGGCCCGCACCTGCTTCAGCGCGTCGCCGAGGCTGGCCGCCCGCAGCGCGTTCACCGCGAGGTCGGCGGCCTTCGGTGCGGAGATGTTCGGGGCGATCGAGGCGAGGGATATCTTCGCGCGGGTCGCCCGGTCGGCGCTGCGGTAGGCGCCGTCCGGCTTGAGGTGGACGACGAAGTCGCCGCCCAGGACCGGGAGTTGGCGGTACGTGCGGTCGTACCGGACGTGCTGGGTGCCGTTCCTGTCGACGATCACGTCCCGGACCGAGGTGCCCTCGGCCGATGTCAGGCCCAGGCCGGCGGCGTACCGGGTCAGTGCCTGTGCCGCGTTCTCGATCGCGGTGGCCCGGGTCGGTCTCGCGTCGGCGTGGGCGGCGGGGGAGAGCGCTGCGGTCAGCAGGGTCGCGGTGGTGGCCGCGACGCCGGCCGTGGTGAGGCGGGAAACGCGGGTCTTCCGTGTCCGACTCATCAGTCTCCTTGGAGAGGTGCCTCGAAGGCGTGGGGGTGGCGCTGATGGTTGACTGCGATTTAAGAGCTCATGACAAGTCGTGTCCATAGCGCCTCCATGGAGATGTGTGTGGGTGTGGCGTGGGTGGAGAATCCTTTCTGTGACCCTCAGAACCCCGCCCCACCTCCCCTTCTTCGTCTACGGCACGCTCCGCCCCGGCGAGATCAACCACGACGCGTTCCTGCGGGGCCGGACCGAGGCGGAGGAGCCCGGCCGTCTCGCGGACGCGGTGCTCTACGACGGGCCCGGCTACCCGTACGCCGTCGAGGAGCCCGGGGGAGGGGAGGTGCGCGGCGAACTGGTCACCGCGCGCCCGGAGTCGTACGACCGACTGCTCCTGGAAGTCGACGAGTTGGAGGAGTGCGTGCCGGGCGACCCGGCGAGCCTGTACGTGCGCGTCGAGCGGGACGTCGTACGGCTGCGGGACGGGATCACCGTCCGGGCCTGGGTGTACGTCGCCGGACCCGTCGTCGCCGCGAAGCTGCGCGCGGACGGCCGGCGGATCGACGGCGGGGACTGGCCGGCCCGCTGAGCCGCCGGCCTGAGGGTGACCTGCCGGCCCAAGGGCGACCCGCCGGCCTACGGCAGCGCTGTCTCCGCCCGCACCGTCTCCACCCGCACCGCGCACGCCTTGAACTCCGGCATGCGGGAAGTCGGGTCCAGGGCCGGGTTGGTGAGGGTGTTGGCGCGGCCCTCGCCCGGCCAGTGGAAGGGCATGAAGACGGTGTCCGGGCGGATCGTGGCGGTGACCCGGGCGGGGGCCACGGCCCGCCCGCGCCGGGAGACGACGGCCACCGGATCGCCGTCGGCCGCCCCGAGGCGCGCCGCGAGGCGGGGGTGCAGTTCGACGAAGGGGCCGGGCGCGGCCGCGTTCAGCTCGGCGACCCGGCGGGTCTGCGCGCCCGACTGGTACTGGGCGACCACCCGGCCGGTGGTGAGCAGCAGCGGGTACTCGGCGTCCGGTTCCTCGGCGAGCGGGCGGTGGGTGACGGGGGCGAAGCGGGCCCGGCCGTCCTCGGTGGCGAAGCGGTCGAGGAAGAGGCGGGGGGTGCCGGCGGCCGCGGGCCCCTCCGCCGGGCAGGGCCAGAACACGCCCTGCTCCTCGGCGAGCCGGCGGTAGCTGATGCCCGAGTAGTCGGCCGGACCGCCCGCACTGGCCCGGCGGAGCTCCTCGAAGACCTCCTCCGGGTCGGTCGGGAACCCCTTCTCCACACCGAGGCGCCCGGCGAGCCCGTGCAGGACCTCCAGGTCGCTGCGGATCCCGGCGGGCGGGGGGAGCGCCCGGCGGCGCAGCAGGACGCGGCCTTCGAGGCTGGTGGTGGTGCCGGTCTCCTCGGCCCACTGGGTGACCGGGAGGACGACGTCGGCGAGGGCGGCGGTCTCGGACAGGACGACGTCACAGACCACCAGAAGGCCGAGCGACCTGAGACGCTCCTCGACATGCGCCGCCCGGGGCGCCGACACCACCGGGTTCGACCCCATCAGCAACAGCGCCCTGATGTCCGTACCCAGCGCGTCCAGCAGCTCGTACGCGCTGCGCCCCGGCCCCGGGAGGCTGTCCGGGTCCACGCCCCACACCCCGGCCACATGCCGGCGCGCCTCGGGGTCGGTCAGCTTGCGGTAGCCGGGCAACTGGTCGGCCTTCTGGCCGTGTTCGCGCCCGCCCTGCCCGTTGCCCTGCCCGGTGAGGCAGCCGTACCCGGACAGCGGCCGCCCCGCCCGGCCGGTCGCCAGGCACAGGTTGATCCACGCGCCGACCGTGTCCGTCCCCTTGGACTGCTGCTCGGGCCCGCGCGCGGTGAGCACCATCGCCGCCTCGGGCTCGCGGAACAGCCGTACCGCCTCACGGAGTTGGGGAACGGACACCCCCGTGATCCGTTCCACGTACTCCGGCCAGTGCGCCATCGCCGCCGCCCGTGCCTCCTCCCAGCCGGCCGTGCGCTCGGCGATGTACGCCTCGTCGGTGCGGCCCTCGGCCACCACGAGGTGCAACAGGCCGAGGGCGAGGGCGAGATCGGTGCCGGGGCGCGGGGCGAGATGCAGGTCGGCCTGTTCGGCGGTCCTCGTCCGGCGCGGGTCCACGACGATCAACGTGCCGCCGTTCTCCCGCAGTTCGGCGAAGTAGCGGAGCGCCGGCGGCATGGTCTCGGCGAGGTTGGAGCCGACCAGGATCACACACCCGGTCCTCGGGATGTCCTCCAGCGGGAACGGCAGCCCCCGGTCCAGGCCGAAGGCCCTGGTGCCGGCGGCCGCGGCCGAGGACATGCAGAAGCGGCCGTTGTAGTCGATCTGCGAGGTGCCCAGCACCACCCGCGCGAACTTGCCGAGCGAGTACGCCTTCTCGTTGGTCAGCCCACCGCCGCCGAACACACCGAGCGCGTCGGCGCCGTGGGCCGCCCGCACCGACGCCAGCCCGGCGGCGACCCGGTCCAGCGCCTCCTCCCAGGAGGCCGGTACCAGCGTGCCGCCCTCGCGCACCAACGGCGAGGTCAGCCGCACCGCCGACGACAGCACCTCGGGTGCCGTACGCCCCTTGCCGCACAGCGCTCCCCGGTTCACCGGGAAGTCCGCGCGCTCGGAGACCTCGACGCCCCCCGCGGGCAGGGGCGACAGGGCCATCCCGCACTGCAGGGCGCAGTACGGGCAGTGGGTGGGCGTCGAGGCGGTCTCCATGCGGCCCAGCGTGCGTCGGGCTTGTTACGGCACGTGACCGAACCGTGTTACGCGGGCGGGGCGACGCCCTCCCCGCCGTACACCGACCGTCGTGAGGGCAGGTACGCGCCCCTAGTGGGGCGCTGCGGCCAGGGCCCTTGCGACCCCGGGTTCCTTCTTCCCCAGGAACTGGGGGTTCGGCTCGAAGACGACGTCCAGGGCCGCCTTCCCCGCCGCGAAGACCTCGCGCGTCCCGCCGTAGTACCAGGTCACGTTGTGCTTGTCGTCGACCCCCACCCCGTACGACGCCACCCCCGCCGCCTCGCACAGCGCCACCGCGCGCCGGATGTGGAACCCCTGGCTGATCAGCACCGCCCGGTCCACTCCGAAGATCTTCTTCGCCCGGACGCAGGAGTCCCAGGTGTCGAAGCCGGCGTAGTCGTTGACGACGCGCCTGGCCGGGACGCCGTGCTTGGCCAGATAGGTCCGCATGGCGTCGGGCTCGTCGTAGTCCTCGCGGCTGTTGTCCCCCGTCACCAGGACGACCTTGATACGGCCCGCCCGGTACAGCTCCGCCGCCGCGTCCAGGCGGTGCGCCAGGTACGGCGACGGCTCGCCGTCCCACAGGCCCGCGCCGAAGACGACCGCCACGTCGGTGCGTGGCACGTCGGCCACCGTCCGCAGCCGGCCGGCCGTCGACACGTACAGCCAGGTGACCGGCAGCAGCGCCAGTACGCACCCGGCCACCACGCCCTGCAGCAGGCGCCGCCGGCCGGTACGGGTACGCGGCAGACGCGGTCGGCGGATCTTCATACGGGTGTTCCCCCCTGTCGGCTCCGACCTTGGAGGACGCAGCGCGGGACGTTCCGGTTCGCTCACACCGTGCGGGTTCGTGGCGTGATGTGCCGGAAAACAGTCGTGACGGTCAGGCAACGGGTGCGCAATCTCGTCCGGCGAGGATCCTTGCATGACGGTGTCCAACCTTTCCCCGCGCCCCGGCCCGCCCGCCCTGGTCCTCGTGGCCCACGGCAGCCGCGACCCGCGTGCGCTCAGCACCGTGCGGGCGCTCATGGACCGGGTGCGCGAGCTGCGCCCCGGCCTGCCCGTGCACCTCGGACACATCGAGCTGAACGAGCCGCTGCTCCCGGACACCCTCGCCGCCCTCGGCAACGCCCGCGCCGTCCTCGTCCCGCTCCTGCTCAGCCGCGGCTACCACGTCAAGCAGGACATCCCGGAGATGGCGGCGGCCTCTCCGGCCCGGACGCGCGTCGCGGAGCCGCTCGGCCCGCATCCGCTCCTGGTCGACGCCCTGCACGCCCGGCTGCTGGAGGCGGGCTGGCGCCTGCGGCCCGCGAGCGCCGTGGTGATGGCGGCGGCGGGCTCCCGCGACCCCGACTCCAGGATCGACACCGACCGCACGGCCCGGCTCCTCGCGGAACGCCTGGGCGTCCCGGTCGTCCCCGCCTACGTCTCCGCCGCGGCCCCGACGGTCGAGGACGCGATCAGCACCCTGCGGGCAAGGGGCCGCCGCCACATCGCGATCGCCTCCTACTTCACGGCCCCCGGCCGCTTCGCCGCACAGTGCGCGGCCCAGGCCCCGTGGATCGCGGCGGCCCCCCTGGGAGCCCACGACGCGATGGCCCACCTAATCCTCCACCGCTACGACCGTGCGCTGGAGACGCCGGTGACCGCGGCCGCCTAGGGGTGCGTGGATCGCTGCGGGTGCGTGGGGGCTTGTCGCGCAGTTCCCCGCGCCCCCAAGGGCGCGGGGAACTGCGCGATCAACCACGACGCACCCGCACCCGCCCGACAACACAACTTGGCAGATCAGTAGGCGCACCAAACACCCATTTGTCACCACCGCCGCTTACTGTCGAATCATGGCAGTCCCCGCACCCGCACCCTCCCCGGCCTACGACCCGGCGTCAGCCGAGCGCTGGGCCCCCGAACCCGACAAACGCCCCGGCCGCACCGCCTTCCAACGCGACCGCGCCCGCATCCTGCACAGCGCGGCGCTCCGTAGACTCGCCGGCAAGACCCAGGTCGTCACCCCCGGTACCGCCACCCAGCTCTGGGACGCCAGCCCCCGCACCCGTCTCACCCACTCCCTCGAATGCGCCCAGGTCGGCCGTGAACTGGGCGCGGCCCTCGGCTGCGACCCGGACCTGGTGGAGGCCGCCTGTCTCTCCCACGACCTCGGTCACCCGCCCTTCGGCCACAACGGCGAACAGGCGCTGAACGAGTTCGCGGACGACTGCGGCGGTTTTGAAGGCAACGCCCAGTCGCTGAGGCTCCTCACCCGCATCGAGCCCAAACGGTTCACCCCGGAGGGCTCCGTCGGCCTCAACCTCACCCGCGCCGCGCTCGACGCCGCGACCAAGTACCCGTGGCCGCGCGGCGCGCACCCCACCGACCCGGCGTCCCCGAAGTTCGGTGTGTACGAGGACGACCGGCCGGTCTTCGACTGGGTCCGCAAGGAGGCCCCCGGCACCCGCACCTGCTTCGAGGCGCAGGTCATGGACTGGTCCGACGACGTCGCCTACTCCGTGCACGACGTCGAGGACGGCCTGCACGCCGGTCACATCGACCCCAACTGCCTGTACGCGGAGCCCGAACGGCAGGAGGTGTTCGCCGTCGCCGTCGGCAGATACGTGCCCGCCGGCACCGACCCCGCCGAACTCGCCGCCGCCCTCGACCGGCTCCAGGACGAGGAGTGGTGGCCGCACGGCTACGACGGCTCCGCGGTCGCCCAGGCCCGCCTCAAGGACGCCACCAGCCAGCTCATCGGCCGGTTCTGCCTGGCCGCGGAGGGCGCGACACGCGAGGCGTACGGCGGCGGCCGGCTCACCCGCTACGGCGCCGAACTCGTCGTACCGCGCGAGGCCCGGATGGAGTGCGCGGTGCTGAAGGCCATCGCCCACCGGTACGTCATGCAGCGCGCCGAGCAGGAGAGACTCCGGGCCGATCAGCGCGTCGTCGTGGCCGAACTCGCGCACGCGCTCACCGCCCGCGCCCCCGACGGTCTCGACCCGCAGTTCCGGGCGCTGTTCGACGCGGCCGCCGACGACCACGCCCGCAAACGCGTGATCGTCGATCAGATCGCCTCGCTCACCGACGCCTCCGCGCGGTCGTTGCATGCGAGGCTGACGGGGCGTATGTGAACAATGGGTGACCCTCCGTCGCCTGATCGGGTCATGATCGTGCCGACGGGGGTCACTCCCTCTTCCCGCATCACGCTGCGTGCGGGAGGCTCACAGTGCGGCGCATGTGGGCGGCATATGTGGCGGCACCCTTACGAGGAGGCTTCAAGTGGTCGACGCGGACCAGACATTCGTCATCGTCGGTGGCGGACTCGCCGGCGCGAAGGCGGCCGAGACGCTCCGGGCCGAGGGCTTCAGCGGCCGGGTGATACTGATCTGCGACGAACGCGACCACCCCTACGAGCGGCCGCCGCTCTCCAAGGGCTACCTGCTCGGCAAGGAGGAGCGCGACAGCGTCTTCGTGCACGAGCCCGCCTGGTACGCGCAGAACGACGTCGAGCTGCACCTCGGGCAGACCGTCGACCGGATCGACCGCGCCGCGAAGACCGTCCGGTTCGGTGACGACGGCACGCTCGTCCACTACGACAAGCTGCTGCTCGCCACCGGTGCCGAGCCCCGCCGCCTCGACATCCCCGGCACCGACCTGGCCGGCGTCCACCACCTGCGCCGCCTCGCGCACGCGGAGCGCCTGAAGGGGGTCCTCGCCGCCCTCGGCCGGGACAACGGGCACCTCGTCATCGCGGGCGCCGGCTGGATCGGCCTGGAGGTCGCCGCGGCGGCCCGGACGTACGGCGCCGAGGTCACCGTCATCGAGCACGGGCCGACCCCGCTGCACGGCGTGCTCGGGCCCGAGCTGGGCAACGTCTTCGCCCAGCTGCACCGGGAGCACGGGGTCCGTTTCCACTTCGGGGTGCAGCTCACCGAGATCGTCGGCCAGGACGGCATGGTCCTCGCCGCCCGCACCGACGACGGCGAGGAGCACCCGGCGCACGACGTCCTCGCGGCGATCGGCGCGGCGCCGAGGATCGGCCTTGCCGAGGCCGCCGGCCTCGAGATCGCCGACCGGGCGCACGGCGGCGGTGTCGTCGTCGACGAACGGCTGCGGACGTCCGACCCGGACATCTACGCGGCCGGTGACGTGGCCTCCTTCCCGCACGCCCTGTTCGGCACCCGGCTCCGGGTGGAGCACTGGGCCAACGCGCTCAACGGCGGCCCGGCGGCGGCCCGCTCGATGCTCGGGCAGGAGGCGGTGTACGACCGCGTCCCGTACTTCTTCACCGACCAGTACGACCTCGGCATGGAGTACAGCGGCTGGGCGCCGCCCGGGTCGTACGACGAGGTGGTCATCCGGGGCGACGCCGGCAAGCGGGAGTTCATCGCGTTCTGGGTGAAGGAGGGACGGGTGCTGGCCGGGATGAACGTGAACGTGTGGGATGTCACAGAGGACATCCAGAAGCTCGTCCGCAGCCGGGAACCGGTGGACACCGAGGCCCTCGCCGACCCGAAGGCACCCCTCGACAGCCTCCTGCCCTGACCGCTGCGGACTCTCTCCGGGCGACGGGACTGTCGGTCCGCCCCCGTAGAATTCACCCGTGGCTGGACGGATCAATGACGAGGATGTGAAGGCGGTACGGGACGCGGTCCCGATCGACGCCGTCGTGTCCGAGTACCTCCAGCTGCGCAACGCGGGCGGCGGGAACCTCAAGGGACTGTGCCCGTTCCACGACGAGAAGTCGCCGTCCTTCCAGGTCAGCCCGAGCAAGGGACTCTTCCACTGCTTCGGCTGCCAGGAGGGCGGCGACACCCTCACCTTCGTGATGAAGGTGGACCACCTCTCCTTCTCGGAGGCGGTGGAGCGGCTGGCCGCCCAGGCCGGCATCACCCTGCGCTACGAGGAGGGCGGGTACAACCCGGCCCACCAGCGCGGTGAGCGGATCCGGCTGGTCGAGGCGCACAAGATCGCCGCCGTCTGGTACGCGGAGCAGCTCGCCACCGGCCCCGAGGCCGAGACCGGCCGCCTCTTCCTGGCCGAGCGCGGCTTCGACCAGGCCGCCGCCGTCCACTTCGGCGTCGGCTACAGTCCCCAGGGCTGGGACCACCTCACCCGCTATCTGCGCGGGCAGGGGTTCACGGACAAGGAGCTCCTGCTGTCCGGGCTCTCGCAGGAGGGCCGGCGCGGCCCGATTGACCGGTTCCGCGGCCGCCTCATGTGGCCCATCCGGGACATCGGCGGCGAGGTCGTCGGCTTCGGCGCCCGCAAGCTCTACGAGGCCGACAACGGCCCCAAGTACCTCAACACGCCCGAGACCGCGATCTACAAGAAGTCCCAGGTCCTGTACGGCATCGACCTCGCCAAGCAGCACATCGCGAAGTCCAGCCGCGCGGTCGTCGTCGAGGGCTACACCGACGTCATGGCCTGCCATCTGGCCGGAGTGACGACCGCGATCGCCACCTGCGGCACGGCCTTCGGCGGCGACCACATCAAGATCCTCCGGCGTCTGCTGATGGACAACGGCTCGGCCCGCGTGATCTTCACCTTCGACGGCGACGCGGCCGGCCAGAAGGCGGCCCTGCGCGCCTTCGAGGACGACCAGAAGTTCGCCGCCGAGACGTACATCGCCATCGCACCGGACGGCATGGACCCCTGCGAGCTGCGCCTCGCCAAGGGCGACGAGGCGGTGGCCGACCTCACCGAACCCAGGATGCCGCTCTTCGAGTTCGCGCTACGGCAGATCGTCGAGCGCTACGACCTGGACACGCCGGGTGGGCGGGCGGCCGCGCTGGACGAGGCGGTACCGGTGGTGTCCAAGATCAAGGAAGTCACGCAGCGGCGTGAGGTAGCGGTGCAACTGGCAGGGCTGGTCGGCATCCGCGACGAGGAGTACGTCGTGGAGCGGGTCGGTCACACGAGCCGCAGGAACGGTGGGCGGCAGCGTTCAGGCGGGTCGTCGCGGGTCCGCCAGGGAGGCTATGAGGAGGCCGCCCCGCGCCCGGCCGTCTCCGGCCCGTCCCTCACTCTGCGCAACCCCGTTTACATCACCGAGCGCGAGCTGCTCAAACTGGCTCTCCAGCGTCCGGAGTTGGTGTCACCCGTCTTCGACGCGTTCGGCGTCGACGAGTTCACCGCCGCCCCCTACGCGGCCGTGTGCCAGGCCATTCTCGACGCCGGTGGCGTGGAGTACGGCCTGCAGGAACCGCAGGAGTTCCTGCACCAGGTCCTCGACATCGCGCCGGACGACACGGTGAAGTCGATGGTCACCGAACTCGCCGTCGAACCCATCAGACGCAAGAACGTCGACGAGCCCTATGCGGGCGCCCAGCTGGTCACCGTTCGTCGACGTGCCGTCGAGCGGCGGGTCGCCGAGATCCACGTCACCCTGACCCGGCTCGGCCAGCACGGCGATCCTGCCGAATTCGCCGCCGTACAGAACGAGTTGTGGGTTCTCCAGCAGTACGACCAGGCGCTGCGGGCACACGGCGCCGTAGCCCTCTGAGCACGCGGTCACGGACCGGACGCAAAAAGTCACCGCACGCCCCTCGTGGCGGCGATGTGTCTTACCCCACACTGGGTTCCGGTGCCTGAGTCCTCGGAGCGCGGCCGGCCCGTCCCGGACGGGTCCCACACCCCCGCCGTTCCACTCATCGCGTACGGGACGGACAGCGGCGAGGCCGTCGTCTCCGCTCCCGAAGTACCGCTGCCGCACCCCCTGGCAGCGATCATCCTGGAGGTCGCCCCCGTGCAGACCCAGACCCTGACCCAGACAGACAGCAGCACGCTCACGGACGAGTCGGAGGCAGAGACCGACGTCTATGCCGGCGTGCCACCGCAGAGCCGGGTGGCAGTCCACCCCGAGACGGAGCCCGCGGCCGAGCCGGACGGCCCGCCGCCGGACGAACTCACCGCCGACGCGTCCGAGTCGGAGCCCGAGCCCGCCGAACCGCCCGCCGCCGCCCGCGCCGACACCAGCGGCCCCTCCTCGGACCTGTTCCGCCAGTACCTGCGCGAGATCGGCCGTATCCCGCTGCTCACCGCCGCCGAGGAGGTCGAACTCGCCCGCCGCGTCGAGGCGGGCCTGTTCGCCGAGGAGAAGCTGGGCAACGCCCCGGACCTGGACAGCGAGTTGACGTTGGACCTGGACCGGCTGGTCGTGATGGGCCGCATGGCCAAACGCCGCCTCATCGAGGCGAACCTGCGGCTGGTGGTGTCGGTGGCCAAGCGGTACGTCGGCCGCGGCCTGACCATGCTCGACCTGGTCCAGGAGGGAAACCTCGGCCTGATCCGCGCCGTCGAGAAGTTCGACTACGCCCGCGGCTACAAGTTCTCGACATACGCCACCTGGTGGATCCGCCAGGCCATGTCCCGCGCCCTCGCCGACCAGGCCCGCACGATCCGCGTCCCGGTGCATGTGGTGGAGCTCATCAACCGGGTGGTGCGGGTGCAGCGCCGGATGCTCCAGGAGAGGGGCTACGAGCCGACGCCCGACGAGGTCGCCGCGCATCTGGATCTGGCGCCGGAGCGGGTGGGCGAGGTGCTGCGGCTGGCGCAGGAACCGGTGTCCCTGCACGCCCCCGTGGGCGAGGAGGACGACGTCGCCCTCGGTGACCTGATCGAGGACGGGGACGCGGCGAGCCCGGTGGAGTCGGCGGCGTTCCTGCTCCTGCGGGAGCACCTGGAGGCGGTGCTGTCGACGCTGGGGGAGCGGGAGCGGAAGGTCGTACAGCTGCGGTACGGGCTGGCCGACGGGCGGCCCCGGACCCTGGAGGAGATCGGGCGGATCTTCGGGGTGACGCGGGAGCGGATCCGGCAGATCGAGTCGAAGACGCTCAACAAGCTGCGGGACCATGCATTTGCGGATCAGCTGAGGGGTTACCTGGACTGAAAAAGAGGGGGCCGCCTTTCAGCGGCCCCCTCTCGGCTAGTCCACCTCGGCCACCGCCTGGGCGAACTGCGCCTTGTACAGCCGCGCGTACGCGCCGTCCGCCGCCAACAGGTCCGCGTGCGCGCCCTGTTCGACGATGGAACCGTTCTCCATCACCAGGATCGTGTCCGCGTCGCGGATCGTGGACAACCGGTGCGCGATCACGAACGACGTGCGGCCGTCCGCGAGTTTGGCCATCGCCTTCTGGATCAGGACCTCCGTGCGGGTGTCGACGGACGACGTCGCCTCGTCGAGGACGAGGATCGTCGGGTCGGACAGGAACGCCCGCGCGATGGTGATGAGCTGCTTCTCACCGGCGCTGACGCCCGTGCCCTCGTCGTCGATCACGGTGTCGTAGCCGTCGGGGAGGGTGCGGACGAACCGGTCGGCGTGGGCCGCCCGTGCCGCCTCCTCGATCTCGCCCCGCGTGACCTCGCGCGAGGCGCCGTACGCGATGTTCTCCGCGATCGTGCCGCCGAACAGCCAGGTGTCCTGGAGCACCATGCCGATCCCGGCCCGGAGTTCGTCCCGGGACATACGGGTGATGTCGACGCCGTCGAGGGTGATCCGGCCGCCGGAGACGTCGTAGAACCGCATGAGGAGGTTGACCAGCGTCGTCTTGCCGGCGCCGGTCGGGCCGACGATGGCGACCGTGTGGCCCGGTTCGACCGTGAGCGAGAGGTCCTCGATCAGCGGCTTCTCCGGGTCGTAGCGGAAGGAGACGTGCTCCAGGGCGACCCGGCCGCGCAGTTCGGCGGGGCGCTCGCCCGGCATCGGGTCGGCCTCCTGCTCCTCCGCGTCGAGGAGTTCGAAGATCCGCTCGGCGGAGGCGACACCGGACTGCACCAGGTTGGCCATGGAGGCGACCTGGGTCAGCGGCATCGAGAACTGCCGGGAGTACTGGATGAAGGCCTGGACGTCACCGATCGAGAGAGCGCCCGAAGCCACCCGCAGACCGCCGACGACCGCCACCAGCACGTAGTTCAGGTTCGACACGAACATCATCAGCGGCTGCATCACACCGCTGTTGAACTGCGCCTTGAACCCGGCCTCGTACAGCGCGTCGTTCTGCTCGGCGAACTGCTTCGCCGACTCCTCCTGCCGGCCGAACACCTTCACCAGGGTGTGCCCGGTGTACATCTCCTCGACGTGGGCGTTCAGCTTGCCGGTGGAGCGCCACTGCTGCACGAAGTGCGGCTGCGAGCGCTTGCCGATGCGGGTGGCGACCACGAAGGACAGCGGCACGGTGACCAGGGCCACCAGGGCGAGGATCCAGGAGACCCAGAACATCACCGCGAGTACGCCGACGATGGTCAGCACCGAGTTGATGAGCTGGCCCATCGACTGCTGGAGCGTCTGGCCGATGTTGTCGATGTCGTTGGTCGCCCGGGAGAGCACCTCGCCGCGCTGCCGCTTGTCGAAGTACGACAGCGGGAGGCGGGAGAGCTTCGCCTGGACGTCCTCGCGCATCCGGTACATCGTGCGGTTGACGGCCCGGTTGACGAGGCGGGTCGCCACCGCCATCAGGAGGCCGGCCGCGAGGTACGTACAGAGCGCGAAGAGCAGGACGTTGCCGACCTGGCCGAAGTCGATGCCCTTGCCGGGCGTGAAGTCGGTGCCCTTGAGCATGTCGGCGACCGTGGTCTGGCCCCGCTCGCGCATGCCCTGGAGGACCTGGTCCTTGGTGGCCCCGGCGGGCATCTGCTTGCCGATGACACCGGCGAAGACCAGGTCGGTGGCCCGGCCGAGGATCTTGGGGCCGATCACGTTGAGGGTGACGCTGACCACCACGCAGAACAGCAGCACATAGATCGTGAGCTGTTCGGGTTTGAACCGGGCGAGGAGCCGTTTGCCCGAGTTCTTGAAGTCCATCGAGCGCTGGTCGGGGCCGCCCCCGGCCATCATGCGTCCCATGGGCCCGGCCATCAGGCAGCCTCCGCTTCCGTCAGCTGGGAGAGCACGATCTCCCGGTAGGTCTCGTTGTCGGCCATGAGTTCGTGGTGCCGGCCGGTGCCGACGACCCGTCCCTCGTCGAGGACGACGATCCGGTCGGCCTCCCTGATGGTCGCCACCCGCTGGGCGACGATGACGACGGTCGCCTCGGCGGTCTCCCGGGCGAGCGCGGCGCGCAGGGCCGCGTCGGTCGCGTAGTCGAGGGCGGAGAAGGAGTCGTCGAAGAGGTAGATCTCCGGGCGCTGCACGAGCGTACGGGCGATGGCGAGCCGCTGGCGCTGGCCGCCGGAGACATTCGTACCGCCCTGCGCGATGGGCGCGTTGAGGCCGCCCTCCAGCTTCTCGACGAAGCCCTTGGCCTGCGCCACCTCCAGCGCGTGCCACAGCTCCTCGTCGGTGGCGTCCGGGTTGCCGTAGCGCAGGTTGGTCGCCACGGTCCCCGCGAACAGGTACGGCTTCTGCGGCACCAGGCCCACCGTCTTCGCGAGCAGCTTCGGGTCGAGCCCGGCGACCTCCTCGCCGTCCACCAGGACCTGACCCTCCGTGGTGTCGAAGAGACGCGCCACCAGGCCGAGCAGGGTGGACTTGCCGCTGCCGGTGGAGCCGATCACGGCGGTCACCTCGCCGGGCCGGGCCACCAGGTCGACGGCCTTGAGCACCGGCTCCTCGGCACCCGGATAGCAGAAGCCGGCGCCCCGGATCTCCAGATGCCCGTGCCGGCGCAGCTCGATCACCGGCGCGCTCGGCGGGACGACGCTGGACTCGGTGTCCAGGACCTCCTCGATGCGCTCGGCGCAGACCTCCGCGCGCGGCACCATCATGAACATGAAGGTGGCCATCATCACGGACATCACGATCTGCATGAGGTAGGCGAGGAAGGCGGTCAGATCGCCGATCGCCATCTGGCCGCTGTCGATGCGATGGGCACCGAACCACACGACCGCGATCGACGAGACGTTCACCGTCGTCATGACGATCGGGAACATCAGCGCGAGCATGTTGCCGGTGGCCAGCTGCATCTCGGTGAGGTCCTGGTTGGACTTGCCGAACCGGCCCTGCTCGTACTCGTCGCGGACGAAGGCGCGGATCACCCGGTTGCCGGTGATCTGCTCGCGCAGCACCCGGTTCACCGTGTCGAGCCGCACCTGCATGGCCCGGAACAGCGGCCGCAGCCGCCGCACGATCAGCGTCACGCTGATCCCCAGCACGGGTACGACGGCGACCAGCACCCCGGACAGCGGAACGTCCAGGCCGAGGGCGAGCACGATGCCGCCGACGCACATGATGGGCGCCGACACCATCAGCGTGAACGTCATCAGGACCAGCATCTGGACCTGCTGTACGTCGTTCGTCGTACGGGTGATGAGTGAGGGCGCCCCGAAGTGACCGACCTCACGTGAGGAGAAGGACTGCACCCGGTCGAAGACGGCGGCCCGCACATCCCGGCCGAGCGCCGACGCGGTCCTGGCGCCGTAGTACACGGCACCGATGTTGCACACCACCTGAGCCAGCGAGATACCGATCATCAGGGCGCCGAAGGACAGGATGTAATCCGTGTCACCCTTCACGACGCCGTTGTCGATGATGTGCGCGTTGAGCGTGGGCAGATAGAGAGTGGCGCAGGTCTGCAGGAACTGCAGCAGCACCAGGATGGAGATGGGTTTCTTGTAGGGCCTGAGATAGGTCCGCAGAAGTCGTATGAGCACGCTACGTCTCTCGGAGTCGGCGGTGGGGTGGGCTCGCCGGCCCGCCGCGATGGGCGGGACGCTTGCCCTAGGCCCCTATCGTCCGACACTCCACCCGCGTTACCTCAACCGATTAACCCGAGAGCGGATGCCTTGAGGCACCGGGGGCGCACCCTTACGCCCGAAACGCCCCCGGATGGGTCTGTTCGCGCACCGACACGTACTGCTGCCGCACCGCCTGCCCTACGGCCAGTTCGTCCCCGGGGTCCAGCACCTGCGCCGCCGGACCCTGCCACACCGGCGGCGTACGCGGGTCCAGCGTGCCCTGCGACACCCCGAGCGCCCAGGCCGCCTGCCGGGCCGCCCCGATCGCCGCGTAGTCCGCCGGCTGCGGTACGACGACCTGCGCGCCGAACAGCATCGGCGCCGCCGCCTGCACGGCCGGCAGCTCGGCGGCCCCGCCGAGCAGGAAGATCCGCCGCACCTCCACCCCGCGGCCGCGCAGCACGTCGAGGGCGTCGGCGAGCCCGCACAGCATGCCCTCGAACGAGGCCCGCGCGAGATGCTCGGCCTTCATCGACTCCCGCCGCAGCCCGGCCAGCGTCCCGGCGGTGTGCGGCAGGTTCGGCGTCCGCTCGCCCTCCAGGTAGGGCAGCATGACCAGGCCGTGCGAGCCGGGCGTCGACTTCATCGCCAGATCGGACAGGCTCTCCAGATCGGACAGCCCGAGCAGCTCGGCGGTACCGCGCAGGGTCCGTACGGCGTTGAGCGTGGTGACGACCGGCAGGTGCATGCCGGTGGCGTCGGCGAGCGAGGTGATCATGCCGGAGGGTTCGGCGAGGGCCTCCGGATGCACGGCCATCACGGACCCCGAGGCGCCCAGCGACACGACGGCGTCCCCGAACCCGAGCCCGAGCCCGAAGGCGGCGGCCATGGTCTCGCCGGTCCCGGCGGAGATCAGCAGCCCCTCCGGGGTCGTACCGGCCGCGTCGGAGGGCCCGATCACCTCGGGCAGCATCACCTGGTGCCCCAGGGCGAGTTCGACGAGATCGGGCCGGTAACCGCCGGTGGCCGCCGACCAGTACCCGGTCCCGGACGCCCCGCCCCGGTCGGTGGTCCTCCTGACCGGCCGCCCCAGCAGCTGCCACACCAGCCAGTCATGGGCCTGCAGCAGTACGGCGGTCCGCCGGGCGTTCTCCGGCTCGGTCTTCGCCAGCCAGCGCAGCTTGGTGACCGGCTGGGCCGCCTGCGGCACGCACCCCACGGCCTGGGCCCAGGCCTCGCGCCCGCCGAGCGCGTCGATCAGATCGGCGGCCGCGACCTGGGCGCGCTTGTCGCCGCCGACCATCGCCGGGCGGACCGTGTTGCCCTGGGCGTCCAGCGGGACCACCGCGTTCTGCTGCGCGGAGACACCGATGGCCTGCACGCCCTCCAGGAGGCCGCCGCCGGCCGCCTCCCCGAGCGACAGCAGCCAGGCCTGCGGGTCGACGTCACTGGGGCGCGCCGCGCCGTCCGGCGTCTCGACCGGATGCGGTGCGTATCCCTGGCGGAGCACCGCGCCCGTGTCCGTGTCGCAGACCACGATGCGAGTGAAATCGGGTGAGCTGTCCAACCCGGCGACTATCCCCATGCCCGAAATTCTGCCGCACGCTCCGCTGTGGTTTGGCCGACGGGCGCCGTTCGGGTGGGGGCCGTGTTTCGGGTGCGGGTGCGTCGGGGCTGGTCGCGCCCACGCGGCGGAGCCGCAAATCGATATAGCCCCGCGCCCCTAGGGGGTTGCAGCCGGGGGCGTCTTGAAAAGTGGACCTACGTGTTGCTGGTGCCCCAGTCGTCCGCGCCGTCGGCCTGGCTGCGCTCGCGCAGGGAGCGGACCCGGGCGGCCACCGAGTCGGGCATGCGGTCGCCGACCTTTGCGCTGACCGAGTGGAAGGCCTTGCCGGCGATCTCGCGGCTCTGCTGGGCGGCGGTCTCCGCCGTGTTGCGGACCGCGGGGTTCTGGGCGACCTGGCGGGCGGACTTCTTCAGCTGCTCGTAGCGCTCGCGTCCGGCCCTGGTACCGAGCACGTAACCCAGAGCGAGCCCGACGACGAACGTGAGCTTGTAGCGCATGGCGGCCACCCTTCCCTGGTGCGGGAGTCTCGTGGGGGGAACCGATTGGCGGAGCACCCCCCTGCTTGCGCTAATGTATGTGTCGCAGCGAGCGAGCGCCCCCTGGCGAATACCCAGGTAGGCACGTTCGATGCAACGAGGCATTCCTCCGTAGCTCAATTGGCAGAGCAGCCGGCTGTTAACCGGCAGGTTACTGGTTCGAGTCCAGTCGGGGGAGCTCGGTCCTCCGTAGCTCAATTGGCAGAGCAGCCGGCTGTTAACCGGCAGGTTACTGGTTCGAGTCCAGTCGGGGGAGCATGCTGAACGAGGACCCCTGGTGGGGTCCTTTTTCATGCCCGCGGGAACCGCCGGGCCTGCACTGATGTCCTCAAGGTCGGGTACGACCGCAGACGCCGACCATCCGAAGCAGGAGATCGTATGAGCGGCTATGCTGCGGCAGACGGCGCGCACACTTGTACGCGACACGCCGCTATGGGGCGGTAGCTCAGCCGGTTAGAGCAGCGGACTCATAATCCGTCGGCCGTGGGTTCGAGTCCCACCCGCCCCACTACTCGCTGTGCGAGCAGAACCGTTCTGACCAGGCACTTTCCCGGTCGGGGCGAGAGTGTGAGGGTCCTGGCGACCCGGTGGTGATCATGATTTCATGATCGTCTGGACAAATTCTGGACGCCGATTCCGGTTAAGTCGGGCATGGCGCTTATGGAGTATTTCGTGTCGGCGGCGGGCAGGCCTCTGTCGGCTCGCCCCGCAGTGAGAAGCGGGCCCATGTGAACGTCATGACACCCGGCGCGCCTCCCTCGCATGGTCTGTTTGTGATCGATGGCCGCGCTCGATGTTGGTGATGTATCTTGGATGTATACATCGTGGATGTTGGAGGTGCCCGATGTCCGTCACGCAGATCGATCTCGACGACGAGGCGCTGGCCGAGGCCATGCGGCTGATGGGTGTCACGACGAAGAAGGAGACCGTCAACACGGCCCTGCGGGACTACGTGGCGCGGATCAAGCGGCTTGAGGCTGCGGAGAAGCTGGCCGCGCGGGGTGCGCGGGGTGAGTTCGAGCAGGCCGCGGCGGCGCGTGACGCGGAGAAGCGTGCGCGCCGCGAGGCCTTCGAGTGATCACGTATCTGGTGGACACCTCGGCTCTGTGGCACCTGTTCCGTACGCCAGGTGCGTTGCGTCCCTGGGAGGGGCACATTGCCGCCGGGGTGTTCCACCTCTGCGAGCCGACACGGGCCGAATTTCTCTACTCGGCAACCAGCCCGTCCCATCGGGAGGAGCTCGCAGAGGAACTGGACGCGCTCTGCTTGCTCTCTCCGGTTCCAAAGAACGCCTGGCGGTGGGTCGACACCGCCCAGTACAAACTGACCCAGCGGGGCCAGCACCGCGCGGCTGGAGCGATCGACCTGTTGGTGTGTGCGACAGCAGTCAGCCACGGGCATACTGTCCTTCATGTGGACAATGACTTCGTGACAGTGGCTGCAGTGCTCAAGGAAGTTCAGCAGCGAGACGTGCGAGCCTGATCTCCTGGTGCCGGTCCACTGCGTTGGTCTGCCGGTGTCGTTGATGGACGCCTACGTCACTTCCCCAGGACTGTGAACCCGGTCGGTTCCCTGAGCGCAGCCGTCGCACCCTCCAGATCCGCGAGCCGCGCGGCAAGAGTGGCCTCCGCGAGCCGGGTCGGCAGTGCGGCGCTGAACTTGAGGCCGTACAGTGCCCGTGCGTCCACTGCGGGAAGGCACAGTTGATCGCCGGCCTCCGCAATGGCCTTCCTCCATTCCTCAGGTGTTACGTCCTCGCGAAGTCGGACGTAGACGTCCGTCGGCCTTTGGAGGGGATCGGCGATCGTGGTGAGCGTGGCGGCCAGAGTGGCGTTGGCCCGGTAGCCGGCCCAGGTCCACCAGCGCACGTTGGTGTCGCGCCCGCCCTTTATGACCACCGTCCCGCCGGGGTGGACCAGCTCGGAGCTGCTCTCGCGTGCCTCGGCGAGAGCGGTCACGGCGCGCCCGGTGAGCATGACCGGCGGGTCGGTGCCGAGGAGCACTTCCCGGGCCGCACGGGTCAGTTCGTAGGAGGCGGTCCGGCCTGCACCTGCTCCTCCCCAGCGCGCTTTGCCGCCGTCGTCGACCGGCTCGACGAAGCACCGCCGACGGGACCAGTCGATGTACGTCACCTGCCAGCTCTGTCCGGCTAGGAGCAGGCGCCGAGGACCAGCCACCTCTTCGGTCAGCAGCGCGGGATTGGTTGTGCCGATCTCGGTGCGGCCCGAGAGCACCGTGAACTCCGGAGCCGCGGTGAACACCGCGGTGAGGTCCATGAAGTGCCGGAAGCCGAAACGGCGTTCCGCCTCTGGGCCGATGAACAGCATTCCCCCGTCCCGGTCCAGGAACCCTTCCTCGATCAGGTGGCGCACGACGGGCTCGGCAGGAGTCCCGAAGGAGCCGAGCCCTCCCCACCACTCCTGCCACAGCCGGTCTCCCACCCGATGTTCCTGCAAGCAGAGGGCCAGTACCTGTTGGGCGACGATGTGCCGGGGTTCCGGCGGTGCTACCACTGGTTCCACCCAGCCGCGCGACCACAGAAGCAGCAGGGCTGCCGCACCGATCAGCCCGTCCTCGTCGACGGTGAGGAACAGGCAGTTGCGGGTGGAGCCCGGTCGTCGGCCCGTCCGGCCAAGACGCTGGAGGAATGAGGCCACGGTGGCGGGTGCGTCGATCTGGATGACGCGGTCCAGGTCGCCTACGTCGATGCCGAGTTCCAGGGTGCTGGTCGAGACGATCACGCAGTCACGCGCTTCAGCGAAGGCTTCCTCGGCCCGCCGCCGTTCGTCCACCGACAGGGACGCGTGGGACAGGAACGCGGTCACGCCCTTGGCCCGCAGGCTCTCTCCGAGCTTCTCGACCTGTCGGCGCGACTCGCAGAACACCAGCCGTTTCTCGCCGTGGTGCAGGCCCGCGATCACCGTGGCCGCGTTCTCCAGAGAGCCCACATAGTCGACCTGGATATCACCGGGCGGTGGCAGTGGAGGGGATTTCTCACGCAGGTGCGGGGCAATGACCCACGCCGGGCGGTGCCCGCTTCCCGAGCCCTGCAGCCAGGTGAGCAGCTGGTCCGGGTTGCCCACGGTCGCGGAAAGACCGATGCGCTGTACCGGTCGCCCCACGACCCGTTGCAGGCGCTCGAGTACGGCCAGCAGGTGCCATCCTCGGTCGTCGCCCGCAAAGACGTGCACCTCGTCGACAACGATAGCCCGCAGTCCGGAGAAGAACGCCCGGTGATCGACATTGGTGCTGACGAGCATCGCTTCCAGCGATTCCGGTGTGGTAAGCAGTACGTCCGGCCGCTCCCGCAGGATCTTCTTGCGGCGCGGTTGCGACACGTCTCCGTGCCACAGTGCGGCGGTCCGCCCCAGCCAGGAGGTGTACGTCTCCAGGCGCGGCAGAAGGTTGTTCAGCAGCGCCTTCAGCGGACAGACATACAACACCGAGGTGCCGGTCCAGTTCTCGTGCGCCATCTTCGAAAGCAGCGGGAAGGAGGCGGCCTCGGTCTTCCCGCCGGCGGTCGGGGCCAGAAGGACAGCGTCCGAGCCGTCGAGCAGCGGCTCGACGGCCTCCTCCTGGAGAGGGCGGAGCTCGGGCCATCCCAGGGTGTTGACGATGTGATGGACCAGTCCGGGATGTAACCGGTCGAGTGGTTCGGGGGCGCCGGTCATGGCAGCTCCAGCTCGATCTCGTCGGCGCTGCCTGCTGCCGCGTTGCGTTCGACCTCGCTCAACTCAGTGGCGTTCACTGTCAGCGCGTAGTGCTTGCGTGGGTCGAAGTCGTCGAATTCGTCGACCCGGTCCAGTACGTCCGCGACCAGCTTGCGCAAGAACAGCCGTGGGGCGATCCCGGCCCGCCCGCCGAGCTTGCTTGTCATAGCGGTGGCCAGCTCGGCGACATACGCATCATCGACCCGTGCCTCGATGCGCTCAGGGTGCTTGGCCGCACCCGCGTACAAGTTCCTTACGGAACAGCCGAGTTCGCCGAGTCGAACGAGATCGAAGCCGGTCAGTCGCAGCTGGACCGCCCGCGGTGAGTCGAAGCGCGGATCGGTCGAGAAGTCGGTCGCCAGCCGCTGGGCGAGCGGCGGCAGTCGCTGTATGCCCTGCTGTCCGTCGTAGAAGGCGGGGGTTCCGGTGATCACCAGGAAGAGTCCGGGAAAGCGGCCCGCGTCGATCTCGTCGAGAAGTTGACGCAGTGCGTTCAGCCCCTTCTCACGTACGTCGCCCCGGACCCGCTGCAAGGTCTCGATCTCGTCCAGCACCACCAGGAGCCCGGGATGCCCACAGTCCTTCAGTACGGTGAGCAGACCCTGGAGGAAACCGAGCGCCGCGAAGTGGTCCAGATCGCCGCGTACCCCGGCGGTTCGTCGCGCGGAGGCGGCCACCGACTTCTGGCCGCCGAGCCAGGCGATCACAGCCTCGGCCGTCGCCGAGTCCCCGCCGAGCGTGGCCTTGCGGTAGCCGCGCAGAGCCGCTGAGAACGCCGGCGTGGTCTGGGCGACCGCGCGCAGTCGTTCCTCCAGCAGGTCCTCGATCGCAGTCTCCACCGCCTCGTTGTCCTCGGCGAGTTCGGGATGTGACTCGTCCACTTCTTCTTCAAGGGTGTAGAACCAACCATCGACCACCGAGCGCAGCGCACTGGCGGGTTCGGTCGCGGTGGTCAGCCGCTCGGTGAGTCGACGGTAGACGGTCTCCAGCTTGTGCAGCGGGGTCTCCGACTCGGAGATCTGGATCTCGGCGGTGGCGAGCCCGGCCCGCTTGGCCCGTTCGGCGAGCCAGCGTGCGAAGAAGGTCTTGCCCGACCCGTACTCCCCGCGGATCGCGTGGAAGGACGCACTGCCCGACGCGATTGTGGAGATCCGCTCGTCCAGCGCGGGCGTGAAACGCTCCAGACCGACCGCGAAGAGGTCGAGCCCTGACTTCGGCACGGTGCCGCGCCGCAGTGCGTCGATGACCTCGCGGCGGCGGGCGGCGCTGACGGACGCGGCGCTCACACACTCTCCTCGGACAGCTCGAACTGCTCACGCAGCGTCTCACGGTTGAGCCGGACCCTGGTCCGGGAGTCGATCAGACTGATGACCTCGTAGCCCTCAATGTTCAACAGCCGCGTCAGCACGGTCACAAGGCCCTCGGGCCGGGTGTTCGTACGCCCACCCGAGCCGAGGGCGGCCGCAGCGACCGCCGCGAGCGAGAGTGTGCCGCCCGCATGGTCGAGTGCGTCGATGACGGCGGCGACCACTTTGTGCTCCGGCGGCTTGCGGACGAACTTGCGCTGATGTCTGTAGATCGTGGTGTCGAGGATCCGCCGGCCGAGGGTGAGTACGTCCGATTCCGCCGGTGGGGCGGCGGCAGGCACCTCGACCGCATCGTCGGCGAAGAGCTCGCCTTCCTGAGGCCGGGGTTTCGGCCTGGCCTTCGCCGCCTTCTTCACCGGCTTGACGGGGATGGGCACGGGCGTGGACGTGGCCTCAGGATCCCACCACGACGGCTGTACGGACTCGCGTGGCAGCTCGTTCCACTCAGCAGGTGCCAACTCGGCCGACGGCGCCAGGACCAGCACCGGTACCGTCATCTCGGCGAGCGTGGCACCACCGTGGTACCCGGCCTTGCGCGGGGTGTAGCGGATCCCTTCCAACCAAGGCACCGTGACCCGGCCGCCGTTCTCCAGTACCCGGGGCCCGGCCAGCGTGACCTCGCCTTCACCGGCCGTCGTCCCCGTACGCCAGCGCGCTGCCTCCACACCCTCGGCGATCGACTGCTCGGCTTCCGGTCCGGTCCGGTCCAGCACATGCCCGTGGCCGGACACCAGCACGACCGGACGCCCTTGCCCGCGCGCGTGGTTGAGGAGCTCGGTGAGGTACTTCACCCGGTTCACCGACCAGTCGGCGAGCGCGCTCCGCTGTCCGTGATCGAGACTCTCGCCGATCGTGTCCAGTACGACGCCGACCACGTCGTCCGATGCGATCGCGGCGACCAGCCGTGGATCGATCAGTTGCCCGGTCGGCCCGGGAATCTCGCTCTTGTGAAAGAGGACCGCCGCGTGCCGGTGCTCCTTCCAGAAGGCGGCGAACCCCTCCTTCTCCATGCTCTGACCGCCCGACACCGGCCGTCCGCACAGCAAGGTGGCCCGGCTGATCGCCGTCACCGAAGGGATCATCGCGACGGCGGCGGCCCGCCGCCCCGCGCCGGACAGTTCGCTCCACCGCCCGGCGCCGGTCAGCTCCTCGCCGAGCTGGGCCGCGATCGCGCTGCTCATCCCGTCCACGACGAGCACCAGCGGCGGCCGCACCTTCGCCAGAGGCAGTGCGATCGTCCGCAGGACGTCCTCGATGGGCAGTGCGCCACCGGGCTGCCCTGCGGTGGTGCACTGGACCCACGGCACGAGCTGAGCCGCGAAAGCCTCGTCGATCGAGGCCCGCCGTCGTCGTGCCGCGTCGTGCACCATGCGGTACGCCTGTGCCAGCGCGGGTTCGGCGTCCCCGTCACCCACCCATAGCTGTGCCAGCGTCCGGTCCACCCACCCCCAGTCGGCGACATGCGCGCACACAGCCTGGCCGACCGAGGACACGGCCGGTTCCGGTGTGTCCAGCCAGCGGAGCAGCCGTACCGCCATGCGCGCGAGCTCGACCCGTTCCGGGTAGAGGACAGCGGCGAGTTGATGCTCCGCCACATGCTCCCAGGCCGCTTGAGCGGCCTGCGGCCCTGCGGACAGGGCGTCGGCCAGGCCCTGCAGCCGCGCCTGGAAACCGGATGGAAGAAAGGGGTTGCCGGTCAGTGAGGTAGTCAAATGGGCGCTGTCCGCCAGCAGGTCAGCCTGGTGCAGCACATCGACAACCCGCTGCAGGGCCTCCTCGCTCTGGGGACCCCGCCCCGAGGCCTCGCCGATCCAGCGGGTCAGGGTGCCTTCCACCGCCCGTGCGTAGGCGCGCAGTTCGGAGGGCCGGGAGCCCCGCCCGAACACCGAGCCCAGTGCCACAGCCGCGTCGGCCGACGCCGTGTCCCCGGCCATGACGGACGCCAGCACACCCAGCGCGGTGGCTTCGGCCCCCCGTCCCTGGAGTGCGAGCCGCAGCAGCACGGGCGCGGCCTCTCCCGCACTCTGTGCCAGCCATTCGGTGATGCCCCGGCGTTCGGCCTCCGACAGCATGGCGAGGCGCTCGGGCCCGCCCGGCTTACGGGACCAGGCCAGCAGAGCGTCGACGTCCACCGACGCCCCGTCCTCGAAGACACCCTCAAGCCCGAGCCGCACCCCGACCAACGCACGCATCGCCGCGTCCAGGGTGAGCACGGCTCCGTGCTGTGGCCAGCCGCCCTGCGCCGCATCGGGCTCGGCGTCGATCAGCGCGGCCGGCAGCCACAGCCACGGGTCGCGCCGTATCCGCGGGTCGAGGTCGGCGGCACCGAAGAGCTGCTTGACGATATCGGCCTCGTCGACGGCGATGATCTGCGAGCGCACCATCTCGCCTAGCAGATCGAGACTGATCCGTTCCCCGGGCACATCCGTGGTGACCACCAGCAAGTCCGCGGCGTCGGCGCCCAGATGGGCCTGCCAGGCGTCGGTGAGTCCGAGCACCGAGGAGGCATGGGTGACCCGGACCTTGCGTCGGGTCCCGTCGCCAGCCGGCACGCTGAACTCCTCGGGGCCACCCGCCGCGTACTTCCCGTGCACCAGCAGCAGCCGCCGGCCCTTGGTGCGGGCCAGTCGGGTGGTGAGCAGTCCGGTGATGACCCGCTGGTCGAGTGCGGGCACGAGGGCTCCCATCAGAGATCACCGCCGGGCAGGCCGGAGCCGTCACCTTGCTCGCCGTCCAACGGCTGCCAGTTGATCGCGATATCGATGTCCGGATGTGCGGTGGCGTATTCGCGAATCTGGTCCTGTACGTCAGTGAGAGCCTGGTTAAGACGGTGCTCCAGCTCCAGCGCGCTCCCGCCCGCTGCGGCCTTCACCCGCCGAGAGCGCCGAGCGGCCGCCGTTGCGGTAGCGGGTGTTGCGGTACTGGGCGGGGAGGGCAGCGATGGCTGGTCGTCCGTGGTCGGGCTGCCGCCGCTGTGAACGGTGCCGGAGCCGGGGGAGTTCACAGCGGGCGTCACGGTCGGCGGGGGAGGAGACGGCACAGGTGCGACAGTGCTCAGCCGGGCCGCTTCGTTTATCAGAGCCACCGCCTGACCGCGTGCCCCGTTGAGGACCGGCTTCAGGCTGGTGTCGTACTCGTTCCTCGACGCAGCGTCCGCGATCTCCGCGAGCAGTCGCTCGGACCGGTCGGCGAGGCCGTCCCCGCGGCCCGTGTACTTCCGTACGCTGTCGATCAGTTCCCAGTCGGTGCCCTCCAGCGCGTCCAGCACCTCTTGGGCCGAGGAAATCACCTTGCCCAGCTCGAAGTACGTGCTCGCATACGTCGCCGCCGCCAGGTCCCGGGCGAGTGGTGTCGCCTCCGGAGTCTGTTTGATCCGTGCGAGGAGGTCGGCCGCGTCCCGCACCGACTGCTCGCGGGCGGTCGGTGCCTCGTCGGTGATGCCGAGGGCGGAACGGTAGCGGGCCAGAGCCCGCCGCAGCCCGTTGACGGCGTTCTCGCGGGCCTCCGCCTTGGTGCGGACATCTGTCGCGAGCGCGTTGACGTTACGGGTGAACAGGACCGTCGGCACGCTCGTGCCGAACAGCGCGGCGGCCCGCTCGTGCGCCCTGGTGTACTCCTCCTCGCTGGGCCGTTCCTGTGCCCGCAGCGCCCAGCCGGGGCCTAACTGATCCAGCGCGGGTGCCGTCTCGGCCTTGTCGCGGTAGACCCAGGAACGGTCCGCGAGCAGGGCATAGGTCGCGATCACCAGGTTGGAGACCAGTTTGTCCAGCCCCGTCCAGCCCAGCTCGGCGATCCAGGTGCGGATGTCCTCGACCCCGAAGTCGCCCTTCGCGCCGTGCTTGCCCGCCTGCTGGTCGATGTGCCGACGCCAGTCCGTGGAGACATTCAGCGGCCCGTCGTGTACCTCGCCCAGCTCCAGCGGGTGCACGATCCGTGCCACATCACCAAGGTCTCGGCTGTCGACGACGACCCGACGTGAGTTGTCGTCCATGGCCTTGACGATCCAGCCGTACGTCATCTTGAACTTCGCGGCCGTTACCGGCTTGCGGCTCTCCTGACGGTCGAAGTTCGGGTGCTTGGGATACATCGTGTCCAGCAGCCCGTCGGCGAGCTTCAGCAGGTTGTACTCGAAGGCCCCGCCGCCCTGGAGCTGCGGAGTGTGCCCGGCGTACAGCGCGTGGACGTTCTTGCCCTCGGTGACCTGGGCGCCCAGGTCGCTCTCGTTGGCCCTGGCGATCCCATACGCCTGATGCAGGACCTGCCCCAGCTGTGCGACGAGGGTCTCGCGCTGCGCCTCCAGCTGGTGCCGCACCCGCACCTGGTCGTCGGAGCCCAGATGGGTCGCGAAGTCCTTCAACCGATCACGATCGAGCAGGTAGTTGATCTTCAGCAGGCGGCCGAGCTGGGTACCCCGCTGGCTGGAGACGAAGGATGGCAGCCAGACGACGGTCGCCGCGTCCGGCTTCTCCCGCTGCAGACGGTAGACCCGGTTCTCGCCCGCGCTGGGTGCGACTTTCTCGTCCTCGTCGAAGGGGTAGTCGATGACCAGGCGGATCCGGTCCGGAGCGGACGGCTCGAACTGCGCGTCGGGCAGGACCTGAGCATCCCGTACGTTCTCGAAGACGAACTCTGCGGTCCGGCGCGTTCCGTGCCAGACGATCTCACGGTCGGCGACGAGTGTGCCGTTGTCGGCGATCTTCAACTCCCGCCACAGCCACTCCTGCACCCACCGCTTGCGTGCCCCGAGGGTGTCCTTCTCCCCGACGCTGTCCAGGATCGGCTCCACATCCAGATCGGACAGATGCAGCGTGAACACCGGATCCAACTCGTGGCCGTCGCTGCGCAGTTCTCCCGGGAACTGCGCCTGGAGCTCCTGCATCCGCCTGACCACGATCCGGTCCTCCTGACCGGTGCGCGAGCGGATCGACCCGTGGTTCAGCGCGTTCAGCCGCGGCCCGGTCAGCCGGGCGAGAGCCGGCACCTCGGGTGCGAGATAGGCGAGCAGCATCGTCTTGACGAAGCGTTCGTCGGCCTTGTACTTGGCGTCTTCGGCGGACCCGTACTTCTCCAGCAGGTGATCCTTCACCTTGCCGTGGAAACGGGTCGCCGCCTCGGCCTCGCTGCGCAGTCGGTCGGTGAACGCCTCGCCCATTCCCTCGGCCAGTACGTCCCACAGGTCGCCCAGCGGGATCAGCTCGCCGACCTTCATGTCCTCGCGCCGCCGGTAGAGCATCTGCTGGAGCAGCTTGAGACCGGTGCGCTCGCGCTGGAGTGCGCCGGAGAGGGCCACCAGGACGTTGAGGAGGACGGGCGAGACCGGGTAGAGCGCCTTGAAGTCCGTCCAGTCGGCGTGGGTGACGCCATTGGCGTCGAGAAGTACGTCGCGCACTGACTGGTTCGAGGTCTCGATCCGGGCGAAGGCCGCTTCGAGGGCGGCCTTCGCGGCGTCGTCCTTCGGCTTGAGGACGCGCTCCTTGATGATCTCGGGGAGATTGCGGTCCTCCAGACTGATCGGATCGATACGCCCTGCCAGATACTTGACCTGCTGTTCGAGGTTCTTGGCCTCGGCACCGACCGCATCGGAACCGATCAGCTCGGACAGGTCGCGCTGGCGGGAGATGAAGGAGATGACGGGCAGCGCGCGGCCGCCCGTGCCCGACTCGATCAGCTTGACCAGCTTGTTGACCTCGTCGTTGACGAAGGTCCGTTCACGCAGATGCGCCTGGAGCCAGAGGATCAGTTCGTCGAGGAAGAGGATCAGACCGTCATAGCCGAGGGACTTGGCGTGCCGGCTGATGATGTCCAGGCCGTTCTCCAGCGGCAGGAAGGCGTTCTTCGCGCCGAGAGCGCCACGGGAGTACGAGGAGTACGGACCGGACAGCAGCGCGGACGCCAGCCATTCGCGGACCTTCGGATCGGGGGAGGCGGCGAGGGCTTGGTCGAGGAGAGCCGGGGACCAGGTCTCCGGAGCCTCCTTGACGTCGAGGTCGATCAGGTCGTCCTCGTCGTCGGCCGCTGGGGTCTGCTGGGCGGATGCCCTCTCCTCCTTGGGCAGCGCGGGATTGCCGAGCCAGCGGACGAACTGCTCGTCGTCGGCGAAGAACTCCCG
This sequence comes from Streptomyces sp. NPDC048277, assembly GCF_040652235.1. Taxonomy (NCBI): domain Bacteria; kingdom Bacillati; phylum Actinomycetota; class Actinomycetes; order Kitasatosporales; family Streptomycetaceae; genus Streptomyces; species Streptomyces sp. NPDC048277. Next base: position 42,287 of record NZ_JBEZLQ010000010.1, read on the forward strand.
CTGGCGGCGGGCGTCGTCGAACATCGCGTCAGCCCGGTAGACCGACGGAACCGGCGCGTCCGGGTGTAACCGCCGGACTGTACGGACGTAGCCGCCGAGAATCGCCGAGTCGAGGTCGGTCGCGCCGACGAGGTGGAACGGCACCATCAGGAACTTCCGGTCCCGCAGCCACGCGTCATGATCTGCGATGATCGGCTGGAGTGTGGGCTTGGCGCGAGCAGCCGGGTCGTTCGAGAGGATCGCGTGCAGCACGGTCATGAAGTGGCTCTTGCCGGAGCCGAAGGAGCCGTGCAGATAGGTGGCGTCGGACGAGCCCGCCCGGACGGATGCCTCGACGATCTTCAGTGCACGACGCAGTGCCTGTTCCAGCTGCGGGGTGACCACGTACTCGGCCACGCGCTTGGCGGTCTCGTCGAAGCCACCGGACAGCTCGATCTTGAACGACCCGGCACGGACCACCTCGGATAGGTCCAGTACGTCGCGGAGGTACAGCTCGCCGCTGCCGTTACTCATCGTCTTCCACCATCTCGGTCGTGACCGCTGTCGTCTTCGTCTTCACTGCCGTGACTGTCGCCTTACGCGCCCGGGTCTTCTTCACCGGACGCCAGTCGCCGAGAGTGGCCGGGGTGAGCTGTGCGCTCGCCAACTCCCCGTCCAGGAAGCTCTGGAACTCCTCGGCGGCCGACTCCTCGCCCCACTCCTCGTCGACCTCTCCGAACCACTGCCGTAGCCACGGCATGAGCTCCGCGATCCCGGCGAGCAGCGGTACGAGCCGCTCGGTCGGCCAGTCCTGTTGCTTGCGGCGGTCACTGACGAGGTTCAGCAGCGCGCTCGCCTGGTCGCGCTGGTCCCAGCCCGCCCAGCCGAGGAGGAGGGTCGGGTCGGAGTCGGGGCTCGCGTCCGGATAGGACACGAAGCGCTCCTTGGGTACGTCGAGCTTTCCCCGGTTTGACCAGTAGGACTGCTTGGTGAAGTCCGCGGAGGTGTACTTCGGCGGTACGGGTATGTCGAGCCGTTCCCCGGTACGGTCCTCCTCGCGCTGCTGCTCCCATACCTCCTCCCACTGCGCCCGCTTTCGCAGACCGGTGTCCTTGTACCGGTACGCGGCGAGGTAGGGGACGTGCTCGGCGTCGACTACGTCTGCCAGGACCTGGGTGAGGGAGAGGTTCGGTTTGCCGAGGTGGGTGGCGTAGAGGCGGGCCGTGTTGAGGATGGCTTTCGCATCGGGCAGCTTTTCGAGTTCATCGGCGAGCTGAGCGATGGAGAGAGTACGGGGTTGCACGAAGTCGTTGAGGATGTGGAACCAGAGGGACTTGTCCTCGCAGCGGTCGAGTAGCCAGGTGCGGAGGGCGGCCTTTTCGCGCTTGTCCCACGGGCCGGTGGCCCAGCGGCGTTTGCACTCGGGGCGTTCGATGAGGGCGAGGTCGCGGCGGGTGGAGATGGTGTCTATGCGGGCTTGGACGATGGCCTGGTACCAGGCTGGCCAGGGGGGTGGAATTTCGGTGACGGGGGTGGAGCGGTGGCGGTCGAACCAGGCGGTTTCCAACTCCCCGGCGGCTTGCTTGCGCGCGAGCACGATCTCGAAGGCACGTTCTCCGAGTTTGACTTGGGGGATGGCGGTGAGTGCGGGGGAGGGGGTGGTGAGGCGGGCCTTCTCGGCGTCGGTGAGGAGCCCGTAGGAGTGGTAGACCTCCCAGTCGAGCTCCTCCTGAAGTGCGATCATGCGCTGGAGGGTACGTGTCCAGGCGGTGTGGGCAGCGTCGAGACGGGTTCGGGTGGGCGGCTCGTCGGCGGTGCGGATGGTAGAAGGTTCGTGGGTGGCGAGTTCCTGGGCGAGGGTATCGAGAGAGCGGCTGAGGTGAAGGGGGAGTTGGGCGGGCAGGGGGAGATTTTGGAGTTTGGTCCCGGTAAACTCGTAAAAGCGTTCCCACTCCTGTGACTTGAAGCCCTCGTTGATCCCTTGGCTTCCTTTATCATGGCTGACCTGCTTGAGCCAGAAGCACGCCGTCGACGAATTGAGCAGCCCGAGCAAGGCCCAATGTTCTCGCTCGCTTGCTCCCTCTGGCAGTTTGAGCACTGGCGCGCTACGAATGAACACCTCAGAATTCCTACGCAGAGAGAAGTGAGGGTGAGTTGAAACGAAGGAGAAGGTTATCAAGAATTTTGCCGAGTAGCGGGCCGGAGAGAAACTAGAGTACTCGAACCATGTGAGCCCTTGCTCCTCTTGTGTCCCCGATAATGCTCGACGCAGCTTGAGTAGGTGTCGATTCGGCCAAAGGACTCGTTCTGTGGCAGTGTCAATCTCGGCAGTTTCACCATTGGTTGTATAAGGGAAGATTGATTGGGTTCCTGTTTCGATCGCCCAATCGCGAACCGAATTCCCTCCGAGCAAGGGGCGAGTGTCCGTAGACGGTATTTCCTTGCGGATAGCTGTCGGGAGCCCGATCATGTAGGCGTCGTCTTCACGGGTTACTGCGCAGAAGCCGATGTTCCGAGTCTCGGACGTAAGTTTCCTTGGTGCGGATGCGTTGATCTGGGTAGTGAGCCCGGAGGCGCCTCCCCCGCTGAGAGACCAAGGATGTTTCGCGAACTGTCTACGTGCGGCATCGGTGGCGGAGACCCATTCGGAGTCGCTGCCAGGTTTGTCGACTTGGTCCGTAATGGCGGCCCAGACTAAACCGTCTTCTGCGATAGGTGGCTGGGATGGCTCGCCGCGGACTCCCAGTACGGCCCGAACGGGATTCATCTGCGCTGGGAAGTGATTTCTCCCGATCAGGATGACCGTTGGCGTTCCATGACCCGGAATGTAGGCGCCTGATGTGTCTATTACATGCGTAAGGTTAACTTTCGAGTTGAAGAAATCTTCAATCAACTTCACGCCGAACTCTCGCTTCATGAAGGAGTTCGCTGTGATCTGGCCGACGTAGCCTGCAGCCTGGTCGGACCCTCCCGTGCGAATTGCGAGCTGAAAGAGTCGCTCGGCGAAGGGAACTGAAAGAGCATATTGACGTGAGCAGGATTCGTAAACTCGGTAGTTCAGTTTCTCTTGGCTGTCCTTGACAGTGATATACGGCGGGTTCCCTACGACCACGTGATATGAGTCCCGTGTCAGCAGGTCGCACCGCTGCGCGTAGTCCTCGATGTCTTCGGTGCGGTAGTGGAAGACCTCCTGCGAGGAGAACAGGTCTTCGCTCTCCCGTTTCGGAGCGCCCCGTCCGTGCAGCAACGAGTCGGCCACCGCGATGTTGATCGGGAACTCGCCTAGTGCGTCCAGCCGCCGCTTGCCCGCCTCCTTCAGTACCGCTACCAGTAGCCGGAACCGGGCGATCGCCACGGCGAACGGGTTCTTGTCGCAACCGTGGACCGAGGCCAGCGCGCGTCGGATCAGCGTCCACTCGCCCGCTACCTTGTCGGTGTCCCGCCATTTCTCCAGTAGCCGCTCGAACATCCCCAGCAGGAAGTGCCCAGACCCGCACGCTGGATCGATCGCCCTCAGTCCCGCCGGGAGTTCACGTACGCTGCCACGCCCGTCGCGGATCTTCACAACGTGATCAAGCCCGAACTCCGCCACCGCCGGTTCCAGCGTCAGGTCGAGGATGAACTCCTCGACGAAGACCGGGGTTTGGAGCAAGGCGTATGTCTTCCGGGCGTGCTCGCTCAGGTCTTGGTACAGGTCGCCCAGGAAGCGTGTGTCCAGGGTGGGGTCCACGAAGGAGTGGACGATCTCGCCGTCGGCGCCGACTCGGCGCCAGAACTTCAGCAGCCCCGTGGCCGCCTCGTACGAGGGCTCGATCTCCCATAGTGGGTTGTGTGCCCGGTCGAAGAGGCCCGCTACCGTCGGGTTGGTCCCCGCCAGGTGGTCGAATGCCGCGATGATCCAGTCGCGGTCGTTCTTCTCCGGGTGCGCGGCGAAGAACGCCGCGTCGTGGTCCTCCGCGTCCTTGAGGCGTTCACCCAGGCCCGATAACCAGGGCCGGGCTATGAGGCCGTTGTCCTCGCAGAAGCGTACGAAGACGCAGCCGAGCACCCATGCCGCCGCGACCTGCGTGACCCGCTCGTCACGCCATGCCTCGTACGTGGCCGCCGTACGCCCGGCTTCGTAGGCTTTCCCGTATTCGTCACTCAGCCGCTCCCGGTACAACTCCACCGAGTCGCTGCGCGCCCGTAAGTCCTCCTCCAGGACGAAGACCTGCTTGCGCAGGTCCTTCAGCAAGCCGTCCTTGCCACCGCCACCACTGCCACGCGTGCTCACTGCGCTGATCCCCCTTGATGTGCAGCCAAGTTCTTGAGGAAGTCCTCGGTCAGCACCACGCGTTCCGCGTCGCCGCCGGTGACCTCCACCGTGTGTCCGTCCAGTTCCGGTGCGCCGTGCGGATTGTGGGAAGGAGCGAGCAGCCACAGCCCGTGCGGTCGGCCGTCCGGTCTGCGGGCCTCCCGCTGGAGCCCTACCAGCAGTTCGTGTCCACCAGCCGAGTAGTAGTGACCGAGGAGTCCGGATGAGTGGACGAACAGAGTCGTTTCCGACTCGCGCACGGACGCCTCCTCCAGTCGCTCCGCGACCCGGGGCCATACACGGACCACGAACGACCGCAGCCCGCCGGGCAGTTCACCGCTCCTGGTGTATCGGGTGTCCGCACCCAACACTTTGGACCAGTCCGTGCCGTGCTCGGTGGCCAGTTGCCGGAACTCCTTCAGGAAGACTCGTGCCAGATTCACCGACACCACGGGGAACGTGCTCGCGATCGCCTCCGCCACTGATCCGTTCTCGCTCCGCATCCGCCTGACCGAAACGTTCAGCGCGAGGAAACCGCCTTCCCGTACCGCGGAGTTGAGCTTCGAAGCGAGCAGGGCCACCGGATCCCGCCCGGCTCCCGCCCTTGCTGCCTGAGCCCGGGAGACGGCAGTCACCGTTCCCGTGGAGGACGAGTACAGCCAGCTGCTGCCGCTGCTCACAGGTGTGACGGGTATCGGCGGCTTGAAACGCTGCTCGGCGGTGTCGTACGTCAGCGGGAAGCCGGCCTTTTGCAGCGCGTCCTCGACCTCGATATACGTGGGCTTGCCGAGCGTCATCTCAGGGAAGCGGGAACGCAACCGTGCCAGGAGTCCGTCCCGGCTGATGCCGGCCTCGCGGCGTACACCCGCCGCGGCCTGCGAGATCTGCAGGGCCCGCCACAGCACCAGCGTCTTGGGGTACACCTCAAGACGCGGTGAGGCGGACGCTCCGGCCGAGGCCGCGGCGGCGAGTGTGACCAATCGGGCGTCGGACAGCGGGTCCATGCCCTCGGGCGCACTCACGGCACGCAGGTCGCGCAGCGCCGCACTCCGGTCGGGAAGGGGATCGGTGGCGGCGATCTTCTCGGCCGAGTCGCCCAACGCCACGGTGTACGTGGCGAGTTCGTCCGATGTTGGGTCGTCGGATCCGTCCAGCGATTCCAGGGCCACGATCAGCCGCCCCCGGCGCCGGAACTGCGCGAGTCGCGGCTCGTGCTCCTCGTCACGGCCGGTGAGCAGTGTCTCGGCGGTCACCGCCGCTCGTACGACGGCGAGCGCGGCGGCCTCCGTGCCCTCGCCGGTCTCGCTCTCCGAGCCGTGACCGGCTGCGAGTACCCGGGCCAGCTCGCGGGCGGTCATCACACGGCCGGCGTCCCGAACCGCGTCGACCAACTCACCGCGCAGGACGTCCATCCAGCCTGCCTCGGCCCAGTCGCCGATGGCTGAGCCGAGGTGCTTGGAGACCGTGTACTCAGAGGCTTTGACCGTCTCTGCGACCTGGCGGTTGGTCGGCCAGGCACCGATTTCCGATGTGCCGTCGAGCCCGAGCCAGGCCGAGACCACTTGCGGCCGCTTGTTGTCCTTGCGACCCGTTGGCTCCGGGTTGAGGAGGGCCGCGAGCCGTTCCACGTTCTGCCGGGCCTCGTGGTGTGCGCCGAGCTTGTCGTACCTGGCCGGCTCGAATGCCTCAACAGGCTTCACTGGTAAGGCAGTCGAGGCCTTGGGTTTCTTCGGACGGAGCGCCCCTGTCCACTGCCGGTGCCGCCGGTTGAGCTCCTTCTTCACGACCGCACCGATCCCGCGCTTGTTGCGGAAGCGTGGCAGCGGTACGTCGAGCAGCTCGCCGACCGTCACCGCGCCGAGTTCCTCGGCCACCGCCGCAGCCCGCTCGGTCAGCCCCGCGTCCCTGAGGGTGGTGGAGAGCTTCGCCTTTTCCGCGTACAGATCCCGGATGTCGTCCTCGGACAACCCCTCAGGTAGCCCTCCGACCCCCGTGAGCGACACGGTGTCCGTCGGCGGAGGCGGCTGGGTGCGGTCGGCGGCGGTGAAGATCGCCCGCCAGGCGTCCCGCATCTGCCGCAGCGTTTCGAAGCGGCGGTTGACGTCCCGGTGCAGCGCACGCTCGAAGAACGTCACAAGCCCCGGACGTAGTACGGCCACGAAGGCGTCGGAGGCGAGGAGCGGTGTTTCGTCGTCCAGGGCGGTCAGCGGGTCGTCGGTGCCGTTGCCCCAGATCGGCCGCTCGGCGGCGGCCATTTCATGGAGGACGACGGCGGCCGCGTACCGCTCCGCGTAGTCGTCGTACACAGGGCGCCGTGCGTCACCCAGGAACGGGTCGAGGTAGCCGCGGGTGCCCGCCTTGATGTCCCGGTCGGAGACGGCAGCCAGGGAGAAATCGAACAGCATCAGCTGCTGCTCGCCGTCCTCCCTGACCTTGATCCCAAGGTTGTCGGGTTTGAGGTCGCGGTGGCGCATGCCTCTGGCCGCCAGGTCGTCCAGCGCGGTGAAGAGGTCCTCGCCGCAGGATGCCAACTCCTCGTAGCCCAGCGGCCCGTGGCTGCGCAGCCGTCGGCCCAGGGTCTCGGGGCCCGCGTACTCCAGGGCGAGTACGGTCCGGCCGGCGAGGGTGCGCGGGCCCTCGTACAGTTTCGCGATGCGGCCGCTGCTGATCTGCTGCAGGGCTGCCGCTTCGGAGGTCAGGCGCTCGTTTTTCTCCGCGTCCAGAGCGACTTTGAGGACCCGCTCATCCTCCACCCTCCGACCACGTTCGTCCTCGCTCACGCGGGTCACGTACAGGGCGCGCGCGGTGGCGCCCGTGCCCAGCACCCGTTCCACGGTCCAGTCGCCGTCGACTGCTTGTCCGGGGGTGGCGTCGAGGAGGTCGGCCTCCACTGCGATGGCCTGCGCGGCACGGGTCTGCTCGGCCTCGTCGAGCCGGGCGAGAAACGCGTCGGCGGAGTCTAGGCGCTCGTCGACGGAGGCTCGGGTGGCGGCGTAAACCAGCTCGTCGAGACCGGAGTCGACGGCGTCGCTGACCGCGTACATGTGCAGCCCGCCGTCGGCCTGCAGCCGCTCCTTGAGCGCGGTACGGGTCTCGGCGGGCGGCATGCCCGTCAGGATGTGGTGGGCGACCGCTCCGAGACCGAAGACGTCCAGGTCCACTGGGTCAGGGAAGTCGGCGTCGGTCTCAGGCGCGAGATAGCACTGGGCGGCGTCCTCGATGTGCTCCCCGGTGAAGGAGGAGCCACCGAGCGAGCGCAGCGAGGTGGTGTCGAAGTCGCGTGCGGACGCCTGCCAGTCGATGATTCGCAGTACGGGGTTGCTGCCGTTCTCTCGCGCGCTGACGTACACCGAACGGGCGGCCAGCGCACGGTGGTAGAGCGATCGGCGGTGGGCGTAGCGGACGGCTTCGGCGAGCTGGCGGACCATGTCGCGGCGTACCGCGTCGGTCAGCTTCGCGCCATACACAGCAAGGTAGTTGTCCAGACGGAGATCGCTCTCACGATGGCGGAACAGGATCGCCGGACCGCCCTGGTGCTGGCGCAAGGTGACGGCCTGGGCGATGCCGCGGTGAGCGATGCCCTGGAGCACCTGGTACTCGCGCTCCGCGGCCCGGGTGGCGGAGCGGCGTTGCTCATCGCTCGCTAACTGTTCGACGAGATAGACCCGGACCCTGCCCTCCTCGTGGATCATCTCCTTGCGCTCCGCGAGCCGGTCCTCCCAGGTGGGGCCCGCATCCAAGGGGCGGGATGAGAGCTTCCAGCCGTCGCCGAAGTCGAGGTGGGCCATGGAGGCTCGCACCCCGATCTTCTTCATCAAAGCAGGGAGGTGCCGGGCGAAGTTCTCGGTGATTCGCCAGTGCTCGCGCTCCGGCGGGAGGCTTAGGAAGTCGTCCCAGATGCCGGGCAGCCCCGTCCTAGAGCCATCACGCCCGTACACGTGGGTGCGCTGCACCGTGTCCAGCTCGCTGTCGAGCAGCGGATCGGAGAGGAAGACAGCAGGGTCGATGCGCGGGATCCGTTCTCCCGGACAGATCTCGCGGGCGGCTTCCTGGAGGCGGGACTTGAGCTCTTTGGACTTCAAGTCGGTGAGGTGTAACGGATTGCGGATCGTGCGGATCCGGCCGTTGGGCGCGTGGAAGCTCCAGGTGTCGCCGCTGTTGACGACCCGGCCCGGGTGCCCCTTCAGCTCGACCAGATACAGGCCGCGGGGTACGGCGATGAAGAGATCGCACTCATTGATCCGGCCGCTCATGGCGGTGAAGGAAAAGGTCGCCCAGGCGTAGTGCGGAACGGTGAGTGGCATCCGCTGCTTGATGTGATCGAGGGCCGTCTGCTCCCAGGGAAATGGGGACGGTCGCGTCTGATACCAGCGTTTCACCTGAGGTGGACCGGGCCTGGGGGTCGCCTGGCCGGCTGCTGCCGCCACCGCCGTTCACCGCACCTTTCGTCTGCCCGATCCACCCGCCTATCGATGTGATCCATGGGAAGCGTGATGGGATGTGGTGAATCGCGACATGTTCAGATCATCTGATAAATGAGGGGGACATCTTGCCAGGTGGGAGGAGGTGCCGCAGGGTCTAGATGCCAAGTTGGGACGGTTTCGAGGCGAACTGGATTGAGATTGTCGCGATCAGGCCATTCTGTGGCCGGTATGGCATGCGTCATTGTGCGTCCGCCTACGATCATGTGTCACTCAATGAACCGCAGGCGGGGAGGCGGATATGGTCGGGGCGGCACGCCAACGGACCGTGTATTTCTTCGAGGTCGTCGAAGCTAAAGACGGCCAGCCCCGCATGGAACCGCAGCCCTGGCGGGACTTCCTTGACCGTGTCGCGGTCTCGGAGCCGCACGAGCGGATCGTGCGCAGCGCGGACGACCAACTGGTCGGGATCGTGGATACGGCGACCGAGGCCGACCATCTCCAGCTCGCCAAGATCACCGGTGAGGTACCGCACCAACTCGACCACAGCAACGGCACCATTGAAGCCTTGCAGCTCGCGGCCGGCACGGATGTCGTCCATGTGACCACGCTCTGCTTCCTGCCCTACGGAAACATCATCGGCGCCCTGCCCGGCGGTTTCTCCGCGCCGCGCGTAAGCGCCATCACCAAGTGGCTGAACGGGATCGGACTCCCGTGCGGCGAGGTCGTACTCAAGCCGGTCATTCACGCCCGAGCCCGTGAAAAACTCAACCGTATCGAGGCGGTGTCGGAGTTCACCGTGCAACTCGAAGGCGCCCCGGCGGACACGGTCAGTGCCTTGAGCGCGCGAGGCGACCTCGCGGACTCGTTGCGGAGCTTCGGACAGCGTCATCCCGACACCTCCATCACTCTCTCGCTGAAGGTTCCCAGGCGCGGAGGACGGCTGAGCAAACTCCGCAGGAACCGTGCCGCCACCCAACTGCGCAGTGATGTACTGCAGTTCATTCCCGACCTCGATGAGTGGATGGACGAGTCGGGTGTGGTGCGCTCGGTCAGCGGCCAGGTCGCCATGCGGGACCCACAACGACAGTCCCTGGAGTACGAGCCGCTCGACTTCCTGGCACACCGCATCACAGCGCAGTGCGAAGTGCCGATCGCGTTCACCGACGGCCGATCGGTCGATCTGCACTACGCCGTCGATGCGATCTTTGCCGCGGCCCGCACGCATGAAGGTGCGCTCCAGGAAGCCTGTCCGCACCGGCCGTTAATCTGAGCAGCAGCAAAGGAGTTGGGGGCCGACATGCTGGATTGGCTGTGGCGGCGATGGGTGGGGCGGCCGGCGGTGGACTGGATCCTCGCGCTGACGATCACCGGGGTGCATGCGGCGGCTGTGCAGATCGTAGGTGGCGGGGATGTGCTGGCCTGGCCTGGTAGGGAACAGAGGATCGCTGCCTACACCGCGACGGCGACCGTCGCCGCCGTCGTCGGCAGCTTCATCACCGCGGCCGTCACCCTGTACGCCACATCCACAGGGCAACGTATGCGCACACTGCGCACGCATCCTGTGCAGGGGCCGCAGTTCCGCCGGAACTGGATGAGCATCCTCAGCGCGACGCTGGTGATCTCAGGGCTGTGCCTGCTGGCCATCATCCTCGATACGACGCAGCGGGACCCAGGCGGGACACACTGGTTGGCCGAGGTGGCCATTGCTCTGGGGGTGGCGCGGGCGACGCGGCTGGTGTGGCTGTTCGGCAAAGTCATCGCGGGGGGGCGATATCGATCTCGCGGATGTCACGCTCACTCCGTCGGGGCCGGTCCCGACGTCGCCGCCGGTGCCGGTGCGGCGGCCGGGAGTGTGAGAGTTGTAGTGGCGGAGCCTCTGTACATCCGGAAGGGGAATCCGCTGTGCACCGTTTCGGAGCCCGTCTCCCAGTTGAGGGAGACGGCCCCTAGGCCGGCCGGGCTTGTTCATCCGCGACGCGTTCCGGACGCAGGTTGGACACAAGGATCGGAAAAGACTGACAAGGGCTGAGAAGGACTGAGGTGCCAAACCGCGTCTGACCTGGTAAAACGGCCAAGATGAGCATTGATCGACAAGGGCCGCCAAGATCCTCAAAGGACTCATAATCCGTCGGCCGTGGGTTCGAGTCCCACCCGCCCCACCAAGCAGGCACCTGACCTGCGGAAACGTCTCATCAGGGGTGCGGATTCAGGGCTTTGGGCTGCGGGGCTGAATCCGCTGCTCGTGAGTTCAACCGCCAGGCGGCCGGGTCGGTCGGAAGCTCGGTGGCCGTCGGCACCGCGCGGGCTCTACTGCCTGAGGTCGATCGTGCGGACCGGCTGTCCTGTGGTGCGGGCGATGGTTTCGAAGTCGCGGTCGTAGTGGAGCAGGGTGAGTCCCGCTTCTTCCGCGGCTGCGGCCACCAGGAGGTCCACGGGGCCCGCGCTGCGGTGTTCTCCCTTGGCGGTCAACTGTTCCTGGATGACGCGGGAGCGGCGGTAGACACCGTCGGGCATGGGACACCAGGCGTAGTGGGCGTCGAGTGCCGACTTCAGGCGGGCGCGGTCCGTGGCCGAGCGGGCCGAGTGGAGGACTTCCAGTTCGGTGAGGTCGCAGATGGCGACGAGGCCGGCGGCGATCCTGTCGTCCCATTCGGCCGTGTTCTGGCGGAGCAGGACGCGGGCGAGGGCGGAGGTGTCGATGAGGTAGTCGGCGACGGTCACGCGTCCGCTCCGGCGCCACGGTCATCGCGTGCCGCGCCCGCGCTCGTGGGGCGGTATGCGCGCTTGTCCATCAGCAGGTCGATGTCCAGAGCGCCTTCGGCCACCAGTTCGCGAGCTTCGTCGAGTGCCCGCAGGCGCCGGTAGCGGGCCGTGACCTCCCGCAGTGCCGTGTTGATGGTGTCGCGTTTGGTAGAGGTGCCGAGTTCTCTGGCTGCTTCTTCCAGCGCCTCGTCGTCGAGATCGATGACGGTCCGACTCATGGTGGCCTCCTCCACTTGAATGTATCAGGCGAAGTGTATCAAGATACAAGATCTTTTATATCTCGGGTGGTCCCGCACCTCACCCCGACGCCAGCGCCTCCGTCGGCGTCAGGCGGGCCGCCCGCACCGACGGGTAGACGCCCGCGACCATCCCCACCAGCACCGCTCCCCCGAAGCCGCCCATCGCGGCGGCCGACGGGACGACTACCGGCCAGCCCTGCCACACCGCGTAGCCGGCCGTGGCCAGGATCCCCATCACCGTTCCGGCCAGTCCGCCGAGCGCGGACAGGACAACCGACTCGGTGAGGAACTGCCCCCGGATCTGGCCCCGGCTGGCCCCCAGCGCCCGCCGCAGCCCGATCTCGCGACGGCGTTCCAGCACGGACACCACCATCGTGTTGGCGACTCCGATCCCGCCGACCAGCAGGGCCACACCGGCGAGGCCGAGGAAGAGCACCGAGAGCGTGGTCTGGGTGGCCCGCTTGGCGGCCAGCGCGTCGGACGGGCGGCTGACCTGCACCAGACCGGGCAGCTGAGGGTAGACGGTGGCGGGCAGCACGTCCCGTACGGCCTCGATGGAGTCCTCGCGGGCCTTGACGTAGATGACGGTCGGGTGCCCGTCGAACTTCAGCTGCTCGCGTGCCGCCTGCCAGCCGACCAGCACCGCACGGTCGAGGTCGGGGGAGAGGGGGGTCTTGGCGAGGATGCCGATGACGGTGAACCAGCGGCCGTTGACATAGATCTGCGATGCGGGGCCGCCCGGAGTCACCCTCATGAAACCGAGCCGGCTCGCGGCCACCGAGCCGAGGACGGCGGTGGGGAAACGGTCGGTCGAGGCGCTGAGGAAACGGCCGGACTGCACCGTGCCGTTGACCGCCTTGAGCAGGTTGTTCCTGGCCGCGAGGACGGGCAGCCCCGAGTAGTCGGCGGAGTCCACCCGGTCCGAACGGTGCACGGACGCATGGGTGTTGGCGACCGCGCTCGCCACGGTCACGGGACCGATGCGTGCCACCATGTCCGTGGCCGTCTCGGGGATGAGCACCGGCGGCTTCTGGTCCGGGACCGGCTGGACCTGCAGCATGTTGGTGCCGAGCGCGGTGAGTTGCGCCATCAGCGCCCGCTGACTGGAGGCCGGGATCCCGGTCACGACGACCAGCGTGGCGATGCCGATGGAGATGCCCAGCGCGGACAGAGCGGCGCGCAGCTTTCTCGTACGGATGCCCAGCAGGCCGAGACCGAGCAGGTCGAGCGGGGCCAGCCGGACCGGTTTGGGCGGGTGCTGCGGCTCGGCCCGCGGGGGCGTTCTCATGTCCGCACCGCCTTCGCCGCCGCGTCGCACGTGTCGGACAGGACGCGCCCGTCGCGAATCTCCACCCTGCGCGGCAGCCGGGCCGCGATGTCCCGGTCGTGTGTGATGAGCGCGATCGTGGTCCCCTCGCCGTTCAGCTCGGCGAGCAGATCCAGCACCGCCGCGCCGTTGGCGGTGTCGAGCGCACCGGTGGGTTCGTCGGCCAGTACCAGTGACGGATTGTTCACCAGGGCCCGGGCGATGGCGACGCGCTGCCGTTCGCCGCCGGAGAGCTGGTGCGGCAGATGGCCCGTACGATGCGCCAGGCCGACCCGGGCGAGGGCCGCGCGGGCCAGTGGGCGGCGTCGGTGGCGCGGAACTCCGGCGTAGAGCAGGCCGGTTGCGACGTTCTCCCAGGCGCAGAGCCCGTCGGTGAGGTGGAAGTGCTGGAACACGAAGCCGAGCCGTCGTCCCCGCAGGGCCGACAGATCCCGGTCGGTCAGCAGGGTGACGTCCTGTCCGTCGATCTCGACGGTGCCGCCGGTCGGCCGGTCCAGGGTGCCCATGATGTTGAGCAGCGTGGACTTGCCGGAGCCGGAGGGGCCGGTGATGGCGAGCAGTTCGCCCTGCTCCACGGTCAGCGACACGGCGTCCAGCGCCTTCACCCCGCCCGCGTACTCCATCGTCGCGCCGCGCACGGCGAGCACGGGTGTCACGAGGTCGTCACCACCTTCAGGCCCGCGCCGAGGCCGGTGCCGCTGATCTCGACCATGCCCTTGGCGAACAGCCCGGTCTTCACCGCGATCAGCCGCCCGCCCGGAAGCTGCACGGCGTATCCGCCCTCGCGCAGTGCGAGCAACGCGCCCACCGGTACGGCGAGGACGCCCTTGCGCGCGCTCCCCGCGAACGTCACCTGCACGGGGGCGGAGTCCAGCCGGCGCACGGCGGCCGTCTCGGCGAGTGAGATGGTCACGGTCAGCTGCGCGGGATCCGTGCCGGCCCCGCTGTCGTTGTCCGTCCCGCCCTGGACGATCCGGCCGACAGCCGTCACGGTGCCGCGCACCGTCGAGGTGTCCGGGAGGGCGACGGACACCGTGTCCCCGGACCGGATCGACCCGACCTCGGTCGGATCGAGCTGCACGGTGACCTTCCTGCCGGTGGAGGTGACCGAAAGCAGCGGCTCGGCGGCCGGGTCGCCCGGCTGCGCCTGTACGGCGGAGATCCGCACCTTGCCGGAGAGGGCCACGACGTCGCCGGGGCCCACCACGCCGGTCGGGGCCATTCCGACGTGCGTCTGCCACCGTTTGATCGCGCTGACGAGCGAGGCGGTGAGCGTCCCGTCGCCGCTCTTGACCCGGACCGGCGCCGCCGTCGTCGAAGCGGTCGCCGACGGGCCGGAGGACGGGTCCGTGCTCCCGCTCGGGTCCGGCGTCGGGGTCGGTGTGGCACCGGAGACCGGAGGGGTCACCCAGCTGCCCGGCGCCGGCTGGGCGCCGATGTCGTAGCCGAGCCGTACCAGGTTGTCGGCGACGACCTTCACATCGGTGCCGACCGTGCCCCGGGTGTCCAGCGTGCGGAACAGCGGGGTGGCGCCGTAGAACAACGCGACGGGCTGGTCGTCCACCCGGTAGAGCTGCCGCCCCCGGGTCACCGTGGCGCCCATGGCGGGCAGCCAGGTGACCGTGCCGTCCCCGGTGCCCTTGAGGGTGCGGGCCGGGCCGTAACCCAGCGTGCCGTCCAGCGTCTGCGCGTCGGACAGGTCGGTCCGCACCACGGCCGTCGTCGCGACCCGGGCGGAGTCCGTGGCGGTGCGGGCGGACGGCGAGCCGTGGCTCTGCCAGCCGATCACCGCGCCACCCGTCGCGGCGGCCGCTGCCACGACGACCGCGGCCACGGCGGCCGTCCGGCGGCGTGCGCGGCGGCGCGGAGCGACAGCGGCGCCGTCGGTGTCACTTTCCGCCACCGAAGGCCTCCACCTTGCAGTCGAACTCGATCTGGTTGGCCTTCGCGCTGTTCGGGTCGACCCGGCCGGGGTGGGAGGCGTAGGTCCAGCCGTCGCCGTCGGGAAGCGCCTCGACCGCGAACCCCTTGTCGTTCATGCACTTGATCCAGGTCCGGTAGTCGTCCATGTAGTGCGGGTTCTTCTGCGGGTCCATCTCCGGTGGCTGAATGGGCTGCTTCGACTCACACGCCTTGTACTCCTTGGGGTACTTGCTACGGGGGGCCTGCGTGAGGACGAGATTCCGCTTCCCGTCCTGCTTGGTGTAGCTCGGCAGGCCCTGGTGCACCAGGCAGAGCTGCCAGCTCTCCAGCACGTCCGTCTTCTCGTCGTCGGTCATGTCCAACCGCAGTTGGACACCGTTCTCCGAGCTGGGCGACGACGTGTTCTTCCCGCCGTTCGCCGACGGGCTCTGGAGCGAGGCGACCTGACCTGTGCCCTCGTCCTTGACGCCGCCGCCGGAGCCCGAGCCGCAGGCGGTGAGCAGGGAGAGGGAGAGCGCGGCCGTCGCGGCGGCCGCGTACCGGATGGTGGTGTTCGGCATGCCCGGTACCGTCGCCAAAAGGTATGAAGATCCTGTCAGACCGTCATCAGAATCCCGTTCGAATGGCTCGGACGGGTCATAAGGTCCACAAGCATGTGCGCACATGTCCTGGTGGCCGAGGACGACACCAAACAGGCCGAGGTGATCCGCCGCTACCTGGAGCGCGAGGGCCACACCGCCGTCGTCGTGCACGACGGGCGCGCGGCCATCGACCAGGCCCGCCGACTCCGGCCCGACCTCCTGGAGCTCGACGTGATGATGCCCGTCGTGGACGGCCTGGACGTGTGCCGCGTGCTGCGCCGGGAGTCCGAGGAACTGGTGGTGCTGATGCTGACCGCCCGCTCCTCCGAGGAGGACCTGCTGCTCGGTCTTGACCTCGGCGCCGACGACTACCTGACCAAGCCGTACAGCCCCCGCGAGCTGATGGCCCGGATCCGAACGCTGCTGCGCCGTGCCCGGCGCACGGGCGGCGCGGACGACCTCGTCCTGCGGGTGGGTGACCTCACCGTGGAACCGGCGCGCCATCAGGTGCGGGTCGGCGGCCGGGAAGTGGAGTGCACCCCGGGGGAGTTCGGGATCCTGGCGGCCATGGCGGAGCAGCCGGACCGGGTCTTCACCCGCCGTCAGTTGCTGGCCCGTACCCACGGGTCCAGCCCGTACATCACCGAACGGACCGTGGATGTCCATGTGCTGAACCTGCGCAAGAAGATCGAGCCCGACCCACGACGGCCCGTCCGCCTGATGACCGTGTTCGGCATCGGCTACAAGCTGACCGGCGGCTGAGCGGTGTGCGTCGGCCCCTTCGCCCACCGCAGCCTTCTGATACGGCTGTTGGCCGCCTCCGTGCTGATCGCGGTCTGCTCGGTCGCGGCCACCGCCTGGCTGGCCGCCCGGACGACCGCGCAGGCGGTCCGCAAGGAGCAGGGCCAGGTCCTCGCGGACGACACCGTCATCTACACGACCCTCGTGGGGTACGCCGCCACGCACCCCACGTGGGACGACGTACAGCCGGTCGTACGGGCCCTCGCGCGGCGCACCGGCCGCACGATCACGCTCACCGCCCGGGGACGCACCCGGGCACTGGCCCGCACCGGCCCCGTGGCCGCACTGCCCGACCGGGCGTCCGCCGTGGTCGACCCGCTCCATGTCGACGCGTCCGTGGTGACCGGCGGAGCCGCCGGCGGGATCGACCCCAGGGCCCTGGGCCCTTACCGGCTGACCGAGGCGGAACGACGCGTCCTGGACCCCTACGCCGGCAAGGTCCTGTCCTGTCTCCGGTCCGGCGGGTACACCGGACGGATCGCGCGCTGGGCGAACGGGCACCCGTACGTCGTGGTCGGCGACACCGACTACGACGTCAGGATCAAGGCCTCCCAGATCTGCGACACCGCGGGGCTGGAACGGCCCACCGCCGACGAGACGAAGGCGCTCACCCGGTTGCGGACGCTGGCCGCGGACTGTCTACGGCGCCACGGCCTGAAGCAGGACGCCATAGGCCTCGACTTCACGGTGCCCAACGGCTCCGCGACGGCGCAGACCTGCGTGGACTCCGCCCGCCGCGAGCAGCTCACCCCGTATGTGGCCCCGGCGGCGCAGCTGTACGTGGGTTCACCGTCGCAGGGGACGGGCACCGCGGTCTTCGACCTGTCGCCCGCCAACACCGTGCGCATCGCCGGTGTCGCGGGGCTGGTGCTGCTGGTCACCGTGTCGGTCACGGTCCTGGCCGGCATCCGCCTCGTACGGCCGCTGCGGGCACTGACCGAGGCCGCCCTGCGCCCGGCGGGCAGCAGCCCGGTGCGCGTCCCCGTCACCGGCAACGACGAGATCGGCCGGCTGGCCGCGGCCTTCAACGACCTCTCCGAGCGCCGGGAGCGTCTGGAGGAGCAGCGCAAGGCCATGACCAGCGACATCGCCCATGAACTGCGCACCCCGCTCGGCAACATACGCAGCTGGCTGGAGGCCGCCGAGGACGGCATCGCCGTGCCGGACACCGCCTTCACCTCCTCCCTCCTGGAGGAGGCCCTGCAACTCCAGCACATCATCGACGACCTGCAGGACCTGGCGGCGGCCGACGCGGGCACCCTGGCCCTCCACCCCGAGCCCCTCTACGTGCGGGACCTCCTCGAACACGCCGCCGCCGCGTACGGAGCCCGTGCCGCCGACGCGGGCGTGACCGTCGCCTCCGGCACGGCCGGCGACCCCGTACTGACCGCCGACCCGGTCCGGCTGCGGCAGATCGTCGGCAACCTGGTCTCCAACGCGGTACGGCACACCCCGCACGGAGGCAGCGTCACCCTGTCCGCACGGCGGGAGGTGGACCGGGTGCTGATCGAGGTCGCCGACACCGGAGCCGGCATTCCACCCGAGGACCTGCCACGCGTCTTCGACCGCTTCTGGCGAGCCGACAAGTCCCGCCACCGCCTTACCGGCAGCAGCGGCCTGGGTCTGGCCATCGTGCGCAGGCTCGTCGAGGCGCACGGCGGCACCGTGGCCGTTCGCAGCACCCCGGGTGAGGGGACGGTGTTCTCGCTGCGGCTACCCGCATGAGCGTGCAACCGCGCCCCACCGGTGCCGTCGCACCGCCCTCGCCTGGACCGCGACGGCGTCGAACACGAGCCCGCGGCCCGACGACGTGCTCACGCATATGCTCGACGGGAGCCGGGCAGTCCTCCGGCCAGTGGGTGGAGGTGGACATGGGGAAGGCCGGGAACTTCGACAAGGTCTTGCTGGATGCGGGCAGCAGCGTGAACGACTGTGCGCACGGCGGCACCGTTTGCATCGAGCCCTGCGACCCAGGACAGAGTCCGAGACAGAGCATCTGCGCGTTTGAAGGTGAATCCGCTGCGGGTGAGCTGGAGAGACGCTCCCGAACTGGGCGATCGTCTCGATACCCAGCCGGACCTGTCCCTCCGGGACGCGTTCTGGACGCAGGTCGGACACAAGGATCGGAAAAGACTGACAGGGGCCGAGGAGGACTGAGGCGCTAGACTTCGTCTGACCTGGGAAAACGGCCAAGATGAGCAATGATCGGCAAGGCCTGCCAAGATCGTCGAAGGACTCATAATCCGTCGGCCGTGGGTTCGAGTCCCACCCGCCCCACCAGTGCAGGTCTCTGGCCTGCGGAAACGTTCCTTTTTGGGTGCTGGTTCGTCAACTCCGCCTGAACGGACTGGATCCACTGCTCGCGGGCCGTACAGGGGCCGGGACGGCGCGGCCGTCCTCTCCCGGCCCGCTCGGGTGTCCCGGCGGGCGTCGCACCGGGTCACAGGCCGCGCAGGTTGTCCAGTTTCTCGGCGTCGTCGGTTCCGCTGTCGGCCGAGTAGGTGACGATACGGAGGTCGGAGCCGGGGACCATGAGGACGTCGAGGTCGAGGGCCAGGTCACCGACCAGGGGGTGCTCGATGGTCTTGCGGTCGCCGCCGTGGAGGCCCGCGGTGCCGTTGGACCACAGGCGGGCGAAGCGGGAGCTGGTGTGCAGCAGCCGGTCGACGAGCGCGGTGAGACGGGCGTCGTGGGGGTAGGCCGCTGCCGTGACCCGCAGGTCGGCGACGAGGGACTCCTCCTCGGCCTCGTCGCCCGCCCAGGAGCGGATCGGCCAGGCGGCGATGGAATCGACCCGGTGACCGCCGCTGGAACGGAACATCCCGGCGACGAGATTGCCCTGGTCCCAGCCGTAGGTACGAGGGTCGCCGACGGTGGTGGTCCACATCCGGTTCCAGCTGACCAGCGTCCAGTCGGCGGCGTAGACCGCGACCGGCGCATCGCTCAGCTGCCGGACGAGCCGATGCACCCTCGGCGGCACGTGCAGCGGTACACCGCCGCCGGCGGGCGGCGCGAGACTGGCGCAGCGGAACAGGTGGTCGCGCTCGGCGGTGTCCAACCGCAGGGCCCTGGCCAGGGCGGTGACGACCTGGGCGGAGGGATTGCGGGCGCGGCCCTGTTCGAGCCGCACCACGTAGTCGACCGACAGACCGGCCAGCCGGGCCAGTTCCTCGCGACGCAGACCGGGAATGCGCCGGGCGGCGTCGGTCTCCAGTCCGCTCGCCAGCGGCGAAAGGCGCTCCCGCCAGCCTCGCAGAGCGACGCCGAAGTGGTTCGTCGATGCCATGCGATCATCATCGTTCGATTTCCCTGCCCGGACAGGACCTCCTTTCTCACTTCTGGGTAAAGCCGGGGAGGTCTGGCGGTCACGGCTGGAGTGCGGCGTCCGGTGTGGCGTTCGGCGTGGCGTCGGATGCGGTGCCTTCGGCGGCTTTCGCGGCACGGGACCAGTGGGTCCGGGTGAAGGCGGCGGCGGAGTCCAGTGCCTCGTCGGCTTCGTCGAGCAGGGCGGCGAACGCCTGGAAGACGTGGGGGACTTGGGGCCAGACCTGGAGTTCGACGTGGACGTCGTGGTCGGCGGCGCGGGCTGCCAGTCGTACGGCGTCGTCCAGCAGGATCTCGTGCGAGCCCACCTGGATGAGCAGCGGGGGCAGGCCCGTGAGGTCGGCGAGGACGGGGCTGGCCAGCGGTTCGGTGCCGGGCGTCCGAGCGAGGTAGTCGCGGGCGCGGGTGCGCAGGGCCTCGGGGGTGAGGGCGGGGTCGAGGTGGGCCTTGCCGGTCGCGCTGGCGCCGGACACCGTGAGGTCGGCCCAGGGCGAGAACACCGTGGCCGACGCAGGCTGGGGCAGGCCCGCCTCCCTGGCCGCGACCAGCGTCGCGACGGTCAGGCCGCCGCCCGCGGACTCGCCGACGAAGGCGATCCGGTCGGCGGGGATCGCCTGGTCGAGCAGCGCGCGGTACGCGGCCACCGCGTCCTCGACGGCCGCGGGGAACGGGTGCTCGGGTGCCAGCCGGTAGTCGACGCAGACGGCACGGGCACCGCAGCGCCGGGACACGTCCGCGGCCAGGCCCGCCGCGTCGGCCGCGGAACCGATGGCGTAGGCCCCGCCGTGGAGGTACAGCAGCACGCGGGACGGGTCGCTGCCGGGTGTGTCGACGGTGACGACGGGCACGCCGCCGAGGTGCCCGGGGGCGGTCGTGACATCCGGAGGCAGCGGTATCGAGGTCATCATCTCGTGGAAGACGGCGCGCGCTTCGGCCACGTCGCCTCCGACGTCGAGCGGTGCGTGGCGGAGCATCTCGTCGAGGGCGCGGCGTTGTTGCCCGGACATGGTGGTGCCTTTCGTACAAGGGGTGCGGAGCCGGAGGGTGGTTGTGTCGGTGTTCAGCGGGGCGGGCCGAGGATGATCTGGCCGTAGAGGTCGGCGGCCTCGGCCATCCGGTCCTTGGATATCTCGAACCCCTCGGGCCGGGGGGTCGACAGGTCGCGTCCGGCGTGCCGGAACATGCCCTCGATGCCGCCGGGGGTGCAGATCATCAGCAGGTCGGCGGTGTCGGAGGTGATCCGGTAGCCGTGGGGGACGTTCCTGGGCAGGTAGACGATGCCGCCCTCCGTCAGCTCCATCTCCCGGTCGTCCGACCACAGCAGGGCCGTGCCCTTGATGAGCATGAAGATCTCGTCCTCGCGGGTGTGCATGTGGTACGGCGGCGCCTCGCCCTTGGCGACGCTGAACCGCCCGACGGTCAGCTGCCCCTCGGTGGCCGCGCTGTCCAGGAGTACGGCGAACTGGCCGCCGTCGAGCCATTCGAGTTTCTGCTGCTGATCCGGCTGGGCGAGATAGGCCATGCTCACGACGACGTCCGTCCTGTGCGGTCGGCGGGCGCTGTGCCCTCGCCGGTGGGAATGAGCGCGACGACGGGGATCACTCGTCGCGTCCTGCGCTGGTAAGCGGCGAAGCCCGGATAACGGCGGGCCTGCTCCGCGAACACGGTGTCGCGCTCGGCGCCGCGCAACTCCTCCGCCCGTACGGCGATTTCGTCGTCACCCACCTCGATCCGGACCTCGGGATGCGCGAGGAGGTTGTGGTACCAGTCCGGATTGCGGTCGGAGCCCGCCTTGGAGGCGAAGACCAGATAACGGCCCTGATCGGCCAGGTACATCATCGGATTCACCCGGGCCGCGCCTGAGCGCGCCCCTATGGTGTGCAGCAACAGCGCCGGGGCCCCGGCGAACCCTCCGCCCAACTGCCCGTGGTGCGCGCGGAACTCCTCGATATTGCGTTCGTTGAAACCGGCTGTGTCAGCCATTGACTCTCCGGCGGGGGAGGGGGGTGGACGGTCCCCGAGCCGGGCAGCGCGCGGTGTGCCGTGCCCCTGCCCCTGCCCAGGTCGGGGCTCCGGGCTCGGATCTTCATGGTCCTCTTCGGGAACCCGACGCCGCCAGACGCGAGGCTGAGACCAGCAGTACCACCCGACGGTTTCGGAGCGACGGGCCGACGGGCCGACGGGCCGACGGGCCGACCAGGATGGTCCTGGCCTTTTGATTCAGTCCCCGGCCCGTATCAGCCCGCTCTCGTAGGCGAAGATCACTGCGTGGATGCGGTCGCGGAGGCCGAGTTTGGTCAGGACGCGGCCGAGGTGGGTCTTGACGGTCGTCTCCCCGACGAAGAGGCGGTCGGCGATCTCGCCGTTGGCCAGTCCCCGGGCGACCAGGGCGAGGACTTCCCGTTCCCGCTCGGTGAGCGCGGCCAGGCGGCTGCGCTGGGCGGGCACGGATGCGGGGGATTGCAGGACGAAGCGTTCGACCAGGCGCCGGGTGAGTGAGGGCGCCACCATGACCTCGCCCCTCAGCACCGCCCGTACGGTCACCAGGATCTCCTCGGCGGGGGCGTCCTTGACGAGGAAGCCGTTCGCGCCGGCGCGCAGGGCGGCGTAGGCGTACTCGTCGAGGTCGAAGGTGGTGACGACGAGGATCCTGGGCGCATGGGGCTGCGCGCAGAGGTGTTCGGTCGCGGCGAGCCCGTCCAGGCCGGGCATGCGTACGTCCATCAGGACGAGGTCCGGCTCCAGGGCGGCCACACCCGCGATCGCCGCGTCGCCGTCGGCGGCCTCGCCCACCACGGTGAGGTCGGGCTGGCTGTCGACGACCATGCGCAGTCCCATCCGGATCAGTTCCTGGTCGTCGCAGATCAGCACCCGCGACGATGACGACGAGGACGGGGTGGGGATCGGGCCGGTCATGGGGTCGCCGTGGTGGGCTCGGGGTCGGTGGGGCGCAGGAAGGCCGTGACCCGGTAGCCCCCGTCGGGCGTGGGTCCGGCGTCGACGCTCCCGCCGTACAGGGCGGTGCGTTCGCGCATGCCGGTGAGTCCGTGACCGCGGGCGCGCAGTCGGGCGGGGGGCTCCGGGACGGCTCCCGCTCCCGCTCCGGCCGAGTTCTCCACCCGGACGCGGACCAGCCGTCCGGGCCCCTCGGCACCGGTGTCGACCCGCACGCGGATCGTGGCGTTCGGCGGCCCGTGCTTGACCACGTTGGTGAGCGCCTCCTGCACGATGCGGTACGTCTGCACGGTGAGATCCGCCGGAAGGCCGCCCGGCTCTCCACGCAGGTCCAGCCGGGCGCGCGTGCCGTTCGTGTTGAGGCGCCCGACCAGCCGTCGCAGATCGGCCGAGAGGGACTCGCCGGCCCCACCGTCACCAGGTCCGGGGCCGTCCGCCGGGGCGTCCGCGTCGGGGGTGCGCAGCACCTCCAGCAGCCGGCGCAGTTCGTCCAGGGCTTCGCGGCCGGTCGCGCTGATGACGCCGAGAGTGCGGTCGACGACCGTGGGGTCGGTGTGCCGCATCAGCCTGCCGCCCTCGGCGTTCAGCACCATCACGCTCACGCTGTGCGCGAGGACGTCGTGGATCTCGCGGGCGATGCGAGCCCGCTCCTCGGCGACGGCGACCCGGGCCAGGGCGAGGCGTTCCGACTCGGCGAGCGCGGCCCGCCGCTCGAACTCGGCGACATAGGCGCGCCGGGCACGGACGTACTCGCCGAACACCCAGGCCCCGGCCAGCAGGAGCCCCACCGCGAGCGGGGTGAGCCAGGCACCGCGGGCACCCGGGCCCCCGTAGTCCCGTTGCCAGGCGGGAATCCACAGCAGCACACAGCCGGCGGCGCAGATCACCGTCGCCGCGGCGGCCCGGCGCAGGCCGCGTACGGTGAGGGTGGCCAGGACCGCGGCCAGGGCGACGGCGCCGCGTCCCGGTTCCTGTCCCCACACCTGGCCGAGGAACTGCGCCCAGAACGCGGCCGCCACCAGGGCCGCGACGAGCACCGGCCGGCGGCGCCGCCACAGCAGGGGCAGCACCAGGGCGGCGTACACGACCGTCTGGATCCAGACCGGCCGCCAGCCCGGCTGCGGGCGGATCACCGGGGGCACGGCAACCAGCACGACCAGTAGGACGTCCGTCACCCACGGATGCCCGCGCCGCAGGCGGGGCAGGGTCTCGATCAGCCGATGCACCACCTCACGCTATGGCCGGGGCCCGCTCCCCGGCATCGTCCTGGCGGGCGTCACGGGGTCCTCCCGCAGTCGTACGGACACCGGCCGGGGATACGACGTGCGGCCACCCGGGACGTTTCCAGCATGGCCACCATGTCGATCACCACCGAGTTCCTCAGGCGGCCCCTCATGACGGGTGCCGTGGCGCCCAGTTCACGACGACTGGCGTACGCGATGACCGAGGGCATCGGCCTGGAGCGGGCCCGGACCGTTGCCGAACTCGGCCCGGGGACCGGGGTGTTCACCGACGCGATCCTCGCCCGGCTCGCACCCGACGCACGGCTTGTCGCCGTCGAGCTCAACCCGGTGCTCGCCGCCCGGCTGTCGGCCACCCGGCGCGACACACGGCTGACCGTGGTGCAGGGTTCGGCGGCCGAGCTGGCCGTCGTGGCCGGCGAACCGGTCGACGCGGTGGTCTCCGGGCTGCCGTGGACGGTCATGCCGCAGGACCGGCGCGGGGACATCCTGGATGCCGTGACCGAAGTCCTCGCGCCCGGTGGCCGGTTCACCACCTTCGCCTACCTGCACGCGGCCTGGACCCCGCCCGCCCGTCACTTCACCGCCGAACTGGCCTGCCGTTTCGACCGGTTGGAACGCTCGAAGACGGTGTGGGCGAATCTGCCACCCGCTTTCGTGCACCGAGCAACCCGGAGGCCTTGATCGCGCGGATCGGGAAGCCAGGCGATCATCCACTGGTGATGACGCTCCGGATGGCCGGCATCCAGGACGTCCGGCGGCGTGCCCGCGCCCAGCGACCGAAGTCCCTCTGCACGCAGCCGGTCCAACTCGGTGCCGTCCGACCAGCCACTACGAATGACGAGCCGGCGCCCGACTCGTCACGCGGCTACGGCCGGGCCGGGTGCGGTGCGTAGCGCCCGAGGAACATGTCGACGCCGCTGATGAGCAGGCGTTCGGTGAGGTCGTCGTCGATGCCGGTGCCGTACGAGCTGAAGACCAGGTGGGGGAAGGGCAGCAGCGAGTAGAGCTGGAGGACCGCGACATCCAGGTCCGGGATGTCGAGGCGTCCCTGTTCGGTGAGCTGTCTGAGTGTTTCCGAGACCGCGGGGTGGTGGCGGTCGGGGCCGGTGTGGTGCCATGCCTCGCCCAGTTCCGGGAACCGGTGAAGCTCGCGGGCGACGAGGTTGCGCAGGGCGAGGACGTCCGGATTGTTGCGGGTGCCCTCGACCCAGGCCCGGCCTGCGGCGACGAGAGCTTCGCCGAGGTCCTCGGCGCCGACGATCCGGTCGATCGCCTCGGTGAGGGTGCCGCCGAGCGGGGCGTCCAGCGCGTCCTTGATGACGCCGGTGAACAGGTCCGCCTTGGTGCCGAAGTGGTTGTAGACGGTCACCTTGGACACGCCCGCTGCGTCGGCGATGGCCTCGACGCTGACATCGAATCCCTGCCCGAGGAACAGCTCGCGGGCCGCCTTCACGATGGCTTGGCGTTTGGCTTCGGCCCGTGGCCCGGCGGGCGGCTGTTTGGCGGGTGGCGCGGCGTTCTCGGGGCTCATGGCAGGAGTGTACCCGCATCTGAACTGAACGGTTGAGTTCATGTGAACTGTGCCGTACAGTTCAATTCTTGTGGCGGTACGACGGGCCGCACCGCAGCACGCCGGTGCGCCACTCGGTGAGGCTCCGCCGGTCCTCGCTGCGCGGCCCTCGACATCGTCATCGCCCTCTCCTTCTCGCCTCGCGCTCACCGTTCTCAACTCGCCGGTACGCCCCGTGCGCGTACCTCCTTCATGGAGGAGTCGTCATGAGTCACCCTCGCCGCACCGCCGATGCGGAGCACGCGGCGGCGTCACATGCGCCGGCGGTGCCGCGCCGCTGGCTGATGCTCACGCTGCTGTGCCTGGCCCAGTTCATGCTCATCCTGGACATCACGGTCGTGAACGTCGCCCTGCCCGGCATGGCCGCCGACCTCCACCTCGGCCGGGAGACGCTCACCTGGGTCGTCACCGCCTACACACTCTGCTTCGGCGGCCTGATGCTGCTCGGCGGTCGGCTCGCCGACGCGATCGGCGCCCACCGCACCCTGCTGGCCGGGGTCGCGGTGTTCACCGGGGCCTCGCTGGTCACCGGACTCGCCACCGGCGCACCCATGCTGCTGACCGGACGGGTCTTCCAGGGCATCGGCGCCGCGCTGCTGTCCCCGGCGGCACTGTCCATCGTCACCACCAGCTTCCGCGGCGAGGAGCGGAACAAGGCACTCGGCGTGTGGGCCGCCATCGGCGGCACCGGATCGGCGGTCGGCGTGCTCCTCGGCGGTGCGCTGACCGCCGGCCCCGGCTGGGAATGGGTCTTCTACATCAACGTCCCCGTCGGCGCCCTGGCTCTCGTGGCCCTGCCCGCGCTGCTGCCGCGCCGTACACCCCGGCCAGCGCGGCTCGACCTGCCCGGCGCCGCACTGGTCACGACAGGCACCGGATCACTGATCTACGGCCTGGTGAAAGCCGGGGACACGGGCTGGGGGAGCGCCGGTGCCGTCCTGCCGCTGCTCGGCGCCCTCGTCCTGTACGGCGCGTTCGCCGCCGTGGAACGCACCAGCCGGGCCTCGCTGATGGACCTGCGGATGTTCACCCGGCGCCCGGTCGTCGCGGGCGCGTTCCTGATGCTTGTCGCCACCGCTCTGCTGATCGCCTTCTTCTTCCTCGGCTCGGTCTACCTGCAGCAGCTGCGCGGCTTCAGCCCGCTGCGGACGGGGCTCGTGTTCCTGCCGGTGGCCGTGGCGACCGGGATCGGCGCCCACCTCGGATCCCGGCTGGTCGGGCGGATCGGCAGCCGTCCCACCGCCGTGGCCGGCATGGTGATCGCGGCGGGTGGCAGCGTCCCGCTGACCTGGCTGTCGGCCGACGACAGCGTGTATGCCGGACTGCTGCCCGGCCTGGCGATCGCCTCGCTCGGTCTCGGCGCGGTCTTCGTCACCGCCACGACCACCGCACTGGCCATGGTCGCCCACGAGGAGGCGGGATTGGCCTCGGGTGTCGTCAACACCTTCCACGAAGTGGGCGGTTCGATCGGCGTGGCCGTGATGTCGACGGTCGCCGCGGCCGGCATCGAGCACGGGGCGGTCGGTGGTTTCACGGACGCCTTCACGCTCGGCGCGGTCGCGGCCGCGGCGAGCGCGCTGGTCGCCCTGGCGCTCGTACCGCGCGGGAAGCCGCAGACGACCGGCGGCCCGCACGTCCACTGAGACCCCGGCGAGGGCGGTGGTACAGGCCGATGCCCTCGCCCTTGGCCCGAGGTGTCGATGCGGGAGGCCGGTGAGCGGCGCAGGCTGAGAGCCGGACGGCCCGGACCCGGCGGGCGCGCCGGCCGGTTTCGTGGAACAGACGAGTACGGTGGAGGCGGACGCGCTACGCTCGGCGCTCCGAGCGGTGAAGAGGCGGTTGGCGCATGATCACAGCCGCGGGGCTGGCCGGATACGCGGTCCTGGTGGGTGCCGTGGCGCCGCCCCTGCTGGCCAGGGCCCCGTGGGCGCACCGGGCGCCGGCTGCCGCGGTCCTGGCGTGGCAGGGCCTCATGGCCACGTTCGTGGTCGCCACCGCCCTCTCGGTGTACCACGTGGTGACGGCCGAACAGCATGTGCACGACGGAGTGATCGGGCTGCTCACCGCGTGCGGACTGTCCGCGGACGCCTCTTCGGCGGGCGACGCGCCCCCCACCCTCGACGACGCTCTGGCGATCGCGGCACCCGTCGTGGTCGTCCTGCTGCCGGCCGGATGGCTGGTCCAGTGCGCCTGGCGGGCGCGACGCGCCCGCAACCGGCAGCTGGACATGCTCACACTCGTCGGCGAACCCGCGCCCGAGTACGGCGCCACGATCGTCCGCTACGGCATTCCCGCCGTGTACTGCCTGGGCGGACGCCGCGCCCGCGTGGTCGTCACCAGCGGCGCGCTGGACATCCTCACCGAGGAGCAACTGCGTGCCGTGCTGGACCACGAGCGCGCTCACATCGCGGGCAGGCATCACCTGTTGAAGATCCTGGTGGACGCGTTCTCGCGCGCGTTCCGCGGTCTGCCGCTCGCCCGGCACGCCAAGGAGCAGACGAACCTGCTGCTGGAGATGATCGCGGACGACCGCGCCCTTCGGCATCACTCCAGGGTGGCGTTGGCGACGGCGATGTGCGAGGTCGCGGCGGGCCGAGCGCCGGCGGCGGCTCTGGGAGCGGGTGGATCGGGAGTCCTCGTCCGGCTGCGGCGCGTCCTTGCGCCGCAGCCCCGGCCGCACCGCGTGGCATGGCTGGGCATCGTCGTGGCCACGGTCGTGGCTCCGCTGCTGCCCCTGACGATGGCGTGCGTGCCCTGACCCCGCCGGGTCCCGCGCCGTTCCCGACCGGTGTGCGGCGCGGCGCCCGCGCACACCTCGTCACCAGGCCGTAGCGGCTCTGCCCGATGGTCCGGTCGGCCCCGCCCGTGCGGGCCGGGCCTGCCCTTTGGGCGGGTTGTGCCAGGTCAGGGCTCCGCGGTCACGGTGACGGTGTGGTAGCCGGAGGTGCCCGTGGGAAACGGGGCGCGAGGGACGGGGCTCTGCCGGGTCCCGTCACGGCTGCTGCAGCGGGCCTGGACGGTGTGGGCGCCGGGCATGAGGGGCACCGGGAGCCGCCAGCGGCGCCATGCGGCCGGGGCGAGTTCGGCGGCGAGTTCGGCCGGTGACCAGGGGCCGCCGTCGACGCGTACTTCGACCGTCTCGACGCCGTGCGGGGGTGCCCAGGCCACGCCTGCGCAGGTGACCATGGAGCCGGTGGTGCGTCCCGGTGCGGGGCTGTCGATGCGGGCGAGGGGGCGGACGTGCACCGGTTCGCGGGGCCAGCCGCGGGGCGGCCAGTAGTCGGGGTTGGGGTGCTCGGTCAGGCGCAGTCCGGTGAGCCACTTGGCGCCGGTGAACTGCCCGTAGATGCCCGGGACGAAGACCCGGGCGGGAAAACCGTGCGCGGCCGTGAGCGGTCGGCCGCCCATGCCCACGACGACGTAGGCGTCGGCGCGGTCCAGCAGCTCCAGCGGGAGGCTGCACTCCCAGCCGTCGACCGCGTGGGTCACCAGGTACCGGGCGCCGGGCCACGGGTCGGCCTTCGCCAGCAGGTCGCGTAGCGGAACGCCGGTCCAGCGCTGGTTGCCGAGCCGGTCCCATCCCAGGCGGTTGTGGACGCAGGAGAGCACCGCGTCGAACTCCACCAGGCCATGGGCGAGAAGCTGCGCGTAGGACAGGTGGTACGGCGCGGCGCACGCACCGGTCACGTTCAGTTCCCAGGAGTCGGCCGCGATCAGCGGTGGGCGCATCGTGACGTCGGTGACGTAGAAGTCCTCCACCGGGGTGAACAGCGGGCTGACCCCGCTCCAGCTCTCCGCGCCGTCGCGGGCGGGCGGCAGCGGGGAGGCCGCCTTCGGCAGGCGGGGGGCCTGCGCGGTGGCATGCAGGCGGACGCTCCGCGCGCGTAGGCCGAGGGAGACCGTCAGTGCCGCCGCGCCCGTCAGCGCGAGAGCCGGGGCGCGGCGGGCGGGAGCCGCCAGCGCCCCGGTCGTGACGGCCGCTCCGGCCGTGGCGGCTCCGAGCACGGCTGCCGCGGCCCTGTCGCCGGCCGGCCGCCGCAGGACGAGTCCGGCCCCGGCCGCCGCCATCGCGCCGACGGCCAGGCCGCGGGCCCGGGGGCTGCCGATCCGCCCGAGAGCCACCCCGGCCGCCGTGACGACGCCTACGATTGCCGCCCGAGTGGCCGCCTTGTCCGCTTCGCGGAGGTACTTGACGATCTGCTCGACCACCGGCATCGGCGTCGTGTCCACGATCAGCTTGCCCGCGGTGTCGACCAGGGACGGGCTCCCCAGTGCCGCCGCCAGCACCTCCGCCGTCCCCAGGCCGGCCAGCGCCGCCGCCCCGCCCCGTCGCCAGGCATCCATGGACACTCCCTTGTGAAACGGTGATGTACAGGATGTGCAACACTAGTGTTGCACAGACGATACGAATAGGGATCAGGGAGGGCCGGTGGCCGCTGCCAGCAGTCCGGCACTGGACGCGACGGTTCTGGCGGCCGCCGCGCAGGTGCTGGCCGAGCACGGCTGGCACGACTTCACCCTCGAACGCGTCGCCCAGGCCGCGGGTGTGTCCCGGGTGACCCTGTACCGGCGGGGCGTGACCAAGGACGTGCTGTTCGACGCGATCGTCGTCGGAGCGGCGCAGGCCTGGCAGGCGGCACTGTGGCCGGCCCTGACCGCCGACGGCAGCGGCGCGGCGCGGCTGAGGCGGGCGATGCGCGCGGCGTGCGCGGTGGTGGAGCAGCACCTGCAGCTGCTGACCGGGCTGTCCACCGTGCCCGACCCGGTCTTCCACCTCGACGGCGAGGACGGCACCGGCCACCGCACACGGGACATCTACGTCACCCCTTTCCGGCGCCTGCTGCAGGACGGGCAGGCCGACGGCAGCCTGCGCGCGGACCTTGACCAGGAACAGACCGCGACACTGCTGTTCAACGTGATCACCCGTACCTATCTGCACCTGCGCAGCGGGCACGGCTGGCCGCCGGACCGCACGGCCGACGCGCTGCTGGACCTGGTCACCCCCGGACTGCTGACAACCACCAAGGAGTAGCCATGGCGACCGCCGTCTCCGACCTCGGCCCCGTCCACGACGTCGAACTCCCGGACGGCGTCATCCGCTACCACGCGACCGGCGACGGCCCGCCCGTGGTGTTCGTGCACGGCATCATCGCCAACGCCGACGTCTGGCGCGGCGTCGTGCCCGTCCTGCGCGACCGCTACCGCTGCATCACCCCGGACTGGCCCCTGGGCGGTCACGTCCAGCCCATGCGCCCCGGCACCGACTTCACCCTGTTCGGACTCGCCGACCTCGTCCGACGCACCATCGCCGCCCTGGACCTCACCGCCCCCGCCCTGGTCGGCAACGACACCGGCGGCGCCATCTGCCAGGCCGTGGCCGCCCGTCATCCCGAGAGCATCGGCTCCCTGGTCCTCACCCCCTGCGACGCCTTCGACAACTTCCTGCCTCTGCCCATCCGCCATCTCCAGCTCTTCGGCCGCACCCCGGCGGGGCTGAAGGTTCTCGCCGAGACCCTGCGGCTGCGCGCCGTCCAGCGCCTGCCCATCGCCTTCGGCCTGCTCACCCGGCGCCCCATCCCCGCCGACATCATGGCCAGTTACACCGGCCCGCTGCGCGACGACCCCGAGGTCCGCCGGGACTTCGCCCAGCTGGTACGGGCCATCTCGCCCGCCTTCACCCGGGAGGCCGCCGAAGGCCTGCGCAGCTTCCCGCACCCGGCCCTGATCGCCTGGGCCCGGCAGGACTTCTTCCCGCTGGCTCACGGCGAGCGGCTGGCCGGCCTCATTCCCGACGCCCGGCTGCACGTCATCGAGGATTCCGGCCCCTTCGTCACCGAGGACCAGCCCGGCGAGACCGCCACGCTCATCGACGCGTTCCTCAAGGAGACCGCCGTGCTCTGACCTCAAGTCCGCTCAGGTGGGAGCGGAAGGTGTCGAGGAAGGCCACGACGGTGTCGTCGTTGTCGTCGTTGGCGTCATAGCCGATCCGGGCCATCAAGGCTCCTTCGGAAGAGCGCCGAACACGCAAGGAGTGGCCGGAACGGCCCGCGTCGTCCTGGTTTCCGGCCGAGTACACGACGGTGGCACCGGCCTCGGCGAAGGCGTAGGGGGTGGTGTCCCGGCTGGGCAGGTATTCGAACATGCGGTACCACGACGGTTCCAGGCCCAGGATGCCGGGCGCCAGGTGCGGTGCGATGCCCAGCATGTCGAGGACGGGGAACCGGGCGTGCTCGTATCCGTGCAGTACGGCGCCGCGGAGCACGGTCACGAAGTCCTCGGTGAGCCGGCGGCCGGGCCGCACGCGCAGCGGCAGGACGGTGGGGTAGAGGAACGGCCCGATCAGGTTGCGGACGGCGGGGTGGTCGCGCTGTTCGAAGACCGTGGTCACGATGAGGTCGTCGCGGCGGGAGCGGGCGCGGAGGGTGAGCACGTAGGCGGCGAGCAGGGTGATGAAGACGGTGCTGCGGTGCCTGCGGGACCAGGCCAGCACCGTCTCGACTCCGGCGTTGTCGAGCAGTTCGGCGCGAAGCACCCTGCCGTCCGCTGCGGCACCGGGGTGGAAAGGCCGGTCGCGTTCGTACGCGGGAACGCGGATGTCCGCCAGGGCGTCGTGCCAGGCCGCCCGGTCGCCGTCGGCTCTGGCACCGAGGCGGACGGCCTGCCGGCGGACGTACTCGCTGTAGGGGAGGGGGACGGGCGGCAGGCGCCGGCCCCGCAGCCGGGCGGTGTAGAGCGCGGCCAGTTCGCCGAGGGCCAGGCGGAGGGAGGTGGGGTCGACGGCGAAGTGGTGGCAGGCCAGCCCGAGCAGGTGGCGTTCGGCGGTGTGGGTGAGGAGGAAGCCGCGGGCCAGGACCGGGCGGGCGAGGTCGATGGTGGTGTCGTCGAGCAGGACGGTCATGGCCCGGAGGTCGTCCTCTAGGACGCCGGTGGAGTCGACCGGCTCCAGCGCGGTCCTGCCGGCGGGGCGGATCTCGGCGTGGGTGGTGCCGGGCACCGGGTGGGTCCTGAGGACGGCGTGGCGCATGACGAGGTCGTCGAAGGCGGCGTCGAGCGTCCGGGTGTCCAGGGGGCCGGTGATGTCGACCAGGACGGTGAGGACGGCCCGGGGGCCGGCGAGGTAGCCGGGGCTCAGTTGTTCCATGCGGACCGCTGTCTGCTGGAACACGGACATGGGATGGCTCATCGCATGGCCTCCTCGATCAGGTGCTGTGGGTAGCCGGCGGTCCGGGCACGGGCGTCGAGCAGGTTGTGGTGGAGCCGTTCGAGCAGGGATGTCGACCAGCCGCTGTCCTGCCACTCGTCGTACGGGATGCCGAAGCCGAGCCCCTGCCACAGGTCGGCATTGCGTGCTTCGTGGTCGCCGAAGGGTTCGAGCAGGACCACGGGGGTGGCGGCGGCGAGCGAGTCCATGAGGGTGCCGCCGCCGGGTTTGCTGACCACGGCCTTCGCCTCGCGCGTGAGGAGGAAGGAGGAGTGGTGGCTCTCGCCCCGTCGGTAGTCCACGGTCCCGTCCGGCCGTACGGTGCCGAAGGGCGGGAAGCCGGTGTCGTGCCAGGGGTGCCACTCCGGGTCGATCATGAAGTGGCGGTGCGTGCTGCCGTGGGCGACGTCTGCGGGTTCGTACGCGACGATGTCCAGGGCGAGACCGTGCTCGCCGAGTTCGCGGGAGCGGGCGGCGTACGTTCCCATCCCCCAGCCGCCGCCGTGGATCAGGAAGCGGGCGGACCGGCGGAGCCAGGGGACGGGGGGCCGCGGGTCGACGGGGATGGTGCGCGCGATACCGCCGTCATGTTCCTCCAGGAGCCAGATGTCCCGCGGATCGGCCGCCCGCAGCCCGTCGGGGACGGCCGCGGCGGCGGAGACGAAGGACGCGGAGGCGACCGAGTCGACGTGGCAGGCGTGGACCCGCACGCCCGGGCGGCGGGCGGCGTAGCGGTGCGCGGTGGGCAGCCAGAAGCCGGAGAACAACACGAGCAGGTCCACGCCGTCGGCGTCCCAGGCGGTCAGCAGCTCCTCGACGAGCCGGTCGTCCGGCACGGTGGGGTTGCGCCGGGACAGCCGCTGGCCGGCGAGTGCCAGCCGGAAGTCGCGGTGGAAGGCGTTCTTGGAGGCCGGGATGCGCTCGCGCGCGGCCCGGGACAGGTGGTTCTCGAGAACGTCGACGCGGACCGGTACGCCCGCTTCGGCCAGGCGGCGGGCCAGGAGCAGCCCGGGGACGTGCACGCCCAGGGCGACGCCGGAGGTCAGTACGGCGATCACCGGGTGGCCCCGGTGGCACGGCGCGGGGAGCGTACGGCGGCGGCCGGTCCGCGGCGGGAGAACCGGAGGGCGGCGACGCGGCGGGCAGCGCGGCAGCCGCGGGGTGTGCCCTCCACGATCGTGATCAGGTGCAGGCGGACCTGGTGGCGGGCCCGGCGACGGCGCGGCGCCGGAGTGAACGCCTCGCGCACGGAAGCGGTGAGCTGCCCGGTGGTCAGTTCCCGTTCGGTTCTGCTGCGCACAGCGGTGGCACTCCTTTCAGGAGCCGGACCATCGGGATCACGAACAGGGAGCTGAGCAGGGCGCGCGACAGCAGATACATGCTGGACCAGAGCAGGCTCAGGGCGACCGCGTCGGCGCGGGAGAGCAGGTGCCAGGTGTCGGTGAGCAGCAGGACGCACACCCCCTGGGGGCCGCCGTATCCGCCTACGGACAGGGGCAGCTGGGTGGCCAGGAGGAAGACCGCGCAGAACTGTGCCAGGCGTTCCCGGCCCAGGTCCGCCCCGACGGCGAGCGTGAGCACCTGCCAGGCCGCGCACATGGCGACGACCCCGCCGAACCGCAGCAGGAGCTGGACCGCCATCTCGGCCGGGCGGGTCCTCGCGATCACCGACAGAAAGGCACTGCCGCGGACGCGGGGCAGCACCCGCCGGGCGGCCGGCAGCCACATCCACAGCAGGAAGGCCGCCAGGACCGTGGCGATGGCGGAGCCCACCGGCACGGCGCCGCCCGGCAGACCGCCGCCGAACGCGGCGCCGGCCCCGACGCAGGTGACGACCACGATGCCGTCGGCCACCGTCAGGACTTCGGTGGCGCCCAGGGTCCGGATGGCTCCCACCTGCCAGCGGCGGCGGAAGTACAGGGGGGCGATCAGCTTGGTCAGGGGAGGGAAGAACACC
The DNA here is from genome assembly GCF_040652235.1 of Streptomyces sp. NPDC048277. Classification (NCBI taxonomy): domain Bacteria; kingdom Bacillati; phylum Actinomycetota; class Actinomycetes; order Kitasatosporales; family Streptomycetaceae; genus Streptomyces; species Streptomyces sp. NPDC048277. Next base: position 76,869 of record NZ_JBEZLQ010000010.1, read on the forward strand.
CCGAGCAGCTGCTTGCCGCACACGATGACCGTCACGTCCCGTACGGGCACGTGGGGGGCGAGGTGGCGCCGGTAGACAAGGGTGAAGCGGGCTACGTCCAGGAGGGAGAAGGCGGCCGTGTAGCCGAGGGCCACCAGGGCGACCACGGTGACGTCCGTCCCGCGCGCGGCATGGGCCAGCGCGGCCCGGTCCACACCGCGCAGAGCCCACCAGCAGAGGGCCGCGGTGGCCGCGGTGGCCGTGACGGCCGGCGTGGTGCCGGCCGCGGACAGGCGGCGGCCGCGACGGCCACGTCGGTCGGGGTTCACGCTGCGGTCGGCGGCGGTCACCGGACGGCCTCCCGGTCCCGGCGGCGCAGGGCGTGGCGGTAGCAGTCCTCCATGAGGGAGATCCGCTGCGCCGTCTCCGGCGAGGGCCCGGCGGGCGGCTCCGACAGCCGGGCCAGGAGGCGGTCCAGCTGGTCGTCGTAGTAACACGTCGCGGGGAAGGACACGACGCGGCGCGGGCCGTCGTACGGGGCGACGACCAGGTTGACCGGGAAGCGACCGGCGGCGGGCAGCAGGAAGTTCCGCAGCCGCACTCTGCCGCCGGTGAACTCGAACTCGTGGTCCGCGCGGTGCTGTCGGGACAGCGCCGCGTGCAGGGTGGCCGGCGGACCGGAGGGCCGACGCAGGGTGGCGGTGAAGTCCAGGTCCACGCCGTTCGGCCCCTCGAAGCCGGAGTCGCCCTCGGCGACCGCGCCGTCGAGGCCCACGGTGGCCTGGAGCGCCTGGAGCCAGTAGGAGGCGGTGTCGAAGAAGGCGCCGCCGCCGAGGCCGGGGCGGTAGCGGTAGCCGCTGGTGCGCGGTGCCCGGAAGGCGATCCGGGAGGAGACGGCGGTCGGCACTCCCAGCTCCCCGGTGGCGATCAGCGAGCGTACGGCGTCCTGCCAGGGGTGGCCGGCGGTCATCACCGCCTCCACGACGCGGACCCGGGTGGTGTCGGCGGCCTGCCGCATCGCCTCCAGTTCTCCGCGCCCGAGGCAGAGCGGCTTCTCCACCACGACGTTCTTGCCGGCCTCGGCCGCCGCGACCGCCCAGCGGGCGTGCGCGGAGTTGTGCAACGAGATGTACACGGTGTCGATGGCCGGATCGTCCAGCAAGGCCCGGTAACCGGTGTGGGCGACGGGCAGGCCGTGCCGGGCCCGGAACGCCGCGGCCCGCTCGGGGGTGCCGGCGGCGACCGCCCGGACCTCGACGTCCGCGCGGCACCGGGCGGGGGCGAGCAGGGCGCGCTCGGCGACCCCGGTGGCGCCGATCAGCCCGATCCGCGTGACCTCAGGAGACATGGGCCACCTCGACGGCAGCGGTTTCCACCGCTTCCCGCACCGCCCGGTCCAGCGCGGCCCGCAGCAGCCGGTCCTGCTCGGGACTCTCGGCGACGACGGCGTAGTACAGCCGCCCTCGCGGGTACAGCAGGGTGCCCGCCGACAGCGGGAGCACGCCGGTACCCCCGGCGCGGTACAGCACGTCCTCGTCGTCGAGCGCGGTGGCCAGCCGGGTGAAGGCCTGGTGCGGATCGGGCACGGCAGGGCGAACGGAGCGCACGCCGAGCCGGACCGCCGGGCCGGTGCCCTCGCCACCGGACAGCCGCCGCTCCAGCAGCAGGCCGATCAGGCCCATGGACATCCGCGGGTTGATCTCCAGTACCGGGACGACGGTGCCGTCGCGCAGCAGCATGGAGTCGACGCAGGCCGGCCCGTGGTATCCCGAGGCCGCCAGCGCGGCGCCGACGTGCCGCATCGTCTCCTGGTAGCCGCCCGCGTCCAGCCGCCGGGCCAGGGCTCGCCCGGGCGGTGCCGAACCGGCGTAGGAGAACGTGGCGTTCCGCATGAGGCGTACGCCGTGCCAGCCGATGCCCCCACCGCGCAGGACGTCGAAGTGGGCGGAGAAGTCGGCCACGGCGTCGTAGCGGGGCTGCACGAGGAGTTCGACGGCGGCGCCGGACTCGACCTGGCGTTCCAGGGCGCGCGCGACGGAGTCCAGCACGCGGGGCGAGGTGATGGCCAGGGTGCCGCGCCCGGCGACGCCGTAGGGGTCCTTGACCAGGACCGCGCCGGTGCCGTCGCCGGGTCTGTCGCCGATCCGTACGACCTCGGCACGCAGTGCCGCTGTCGAGGTGACCGTGGTGCCCGCGCCGGGCAGTCCGAAGGCACGGACGACCATGTTGGACCAGGTCTTGGAGGACACGGCGCGGACGGCGCCGATCTCGGGCAGGCGGCCCCGCAGGCCGCAGTTCCGGACCAGGGCGGCCGTCTCGGGCAGTACGGCGTACGGGGCCAGGCGGTATCCGTCCAGGCCGGCCGGGGGCGCGGCCAGCAGCCGCTGCTCCGTGCCGATTCCCTCCGCACCGTCCGGGACGGCCGGAGCCGGGCGGTGCCGCAGGGGCAGACCCGCTGCGGCCAGCACGGTGCGATACGACCGCGGCACGTCCGCGCCGGTGACGAGCAGGTCCTCGGGGCCGCAGGCGGCGGCCAGCAGTTCGTCCATGGCAGCCACCGCGCGGTCGCCCTGGATGTCCCGGACCGTGGGGAGAGCGGCCAACCCCTCGGGGCGCCACCGGCGTTCGGCGTCGAACGTGCCGAGGCGCACCGCCCCGCGAGGCTCGCCGGGTCTGGTGGCGCCGCTCGCTGCGGCGCTCACGACGGGCGGCCCGCCTCGGCCAGGACGAAACGGCCGAGTTCTCGAAGGGAGCCGACCTGATCCAAGGTCAGGTCCTCGAAGTCGAGCTCGACGTCGAACTCGTCCTCCAGCCGCAGCAGGAAGTTGATCATCTGGATCGAGTCCAGGCCCAGATCGTGGACGATGTCCGTGTCGCCGCTGATCCCGGCGATCAGTGCGTGATCGCCGATGATCTCGGCGAGGAGCCTTTTCAGGCGCTCCTCGACGTCGGCCTCACGGCTCTGTCCGAGAACGTCCGTGCGGTTCATCCGGTGGTCCATCCGGTCACATCCCGTTGAGATAGAGGAGAATGCATTTCGAGCAGACCGGCATCAACGCGGTGCCGCGCAGCACTTCCCGCACCCGCCGGAAAGTCTCGCTCTGCCAGATCTCGCGGACGCCGTGCTCGTGGAGGTCGCCGACGACGAACTCGGGAAAGAACTTGCAGGAGCTGACCCTGCCGTCGGCGTGGACCTCCAGACGATTGGACACGGCGAGGCAGCGACTGCGCCGCTGGGCCGGCGCGGGTGTTCCGAGAACGAAGTCGGCCACCTCGTCGATCTCCAGCTGCGGTTGGTAGCGGATACGCGCCCGCCAGACCCGTCCGGCCAGTTTCCTCATCGATTCCCTGAGTACGTCGATGAGTTCTGGTTTCAGCCGGTAGGTGTAGGAGTGCCAGGTCGGCCTGGTGCCCGCGGCAGGCGGGTTCAGCCAGGAGAAGCAGTCTTCGTACAGCAGGTCCATGGACCGAGCCACCGCCGGGCTGATGTACCAGGGAAACTGGAAGTACACGCTGTTGACGCCGAGATCCTCGGCCCACTCCATGAACTCGTACATCCCGCCGACGGTGTCGTTGCCGACCATGCAGGAAACGGAGATCTCCCCCTGGTACTCGCCCGTGCGCCGCAGGTCGAGCAGGGCGCGTATGTTGCGGACGGTGCGCGGGAAGGTGCCGCGGCCGCGCAGCGCCTCGTGGTCGGCCCCCAGGCCGTCCAGGCTGACGAGGAGGTTCAGGCCGGGACCGAGGGCGAGCAGATGGGGCAGACTGCGTTCGAGCAGAAGGCCGTTGGTGCACATCACGACGGTCCGGGGAGTCCGGGCGAGCAGTTCCGCGACCTCGCCGAAACGAGTGTGCATGAGGGGCTCGCCGCCCCACAGGAACACCTTGGCCCGCTGGGCGTCGGTGGCGCGCAGGACCTTGTCAACGATGTCCAGGTCCAGCTCGGTGCGCTGCTTCTCCTTGCCGTAGCCGTGGAAGAACCCCTGGTCGTTCCACTGGTAACAGTGCTCGCAGCGCAGGTTGCACCGGTAGGTGAGCTGCATGCTCACCTCGCGGGGCAGGGGGGTCGCGTAACCCGCGTCCCGGGCTGTGCGGCGGCGGCCCTCGGCCTGGAGGGCGACGGTGCGGCGGAGGTCCTCGAACTCCTTGGCGTTCAGCGTTCGGGCTGTCCTTGGGTGCATGAAGGTGTCTCTCGGCGAGGGGATGAATACGGCTCGGTACACGGTTCGCCGACGAGCCGGCGCAGGTGGGGGCCGTATTCGGGGTCGGACAGGGCGGTCGTGAACTGGGCGGTGAGGTAGGCCAGCGGGTTGCCGGTGTCGTACCAGCGGCCCTGGAGGACCTGTCCGTGGACGGTGTGGCTGCCCGCGTAGGCGCTGATGGCGTCGGTGAGGCAGAGCTCGCCGGTCCGCCGCTCGTACCACCGCTCGGCCTGTTCACGCAGTTCGTCGACGATGCCGGGGGTGATGACGTATCCGCCGATGGCCGCGTAGGCCGAGGGGGCGTCCCGCGGCTCGGGCTTCTCGACGAGACCGGTGATGCGCAGGAGTCCGCCGCCCAGGTCGTCCTCGACCACGGGCACCCCGTAGTGCCGGGAGTCGGCGGGGTCCATCGGCATGAGGGCGAGCACCGGGCAGCCGGTCTCCTCGTACGCCGTGATCAGCTGCCGTGTGCGCGGCACCTCGGCGACGAAGACGTCGTCGGGCCACAGGACGAGCATCGGCTCATCGCTGTGGTGCCGCGCGGCGTTGAGGACCGGGGTGCCGTTGCCGTACGGGCCGTCCTGGTCGAGGTAGGTGATGCGGCCGAGCCGGGACAGTTCGCCGACCTCCTCCACCGCGTCGGCGCGGGCGGACCTGCCGTCCGCCCGCAGCCGGGCGACGAGGGCGGGGTCGGGCCGGAAGTGGTCCCGGATCAGATCCTTGCCGGCCGAGGTGACGATGGTGATGTCCGTGATGCCGGAGGCGAGGAGTTCGCGGACGGTGTGCTCGATCACCGGTTTGTCGCCGACCGGCAGCATCTCCTTCGGCAGTGCCTTCGTCAGCGGAAGCAGGCGGGAGCCCAGGCCCGCGGCGGGGAGGACCGCCCTCATCATGACCACCTGCCCCTCATGGCTGCCGGTCGTGGCCGAACGGGCAGTGGCCCCTGCCCAGTGCTCGGGCGTCGTCGTCGAGGTAGAAGTTGGGGCGCTGGTCGGCCTGGTCGTAGTAGCGGTGGAAGACCGGTGTGATGCCCCCCGAGACCGGTGGGACGATCCAGGTCCAGTCGGCGGGCACCGTTCGGCCCGCTCGTTCTTCCTTGGCCAGGTGGGTCAGGAAGCGGCGGGACTCGGTGTGGTGGTCGCTGATGCGGGCGCCGGCCCTGGTGAAGGAGTGCAGGACGGCGACGTTGAGTTCGACCAGTGCGCGGTCGCGCCACAAGGTGGTCTCGTCGCCCGTGTCGAGACCGAGGCGGGCGGCGATGAGGCCCAGCAGGTTGTAGCGGCCCTCGTCGACGAGGTTGCGGGCGCCGATCTCGGTGCCCATGTACCAGCCGTTGAAGGGGGCGAGCGGGTAGTCGACACCGCCGATGCGCAGGCGCATGTTGGAGATGGCGGGCAACGCGTGCCAGCGCAGACCGAGTTCGGCGAACCATGGGTGGTCCGGGTGGCGGAGGGGGACTTCCAGGACGGCGTCGGCGGGGAGGTCGAACAGCTGTGGCTTGGTGTCGTGGGTGTCGATGACCAGCGGCAGGACGTCGAAGGAGCCGCCGGGGCCGTTCCAGCCCATGCGCTGGACCATGTCGGTGAAGTCGGCGTACGCGGCGTCGCCGACGACATCGCCGTCGGGCCGTCGGTAGCCGGCGTACCGGATGAGCTGGTCGTTCCATACCCGGGGGCCGGGGCGGTCGGGGGTGTCGGGGGCGAAGACGGAGATCGTGGGGCGGATGCGTCCGTCGTTGGTGCCGCGGCGCATGTGGGTGATCAGGTGCTCGTGGATCTCCTCCGGCGTGTCGGCCTCCCGCCGGTCCACGACCTGCAGGCTGTTCCAGTACAGGCGGCCGATGCAGCGGCTGCTGTTGCGCCAGGCCACGCGGGCGCCGAAGGTCAGCTCGTCGGTGGTGTGGTGGTAGGTGCCGGTTTCCTCGATCTGCCGCTGGACCTGCCGCAGGCGCGCATGGAGGGTGACCGGCTGGCCGGGGTGTTCGAGGTGGTGCAGGCGGACGAAATCCAGGGCCTCGGCCAGGTCCGTCCGACGCGGCGGCGCGGCGGGACCACGGAGCGGGGCGGTCGGTTTCGGAGGGGCGTCCGGCGCGGGGGCGAGGCGTGCTGCGAGGGTGTCGGATGAGTTCATGGCCTGGTCCTCGGAGAGGGGGCGGGGCGGCCCGTGACGACTGGGGCGGGAGGAGCGGCCGGTGGCCGTCCGCCGTACGGGCGTGGGCGCCCGCGCCGGCCACCGGGGCCGGGCATCGACGACGGGTGGTGGCCCCGGTGGTGGCGAAGGCGCGCACGCTGCTTGCGGGACGGACGGTCAGGCGCCGCCGGATGCGGCGCCCGCGGGCTGCCCGGCCTTGGGGGCACGGGCGATGGAGGTGCCGAACAGTTCGTCCCAGTACGGGGCGCTGATGCCGAAACCACGGCTGTCGTCGCGGAAGTGGTGGCGCATGTGGTACTCGCGCAGGGTGCGCAACAGGCGGTTCTTCGGCCTGCCGTGGTGGAGGTAGAGGTGGAACAGGTCGTATGCGAGGTAGCCGGCGACGTAGCCGGTGCCGAAGACCGACGGGACGCCCAGGAGGCCGCTGGAGATGTAGAGGGTCGCCGCGACCATGGGGATGCTCAGCAGCGGACTGAGGATGGAGCGGCGCATGTCCTGCGGGTAGTCGTGGTGGATGCCGTGCAGGACGTAGTGCAGCTTGGCGCCGAAGCCGCGCTCGGGCTCGTAGTGCAGGACGATGCGGTGGCCCCAGTACTCGCTCAGGGTCCAGGTGACGTAGCCGGCCAGTGCCCAGCCCGCCATGGCCCAGCCGCCGGTCCCGCCGGCGGAGAGTGCCGCGGCGACGGCCGCGACGGGGGTGAACATCGCGACGGTGGTGACGGGGTGGACGTGGACGAGCCGGTCCAGCAGCGGGATGCCGGTCACGGAGGGGGCGTTTCCGCGGCGGACGGCGCCCTTGGTGGAGTACGGCCGCTGGGTGGGCGTGGCCATCAGGAGGCCTCCCTCGGCAGAGTGTGGCCCAGCCGGGCCTCGTAGGCGGTACGGGCCTGGAAGTCGGTGGTGCGCAGCAGTTGGTCGGCCTTGAGGAACCGGCCCATGGCGTCCCGCCATGCCTGGGGGAGCAGGTAGAGGGAGCGGGTGACCGGGTTGGTCCAGCCGGGGACATAGACGTTGTAGCGGGGGCGGCGCGCGGTGCGGAGCACCGCGGCGGCGATGTCCCGCGGGGTCAGCAGGGGCACGAAGCGGCCCTTGCCGACACCGGAGGTCAGCTCGGTCCGGGCCGGGACGGGAAGGATGATCGAAAGATCCACGCCCGAGCCGCGCAGTTCGGCGCGGGCCGCCTCGGAGAGCCCGACCACGCCGTGCTTGGCGGCCGAGTAGGTGGCGCAGCCGGGCAGGCCCACCATGCCGACGGCGGACACCATGTTGATGATGTGCCCGTGGCCGCGCTCGCGCATCGGGCCCATCGCGGTCTTCATGCCGTGGATGGTGCCGAGGAGGTTCACCTCGACCTGGTGCACGGTGGCGTCGTCGGTCTCGTGCTCCAGCCGGCTGACGATCATTTCGCCGGCGTTGTTGACGAGGATGTCGACGGGGCCGAGTTCGGCCTCGACGAGCTTCCAGAACTGCTTGACCGACGCGGGGTCGGTGACGTCCAGCGGGTAGGCGTGTGCGCCTATCTCGTCGGCCACCTTCGTGGCGGACTCGATGTTCCGGGCGCCGATGGCGACCTTGGCGCCCTTGGCGATGAACATCTCGGCCGACGCGCGGCCGATGCCTCGGCTGCCGCCGGTGATGGCGACCACCTGGTTGGTGAGATTCCTGGACATGTTTCCTCCAGTGGGGCGGGACGGGGCGGAGCCGTCAGGACAGGGCTCGGAAGCGGCGTCCGTGCCAGATCAGGGGGCGGACACGGGAAGCGCCGAGGGAGCGGATCCGGCCGATGACGATCGTGTGGTCGCCGCCGGGGTGGACGTCCTGGACGTCGCAGACCAGATGGGCCGCGCAGTTCTCCAGCAGGAGGGCGCCTGCCTCCCGGTGGCACGATGCCGCGGCGAAGCGGTTGTGCTGGCCGGTGCCGGGATCGGCGAACGCCTTGGCGACCTCGGCCTGGTCCTCACGCAGCACGTTCACGGCGAAGGTCGCGTGACCGAGGATGTGGCCCAGCGTCCGGCTGCGGTTGGCGATGCAGACCAGGATCAGCGGCGGATCCACGGACAGGGAGCAGACGGCGCTCGCCGTCATGCCGGCCGGGCCGTGGGCACCGTCGGTGGTGATGACGCTCACCGCCGACGGCAGCTGCGCGAAGACGTCGCGGCACTTCCCGCCGGTCGCCCGGTCGGTCAGGGGCTGGCTGTCCGGGGCCCGTTCGGTGACGGCCACCGACAGCGGGTAGCCGGCGGCGCCGGTCACGGCCGCTCACTCCCGTTGGGGGTGACGGCGCCTGCCGGGACGGCCTCCGGCTCGTCGAGCCGTACCTGCGTGCCGAAGAGTCCCTTGGCGATCAGGCCCATGGTGTCGAGGAGCGTCCGGGCGGCGATGGGATCGATCAGCGAGGCGAGGGTGGGGATGCCGAGGTCGAAGACGGCGGTGAAGCGGGCCGTGCTGCCGGGGGCGTCCTGCGTGACGTACCACCCGCCCTCGAAGCGCTCGAAGTCGCCGTCGAGCTGGGTGAACTCGATGGTGAGGGCGGCCGGATCGATGCGGTCGCGTTCGGACCAGCACAGTACGCCGTTACGGAAGTTGGCCTGCCAGTGGGAGTCGACGGTGCAGTGGTCGATTTCGGTGACCCGCACCTCGCGGATCGCGTCGGTGAACTTCGGGTAGGCGCTGAAGTCGCGCAGCCGCTCGAAGACGGTCAGGGGGCTGAGGTCGGGGATGCGGACGTCGAGGGTCACTTCGGGCATGTCAGTGGAGTTCCTTCGTCAGAGCGGTGACAGCAGCGGTGAATGCGGCTGAGATCCAGTCCAGGTCTGAGGAGGTGAGTACGGCGGGCGGGGTCAGCCGGACGACGCGATGGGCGTTGAGCGAGTGGTTGACCAGCAGGCCGGCCTCCAGCAGATGCAGCACGAGTTCGCCGGCGAGCTGTTCGTCGCGCATCTCGATGCCGATCAGCAGGCCGCGTCCGCGCACCTCGCTCACCGCGTCGCCCAGCGGCGCGAGCGCGTCACCCAACAGGGTGAGAAGGTCTTCGCCCAGGAGCCGGGCCCGGTGTACGAGGCCCTCGTCCGCGATCGTCCGCACGGCGGCCTGCGCGGCGGCCATGGCGACGGGCGCGCCGGCGAAGGTGGAGGTGTGCAGGTACGGGTCGCGGTCGAAGGGCGCGTACGCCTCGGCGGTGGCGACCGCCGCCGCCACGGGGATGACCCCGCCGCTGAGGGTCTTGCCGACCAGCAGGATGTCCGGCTGGATCCGCTCCTCGTCCGCGCCCCACCAGCTGCCGAGCCGGCCGAGGCCGGTCTGGATCTCGTCGAGGACGAAGAAGGCTCCGTGCTCGGCGCACAGTCGCTGGATGTCGCGGAGGTAGCCGGGCGGTGGCAGGACGACTCCGCCCTCGCCCTGCACGGGTTCGACGACCACGCAGGCCGGCGGTCCGTCGGCGAGGGCGGCGGCCAGCGCCCCGCTGTCGCCGTACGGGACGTGCTCGGCGGCCAGCAGCGGGCGGAAAGGTGCCTGGTACAGCTCCTTGGCGGTCAGGGCCAGCGCGCCGGTGGTCTTGCCGTGGTAGCCGCCGATGGTCGAGACCAGGCGGTCCCTGCCGTGGGCGCGGGCCAGCTTGACGGCCGTCTCGGTCGCCTCCGCACCGGAGTTGACGAAGTGGACGTGGTCCAGGCCGGGCGGTGTGATCTCCGCCAGCGCCGACGCGGCCCGGGCGGCCACCGGTTCGAGCAGCAGGCGGGTGGCCAGTGGGTGGCGGGTGACCTGGTCGACCACGGCCTCGACGACGCGGGGGTGGCAGTGGCCGAGCAGGAAGACGCCGTAGCCGCCGCAGTCGACGTACTCCTTGCCGTCGGCGCCGAAGACCCGTGAGCCGTAGGAGGTGACCTCCATGGCGCCTCCCGTCAGGGAGGCGAGGCGGGCGCGGCCCCGGCCGAGGTGGCGCCGGTAGGCGGCGAGGACGTCGGACGCGGAGGGCTGCGCCGTGGCGGGGGAGACGGCCGGCGCGGTCATGCGGAAACCCCCGCGGCCATCGGCCGCGCGACCGTGGGCTCGGGCGCGTTGCCCAGGTTCTTGGCCCGTGCGAGATGCAGCAGTGTCTGGCGCAGCGCCGCTGTCAGCTGGGAGCTGGTCAACGGCTGCTGTTCACCGGCAAGTTGGCCCAGTGAGGTCGGAAAGACGGGAGCGTCGGCGAACAGCGCGGTCATGGCGAGCATGTCGTCGAAGCGGCGCAGCGCGCGCTTGGGCAGCCCTCCGGCGAGGAAGACCGGCCGGATCAGCCGGTCCACCATGTCGGCGCCGACGATCCGCGGCATCAGCGTGCTCAGGCCCAGTTCGGCGCAGGTGTCGGACACGAGATCGAGCATCTGCTGGGCCCGCAGGGCCTCCGGTCCGGCGGTGACCCATACCTCGCCCGCACGGCGCCCGTCGGCGATCAGCGCCGCGACGGAGCGGGCCACGACGTCCTGCGGCACGAAGTCGATCAGCGACGCGGCGGGCAGCGGAACCAGCGGCATCAGGCCGCGCAGCAGCATCAGCAGGATGCCGTGCAGGCCTTGGAAGGCGGAGATCTCCCCGGTCCGTGAGTCGCCGATGACGATGGACGGCCGGACGATCACGGCGGGCACACCGGAGTCGCGCACCACCTGCTCTCCGGCCCGCTTGGAGTCCAGGTAGTCCTCCGGACGGGCGCCGGCCTCGCCGGTCTCGCGGCCCAGCCGGGAGCGGGTCAGTTCGTTACGGGCCACGAACGCGGTCGAGACGTGGTGGAGGACGGCGCCGGCGTCGGCCGTGAACTCGGCCACCGCACGCGTCCCGGCCTCGTTCAGGGCGTGCGTGGCCCCCGGTCCCTTGGTGAAGTCCGTGACCGCCGCGCAGTGCACGACCACATCCACACGACGGGCGAGATCGGCGTATGCGGCGCGGTTCAGGCCCAGGCGGGGGGCGGTCAGGTCGCCGCGGACCTGTTGCGCGGCGCCGGGGCAGCCGCACTCGTGGATCAGCGCGACGACGTCGCAGGACGAGGGAAGTTCGGTGAGCAGGGCGGTGCCGAGCACGCCCGAGGCTCCGGTGAGGAGAACGGTGGGACGGCTGGAGGAAGTCACGTCGGGTACCTCGCGGGGTCGGATGGCGGGCAGGCGGCGCGGAACAGGGCAGCGCGGCACGGAGCGACGGCCGTTGAGGCCCGCGTCGTCGGACAGGGAGGGGGAGCCTGGACTCAGGCGGGGATGCGCAGGGGTTCGCCGGCGCCGAAGTACCCGGCCAGTGGCGCGTGCATCCGGGAGCGTGAGGGCGGGTGGAAGGCCAGGGCGCGGCAGGCCGAGTTCAGGTAGGCGATGTCGTCGCCGGAGACGAAGGCCATGCCGCCCAGAGCCTCGACGCACACGTCCAGGACGCGGGCGATCAGGTCCTGCGTCGTGTACCGGCACACCAGCGCCTGGGCGAGGACCTCGTCGTCGATGGGCCCGTGGGCGGCGCGGGCGGCCAGGCCGCGCAGCATGAGGGCCGCCGACTCGACGGCTGTGACCGCCTGCGCGCGGGCCGCGTCCGGCACTCCGTGCTTGGTGAGGGTCCGTTCGACCAGTGCCGAGGCCGCACCGAGATAACTGGCGGTCATCAGGGCTTCGAACCAGACGAATCCGACTGTGTTGAGGTGGTCGAGTTCGCCGTCGACGCCGACGTCGGTGCGCACCAGCAGGTCGCCCGGGACCTCCACGTCCTCCAGGACGACCTCGTCGCTCTCCGCGCCTGCGAGCACGGAGCTCTTCCAGAAGGGGCGCACCGACAGTCCGGGGGTCTTCGCCGGGACGACGGCGACGGCCAGGCGTGCTGTGCCGTTCTCCGCCGGGAACGGGAAGGAGGCGGTGAGCAGGTCCATGGACCAGGCGAGGCTGCAGGGCTTCTTCGCGCCGTTCAGCCAGACCTTGTCTCCTTCCACCCGCGCTGTGATCGCGGGGTTGAGGATGCCCTGGCCCGTGCGGCCTTCGGCGAATCCCGAGGCGAGCAGCAGGTTCTCCCCGGCGATGGCGGCCAGCAGCATCCACTCCATCCCGCTGCTGCGGGCGGCGGTCTCCACCAGGGAGGCGACGGAGAAGTGGTGCATGGTCGTGGCGATCGCCAGAGAAGGCGACCGGGACCCCACCGCGCGCTGCACGCGCACCGCGGTGAGCAGGTCGACACCCTTGCCCCCGTGCTCCGCCGGCACCAGCAGGCCCGGACCGCCGGCGGCACGGAAGTGGTCCAGTCCCGGGTTGCCGGGTGTCTCCCACGTCGGCAACGGGGCGGCGGCGAGAGCGTCGTCCAGGCCCGGGAGGAGATCGGTGAGTGTGGCGCGTTCGTGTTCCAGAAAGTGCATTTCCGCGAGCCTTACGTTGTCGATGGAAGATCGCCGGAATGTCTGGAGACTTACGGGACCAGGGCGTTTACCCGTGGGCCCCGGCGATGCACCCAACGTATGAGGCGGTGATGCAAGAGGAATTCAGACAGCTGGCAGTAGTGCGTAAGCGATGTGCAGCTGACCGTGCATCAGAATTGCGCAGTCTCTTGCCGGGCTTGACGTCGGGTTGCCGTTGCCGCTGACAGAGCTTGATCGTCGCGGCGGGTCAGCTCTGTTGTGCGGCTTCCGCCTGGGCTTTGAGCCTGGCCAGGGTGAGATCGATGTTGCGCCTGTTGTGCCTGGCCCGGTTCACGACACCGGTGGTGGCGACGGAGATCAGCAGCATGGCCGTGCCGCGCAGGTCGCGGGTGCTCTCGGTGACGCGACTGCCCCGCGAGGTCGGGACGATGTCGTAGCGCCAGACGGCAACCTGGTGCCCGAGGGAGGTGACACGGAACGCGAGCCGTTCGTGCGGCACCGCTTCCAGGATGACGGTGGTCGTACGCCACCGCCACGGGCCGTTGCGGTTCCAGGTGTGGAAGGTCGAGCCGGGAGTCAGGGCGATCTCCCCGGCGTGGTCCGGGGTCCCGGTCTCGGTCATGAAGCCCTGCCAGAGGGAGAGATCCGTGATGATTCCGTACACCGTGGTCGGGCAGGCGGCGATCTCGATGCTGCCCACCGAGGTCGCCTCGCGCACGTCGCTCTCTTCGGTTGGTTCCGGTGAGGAGGGTGATGCCGACCGCTGTTGGACAGGGGTGCGTGCTGAGGTTACCGGCCGGTGTTGCAGTCATCCGGCAAGCGACATGCAGAGGATTCACAACTGATTGACACTGCCTACCGCTATGCGGCTTAGTAGACTCTCGAATGCCCGTTTCAGTGGGCGAGTTGAGCAGGGCCTTGCGGGGGGACCTTATGCGCGTTCTGCTGGTGGAAGACGACGAGCGTGTTGCCGATGCCTTGGACACCGCGCTGCGCCAGTGCGGCCATGACATCGTTATCGCGCCGACCGCCGCCGAAGGGCTGGCGTATCTGGAGGACTGCGAGATGGTCCTGCTCGATCTCGGCCTGCCGGACCTGGACGGGGTGGAGGTCTGCAAGCGGATACGTTTTCGGTCCACGGTGCCGATCATCGTTCTCACCGCTCGCGCCGAGGAAATAGACAAGGTCCTGGCGCTGCAGGCGGGGGCCGACGACTACGTCGTCAAGCCGTACTCCGTGCATGAACTCAGGGCGCGTATGGAAGCCGTCCTGCGCCGGACCTGCCGCTGCGGAGTCGGCTCGTCGGCGCACGACCCGTCGTGTGCCACCCAGCGCCGGGACGTCATCGGCGTCGGGCCGCTCCAGCTCGACCTCCGCAGTCGCTCCGTCACCCTGAACAGGGATTCCCTGGAACTCACCCGTAAGGAATTCGAGTTACTTGTCATGCTGGTGGAAGAGCCGGATGCCGTGCACACCCGGGAGGACATCATCAACCGGGTCTGGGACGAGAACTGGTTCGGTTCGACCCGCACGCTCGATGTCCACATCGGCGCGCTGCGGCGGAAGCTCGGGTCCTACGAATGGATCGAGACCCAGCGCGGGGTCGGATTCCGTCTGGGTTCCCCGCCGGCTTCGTGACGGCGCCTGTCCGACGAAGGGCGCACCATGCGACGCCGTCTGATGATCGTTTACCTCTGCCTCACCGCCGCGCTGCTGCTGGCGACGGAGGTTCCGCTCGGTTTCAGCCTGGCCATGAACAACTACCACCATCTGGTGATCCACCAGGTCTCCAAAGCCTTCTCCCTCGCCTCGGCGGCAGAGGCGACCACCGGCGCACCCGCTCCGGACGACGACTGGAGGACACAGGCGACGGCCTACGGCAAGCAGGAGAACGCCGTTGCGATGTACTTCGACGCCCAGGGACGACTGACCTTCACCACCCGTCCGGGGACGCGGATCAGCGATGCGGAGTGGCGGCGGACGCTGGACGGCGCGCTCGCGGGAGAGAGCACCGTGCCGCTGGACTACTCCTTCAACGTCAGCGCGCGCCCGCTGTTCGTGGCCGAGCCGGTGCTGAGACGTGGGAAGCCGGTCGGCGCGGTGGCGACCATCTCCTCGACGGCGTCCCTGCGTTCACAGGTGACGAAGGACGCACTGATTCTCCTGGGGGTGGCCCTGGCCGGACTGCTGGCCTCGGCAGCGGTGGGGATACCCCTGGTGCGCTGGAGCCTGAGCCCTGCCCGACGGCTGCAGGAGGCGGTTCGCCGAATCTCCCAGGGGCAGTACTCGGTACGGGCGTCCACGGACCGCGGACCGACCGAGTTGCGGGAACTGGCCGAGGCCGTCAACGGTATGACGGACCGGCTGGTCGTGATGCTGGAGGCGCAGCGCAGCTTCGTCGCGGACGCCTCGCACCAGATGCGCAACCCGCTGACGGCGCTGCGGGTGCGGGTCGAGGCGCTGGAGGCCGTCGTACCGGAGGACGGGCGGGAGAACCTGGCGATCGCGGTCTCCGAAGCGGACCGCCTCAGCCGCATACTGGACGAACTCCTGGTCCTGGCGAACGCCGCCGACGCGGACGGCGGGAGCAGTGTCATCGACGTGCGGGCGGTCGTGGAGGCGCGTGCCAGGGCGCTGAGCAACCGGGCCGAAGAAGCGGGCATCACGATAGCGGTACAGGGACGCGGCGCACCCGCCACCTGCCTGCCGGGTGCGTTGGACCAGGTGCTGGACGTCCTGCTGGACAACGCGCTCGGCTTCTCCCCATGGGGAGGACGGGTGACCGTGCGGATCCGCTCCGACAACGCTTCGGTGTACGTGGAGGTCCAGGACGCGGGACCCGGGATGTCGGCGGAGGAGAAGGAGCGGGCGACCGACCGCTTCTGGCGTGGGCGCCAGCCGACCCGCCGAGGCGGTTCCGGCCTGGGGCTGGCCATCGCCAAGGCACTGCTCACCGCCGGCGGCGCCAGGCTGGAACTGGCCGACGCCGAACCGCACGGCCTGGTCGCGCGGGCGATCCTGCCGCGGATGGTGCCGGCAACGGCGCTGGCCGACAGCGGCCGGACGGCCGCGCGCCCTGATGGGCTCGTGGGGGAGGGGAAGGCGGCCCGTCAGGGCGGCGCGGGGGCAGTGGTCGAGCGGCCCGAGGCCTGAGTCCGGGTCAGTGCCGTGCGGTGACCAGCTTTTCCAGTTCGGCGGCCGCCGCCGGGGCGCCACCGGCCGCGGCGAGCCGTTCCGCCACCCGTACGGTCTGCTGCTTCTTCGCCATTGCCTGACGCACCGCCGCGCGCAGACGTCCCGGAGTCAGCCGTCCCGCGGGCAGACGCGTCCCCGCACCCGCCAGTTCGACCCGCCGTGCGACCTCGATCTGGTCCCGGCCGAACGGCACGATGCACACGGGGACCCCGGCCAGTAGCGACTTCTGGGTGATGCCCATGCCGCCGTGGCACACCACGCAGGCCGCCCGCCGCAGCACCAGGCTGTGCGGGACGAACGTGACCAGATGGGCGTTGGCGGGCGCGTTGAAGCGGCGCGGATCGATGGACGCGGTCGTGACGACGACGTCGTAGGGCTCGTCGGCCAGGGCGTCCAGGGCGGCCTGGATCAGCTTGGCGTCGTCCTGGAACACCGTGGAGACGGTGACCAGGACGATCGGCCGCTCGATTCCGGCGAGCCACTCAGGCTCCTCGTCGTCGGCGGCCGGGTCCCAGCTGCTGGGGCCGACGAAGCGGACGGACGGCGGGAGTTCGGTGCGCGGGTACTCGAGAGGCTGGGCCGTGTAGGACAGGACCAGCGGTGCCGTCATGTACAGGTCGGGCACGCTCCGGACCTTTGACAGGCCGAGCTCGCGCCGCAGCCTGTTCACCGGCGGCAGCGCCGAGTTGAACAGCGGCAGCGCGCCCTGCCGGAGCACCTCGTCGCGCAGTCGGCCGACCCAGCTCCTCGCGGGCCTGAGCCCGAGCCCGAAGGGCGGGGCGTCCCGGGTGGTCAACGGGAGCAGGAAGGTGGCCACCTGCGCCCAGGGCACGCCGGACGACTCCGCCGCCGCGGCGGCGCCCCAGCAGTTGTTGTCCAGCGCGATCACGTCCGGCGTCCACTCGGCCACCGCGCTCCGGAGGTCGGCGGCCTCGGGCCGGGTCCGGTCGACGTACATCGCCACCGATCGGCGCAGCGCGCCGATCGGGGTGTGTGCCTTCCAGGTGTCGTCCTCCCGCTTCTCGATCTCGGGGCTGATCGCCACCGCGTCGAAGCCGAGATTCCGCAGCGTGTCCAGGCTGGACTCCTCGGCGTAGACGACGATGTGGTGGCCGTGGCCGCGCAGTTCGAGCAGGGTCGGGATCAACGGGTACACATGCCCGCTGCCCGGTGCGGTGTAGATGAGAAAACGGCTCATGGCGGACTCCCTCTTCGTCAGGTCTGTGGGCGGGGGTGTTCGGGCGTTGCCTGCCGGGCGGGGCCGTTCAGGTGGTGGGCACGGGTTCCGCGGTCTGCTCGGGGGCGGCGGACCGGTCGGGGAAGTCGCGCCGCCGCATCAGGGCGAGGCCGAGGACCCCACCGACGACCGCAACGATCCCGCCGACCCGCATGACCAGGTCCATTCCGGCGATGAACGCGTCGTTGGCGGTACCGGCGACCAGTGCACGCTGCCCGGGCGGCACCGCGGCGGCCACCTCGGTGAGCTGGCCGGCGGCGACCATGTCCGTGAGCCTGGCCGTCTCCTGGGCGGGCAACTGCCCCGAGGAGGCGATGGCGTCGGAGAAGTGGTCCGCCATCCTGCTGTGGGCCATGGAACCGAAGGCCGCGATGCCCAGGGCGACGCCGCCCTGCTGGAAGGTCTCACTGATCCCGGACGCCATGCCCGCCCGCCGCAACGGCACCAGGGCCACGGCGCTGGCAGCGCGCACGGGGTTGAACACCCCCATGCCGAAGCCCGCCAGCAGCATGCCGGGCAGCAGGTCGGTCCATTCGGAGTCGGTGGTGATGCCGCGGACGGCCAGCATGCCGAGCCCGAGCGCGACACAGCCGATTCCGACCAGGAGCCGGGCCGGCATCCGCTCCGAGAAGGTGCCCGCGACGGCCGCGGCGACGAACAGGGCCACGGTGAGCGGCAGGTAGCGGATGCCGGTGCCGTACGCGGAGAAGCCGAGGACGTACTGCATGTACAGCACCTGGAGCAGGATGGCCACGTTCAGTGCCGCGTTGGCCGCCAGGGTCGCGAGGCCGAGGCCGTTGAAGGACCGGTTGCGGAACAGGTCCAGGTCCAGCATCGGCTCCGGCCTGCCCCGTTCGATCAGGACGAACAGCGGCAGCAGGACCGCGACCCCGACGAACAGGCCGACGATGAGCGGGTCCGTCCAGCCCTGGGACTCGCCGCGGATGAGAGCGAGGACGAGCATGGTGAGCGCGACCGAGAAGACGACGAGACCGGCCCAGTCGATGCGCTTGCTCTGCGGGTCGCGGGACTCGGCGGCCCGGGTCAGCATGACCGCGATCACGAGGACGCCGATCGGCACGTTCAGCAGGAAGATCCACCGCCAGCTGATCGCGGTGAGCGCCCCGCCGATCAGCGGGCCGAGCGCGACGGCCAGGCCCGTGACGCCACCGGAGATGCCGAAGGCGATGCCGCGCTGCTTGCCCTGGAAGTGGTTGGCGATCAACGCGGGCGAGACGGCGTACATGACTGCGCCGCCGACGCCCTGGACGGCCCGGGCGGTGTTGAGCATCGCCGTCCCGGTGGCCAGACCGCACGTGAGTGAGGCCACAGCGAAGATCGCGAGCCCGATCACGAAGACGCGCCGCCGCCCCAGCCGGTCCGCCAGCGTGCCCGCGGCGAGCAGGAACGCCGCCAGCGTCAGGGCGTAGGAGTCGATGACCCACTGCAGGTCGAAGAAGCTGGAGTCCAGCGAGCGTTGCATGTCGGGCAGGGCGACGTTCACGACCGTCACGTCGAGCAGCAGCATGAACGTGGCCACGGAGACCCCACCGAGCATCCACCACTTGTTCGGACGGACAAGGGAGTTGCGGGGCGGACGGTGCGGCGGCTGCGTCGTACGGGTGTTGCTGTCGGCCATCTCGGGCACTCCGGGGGAGGGAGGAACGCGGGGGAGGGTGAGTACACGCCGGGGCGTGTACTCACGTGGCCGACACTAGGGAGACGACCGGCAGCGGCAGACCAGCCCTACTGCAGCAGAACTTCAAGAATGTGTGCGGGTCCGGCGAGCGGGCGGAGGTGCCTGGGACCGGGCACGGCGAGGGCGCCTGCCCGTTGGAGACGGACACCGTCGTCTCCCCACTACGGGCCGTACAACACCGTGGCCATGTGTGTCTCCTGTGTCTGAACGATTCGCTGTCCACTAACGTACTAAGGGCATCAGTAGATAATCCGTGTGACAACAAGGGAGAATTTCGTGTCCCGGCACCGCATTGCCCTCGTCATGGCCTCGGGCGTCGCCTCGGCGTTGCTGCTCACCGCGTGTGGATCGTCCAGCGACAACTCCACGAACACCGGCGCGGTCGCGCCGGAGACCTCCGCACCCGCCGGGACCACGGCGCCCGCCGCCGGTGGCACGTCCACCGCGAGCAGTGGCACGGGCCACATGGTCAGCACGAACATGCTGATGTCCAAGGCGATGTCCGGCATGGGGACGGTGGTCACCGACGCCCAGGGCTTCACGCTCTACCGCTACGACAAGGACCAGGTGAACATGTCGATGTGCACCGGTAGTTGTGCGGAGACCTGGATGCCGGTCATGGCCGACGGCACCCCGCAGGGGATGGGCGTGCAGGCCAAGGTCGGTGTCCTCACCCGCGACGACGGCATGAAGCAGGTCACCCTCGCCGGCTGGCCGCTGTACCGCTACATGGGCGACACCAAGGCCGGCGAGATGAACGGCCAGGGCAAGAACGGCACATGGTTCGCCGTGACGCCCGCGGGCAAGAAGATGGCCGCCTCGGGATGACGGGCGCCGCGTGCCCTGCGGAGGCCGGTCGTCGGTCGACGTTGTGTGCGCAGCCCACTTAGTAGATGCATATACCCCAGTAGGTATAGTGGGTGGGTCGTGTCAGACAGAACAGAGCGCGGAAGGCGATGACGACAGCCACAGACCGGCAGGCCGGAGCCCGAGGCGGCGCTGCGCGCTGCGCGCGGGCCGTGGTCGTCGCGCTGCTCGCCGCACTCGCCGTACTCGTCCACCACGACACGACGTCCGCGGTCATGCCCACCCACTCCACGAGTGCGATGGCCGGCACGGATCACATGACCGCCGCCGCCATGACCGCCGCCATGACCCCGACGGCCGCCCCGGCCGTGCACGGCACGGCCCTCAGGACCGCGAACACGGCGATGGGCGGTGACGGCGGTGCCTGCTCCGGTCCCGGCATGCAGCACTGCTCGGCCGTGAACGTCGGCACGGCGACACTTCTGCCGCCGCCTGCCGCTGTCACCGCCGTCCGGCCGGATGCCTTCCCAGCCATGTCCGTCCAGCGCGATCCGACCGGGACGTCGTACCGCGCGCCCCCTGATCTCTCCGTCCTCTCCCGGCTGCTGATCTAGGCCGGATCCCGCGAGCCGCCGCCGCGTCCCCCCGGGTACGCGAGCGGTGCTGCCCGCGCGCGGTCCGGCCGACGCCACACCGAGTAGAGGACTCCCCACGTGAACGACATGAACATCATCAACCGCCGCTCCTTCCTGCTGGCCGGGCTCGGCGTCGCGGGCGCGGGCGCGCTCGCCGCGTGCAGCAACGGCTCCGGCAACTCGA
Source organism: Streptomyces sp. NPDC048277 (assembly GCF_040652235.1). Taxonomy (NCBI): domain Bacteria; kingdom Bacillati; phylum Actinomycetota; class Actinomycetes; order Kitasatosporales; family Streptomycetaceae; genus Streptomyces; species Streptomyces sp. NPDC048277. Next base: position 97,310 of record NZ_JBEZLQ010000010.1, read on the forward strand.
CCCCCTCTCTGGTCAGCCCCGATGGCGCGGAGGTCGTCGCCGTCGAGAAGAAGCGCAGGAGCACCGGCAGGACGCGGCAGGTGACCCTGACCGCGGCGCGCGCCATGCTCGACCTCGGCGGCGGGGTCATGGCCGACAGCTGGGCCTTCGGCGGCCGGGCTCCGGGCAAGGAACTGCGCCTGTCCGCGGGCGACACTCTTGTCGCCGAGCTGTCCAACCAGCTGCCCGACAAGACGACCACCTCCGTCCACTGGCACGGCATAGCCCTGCGTGCCGACATGGACGGCGTGCCCCCGGTCACGCAGGCCGCCGTACGCGCCGGCAGCAACTTCACCTACCGCTTCGTCGCCGACGCCCCCGGCACCTACTTCTTCCATCCGCACGTCGGCGTCCAGCTCGACCGGGGTCTTCACGCCCCGCTGATCGTGGAAGACCCCAGGGAACCGCTTCAGTACGACGACGAGTGGGTCGTCGTGCTCGACGACTGGGTCGACGGAGTCACCGGCACCCCCGACGAGGTCTTCGCCGAACTCAAGCAGGGCATGGGCGGCATGGGCACGGGGGGCATGGGTATGGGCATGGGCGGCATGGACATGAGCGGCGGGAGCATGGACGGCATGAGTGCCTCTCCGTCGGCGTCCGCGTCCTCCTCCGGAGGCATGCCGATGAAGTTCATGCTCATGAGTGCCGACAGCAAGCTGCTCGGCGGCGACGCCGGCGACGTCAAGTACCCCTACCACCTGGTCAACGGGCGTGTCCCGGCAGACCCGGACGTCTACACGGGCAAGCCCGGCCGGCGGATCCGGCTCCGCATCCTCAACGCCGCCGGCGACACCGCGTACCGGGTGGCGCTCGGCGGTCACAGGATGACGATCACCCACACCGACGGCTTCCCGGTCAAGCCGACATCTGTCGACGCTCTGCTGGTCGGTATGGGGGAGCGGTACGACGTCACCGTCACCCTCGACGACGGCGTCTTCCCGCTGGTCGCCCTCGCCGAGGGAAAGAGTGCCAACGGCATGGCGGTGGTGCGTACCGGAGCCGGCAGCATGCCGAAGCCCACCGTCCGCCCCTCGCAGCTGGACGGCATGATCATGTCCGCCGCCCAGCTGGAGGCGGCGGACGACGTCCGTCTCGACTCGAAGAAGGCCGACCGCGTCCACCGCATCGAACTGACCGGCGGCATGGGCAAGTACGACTGGGGTGTCAACGGCAAGCGGTTCGACATGAACGACCCGACCGCGAACCCCGTCCTGGTCGAGCAGGGCGAGCGGGTCCGCCTGGACTTCGTCAACAAGACCACCATGTGGCACCCGATGCACCTGCACGGCCACACCTACCAGCTCGGCACCGCCGGTCCGCGCAAGGACACCACGATCGTGCTGCCGAAGAGGACGGTGTCCGTGTTCTTCGACGCCGACAACCCGGGGCAGTGGATGCTGCACTGCCACAACGCCTACCACGGCGAGGCGGGGATGATGGCGCTGGTGGCCTACCAGGCCTGACGGACGCCCGGACGGACCGCCGCCTCACCGAGGTGCGGGGGCGGTGGTCGGAAAGCCGGGAGCCTTGCCCGGGACGTCTCGGAATCGGGGCCGGACGCGGACGCCGGACACGAAAGGCCCGCCGATCGTGTCCACTGACTCGTACCGGACGACGGCGCCGGGCCGCGGGGCGTGCAGGATCTGCGCCCTTCCCGTGCACAGACCCACGCGGTACACAGGTCCGCCTTGGACTTGACCTCGTCCCGGCTCGGCAGCGGCGGCGGCAGCGGCGCGCCGGGCCACGGTCATGTGTCCGCGCGTTTTCCCGCGTTCCGAAGGGCCTTGCGGAGCGCGGAGATCTCGGCCGACGACATCTGGTCCACGAAGTGGGTCAGCGCAACGGGGCGATCCTCGCTGGCACTCAGGGCGTCCTCCATGAGGGCGGCCGCGTACTCTTCCCGCGTGCGGACCGGTTCGTAGAGCCAGGCGCGGCCGTCTTTCTGCTCGCGCACCAGCCAGCCCTTGCTGTGGAGGATGTTGGCCACGGTCATCACGGTGGTGTAGGCGACGGGCCGGGTCCGGTTGATGTCGTCGACGATCTCGCGCACGGTCGCCGAGCGCCTCCACCTCCACAGACGGTCCATGATCTCCGCCTCCAGATCACCCAACCGTCGCATGCCCAGCGTCTCCTTCTGCACTGCGGTAACAGGAGTCATCGTAAAGGCTGCAGGACGGCCGGTGGCGTGGCCCGAGTGCGCTGGAGCGGACCCTGCGGCGGCCTGGCTCGTCCAGCGGGGACGCGCTCGTGACGCAGGCTGGACACAAGGACGGGAAAGGACTGGCAAGGGCCGAGCAGGGGTGAGGCGTCAAACCTCGTCCGACCTGGGAAGACGGCCGGTGCCGCCAACGCTCTGACCTGCAGCTCTGTCATTGACCAGCGGCAGACGTGCTCGCGCCCCGCCCGAAGCCGGCCCTCAGGGCCCGGGGTCTCCCGTGTGCCGTGGCGTCCCCCGCGGATAGGGTGGACGGTGATCGACAGGGACGGGCTGGGCGAAGGCGGCGGACGGCGTGGGTGGTGCCGGGGAGAGCAGGGGCACGGGGGCCGGGCGGCCGACGTCGCGGGACGTGGCCCAGCTCGCCGGCGTGTCGCACACCGCGGTGTCCTTCGTGTTCAACGGCCGTGCCGAGGGCAACCTCTCGCCTGCCACCCAGGAACGCATCCGGCAGGCCGCCGCCCAGCTGGGCTACCGCCCCGACCCCGTCGCCCGCGGTCTGCGCCGCCGTCGTACGGCCGTGATCGGGCTGGTCACCGACGAGATCGCGTCCTCGCCGTTCGCCGGCCGGCTGCTGCGCGGGGCCATGGAGACCGCCTGGGACAGCGATCATCTCGTCCTCACCGTCGACTCCGGCGGTGACCCGGCCAAGGAGGACGCGGCCGTCGCGGAACTCCTCGACCGCCGCGTGGACGGCATCATCTACGCGGCCATGTCCCTGCGCCGGGTACGCGTCCCCGAGGGCCTGCACCGCACCCACTCCGTGCTGGCCAACTGTCTGCCCGAGGACGACTCCCTGCCCGCCGTGGTCCCCGCCGAGCGCGCCGGCGGCCGTGCCGCGGCCCGGCTGCTGCTCGGCGCGGGGCACCGCCGGCTCGCCGTGATCGGCGGACTGGACGACATCGCCTCGGCGGAACGCACCCGCGGCTTCCGGGACGCGCTGCGCGCCGAGGGCGTCACCCTGCCCGAGGAGTGGATCGTGCGCGGCGGCGGGGAGATCTCCGCCGGATACGCGGGGGCGCTGCGCCTGCTCGACGGGGCCGGGCCGGGCCGCCGCCCCACGGGCGTCCTCTGCTACAACGACCGGGTCGCGGCGGGTGTCCTGCACGCCGCGACCCGGCTCGGGATCGATGTTCCCGCCGATCTGTCGGTGGTCGGCTACGACGACCAGGAGCACATGGCCGCGTTCCTCACCCCGCCCCTCACCTCGGTCGCGCTGCCGCACCGGGCGATGGGCGAGGCGGCGGCCCGGCTGCTCCTGGACGCCATCGACACCGGCCGGACACCGCCCGCGACCGTCCGGCGGCTGGCCGGTGCCGTGGTCAGCCGGGACTCCGTGGGTCCGGCGCCCACCCGGTGACCCGGGCACCCGGCCCGTCGACCGTCAGCTCGGCGATGTCGCCGGGGCGCCGGTAGACGCGCTCGGTGACCATCGCCCGCTCCGCGACGAAGAGTTCGAGGAGCGAGCCGTCGACGAGCAGCCGGAGCGCGAGGTCCGGCGCCTTCGGCACGTGCACGGTGATCGGGGCGGAACCCTCCCTGCCGGTCCGGGGCCAGGCGCTGCGGTCGAGGAGGACGGTCCCCGAGGCGGGGTCCACCCGGACGGTCAGCTCGCGGCCCGCGGAGTTCCGGAGCAGGCTCACCGTGGTCGGTCCGTATGCGGTGACCGTCAGGTCGTACGTCCCCGGGAGCGGAGTCCGGCCCGGTGCGGTGACGAACGGCTCGGCCGGGCGCAGGAGTTCGAGTTCGGGGGCCGGGCGGACGCGCAGCGAGCCGTCGGGGTGTACGTCGACGACCCGTGGCGCGGTGAGTACGCCCGCCCATCCGGCACGCGCCACCTCCTCCTGCGGGCGGGCCTCCCACGACCAGCCCCACAGCAGTGCGCGGTCCGGCTCCTGGAGCACGGCGGGAGCGTAGAAGTCCCGCCCCTGGTCGAGCCGACCGCCGACCCGCGTCACGAACCCCAACCCGCCCTCGCCATCCGCTTCCAGACGGCCGGTCAGATATCCGGTCGAGCACGGATCCCCGTCCCACAGGGACAGGAGGAGTACGTGGTCGCCGCCCGGTGTCCCGTACAGCTGCGGGCACTCCCAGCCCACCGCCCCCTTGTCGCCGAACGCCCCGGCGGCCACCGGGTCGTTGCCGTCCAGCAGCACACCGGCGAACCGCCAGTCGGCCAGGTCGTCGCAGTCGTAGAGCAGGACCGACGGCGTGCCGTCGGCGTGCCCGGCCCCGACGAGGGCCCAACGCCGGTCCGTGAAGCCGAAGATGAAGGGGTCGCGGAACATCACCACGTCCAGGCCCGGCGGCGGGCCCGTCACCACCGGCGTCGGCAGTGGCTTCCACTCGGTCAGCAGCTCGTCGTCCGGGTCCGCCGCCCGCGCCAGGCAGATGGTGCCGAGACCGGTGTGGCCGTGGTCGATTCCCGTGTACACGGCGGTCGGTGTGCCGGCGTCGTCGACCACGCAGCCCGACCAGCAGCCGGCCTCGTCCGGGCCGCCGGGTGCCGGCGCGAGGGCGACCGGGTGGTGGTCCCAGCGGACCAGGTCGCGGCTGGAGGCGTGGCCCCAGTGGATGTCGGTGTGGATGGGGGAGTCGGGGTTGTACTGGAAGAAGAGGTGGTGGCGGTCGCGCCAACGGAACGGGCCGTTGGGGTCGTTGATCCAGCCGGCGGGCGGACGGACCCGGAAACGGGGGGTGTGGGTCACCTGTTGACTCCTGCCGAGGTGATGCCCTCGCGCAACGGGCGCTGGCCTACGACGAACACGGCGACGGCAGGGAGCATCGACAGCACGACCCCGGCCAGGACCACCGAGATCGACCCGGTGCCGAGGTTGCCCTGGAGGGAGACCAGGCCCAGCGGAAGCGTGTAGTTCTGGCCGGAGGTCTCCAGGATCAGCGGGCGGAAGAACTCGTTCCAGTGGTAGTTGAAGGCCAGTACGCCGACGATCGCCAGGCCGGGTGCGGCCAGCGGCGCGTACACCGAGCGGAAGATCCGCCAGGGCCCCGCGCCGTCCAGCATGGCCGCCTCGCCCAGGTCCTTCGGCATGCCGAGGAAGTACTGGCGCATCAGGAAGGTGCCGAAGGCGGTCGGGAAGGCCGGGATGATCAGGCCGAGGAGCGTGTCGGTGAGGCCCATCGACTTCAGCACCAGGAACACGGGCACGATGGTGACCTGCAACGGCACCATCATGGTCGCCAGGACCAGGCCGAACAGCGGTTTCTTGAAGCGGAACTCCAGGCGCGCGAAGGCGTATCCGGCCAGGCCCGCCGTGATCATCTGGCCGACGGCGATCAGCGCCGTCACCAGGGTGGAGTTCAGGGCGAGCAGCCATACGTCGATCTGCTGGAAGACCCCGTGGTAGGCGGCGGTCGTCGGGTGCGTCGGGATGATCCGCGGGGGCAGGTCGAAGGACTGGGCGGGGGTGCGCAGGGAGGTGGAGACGGTCCAGATGACCGGGCCGAGCGTCACCAGGGCGCACACGGTCAGTGCGGCGATCCGGGTCCAGGGGGAGAGCGAATACCGTACGCGGCTCAGGGACGGAACTGCTTGGCTCGTAGCGCTCATGCGGCTCACCGGCTCACTGGTAGTGGACGAAACGCCGGCTGAGCCGGAACTGGACGGCGGTGACCGCCATGATCAGCGCGAAGAGCAGCACGCCCACCGCGGACGCCTCACCGAAGTTCAGCTGCTCGAAGGCCCGTTCGTAGATCACCATGACCACGGTGCGGGTGGAGTCGCCGGGTCCGCCGTCGGTGAGGACGTACGGCTGCTCGAAGACCTGCAGGGCGTTGATGATGCCGACGACCGACGCGACGAGCAGCGTCGGCGACAGCAGCGGCAGCGTGATGCCGAGGTGCTTGCGCAGGCCCCTCGCGCCGTCGAGGGCGGCGGCCTCGTGGATCTCCTTGGGGATGTTGTTCAGACCGCCGACGAACAGCAGGAACGAGAAGCCGAACTGCTGCCAGACGTAGACCAGGATCACCGTGGCCATCGCCGCGTGCTCCGAGGTCAGCCAGGGCACGGGCGCGACCCCGACCAGGCCGATCAGCCAGTTCACCACCCCGAAGTCCTGGTTGAACAGGTACTTCATCACCACCGAGATCGACGCGGCGGACAGCACCAGCGGAAAGAAGAACGCCGAACGGAACACCGACCGCAGCCACACCGGCATCCGGCCGTTCAGCGCGATCGCCAGCGTCAGCGCGATCAGCAGTTGCAGCGCGACCGCGACGACCATGAAGAAGAGCGTGTTGCGGAAGGAGACCAGGACGGTCGAATCCGAGAACATCGTGCGGTAGTTGGCGCCGCCGGCGAAGCGGGGCGGGTCGATCACGTTCCAGTGGAACAGGCTCAGCACGATCGACCCGATGATCGGTACGACCGTGAAGACGACGATGCCCACGACCGTGGGCGCCAGGAACAGCGCGGCCAGCAGCCGGGTGCCACGGTCGCGGGCGGAGGGCCGGGCGGGGACGGCGGGTGGCGGGGTGGGCCGTGAACTCAGTTGCAGTACCTGGGTGTTCGTCATATCTCACGCTCCATGGCCTGCTCCAGGTCGCCCTGCATCCGGCGCAGCGCGGGACCCACCGCGCGCGGCGAGGCCAGCGCGGTGCCGGTGTACTTGAGCAGGACGTCGGTCACCTCGGCGACCTGCGGCGGTGCGGGGATCGGGCCCGTGTCGGGGAACCGGTCGAGGGTGTCGTAGAAGACCTGCCAGTGCGCCGGGCCGCTCTCGGCGTAGCGGGCGGCGTTCAGCATCGAACGGCGGGCCGGGGTGGTCTGGTTGCTCCGGAACAGCCGGGTCATGGTGCCCTTGCGGGCGGTGTACTTGATGAACTCCCAGGCGGCCTCCTGCTTCTTGGAGGTGCGCAGCAGCGCGTAGCCCGCCGCGCCGAACTGGTGGCGCTGGGTACGCCAGCGCGGGAAGTACTGCACGTCGTAGTCGGCGGCCCGCATGCCGGCCAGCTGCAGGCCGCCCGCCCAGAAGCCGCCCGCCGGGGTGACGCCGACGCGGCCGGTGGAGAACACGCCGACCAGGTTGCTGCCGTTGCCGCCCTCGGGCCGGGTGCACAGGTTCTCCTGGACGAGGGAGGCGAGATAGTCGTACGCCTCCTCGACCCGGTCGGCGGTGGCCTGCGGGGTCGTCCAGCGGAAGCCCCCGCCGCGCCCCTGCCGGTCGGCGGCCGGGTAGAAGGTGTCCCACAGCCAGGAGCCGCCGGGCGCCCTGGACTCCTTCAGCAGGTTCGTGCCGTTCGCGAAGAGCCAGGGCACCACGCCGCCCCACAGCCGGTTGGTCCAGAAGTACGGCGTGAAGTGCGTGTCGCTAGCCCGCTTCAACTCCCGCAGCAGCGCGGTGAAGTCGTCGCGGCTCCAGTCGGCCGCAGGGAAGCCCGCGCCCGCCCGCTTCAGCACCTGCTTGTTGAGGTACATGTCGGCGGCGTTGAACTCCATGGGGAGTTGGTAGAGGTTGCCCTCGTACATCATCGACTCCACCAGCGAGGGGTGGACGTCGGCGAAGTACTCACGCAGCTCCGCCGCGTCCCGGCGCACCCAGTGGTCCAGTGGCACGCCGAGCTGCCGGGCGAACAACTGCACGCCCTCGGTGGCCACGTAGACCAGGTCGGGCGCGGTGCCCGCGGCGATCTGGGTGAGGATCTTCGCGAAGAAGTCCGACCAGTCGACGGCCTGCACCGCGTTCACGCGCAGCGGGATGTCGGGGTGGAGACGGTGGAAGCCCTTGGCGAGGGCGTCGACGGTGGCCGGGTCGAAGGCGGAGCCCAGGGTGGCGACGACGAGGGAGCCGTCGTCGCGGCCGGGGATGTCGGCTCCGGTGAGCCGGTCCCAGCTCGCGGCGGTACCGGCCAGGGCGGCTGCCCCCGCCCCGTACGCGCCGTACCGCAGCAGCGTGCGGCGGGGGAGGTGCGAGTCAGTCATCGAACGGGCCTAACTCGTGTTAGTTCAGGGGTGATGCCCCAGATGATGGGAACCGGGCCGAGGGCCTGTCAAGGGTCGGGAACGCTTGACCTTTAACGAGTTAGGTCTACAGTCCTCGTTCACACGAGCCGCTGTTTCACGCCTTGTGCGTGGTGCGTCATGAGTCATGAAAGGGGCGATGCGTCATGCCCGGAACCTCGGGGATCCCCGGGATCTCCCGGAGAGCGTTGTTCGCGGGGTCGGCCGCCGGTGGAGCCGCCGTACTGCTGCCGACGGGAACGGCCACGGCCGCACCGAAGGCCGAAGCCGAAGCCGAGGCCGCGGCGAGCGGGGCGAGTTACCGCGCCGGGTACCACTTCACGGTCCCCGACCAGTGGAAGAACGACCCGCAGCGGCCCGTCTGGGTCGACGGCGAGTACCACTACTACTACCTCTACAACGCCGACTACTTCACCGGCGCCGTCGGCACCGCGTGGCGCCTGGCCACTACCACGGACCTGGTCTCCTTCACCGACCGCGGGGTCGCCGTACCCAAGGACACCACGCCCAACGGCGATCTCTGGTCGGGCTCGGCGGTGGTCGACACCGGCAACACCGCCGGATTCGGCGCGGGCGCGGTCGTCGTCATCGTCACCATGTCCCCCGGCGGCGGCACCGACCACCAGGAGCAGTTCCTGTACTACTCGACCGACGGCGGGCTGACCTTCGGCAACTACGGGACCGACCCGGTCCTGCCCAACCCGGGTGTCGCCGACTTCCGCGACCCCAAGGTGATCCGCGACGAGGACCGGGGCCGCTGGGTGATGGCCCTCGCCGAGAACGACAAGATCGGTTTCTACCACTCCGACGACCTCAAGTCCTGGGCGTACGTGGGTGGTTTCGTCCATGACGGCATCGGCGTCCTGGAGTGCCCCGACCTGTTCCGCGTCACCGCCGCCGACGGCACCGTCAAGTGGGTGCTGGGCGTGAGCGCCAACGGCAAGGGCTCGGGGCTGCCCAACACGTACGCGTACTGGACGGGTTCCTTCGACGGCAGCGCGTTCACCGCCGACGCGAGTGACCCGCAGTGGCTCGACCACGGCTGGGACTGGTACGCCGCCGTCACCTTCGAGAAGCGGGACGCGAGCGGCGCGGTGGACGCGGCCGCCCGGTACGCGATCGGCTGGGTGAACGACTGGGACTACGCCAACACCACCCCGACCATCGACTGCGACGGGTTCAACGGCACCGACTCCATCGTCCGCGAGGTCACCCTGAAGCGGGCATCCGACGGCACCTACTACCTCGCCTCCCAGCCCGTCGCCGGCCTCGACGCGCACGTCTCCCGCACCGTGAACCTCGGCGACGTGACCGTGGACGGCACGACGCTGCTCGACTACACCGGCATCTCCTACGAGGTGACGACCGAGATCACCTGGTCCGAACTAACCGGCGCGGGGCTCCAGTTGAGGCGTTCTCCGGACGGCGGTCGGCACATCGACGCCGGGATCTACGCCGACTACGCCTTCCTCAACCGACGCAACACGGTGAACGCCGACACGTCCGGCAAGTGGCAGGAGAGCCACACCCCGTTCGACCCGTCCGCCGGCACGGTGAAGCTGCGCATCCTGGTGGACCGCACCTCCGTGGAGATGTTCGTCGACGACGGCCGCTACGTGCACACCAGCCAGGTGTTCCCGTACCTGCTGGACACCCGGCTCGCACTGTTCACGATCGGCGGCAGCGCGGTGTTCCGCAACACGGTGATACGCGAGTTCTCGGTGTGAGTCCCGGCACCCGGGTATTTGTATGCGCGCAGGGCGGGACTCTGCCAAGACGGAACAGGGACTGGCCATGATGAGGAAGAAGCCGTGATGCCGGACACCGTGCGCCAGGAGCGCCTTCCGCGGGGGGCCGCCGTCCCGCTGTTGCTCGTGCTGTGCGGTGTGCTGCTCTTGGCCGCCGTCGCGGTGGTGGTCTGGCCGGTGGTGTCCGTCACTCCGCAGACGCCCGTGTCCTCCTCCGGAACCGCGGCGGAGAAACACGGCGTCCCCGGCTCCGCGCTCCAGCAGACCTTCCGGCTCGCGGTGCCGGCCGCCGCCCGGGACGCGTCCTACCTGGTGGTCCCGGGTGACGGCAGCGCGGAGAGCGGCCAGGACCTCTATCTGCGTTTCCGCACCACCCCGGCGGGCCTCAAGGAGTTCGTCACGTCCCTGGGGAGAACCACCGGGGACCTGGCGGCAGGTGACGCCGTCCTGGACCAGGACGACATCGACTCCGTCGGGCTGTCCTGGAAGATCGACGCCAAGGGGCACCACCTCGCCGGCCTCTACGCGGACATCCCCGAACAGGGTGACACGGTCGGCACGGGCCTGCTGACCGTCGACGAGACCGACGCCTCCGCGCCCTGGGTCTACGCCCATGTGACCGTCTAGCACCGGAGTGTTCGGGGCGGACGCGAATTCGGGCCCGGTGTGCGTCAGTCGTCGCCGCGGGATATTCGCCCTGGTGGGTCGTCAGAGTGCCGTCGAGTACGTAGATGCCGTGTGCACAGGGATGGGTGTGCCAAGTGATTCGTCCGGAATGGAGACGCGTTACGCGTTCCCCGGGATCGCGGTGAGGTCTTGGTAACTCCGCCTTGTTCCGGATGACTTCGACGGGTAATGGGCCGGGGCTGAAGTGGTTCTCCGTAAGGCAGCGGCGAGAGGTCACTGCCTCGGTGCCTCCCCCGGAGGATCTCATGCCTGAGACGTACTTTCACGTGCGCTGGCCCGACGGTGCGACCCAGCGCTGCTATTCCCCTTCCACGGTTGTGGAGGACTACTTCTCGGCCGGCGGTGAATATGGACTCGCCGATTTCGTGGAGCGCAGTCGAACGGCCCTGGGAATCGCCGGGGAGCGGGTGAAGGAGAAGTTCGGCTTCCACTGCACCGGCGCCTCCGACCAGCTCGCGCAGATCGAGCGGACCGCCGCCGCGTACACGTCCGTCCCCGGTGCCAAGGTCACCGTCGAGTCCCTGACCGGCGCGGACGGGAGCCCTCGGTGAGCCCGGCGCTCCAACTCGCCGGGTCCCACCACCCGGTGGCCGTGATCGGCGGCGGCCAGGCGGGCCTGTCCGTCAGCTACGCCCTGCGGCAACGCGGTGTCGGGCACGTCGTGATCGAGAGGAACCGGGTCGGCCACGAGTGGCGTGAACGCCGCTGGGACTCCTTCTGCCTGGTGACCCCGAACTGGCAGTGCCGTCTTCCCGGGTTCCCGTACCAGGGCGACGACCCCGGCGGTTTCATGGTCCGTGACGAGATCGTCCGGTACCTGGAGGACTATGTCGCCTTCTTCCGGCCGCCGTTGGCGGAGGGCGTGTCGGTCACCCGGCTGCGCCGGGCGCCGCAGGGGACGTACGAACTCGCCACCACGGCAGGGGACTTCACCGCCGACCAGGTGGTGGTCGCCACCGGCCCGTACCACACGCCGTCGGTCCCGCCGATGGCCCAGCGGCTGCCCGACTCCATCGAGCAGGTCCATTCCTCCGGTTACCGCAGCCCGGAGCGGCTCCCCGACGGAGCCGTGCTCGTCGTGGGCACCGGCCAGTCCGGCTGCCAGATAGCGGAGGACCTGCATCTGGCGGGCCGGCGGGTGCACCTGGCCGTCGGCAGCGCCCCGCGCGTGGCCCGCTTCTACCGCGGCCGGGACTGCGTGGCCTGGCTGGACGACATGGGCCACTACGGCAAGAGCATCGACGAGTTCGACGACGCCGGCGCCGTGCGTATGCGGGTCAACCACTACGTCACGGGCCGGGGCGGCGGCCGGGACATCGACCTGCGCGCGTTCGCCCGGGACGGGATGCGCCTGTACGGCCGGCTCACGGCGATCGGCGGCGGGCGGACGGAGTTCGCCGACGACCTGAGGACGAACCTGGACCACGCGGACGCCGTGGCGGAGGGCATCAAGGACGCGATCGACGCCCACATCACGGCGCGGGGCGTCGACGCCCCGGAGGAGCCCCGGTACGTGCCCGTGTGGGAACCCGCCGAGCAGCCCCGCGAACTCGACCTCGCCGAGGCCGGCATCACCTCCGTCGTCTGGGCGACCGGCTTCCGGCGCGACCACCGGTGGATCGAGATTCCCGTCTTCGACGGCCGCGGCTACCCGATGCACTGGCGCGGCGCCACCAGCGTCCCCGGCCTGTACTTCCTGGGCCTGCCCTGGCAGTACTCGTGGGGCTCGGGGCGCTTCGAAGCGGTGGGCCGGGACGCGGAGTTCCTCGCGGGCCACATCGACGCCTCCCGCCGCCTCGCCGACGTGTGCGGCACCCTCACCGGCGCCCCGAGCGACCTCGCCTCCGCCCTCCCGATCGGCTGAAGGACCGGTACCGAGCCATGGTCTACGACGCGCACCGCCACATCGGGGTGCTGCCCGCCTTCCCCTTCTACGGCGGCCCGCCCGTCCGCCCCGACACCACCGCCCGCGCCACGGTCAGGCAGCTGATCGCCGACCTGGACGCGGAAGGCACCGAACGCGCCCTGGTCATCCCGAACTACGGCGTCCCCGACCCCGCGATCGCGTTCTCCTTCAACGAGCTGGCGATCGAGGCGGCCCAGAGCGACGACCGGATCCGCGCCGGACTGTGGGTCTCGCCCCGGCCCGAGGACGCGCAGCGCACCGAGCAGGCGTTGAAACTCGCGGGCGAGCCCGGGGTGAAGGCCCTGAAGCTCAGCTTCCTGCTCGGCGGCCGGCCCACGGACCCGGCCTGCCGCCCGCAATTGGACCGGATCTTCGCCATGGCGGCCCGCCACGGCCTGGTGGTCCATGTGCACACCTCCCCGGGCGCGGCCTCGGACATCGACGAGGTGGGCCACCTCGTCGAGTGGTACGCCGGTGAAGTCCCCGTCCATCTCGTCCACTTCGGCGGCGGGATGAGCGGCCACATCAAGCTCGCCGGCTCCCGGTTCTTCGACTGGATCGCCGCCGGCAAGCGCGTCTACACCGACCTCTCCTGGGCCATCGGCTTCCTGCCGTACTGGCTGGCCCGGGAGATCGAGCACCGCGGCCTCGGCCACGACCGCGTGCTCTTCGCCAGCGACCAGCCCTGGGGCGACTTCACCGGGGAGTACGCCCGGATGACGGCCGCCGCCGGCGGCGGCGAACTGGGCGACCGGGTCTTCCGGGACACGTTCGCCGCGCTCTACGACTGACCTCCATCCACCTCCCGTACCAGGCAAGGAGACAGCCATGTCCGAGACCGCCGAACTCAGCGACGTCGAGCGGAAGTCCCTCGACGAGATCCCGCACCCCGCACTGCCCGAGGGCACCAGCATCTACGGTTCCACCAAGGTCTTCCCCGACTACCGGGCGGAGGACGGCGAGACCTACTTCACCCTGGTCCACGGCATCGCCCACGAGTCCTCGGTGTCCTTCGTCGCGGTCCTGCAGGCCACCCGCGCCCTGCGCAAGGGCTTCGAGACCGCCATCTACTTCTACGGCCCCGGCTCCCTCAACTGCCTTGCCACCCGCGGTTTTCCGACCGTCGGCAACTCCGCCTTCCCCGGCGAGCACAACATCAACAACCAGCTCAAGACGTTCATCGCCGAGGGCGGCAAGGTCTACTGCTGCCGCTTCGGCCTCTCCCTGCACGGCGCCCGCGAGGAGGACCTCATCGAGGGTGTCATCCCCACCCACCCCCTGGACGTCCAGGACGCGCTGATCCACTACGCGCGCAAGGGCGCCATCATCAACTCGACCTACCAGCTGTAGGGGGCCCGCCGTGAGCGTTGGCACCGGATCGACCGCCGTGGACGTCCGCATCACGACCCGCGCCGAACTCGCCCTGCGCGGGGTGGCGCTGGACGCTCCCGTACGGCGCCCCGACGGCGCGGGACCCAGCGACGACGGACACGTCCTCGTCGACGGTGCCAACGCCGCGCTGCCCACCAACCCCGACAGCCCCTACCGGGTGCGCGACGGCCGGGTGTGGCTGGGGGACGAGGACACCGGCCTCACCCTCACCGCCGTACGCCGCCCGAAGTTCTACGACCTCAGCACCGCCGACGGCACCCCGTACGAGCACATCGCCCGTCTGCACGGCGCCGACGTCCTCGCCACCACCGTCGTCCAGACCTGCATCCGCTACGCCGAGTCCGACCGCTGCCGGTTCTGCACCATCGAGGAGTCCCTGCGCTCCGGAGCGACCGTCGCCGCCAAGACCCCGGCGCAGCTCGCCGAGGTCGCCGAGGCGGCCGTGCGGCTGGACGCCGTCAGGCAGATGGTGATGACCACGGGCACCACCACCGGCGCCGACCGGGGCGCCCGCAACCTGGTCCGCTCCGTGCGCGCGGTCCTGCGGGCCGTCCCGGGCCTGCCGATCCAGGTGCAGTGCGAACCGCCGGGGGACCTGTCCTGGATCCGGGCCCTGCGCGACGCCGGGGCCACCGCCATCGGCATCCACGCCGAGTCCCTCGACGACGAGGTGCGCCGGCGCTGGATGCCGGGCAAGTCGTCCGTCCCGATGGCCGAGTACGAGGCCGCCTGGGACGAGGCGGTACGGGTCTTCGGACCGAACCGGGTGTCGACCTACCTGCTGGTCGGACTCGGCGAGGACCCCGACGAACTCATCGACGGGGCAGGGAGGTTGATCGAGCGGGGGGTGTATCCGTTCGTCGTCCCCTTCCGGCCCATGGGCGGCACCCTCGCCGCGCGCGACGGCGTCCCGGCCCCGGCCGCCGAACTCCTCCGGTACGTCACCGAGGGCGTGGCGGCGAAGCTGCGGGCCGCCGGGATGCGCGGCGCCGACCAGCGGGCGGGCTGTGCGGCCTGCGGGGCGTGCAGCGTGCTCGGGACCGCGGGCGGGTGAGGGCGGTGTACCTCGACGACGTGACCGCCCCCGCGACGGGCGAGCAGACCGACATCCTGGCACTGCTCGGCGACCGCAGCACCCTCGCCCGCCGGCCGGCCTTCCGCATCCAACAGGCCGAGACCGCCCACGAGTTGGCGGCCTATCGGCGGCTGCGCACCGAAGTCTTCGTCCACGAACAGCGGTTGTTCACCGGACACGACCTGGACGACCGCGACGCCGACCCCCGTACCGTGGTCCTGGTCGCCCGGGACCGGGACGGAGCCGTCGTCGGCGGGGTACGCCTGGGCCCGGTGCACGACGGGCCGGACCTCGGCTGGTGGGCGGGCGGACGGCTGGTCGTCGCGCCGGGTGCGCGCGGGCCCCGGGGCATCGGCGGCGCGCTGGTCCGGGCCGCCTGCGCCCGGGCGGAGGCGGAGGGCGTGCTGCGGTTCGACGCGACCGTGCAGAGCCGCAACGAGGTGCTGTTCCGGCGGCTGGGCTGGCACCGCGTGCGCCCGGTCACCGTGGCGGGCGCTCCTCATGTGCTGATGCGGTGGCCGATCGGCCGGATCGAAGCCCAGGCCGCCGCCGCCAAGGCCGCCCTCGGCCCGCTGCTCGCGGGCCTGCACGAACGGGCGGCCCGCGCCCGGCGGCCGGACCCGCGCGGCGGGCTCCTGCCCAGCGAGCGGGCCGCCCTCGGCGGCGCCGGTTTCCTGGGCGACGACGGTGCACCCGTGCCCGGTACCGACGTGATCGCCGCGTGCGACGCGATCGTGCCGTCGATGGTCGAGCGCGCCCCCGAGTGGGCCGGCTGGTGCGCGGTCCTGGTCAACGTCAACGACCTCGCGGCGATGGGAGCCTCGCCGCTCGGTCTGCTGGACGCGCTGGGCGCGAAGGACGCCGACCACGCGGCACGGGTGCTGGACGGGCTGGGGCGCGCGGCACACGCGTACGGCGTTCCGGTGCTCGGCGGCCACACCCAGCTCGGCGTGCCCGCCGCCCTGTCCGTCACCGCCCTCGGCCGCACCGCGCACCCGGTGCCGGGCGGCGGGGGCCGGCCCGGACACGCCGTCCGGCTGACCGCCGACCTCGGCGGCGGCTGGCGCCCCGGCTACCGGGGCCGCCAGTGGGACTCCACGAGCCGCCGCCGTACGGACGAACTGCGCGCCATGACCGGCGCGGTGGCCGCCGCCCGGCCCGCCGCCGCCAAGGACGTGTCGATGGCCGGGATCGCCGGCACCCTCGGCATGCTCGCCGAGGCGAGCGGCTGCCGGGCGGTGCTCGACGTGGCCGCCGTACCGCGGCCGCGGGCGGCGACCACGGGCGACTGGCTGACCTGCTTCCCCGGGTTCGCCATGCTCACCGCCGACACCCCGGGCGCACCGCCGCTCGCCGCCGGGCCCGCCACCGGCGCCGAGTGCGGCGCACTGACCACTGGAGAAGGTGTCGGGCTGCGCTGGCCCGACGGCGAGATCACGGAAGCGGTCACGTCCACGGTGACCGGGATGGGACCCGCATGACCACCCTGCGCATGGCGGCCGTCGCCGCCGAGTTCGGCCGCGACCTGGACGAGGACTTCGCGATCGCCGGGCGACTGATCGAGGAGGCCCGCGAGCGGGACGTACGGCTGCTCGCCCTGCCCGAGGCGTGCCTGGGCGGCTATCTGCTCAGCCTGGACGACGACACGGCGCTCGACGCCGGCCCGCCGGCACTCGCGCTCGACGGCCCGGAGATCCGCCGGCTGGCGGACCTCGCCGGCGGGATGACCGTCGTGGCCGGTTACTGCGAGGCCGCCGGGGACACCCGCTACAACAGTGTCGTCTGCGTCACCGGCGACGGCGTCCTCGGCAACCACCGCAAGGTGCACCAGCCGCTGAGCGAGGACGCCAGCTACGCCTCCGGGGACCGCTTCCACGCCTTCGACACCCCGGTCGGCCGGATCGGCATGATGATCTGCTACGACAAGGCCTTCCCGGAGTCCGCCCGGGCCCTCGCCCTCGACGGCGCCGAGATCGGGGTGTGCGTCTCCGCCTGGCCGGGCGCCCGCACCAACGCGGCGGCGAATCTGGCGGAGGACCGCTGGAAGCGGCGTTTCGACCTGTTCGACCGGGCGCGGGCGCTGGAGAACCAGATCGTGTGGCTGTCCGCCAACCAGGCGGGCACCTTCGGGTCGCTACGCTTCGTCGGCAGCGCCAAGGTCGTCGACCCCGGCGGCGAGATCCTCGCGGACACGGGCGTGACGGCCGGTACCGCCGTCGCCGAACTGGACGTCGTACAGGCTCTGGAGACCGCCCGCCGGGCCATGGGGCACCTGCGCGACCGGCGTCCGGACACCTACACACCCGCGGGAGCAGTCACCGTATGAGCACGATCCGGATCGCGGCCGTGGCCGCCCACTTCGGGCGCGACCTGGAGTTCGACCTGGCGAGGATCGCCAAGCTGATCGACGACGCCCGCGCGTCGGGCGCCGGACTCCTGGTGCTGCCGGACGCGGCGCTCGGCGGCTACCTGGCCGACCTGCGCCACCCCGACCCGGAGGCGCTGCCGCCCGCGCTGAAGCCGGACGACCCGCTGATCCTCCAGGTCGCCCGGCTGGCCGCCGAGATGGTGGTCTGCGTCGGCTACCGCGAGGACGGCGGCACCGAACGCTACAACGCCGCGGTGTGCGTGTCCGGCGACGGGATCCTCGGCCGCCACCGCAAGGTCCACCTCCCGGCCGGAGAGACGGCGGCCTACGCGCCCGGCGACCGCTTCGACGCCTTCGACACCCCCGTCGGGCGGCTCGGCATGCTCATCGACTACGACAAGACCTTCCCCGAGTCCGCCCGTTCGCTGGCCCTGGACGGCGCCGAGATCCTCGCCTGCCTGTCCGCCTGGCCCACCAGCATCACCAACCGTGCCCCGCGCATGGCCCAGGACCGGCAGGCCAGGCTCTTCGACCTCTACGACCAGGCCCGCGCCGCCGAGAACCAGGTCGTCCTCGCCTCCTCCAACCAGACCGGCGCCATGGGCGGCATGCGCTTCCTCGGCCAGGCCAAGGTGGTCGGGCCCGGCGGCGACATCCTCGCCCGCACCTGGGCGAAGGCCGGCCTGGCCGTCGCCGAGGTCGACGTGTCCGAGGAGATCGACCGTGCCCGCCGCGTCCTGCGCCACCTCGACGAACGGCGGCCGGGCGCCTACCGGGAGGCACCCTCGTGAAGATCGCCCTGCTCAGCTACTCCACCAGGCCGCGCGGCGGAGTCGTCCACACCCTCGCCCTCGCCGAGGCCCTCGCGGCGCTGGGCGAGGACGTGACCGTGTGGACGCTCGGCCGGGGCGGCGACGCGGGCTTCTTCCGCCCGGTCGATCCCGCGGTACGGCTGCGGATCGTGCCCTTCCCGGACGGGCCGGACGGCGAGGGCGTCGGCGCCCGCGTCCTGCGCTCCATCGCCACCCTCCGCGCCGCCTTCGACCCGGCGCCGTACGACATCGTGCACGCCCAGGACTGCATCAGCGCCAACGCCGTCGGCCGCTGTGTCCGCACCGTCCACCACCTCGACCACTTCACCACGCCCGAGCTGGCCGCCTGTCACGAGAGGGCGATCGTCGAGCCGTACGCGCACATCTGCGTCTCCCGGCCGGTGGCCGAGGAACTGCGGGAGGGCTGGGGCCTGACGGCGCGGGTCATCCCGAACGGGGTGGCCTACGACCGCTTCGCCGCCACCGACCCGAGGGCACGGGAGCGATGGCGCGCGCGCCTCGGCCGGTACGTCCTCACGGTCGGCGGCATCGAACCCCGCAAGGGCTCCCTGGACCTGCTGGAGGCGTACGCCCTGCTCAACGGCGAGGTGAAGCTGGTCATCGCGGGCGGCGAGACCCTCTTCGACTACCGCGACTACCGGGCCCGCTGGGAGGCGCGCGCCGCGGAACTCGGCGTCGAACCGGTCGTCCTCGGCGCGGTGCCCGACGAGGAACTGCCGGCCCTGGTGGCGGCCGCCGGCGTCTTCGCCTTCCCCTCCCTGAAGGAGGGCTTCGGGCTCGCCGCCATGGAGGCCCTGGCCGCGGGCGTGCCGTTGGTCGTGCGGGAACTGCCCGTCCTGCGGGAGGTGTTCGGCGCGGCGGCGCGGTTCGCGGACACGCCCCGGACCCTGGCCGCGGAGCTCGGCCACGCCCTGGCCGCGGACGACCCGGCGCGCCGGGCCGCCGGCCGGGACCTCGCCGCCCGGCACACCTGGGACACGGCGGCACGCCGGCACCTGGACCTCTACCGCTCCCTGCGCTGAGCCCGGCCGCGGGCCGGGCGGTCCCGAGGAGCTATGCCGTCGCCTGGCCGCGGGTTGCCAGGTGCGGGGTCGTGCCGGACGGGAACAGCGCGAGCGTGTCGCGCAGGACGTCGGCGACCGAGGTCTGTGCCAGGGACTGGCGCAGGGCTTCGGTCGCGCGGTCGTAGACGTGCGTGAGGACGGGCTGGATGTTGCAGCCGACGCAGCACTCCGGGTTCGGTTCCGAGGAGTGCAGTCCGAAGACGGGCTCGTCCGGGATCGCCCGGTAGACGTCCAGCAGGGTGATCGAGGCGGCGTCCCGGGCCAGGTCCCAGCCGCCGTTCCGGCCGTGGCTGACGGTGACCAGCCCGGCGTCCCGCAGCTGGCCGAGGCAGCGCCGGATGACGACCGGGTTCGTGTTGACGCTGGTCGCGATCTGTTGGGACGTCCCGATCTCCGCGTCCGTGCCCCGCCGGTCGTAGGCCAGCCAGGTCAGGACGTGCACCGCCAGACTCATGCGGCTGTTCGCGCTCACCTGCGGTTCCTCCTGTCGGCCGGCGCCGGGCGGTGTGTGTCGTCCGCCCCGCCTTGAAGTGTAACCGACTTGACTACAGTGTAACTGTCATGGTTACAGTTTCGCCGCTCCCTTCGACTTGCCAGGAAAGAGAAAGCGATGAGCGGAACGTCCACGTTCAGTGCCCTGAACGACGAGCGATTCAGGCGGCGCACGCTGTCCGCCAACGGGATCCGCGTGCACGCGGTCGAGGCCGGACAGGGGCCGCTGGTGCTGCTCGCCCACGGCTTTCCCGAGTCGTGGTACTCGTGGCGCCACCAGCTGCGCGCACTCGCCGACGCGGGCTACCGCGCCGTCGCGATCGACATGCGCGGTTACGGGCGCACGTCCAAGCCGGCCGCGGTCCACGACTACCGCATCACCGAGCTGGTCGCGGACTGCGTGGGCGTCGTGCACGCGCTCGGCGAGTCGCGGGCCGTGATCGTGGGCCACGACTGGGGCTCGGCCGTCGCCTGGTCGGCGGCGTGGACCCGGCCCGACGTCTTCCGCGCCGTCGTCGGGGTGAGCGTGCCCTTCGGCGGGCGCGGCCTGATGGCCCTGCCGGGCAACCCGTTCGGCGAGCGCCGCCCCTCGGAGGTCGAGCGCGAGATCGCCGGCCCCGACCGGCTCTGGTACCAGGAGTACTTCACCCTGCCGGGCGTCGCCGACCGCGAGTTCCACGCCGACCCGGCCGGCTGGCTCACCGGCGCGCTCTACAGCTTCTCGGGCTCGGCCCCCCAGCCGCCCGAGGCGGCCGCCGTCGACTTCGGCCGGCTCTCCGACCAGGCGCTGGCCGCGATGCTGCGCGAAACCGTGTGCATGCCGCCGGGGGTGGGGATGCGCGACGGCATGGCGCCGATGCCGGACGACCTGCCCGACTGGCTCACCCGGGAGGACATCGACTTCTACGTCGCCGAGTTCGAACGCACCGGTTTCACCGGCCCGCTCAGCTACTACCACTGCCTCGACCTCGACTGGGAACTCCTCGCCCCCTACGAGGGCAGGCCCCTGGACGTCCCCGCCCTGTTCGTCGGCGGCGGACGCGACATCGCCACCCTGTGGGGACGCACGGCGATCGAACGCTTCCCGGAGGTCGCCCCGCACGCACGCGAGCCGATCGTCATCGCCGACGCCGGCCACTGGCTCCCGGACGAGAAGCCGCGGGAGCTCAACAAGGCGTTGCTCGAATTCCTCGCCGGACTCTAGGGCCGCCGGCAGCCCCGCCTCCACGCCGGACACCGCAACCACACCGCAACCACGCCACAACCGCTCCACAACCGGGAGGACCCTTGTCCGAGATCACCAGCACCCAGATCCAGCTCGTCTCACGCCCCGACGGCTGGCCGACGCCGCGGGACTTCCGCACCGTCCAGGTCGGCTACGGCGCCCTCGAGCCCGGGCACGTCCGCGTCGTCAACGAATTCGTCTCCGTCGACCCGTACATGCGCGGGCGGATGAACGACGTGCCGGGCTGGGGCTTCCCCCTGGGCGAGACGATGACGGGCAGCGCGGTCGGCCGCGTCGTCGCCTCCGCCGCCGCCGACCTGCCGGTGGGCACCTGGGTGCTGCACGAGTACGGCTGGCGCGACGTGGCCCAGGAGCACGCCGCGGGCTTCCGCGTCGTGCCGGAAGCTCCCGGGGTGCCCCTCTCGCTCCACCTCGGCATGTTCGGCCTGGTCGGCCTCACCGCCTACGCGGGTCTCACCGCCGTGGCGGGGATGCGCCCGGGCGACACGGTCTTCGTGTCCGGCGCGGCGGGCGCGGTCGGCTCCACCGCCGGGCAGCTCGCCCGCGTCCTGGGCGCGGACCGGGTCATCGGCAGCGCAGGTTCGGCGGAGAAGGTCGCGCTCCTCACCGGCAAGTACGGCTTCGACGCGGCGTTCAACTACAAGGACGCCCCGGTCGCCGAGCAACTCGCCGAAGCGGCCCCCGACGGCATCGACGTCTACTTCGACAACGTCGGCGGCGACCACCTCGACGCCGCCCTCGCCGCCCTCAACGTCGGGGGCCGTGCCGCCCTGTGCGGCGCGATCTCCGAGTACAACGCGTCCGCGGCGGTTCGGCGTCCACGCCGGCCTGTGGACACCGCCGCACGCTCGCTCACGCTCGCCCCGTTCACGGTCGCCGACCACCTCGCTCTCGCGCCCGCGTTCCGCCGCATCATGACCGAGGGCCTCGGCGACGGCCGCATCACCTACGACGAGACGGTCGTCGACGGGATCGAACACGCCGTCGCCGCCTTCCTCGACATGATGCGCGGACACAACATCGGCAAGATGATCGTGCGCACCGACCTTGGCCGGCACGACTGAGTGACGGTGGCGTTGCGGAAGGCCGCCCTTGTGGCGGGCTCAGAGGCTGCCCGGGCGGACCAGGCCGGTCCGTTTGACGCCGGTCAGGATGGGGGTGACGTCGATGGTGGTGACGTGGGGGAGGGCGCCGATGGTCTCGCTCAGGAAGACGTAGAGCGCGTCGAGGCCGGCTGCGGCGACGGCCACGAGGAGGTTGGCGGGGCCGGTGACGGCGGAGGCGAAACGGACCTGGGGGTGGCGGCTGAGCTGCCGTCCGGTTTCCTCCAGGCCGCCGGGGGCGACGGTGATCCACAGGAGTGCCTCGGCGCGGATGCCGAGCCGGGCGAGGTCGACCTCGGTCGCGAGCCGCAGGACCTGGCCGGCGACCAGCGCTTCTAGGCGGCGGCGGGCGGTGAGGGCGGTGGTGTCGGCGCGCTGGGCGAGGTCGGTGTAGGAGGCGCGGCCGTCCTCGGTCAGCGCGGTGATCAGCTGGTGGTCGAGGGGCTGGAGGGCCGGCCGGGTGGGCGTCTCGGTCAAGTCCGGCCGCAGGCTGGCCAGTTCGGTCTCCGTCAGCAGGCCGCCGCTCCAGTCGAAGGCGGCCGGGAAGACCCGTAGCAGGACGTGCGAGGTCCAGGACTGGACGGCGGGGGTGGCGGGGAGGTCGCGCAGCAGCAGGTTGTTGCGGGCGTCCGGGCCGTCCAGGAAGAGGATGGTGCAGATCTCGTCGCCGCCGCCGAGGACGTCCACCCAGACGGTGTCGGGGCGGCGGGCGAGGGTGGCGGCGATGGCGCTGATCCGGTTGGGCTTGCAGCGGATGCGCAGGGCCAGCGGGATCAGGTCGGGGAAGTGCACGGGGTTGCGGACGGCCGTGGCCCGCAGGGTCCCGTCGCCGTACAGCGGTGCCGCACGCCGTACGACGGTGCGCTCCGAGATGCCCAGGACGCGGCCGACCGTGCGCCAGGAGGCGCGCGGGGCGGCCAGCATCGCGGCGGCGATCCGGCTGTCCGTCTCGTTCAGCTGATGGCGCACTTTCTCCATGCTCCAGGATTCTATGTCCTTCTTTCTCGACTGGAGCGGATGTTTCTGGCTCAGATTTCGATGCCGGCCTAGAAAAGTCTCAGAGCAACAACCGAGACGAGAGAGAGCAGGTGGGCACGGTGACCGGCATCGAGCACATGGTCGTGGACACGGACCGGGGCAGGGTCAGGGGAGTCGTGGAGGGCGGGGCGGTCTCCTTCCGGGGCATCCCGTACGCCGCGTCGCCGGTCGGCGAGCTGCGGTTCGCGCCGCCGCGGCCGCACCCGGGCTGGACGGACGTGCGGGACGCGGCGCAGGCCGGCCCGTCCGTGCCGCAGGCGGCCTCCCGGCTGGAGAAGGTGCAGGGCAAGCGGGTGCCGGACTGGCGGGAGGACGGCAGCCTGACCGTCAACGTCTTCACCCCGCGCCGGGCGCCGGCGGACGGCGCGGAGCGCCCGGTGCTGGTGTGGTGGCACGGCGGCGGCTTCACCAGCGGCTCCGGCGGCTGGGACTGGTACGACGGCGCCCGCCTGGCCGCCCTCGGCGACATCGTGGTCGTCACCGCCAACTACCGGGTGGGGCCGCTGGGTTACCTCTACCTTCCGGAGATCGGCGCGGCCAACCTCGGCCCGCAGGACCAGGCCGCCGTGCTGCGCTGGGTCCAGGACAACATCGCCTCCTTCGGCGGCGACGCGCGCACCGTCACGGTCGGCGGGCAGTCCGCCGGGGCCTACTCCTCCCTGATGCTGGCCCTCGACCCCGCGACGAACGGGTCGATCACCCGGGTGCTGCTGCAGAGCGGCCCCTTCGGCCTGAACCCGCAGGACCCGCACCAGGCCGCCGAGAACGCCGCCGCCTACCTGCGCCTACTGGGTATCCCGGACGGCACGGACACCGCGAAGGCCCTGCGCGCCCGGCCGGCCGGGCAACTGCTGGACGCCTACGGCCGCCTCTCCGCCCAACTCGCCGTCCCCGGCAACGCGGCCCCGCCGATGTACCCGGTCCTCGGCGGCCCCGGCATGCCCCGCACCCGGCAACAGGCCCTCGCGGACGGCGCCCTGGAGGGCAAGCCGCTGCTGATCGGCACCACCCGCGACGAGGCGACGGCCTTCTTCGCCTTCGACCCGCGCATCCAGAACCTCACCACCACCGGCGCCCTGGAGATCCTCACCGCCCAGATCGGTGGGCAGGCCGCCCAGGACGTCTACCGGCGGCACGCCGCCCGCCTCGACGATGAGGCGACACCGGCGCAGATCTTCACCGCGGTACAGACCGACGGCCTCTTCCGCGACGGCTCACTGGAGATCGCCGACCACCACGCGGCCGGCGGCAACACCACCTACGTCTACCGGTTCGACCACGCCCCCGCCGAGGACCCGTACGCCCTGGGCGCCACCCACTGCGCCGAACTGCCCTTCCTCTTCAACACCTTCGACGCCTCGTCCGACAGCCCCGTCCTCGCCGGGGTGGACGACCGTCGGCGCACCGCCCTGGGCCACGAATTCGCCACCGCCGTCGCCGAGTTCGTCACCAGCGGAACGGCCGGCGACTGGCTGCCCTACGCCCCCGCGACCGCGGCCCGCATCCGCCGCTTCCGTTGAGCGAGGAGGCCGTCATGAAGCCCTGCACACGGAGGATTCTTGCCTCAGCCCTGTGCCCAGTGGCGGTCGAGCGGTTCGTGCAGGGCGTGCAGGGCCTGGTCGCGCAGCCGTAGGAGGTCGTCGGAGGTGGCCTCGGGGAGCGCCGCCCAGCGGCGGTGGGCAGCGCGGAGGGCTGTGCCGACGGCGCCGACGGCGAGGAAGGGGCGCAGGTCGGTGTCCGGGTCGACGCCCTCGCGCTCGGCGAGCTTGCGGGCCAGGCGGTTCTCGATCGACACCGCGCGCTGGAAGTGGGCGGCCAGGAGGGGCGGGGAGTTCTCCAGGAGCCGCAGGATGCGCGTCCACAGTTCACCGCTGCCGTCGTCGGCCTGCATGAGCTGCTCCACGACGTCGCGGACGGCGTTGGCCAGGACGGTGAGGGGCGGTTCCGCCGCCGGGCGGGCTTCCAGCGCGGGGAAGATGGCCTCGTCGGCCTCGGTGATCAGGGCGAGGGCGACCTCGTCCTTCGTGGCGAAGTAGCGGAAGAAGGTGCGGGGGGCGACCTCCGCGGCTTCGGCGATCTCGGCGACGGTGGTCTCGTCGTAGCCGCGCTCCACGAACAGCGTCACGGCGGTGGAGATGATCGCGTACCGGGTGCGCAGCTTCTTGCGCTCCCGCAGACCCGGCACCGGCTTCGGGCCAGCCGTCATCTCGTACCTGCCTTCTGTCTTTCCGCCGAAAGTCTGCCACAGCGCGGAAGGGGAGGCCGGGGCCCGCCGTCCCCACGTGGGCCCCGGCCGGACGGGGAGTCTCGTGGCCCTCCGTCCGGCTCCGCTCAAAGCCGGACGGAGGTGCTCCCCGCGCCTGCCAGGCGGGCCGCCGGACCCGCCGCACGCCGGTCAGATGTGCACGGCGCCGCCTTCGACCTTGCGGCCCCGCTTGGTCAGCAGACCGAGCGCGGCGCCGGCGAGGGCCACGACGCCGGCGACGACGAAGGCGAGGTGCATGCCGTCCATGAAGGCGCCGTGTGCGATGCCGGTGATCGTCTCGGCGACGGCCGCCGGGGTGCCGGGGGTCACCGGGGCGACGCCGACGGAGACCGCCTCCTTGGCCTGGGCGAGCTGCTCGCCGCCGAGCGCGGGCAGGTGGGCGGCCGCCCAGCGCTCGGCGAAGACGTCGTTCAGCTTGGCGGACATCACCGCGCCGAGGACGGCGGTGCCGAGGGTGCCGCCGATCTGCATGGCGGTGGACTGCAGGCCGCCGGCCACGCCGGCCAGTTCCACCTCGGCGTTGCCGACGATGACCTCGGTGGCGCCGACCATGATCGGTGCCAGGCCGAGGCCGAGCATGCCGAACCACACCAGCGTGTCGTTGGCGCCCGAGCCCGTGTCGAGGCCGGCGAGCCCGAACAGGGCCCCGGCGGTGAGGAGCATGCCGGCGACGATGGGGGGCCGCGGTCCGAACCGGTTGATGAGCACACCGGCCAGGGGCGCGCCGACGACCATCAGCCCGGTCAGCGGCAGCATCCGCACGGCGGCGTCGACGGCACTGAGGCCGTGCACGTTCTGCAGGTAGAAGGTCATGTAGAACATGGCCCCGAACAGGCAGAAGGCCAGCATCAGCATCAGCACGGTGCCCGCCGACAGAGCCGGGGAGCGGAACAGCCGCAGCGGCAGCAGGGGTTCCTGCGCGCGGCTCTCGCGCAGCACGAACAGCAGACCCGCCGCCAGCGCGGCGCCCAGGAAGCCCAGGGTCCGCGCGTCGCCCCAGCCCTGGGCCGGGGCCTTGATCAGCGCCCAGACCAGCAGGAACAGCGAGCCGGACAGCAGCACGATCCCGGGTATGTCGAAGGACTTCGCGCTGTTGTCGCGCTCGGTGTCCTTCAGGAACAGCAGGCCCATGACCACGGCGAGAACGCCGACGGGCACGTTGATGTAGAAGCAGGACTCCCAGTCGACGTGCTCGACGAGCAGGCCGCCGACGATCGGACCGGCCGCGGTCGAGGCGGCGACCACCGCCCCCCAGACACCGATCGCGGAGTTCAGCTTCTCGGCCGGGAAGGTGGCCCGGATGATGCCCAGCGCGGTCGGCTGGAGCATCGCCCCGAACACGCCCTGCAGCACCCGCAGCCCGATCATGACCTTGATGTCGTCGGTCAGCCCGATACCGGCGGACGAGGCGACGAAGCCGACGGCACCCATCAGGAAGATCTTCGTGTGCCCGAAGCGGTCGCCGAGCTTGCCGACGGTGATCAGGGTGACGGCGAGGGCCAGCAGATAGGCGTTGGTCACCCACTGGATGTCGGACAGCGAGGCGTTCAGGTCCTTCTGGATGGCCGGGCTCGCGATCGCCACGATCGTCGCGTCCAGCGCGACCAGCATCACGCCGAGCGCGACCGCCAGCAGCGAGAGCCAGGGGTGACCGCGCAGTCGGCGGATGCCCGGGGCGTGCGGAGCCGGCTTCTCGAGGTGGGCCGCTGCGGCGGTGGTCTTGCTCACGGTGTGGTTCTCCTGCGCTCAGGGTCGACCGGACGGGGTCCACGGTATGGCATCGAATGCCAAGTGGCATTCAAGTGTCAGATTAATGCCGGGTGACATATGGCATGCGATGCCTTTTGGTGTCGATGCCGGTACGGTCGCGGCCCGCCCTCCCCGTCGGGGCCCGGCCGCCGCGTGTTACGTTGCGCGCCACTGGTCGTGAGGGTTGTGGGGGGCCTTTCATGAAATCGGCGCGTTGTTCGCCGTCCGTCGCCGCGTCGGTCGCCGGGGCGCTGCTCCTGGGGGCGACGGCCGTGACCGTCGCCGGTCCCGGCGCGGGGGACTCGTACGCGGCCTCGGGTACGGCACTGCCGATCGCGCACTTCGCGCACCTGGTCGTGGACGCCCCGCACGGGCACCTGTACATCAGCGGCGGCGCCGGCACCGACGGCATCCTCGTCACCGACCTCGACGGCGGCCACCCGACGACGATCGGCGGCGAGCCGGGTGCCACCGGTCTCGCCCTGTCCGCCGACGGATCCGCGCTGTACGCGGCTCTCCCGGACGAGGACGCGATCGCGGCGATCAGTACGGCGGACCTGACCGAGTCGGCCCGTTACCGCACGGGCGCGGGCAGCCACCCGGACTCGCTGGCCGTCGCCGGGGGCATCCTCTGGTTCGGGTACGGCACGGCGGGCGCCGGCGGCATCGGTTCCGTCGACGCGGCCGGCACCGTGAACCTGGGGCGGGACCCGGGCAGTTGGCCGGCCCCGCCGGCACTGGCGACGACCCCGACCCCCTCCGGCGTCCTCGCGGCCGCCGTGCAGACGGGCGACACCGCGGCCGTCGTCACGTACTCGGCTGCGGACGGCGCGCTGACGCGGCAGGCGGCGAGGCCGCTGCCCGTCCCGGACCTGACCGACTTCGCGGTAACGGCGGACGGGCAGCACCTGGCGGTCTCGTCCTGGCTGCGTGCGAGCAGCAACCGGTACCGCGTCTCGGACCTGACGGTGGACGGGCAGTTCGCCACGCCTGTCGCCGCCAGGGCCGTCGCGGTGGCCCCGGACGGCACCCTCGCCGGCTGCGGCTGCAGCTACGGATTCGAGGCGTTCCCGGAAGCGGGCGAGGGCTACTACCACCTGTACGAGATCGACTCGCCGATGCGCCTGGCCGCACACGGCCTCGCCTGGGCGCCCGACGGCAGCCGGCTCTACGCCGTGGACGTGGACGCCTCCGGCGGAACGCCGACGCTCCAGATCGCCCGTGACCCGGAAACCGCGTGGGTCCACCTCTCCGGCACCTCGACCACCACCCCGCTCGCCCCCGGCGAGACCTACGCGTTCCGGGCGGGCTTCGACGCGCCGCTCGCCCTCGGTGCCGGGGAATCCATGCTGCCGGGCACGGTCCGGATCACCCGCTACGACGACGCCGATCCGGACGGTGTGCCCGTCCCGGACCCGACGGCCACCCCGGCCCGCCCGCCGGTCGACTTCTTCGGCTCCTACCAGGTCTCCGGCACCGCTCCGCTCACCGGCGCCCTGAGCCTCCGCGTCGACTACTCGGGCGGCGGCCACTACGGCCCGGCCGGCCAGGCCTTCGACGTCCCCGTCGCGAAGTACGCGCCCACCATGGCGCTCACCGGCCCGGACACCTCGGGCCGGGCGACGCCGCTGACCGTCACCGGGCGGCTCGGCTGGCCGCACGCGCATGTGCGGACCGGTGCGGTGCAGGTGACCAAGACCGACCTGGCGCATCCGTCGGGCTACTCACTGGGCACCGTGCCCGTCGCGGCCGCCGGCACCTTCGCCCTGCACGACACCCCGGGGACCGGCGGCGCGAACACCTACTCCTTCGCCTACGACGGCGGCACGTCCTACCTCCCGGTGACCGCGGCGCGGACGGTCCAGGTGTCCCGGGCCACTCCGGGCCTGACGGTGACGACCGACGCGAAGTCGTACCGCTCCGGCGCGACCGCCAAGGTCACCGCACACCTCGGGACCACGTACGACTCCCGGGTCGTGACGCTGTACGCCCAGCCCGCGGGCAGGTCGCGGACGACGCTGAAGACCGGCAAGGTCGACACGCACGGGAACCTCGTCGTGTCGTACAAGCCCACCCGCAACACCGTCTTCAGCGCGGCCTTCGCCGGTGACTACCGCTACGCGCCGCGCACGGTGACCACCACCGCGACCCTCACGCCCACCGTCCGGACGCGGCTGCAGTACCCGGTGCGCACCACCCGCGTCGGATCCACCACCTACCAGGTCTTCTACAGGTCCGAAGTCACCATGGGCTTCAATCTCCAGGTCACGCCCCGGCAGGCCGGGGGCTGCACCTCGGTGTACGTCGAGCACTACGCCTCGGGGGCCTGGCACCAGGTCGCCTCGCAGCAGTGCGTGCCCCTGTACTCCGACGGCTGGTACGGCTACGACCGCGCCCTGAAGCTCTTCACGAGCAACGACCGTTACCGCGTCCGCGGTCTCTACGCGCCGCCCGCCAAGGGTGCGCAGACCGGCGCCGCGCGGAGCGGGTGGACCTACTTCACCGTCCGTCCCGGCACCCCGGAGTAGGCCCGGGGGCCGCGGTCACGGGCGGCCGTCAGCTCGGCGGCATCGGGAAGAGCATGCAGCTGCTGGTGGCGTGGGCGAGCAGGCGGTCCTCGGAGTCGAGCAGTTCGGCCTGGGCGAGCGCGGTGCGGCGGCCGTGGTTGAGCACGGTGCCGACCGCGCGGATCTTGCCCGTGTCGACGGTGATCCGGCGCAGGAACTTCACGTTCAGGTCGAGCGAGGTGTATCCCATGCCGGCCGGGAGGACCGACTGCACGGCACAGCCCGCGGCCGAGTCGAGGAGGGTGGCGTAGACGCCGCCGTGGACGCTGCCGATGGGGTTGTAGTGCTCCTCCCCGGGTTCCAGGGCGAAGACGGCGCGGCCGAACTCGGCTTCCTCCAGGGTGAAACCGAGGGCCGCCCCGATGGGCGCGACGGGCAGGCGTCCGCTCTGCACGCCCCGCAGGAAGTCGAGACCGCTCCCTTGGCCGACGGCGGCCGCGGAGACGCCCGGATCCTGCCACTCGAACGTGCGTGACCTTGTCATGTGCCTCTTCCTTCTCGTCTTCCTTCTCACCTGGCTTCGCTATTCGAAGCTAGCCAGCCGGGCCTCTGGCTGTCAATGTCGAAGTCAGCCTACGATGGCCGTATGACCTGGCTGGAGACGAGCACCGAGAACTGCACCGTGCAGCGCACCCTCGACCTGATCGGTGAGAAGTGGTCGCTGCTGGTCCTGCGGGACGCCATGAACGGGGTGCGCCGGTTCGACGACTTCCGCCGGCACGTGGGCCTGTCGGAGGCGGTGCTCTCGGACCGGCTGCGCAAACTGGTCGCCGCCGGGATCCTGGACACCGTCCCCTACCGGGAGCCGGGTCACCGCACCCGCCACGAGTACCGGCTCAGCCGCAAGGGCTGGGATCTGTGGCCGGTGATGATCGCCCTCAAGCAGTGGGGCGACCGGTACGAGGCGGACCCGGAGGGGCCGCCTCTGGAGGTGCGTCACCGCGACTGCGGCGAACCGGTGGAAGCCGTCGTCGTCTGCACGGGCGACCACGGACCGCTCGTCCCCCGACAGGCCTACACCCGCCCCGGCGCCTCGGCCCACACGCTGACCTGACGGACGGCATCGGCTCAGCCGGCTCCGGGGGAGGCTCCCACGGCAACTCCACCTGGTGGTTGGCGTGCACCCCGGTGATCGTCCTTCACTCGCGTGTGGCGGTTGGGTCGGACGGGGCAAATGATCAACAAAGGATTGTTGGGCAAGGCTTGTCCGGTCGCCGGGCGGGTCGCGGCGGTGTGCCGCCTAGCATTTCCGTGGCACGTCCGGGCAGGTGGGAGAGCAGATGGGAACGAGTCGGCGTACGGTGCTGGCGGCTCTGGCCGGGGGAGCCCTGGCCGGTTGCGGCACATCGGCGAAGGCGGCGAAGACGACCGAGGCGGTCAAGGCCGGGACGGGGACCTCCGCGTCTCCTTCCTCCTCCGCCTCCCCTTCGGCCCGGGCCTCCGCCGCCGGGCCGTCGCCCTCGGCGAGCGGCGGGGCGACCCGTCTGCCCGGTGCCACCCGCGCCGAGATCGTCGCCGAATACGGTCACGCGGTGCCCCGCACCTGGGGCTTCGACGCGCCCGGCGTGGTGCACCGGCTGCCCGCCGGTCAGCAGGGGATCGCGCTGACCTTCGACGCCTGCGGCGGCCGCGGCGGCAGCGGCTACGACAGCGCCCTGATCGACTTCCTGCGCAAACGGGAGGTACCGGCGACCCTGTTCCTCAACTCCCGCTGGATCGACGCCAATCCGTCCGTCTTCCGCGCACTGGCCGCCGAGCCGCTCTTCGAGATCGCCAACCACGGCACCCGCCACCTCCCCCTCTCCGTCACCGGCCGCTCCGCCTACGGCATCCCCGGCACCCGCAGCGCCGCCGAGGTCTACGACGAGATCGCCGGCAACCGGGCGAAGCTCACCCGGCTGCTGGGCAGCCCGCCGCGTTTCTTCCGCTCCGGCACCGCGTACTGCGACGACGTCGCGGCCAGGATCGTCACCGCGCTGGGCGAGCGGTTCGTCGGCTTCTCCGTCAACGGCGACGCGGGCGCCACCTTCAGCCCCGAGCAGGTCCGCACGACCGTCGGGTCCGCGCCCGCCGGCTCCGTCGTCATCTGCCATATGAACCACCCCGACGGCGGCACGGCACGGGGCATCGCCGCCGCCGTACCCCGACTGCTGGCCGCCGGCCGCACGTTCGTGCACGTGAGTAGTTGACGTACTGTCAAATAGCGTTGCAGAGGCGACAGTTGATGGTCGCCGACGGTCGCATTACGGAAGTGAAAGGGCGTACGCACTCCTTTCCCGCCGTGTAGCTTCTACCCGTCAGTAGGGGCTTGAGCAAGGGTGGATGTGTGGTTGCCTCTCCGCATACCGAGAAGTTCGCCGCCTGCCTTCGGATGCTGAAGGACCGCAGCGGCCGGGGCTACGACCGCCTCGGCAAGGAGGCGGGCGTCAGCGGTTCCAGTCTGCACCGGTACTGCTCCGGCCTCAGCGTCCCGACGGACTACCGGGTGGTGCACGCCTTCGGCAAGGTGTGCGGCGCCAGTGCGGAGGAGCTCCGCGAACTCCACCGGCTGTGGGCGCTGGCGGACACCGACCGGGACGTACCGGCTGTGACCGCCGAGGCGAGCCCGGAACCGGAACCGGAACCGGCCGAGCCTGCCGAACCCGCCGCGCCCGTCGAACCCGCCGGAACCGCCGGAACCGCCGAGCCCGCGCAGGTGGACGCCGTAGCGGAGGACGTCACCCCGCCGGAGGCCGGGAAGCCGCGGCGGGCCCGGTTGCCCGAGAAGCTGTCCTCCCGGGTGGCGATCCTGGTCACCGTGGCCGCGGTGGTGCTGGTGGCCGGCTTCGTGTGGCTGCCCGGCAGCGGCTCCGACGGTGCCGCACCGGCGGCCGGCGACGAGCTGCTGTACTCGCCCGCGTGCCAGACCGTGAGCATGGGGCAGCACGACGCGTGCGTGCGCGAGGTCCAGAACCTGTTGACACGGGCGAAGGGCAAGCTCGCCGTCGACGGGGACTTCGGGCCGGAGACCCTGCGCAGAGTGACCGCGTTCCAGGTGCTGGCGGGTCTCCCGGCCACCAACGTCGTGGACGACGCCACCAAGAAGGCGCTCTACGCGCACAAGGTGAGCATGACGACCTGGTCGCCGGCCGAGGTGGCGAAGCGGATCCGTGCGGTGTTCGTCGAGGATCCCGGCACCGCCGTGGCCGTCGCCCGCTGCGCCTCGTTCCTCGACCCGCTGTACGTGCTGCCCAACACCAACGGCAGCCGCAACTGGGGCGTGTTCCAGATCTCCGACGCCCGCCTGCGGGATCTCGACGGCACACCGCTGCGGGCGTTCGACCCGGACTGGAACATCAGGGCCGCCCACCGGCTGTGGAGCGTCAAGCACGACTTCCACGACTGGCCCTCCTGCGAGGCGGCGCTGGAGAAGGACACACCGAAGAGCTGACGCCCGGAGCTCCGGGTACCGCCACGGCGGTACCCGGAGCTCCGCTCCCCCGGAAGCGACGGCCTCAGATCGTGCCGTCCTCCCACCACCAGTCGCGGCCGAGGTCGGCCCGGCTGTCGACGTGCTGGTGGTCGACCGTGTACGTCTCCAGCCCGGAGAACCCGCAGGTCTCCGCCTTCTGGTAGACGGTCTTGTTGGTCACGCCGGGCACGTCCAGGTCGGCGGCCGTGCCGTACAGGTGCATGCTGTCGCTGGCCCCGCCGATCTCGGCGTTGTGCGCGATGCTGCGGAAGCCGGAGTTCACCGTGATCGGCTTGTCGCCCAGCTTCTTGCGGAGCGCCTCCAGCTTGTACATGCAGCGGCGGACGTTCTCCTTCACCGCCGACGCGCTCAGCTTGCCGCCGTTGAAGGTGCCGTCCGACTGGTTCACGAACTCGCTCCAGTTGAAGTGGAGCGTGGAGCCGTCGGACTGCTCCAGCGCGTTGAGCTTCGCCTGGGTGTTGGGCCCGACGCTGGCGTCGGCGGTGAGACCGTACGCCGCCTGGAACCGGCGTACGGCCGCGGCCGTACCGGCGCCGAAGTCGCCGTCGATGCCGACCCGGCTGTGGCTCGCGCTGTCCGCCGCCCAGCCCGCGATCCGGATCTGCAGCTCGGTCACGTCGGCGCCGGTGTCGCCCTGGGTCAGGGTGCGCGACCAGGAATAGGCCTGTGCGGTGCCCGAGAACAGCAACTGGCCGAAGGCGACACCGGCGCCGGCGGCCAGCGTGCCGCGCAGCATGGTGCGGCGGTCCATGGGACGGAAGGAGGAAGTCATCGTTGCCCTTTCAGGGGTCAGCAGGCTCAGTAGGCGATCTGGAACGTGACGTTCTGCGCGTCGGTGTCGTAGGCGTGCACACGCAGGACGAAGTGGGTGCCGTCCTTCACGTCGGTGGCGACGGTCCCCCACTCGGTACCGTGCGTGGTGTACGCGTCGCCGTTGTTGCACTTGGTGGTGTGGTCGACGAACACCACACAGGCGTCCAGGTACACCCCCGGCTCGTCCGTGAGGAGCCGCAGGTTGATGTCGGTGCACCGCGAGGACGTGGTGTAGGTGCCGTATTCCTTGGCGGCCGCCTGGTAGTGGTACGTCAGGGTTCTGGCGCCGCCGTAGCAGCTGGTGGCGGCGGCCGAGGCGGCCGACGTCCGGGCCGAGGCGGGCGCGACGCCCACAGCCAGCAGCGCGGCCGTGGTGAACAGGGCCGATGCCAGCGTTCTGTTGCGGATCATGGTGGTCTCCTTGTGGCCGGGGGTCAGAAGGCGATCTGGATGGTGGCCGAACTGCCCTCCAGGTCCACGCCGTTGGGCACGGTGAACTTGGTCCCGTCCAGGACGTCGGTGGCGATGGTCGTCCAGCTCCAGCCCACCTTGGTCCAGCGGTTGCAGACGCCGGTCTTCTCGAACTTCACGCAGGCGACGACGTACTCCGCGTCGCCTCCGACGACGCGCATGTTGATGTCGGCGCAGCGGCTCGTGGTCCGGTACGGGCCGAAGTCGAGGACCTCCCCGTAGTGCACCGTGACCGCTCCGCCGTAGCAGGTCGTCGCGACGGTGCGGGCCGTGACGGCCGAGGCGGCCGAGGCGGTGGTGAGCGCGGAGGTGCGGTTGGCCAGCCGGTCCAGGTCGGCCTGGGTGCCGTTGAACACGTCCGCGGTCGCCGGGGCCTTGATGCCCGGGAAGAGCGCCGCGTCGGTGTACTGCCACATCGTCCAGGCCGTCGAGCCGTTCGGCAGCGGCGGCTGGGTGATCGACTGGCGGTAGTCCGCGAGCTGCAGCGGATACCGGGCGAGGGCGGTGGTCGAACCCAGGCAGTCGTCCAGGAAGGACTTCTGGGTGTAGATGACCGGAGTCCGGCCGAAGGCCGCCTCCACCCGGTCCAGCCAGGCCTTGATGTCGTCCACCGTGCCGTAGACGGGACAGCGGCCCGTGCCGTCGTCCATGCGTTCCAGGTCGAACACCGGCGGCAGGTCGCCCGCGCGCTGCCCGGTGTAGCCGGTCGCCCGCACCGCGGCGATGAACCGGTCGGCCTGCGCGGCACCCGTGTCGGGCGAGGAGCCGGTGTAGAAGTGGTACGGCGCGACGGCCAGCCCCGCCGCCCTGGCCGCAGGCAGATCGGTGGCGAGGTACTCGTCGGTGACGTTCAGGCCGCGGGTGGCCTTGACCGTCGCGAACTCGACGCCCGAGGCCCGTACGGCCTTCCAGTCGATCGCCGCGCCGCCCGGGTGCTGGTACTTGGCGGTGTCCAGGCCGTCGATCGGGTATCCGGCGGGGCGCGGCGGCGTGCAGTAGGTGTTACGGCCGGCCCAGTCCACCAGTTTCGCCCAGGTGTTGGGGCCGACGACGCCGTCGGCGCTGAGGCCCGCGCAGTGCTGGAGCTCTACGACCCGGCTCTCGGTGCCGCCCCCGAAGTCGCCGTCGATCGTCAGCGGCGGGTAGTGGAACGGCTCCATGGCCAGGTTCAGCCGGCACTGCACCTCCTTGACCTCGACGCCGTTCGCGCCCTTGCGCAGGGTCGGGCGGGTGTCGGTGTGGCCGCAGACGGTCGTCTGCGCCGTGGCCGAGGTGCCCTGGGCGGCGCAGGTGTGCGGTGCGGCGGCCCAGGTGTTCAGGGCCGCCCAGGTCTGCGGGCCGAGTGTCCCGTCCACGCTCAGCCCGGCACAGGCCTGGAACTCCTTGACGCGCGTCTCCGTCGCCGGACCGAACGAGCCGTCCGCCGCGATCGGCGTGTACCGGCTCGGCTTCGTCGCCAGGTCGAGTTCGCACTGCGCCTCGGTCGTCGGGTCCCCCGTCGATCCCCGCTGGAGTGTGGGTTGTTCGCTGGTATGCCCGCAGACCGCGACCGCGGTCGCGGCGGTGGCCGCGGACTGGGCCGCCTGCGCCGCGACGGGCCCGTACAGGGGCAGGACCGCTGCCACGGCGAGGGTCAGACCCCGCAGAAGCGTCCTCCGTCCCATCTGGTGTTCCCCCTCTTGTGAGTTGAACCGGGAGTCCCCGGCCCGGATCATGCTGGCAGCGCCGACCCGCACGCCGGATCCCCCTGCCCCGGATTGGGACGCCGGGACAGTCGCACGCCTGTGACCTGCGGGGACGGATCGCCGCTGGGACGGACCTGGGATACGGACGGGGGAGGGGAAACACGAGAACGGGGGTCACCACCGGACGGTGGTGACCCCCGTTCGTCGACGACGTGTCGTCGGGCCGCGGAGGCGGGGCGGTGCTCAGCCCGTGCCGCGGTCCCCGGGATCCGGCTGGTCCAGGTGGGAGGCCAGGACGGCCGCCTGGACGCGGCGCTGGACGCCGAGCTTGGCCAGCAGACGGGAGATGTGGTTCTTGACGGTCTTCTCCGAGAGGTAGAGCCTCTTGCCGATCTCGCGGTTGGTCAGACCGTCGCCGATCAGGGCGAGGATGTCCCGCTCACGCGGCGACAGGCTCGCCAGCTCGGGAGCGACGGCGGGGGTCTCGGCCGGGTCGGCGCGCAGCGAGCGCATCAGCCGGGCGGTGGTCGCGGGGTCCAGCATGGATTGGCCCGAGGCGACCGTGCGGACCGCCGAGACCAGGTCGGAGCCCTTGATCTGCTTGAGGACGTAGCCCGAGGCCCCGGCCATGATCGCGTCGAGCAGGGCGTCGTCGTCGTCGAACGACGTCAGCATCAGACAGGCCAGCTCCGGCATCTGGCTGCGCAGCTCCCGGCAGACCGAGATCCCGTCGCCGTCCGGGAGCCGTACGTCGAGAACGGCGACGTCCGGGCGCAGCGCCGGGCCGCGGACGAGGGCGTGCTCGACGCTGTCCGCGTCGCCGACCACGGAGATGTCCGGTTCGGCGTCGAGCAGGTCGGTGATGCCGCGTCGTACGACCTCGTGGTCGTCGAGCAGAAAGACACGGATCGGATTCTGCTCCGTGAAGGTACGCGCCTCGGCCATGACGACCCCCTGTTCCCCGGTGACGATCGGGCTACGGGCTGCCCGTGCCGTCGATCATCGCTCCCCGGACCCGAACACACTAGGGCCGACCGGCCCCAGTCGACCGACCGGCCCAGTCGACCGAGGGGCGTGGGTTGAAGGGGGCGGGCTGAAGGGGGCGGGGGAGGGGCCGCCGACCGGCGGGCCGCCGGCCGAGGGCTGTCGGGTGAGGGGCTGCCGGTCGAGGGGCCGCCGGGTGTCGGGCCGCCTGGTGATGGGGCGCTGGCCGGGAGGTCGCAGGGTGAGGGAACGGGGTGAGGGGGCGCCGGGTGACGGGCCGCCGGTCCAGGGGGCGGTGCCGGGCGAGGGATCGCCGCGCGACGGGCCCCGGGCGACGGGCGCCGGGCGACGGGCGACGGGCGCCGGGCGACGGGCGCCGGGCGACGGGCCCCGGGTGATGGTCCGCCCGGGGTGGCTACGCTCGGGCGGAATCTCCTGGGCGCTCTGTCCGGGCGGAGTTCGGGGGTGTCGGGGCGCCGGAGGGTGCGTGTTCTGCCAGGTCGAAGCTCACGTCCACGACGCCCTCGACCGCGCGGGCCAGGCGGGCGGCCACGGGGACCAGGGACGTGTCCCGGACCCGGCCGGTGAGCTTCACGACCCCGTCGTGCACCGCCACGCGGACCGCCGAGGCGGGGGCGGGGAAGAGGTACGACACGACCTCGCGGCGGACCTCCTCGGCGATCTCCTCGTCGCCGCGCAGGAAGACCTTCAGCAGGTCGGCCCGGCTGACGATGCCCTCCAGCATGCCCAGCTCGTCGACCACGGGGAGCCGCTTGACCCCGGCGCGTGCCATGACGCGCGCGGCCTCGGCCAGCGTCGCGTCCGCGTGGACGGTGAGCGCCGGGGACGTCATCAGCTCCTCCGCGGTGATCGCACCGGCCTTCACCAGGTCGTTCAGGCGGCGCAGCCGGGTGTACCGGTCGGGGTCGCTGTCGCGGAACTCCTCCTTGGGCAGCAGGTCGGCCTCGGAGACCACGCCGACGACCCGGTTCTCGCCCTCCAGGACGGGCAGGGCACTGACCTTCCAGTCCTGCATCAGCCGCACGATCTCCTTGAACCGGGCCCTGCGGCCGACCGCGGCGACCGTGTGGGTCATGACGTCGCTGACGATGTGCGGGGTGCCGTGCATGGTGGCTCCTTCCCGTGGCGGCCCGCAGGCGTGTCGGCCCGTCGGCGCGGTCAGACGTGGGCGCCGGCGCCGTACGGGGCGTACAGGTCCAGCAGCCGGGTCCGTGCGGAGTGCAGACGGTGGGCGAGTACGTCACCGACCCACTGGGCCACCGCGTTGCCCAGGGCCGGGTCCTCCCGGCACATGAGACGGACGGCGGTGGCGTCGAACTCGTAGGCCCGCACCGGGGTCGCCGCCTCGGCGCCCAGGTGCCAGGCGTGCGGGCTGAACAGCCACGACCAGCCGATGAGTTCGTTGTGCCGGAGGGTCTCGATGACGGCCGCGCGGCGGCCGGGGACGTGCATGTCGAGTTCGACCGTGCCGGTGCGGATGATCCAGAACCGGTCGGCCCGGCCGCCCTCCTCGAACAGACGCGCGCCCTGCGGGAAGCTCACCTCGCGGGCGACGCGCATGAGCCGCTCGCGGTGCTCGGCGGGCAGCGCCCGCAGCATCGTGGGGGTGGGCGTGGGGGTGCTGGTGGTCATGGCGTGCCTCCCGGCGAGGTGCGGAAACTGCCATGGCCAGCGTGTGCCCGACGCCCCGCGGCGGGCCATGGGCCACCTGGTCCTCCGCCCGGTCCACTCGGCTCCGATCGTCCACGGCGGGCGCGCCACGCCGGCCCGGCCGGACCCCGCCGCGCACTGCGGACGGGCACCGGGGCCGTACGGCCCTGCCCCTGGGTCCCGGTCGGCACTCCCCGCGTCCCCGGCCGGTCACCAGGATCGGTGGTGCAGGACCCACGCGCAGGAACGAGCACGAGAGGGAACCGGCTGGCGCGACCGCGTCGACGTACGCGACTTCATCCAGGCCAACTGCACCCCGTACGAGGGCGACGCGTCCTTCCTGACCGGCCCCACCGACCGCACCCGCACCGTGTGGGAGAAGGTCAGCGCCCTGTTCCCCGAGGAGCGGCGCCGGGGCGTCCTCGCCGACCGAACGGGTCCGCGCACAGTTCAGGGCGCACGGGCTGCCGGCCTACTGACCCCTTCAACGCCTGAACCCCTCAACCCCCGAACCCCTGAGGAGCACCCACCATGAAGGCAGCGGTCGTACGAGCGTTCGGCGAGCCTCTCGTCATCGAGGAGCGCCCCGACCCCGAGCCCGGCCCCGGTCAGGTCCGGGTCCGGGTCGAGGCCTCCGGGCTGTGCCACACCGACATCCACGCCGCCCACGGCGACTGGCCGGTCAGGCCGAACCCGCCGTTCGTGCCCGGCCACGAGGGCGTCGGCCTCGTCGAGAAGCTCGGCGAGGGCGTCACCCACCTGAGCCTCGGCCAGCGGGTCGCCGTCCCGTGGCTCGGCAAGGCGTGCGGGCGGTGCGAGCACTGCCTGTCCGGCTGGGAGACGCTGTGCGAGCAGCAGATCAACACCGGCTACGGCTGCGACGGCGGGTACGCCGAGAAGATGCTGGCCTGGGCCGACTTCGCCCAGCCCGTGCCCGACGGCGTCAGCGCCGTCGACGCCGCCCCGCTGACCTGCGCGGGCGTGACGACGTACAAGGCGCTCAAGGTCGCCGGAGTACGGCCCGCGCAGCTCGTCGCGGTCTCCGGGGTCGGCGGCCTCGGCCATCTCGCCGTGCAGTACGCGAAGATCGCCGGAGCCACCGTCGCGGCGATCGACGTCACCGACGACAAGCTCGAACTCGCCACCGCGCTCGGCGCCGACCTCGTCATCGACGCCCGCAAGGACGACGTCGGCGAGGTCCTCAAGCAGCACGGCGGCGCCCACGCGGCGATCGCGCTCGCCGTCGACGACGCGGCCTTCGAGGCCGTCAACTCCGGTCTGCGGCGCGGCGGCAAGCTCGTCATGGTCGCCCTGCCCGCGCACGGCACCGTCCGGGTCCCGATCTTCGACACCGTCCTGAACGGCACCAGCGTGATCGGCTCCATCGTCGGCACCCGGCAGGACCTCGCCGAGGTCTTCCAGCTGCACGCCGCCGGACAGACCAAGGTCATCTGCGAGACCCTCCCCCAGAGGGGGGACCCCCAACTGGACTCCGTCAACGAGTGCATCGACGAGGTGCTGCGCGGCCAGGTCAAGGCCCGGATCGTCTTCGACCTCGGCACGGGACGGTGAGCGCGATGACCCCCGTTCAACCGATCGTCGTCGGCGTCGACGGCTCGGAGCCCGGCCTGCGCGCCGTCGACTGGGCGGCCGACGAAGCCGCCGTACGCGGACTGCCGCTGCGCCTGGTCTACGCCTCGCTGTGGGAACGGTACGAGGGCACCTCGCTCGCGGAGGACCTCGCCAAGCCGTCCGACCAGGTGACGGCCGAGGACATCGTCGCCACGGCCGCGCGGCGCGCCCGTGGCCGGCGGCCCGGGGTGACGGTGTCCACCGACGTACTGCCCGAGGAACCCGAGTACGCGCTGGTACGGGAGAGCCGGGACGCCGCCCTGCTGGTCACCGGCACCCGCGGCCGCAGCGGTGTCGCCGAGGCGCTGCTGGGCTCGGTGAGCCTGGCGGTGGCCGGGCACGCGCACTGCCCGGTGATCGTCGTCCGCGGCAGCCACGACAACCGGGCGGCGCCCCCGGTCCACGGCCGCGTCGTCGTGGGCGTCGGGGAGAAGCCGGCCGGCTCGGCGGCGATGCGCTTCGCCTTCCAGGAGGCCCGGCGCCGCGGGGTGCCGGTGGCGGCCGTACGGGCCTGGCGCTGCCCCGCGTACGAGACCACCGACCACCCCCTGCTCTCCGGAGAGCCCGCCCGGCTGCACGAGCAGCAGGCGGCGGAGGCCCTGGAAGCGGCCCTCCAGGACGCCCCCGCCGATGTCGTGGCACAGCGCCACACGGTCGAGGGCCGCACCCGGAACGTACTCGTGGACGCCTCCCGCGACGCCGACCTCCTGGTCGTCGGAGCCAGGCGCCGCCCCGGACACTTCGGGCTCCAGCTGGGCCGGGTCGCCCACGGGGTGCTCCACCACTCGGCCTGCCCCGTCGCCGTCGTGCCCGAGCCCGTCTGACCACGGCGGCCTCCTCCTGGCCCTCGTCGGCGGCACCACGAGGCCGGTGTCCGTCGCCGTTCTCAGCCCGTCCGGTGGCCCCACCGCGGGCCGACCAGGTCCCACTCCCGGTCCCAGGCGTCGAGGCGCCGCTGGTCCAGCCGCCACCGGGCGAGGGCTCCCAGGGCGTGGACGGCGCCGGTCAGGGAGAGCCCGGCGACGGCACCCAGGACGGCCGCCTCGACGGCCGCCTCGGCGGAACTCGGCGGCGCGGCGGTCAGCGTGCCGTGTCCGTCCTGCCAGACCACGACCCGGCCGCCGGCCTTCAGACCGGAGTCGACCAGGGTGCTCTCGGTGCGCGGGGAGCCGTCGGGGGCCGTCCAGCGGACCGTCGCCACCGCCTTGCCGCCCGACGTCCCGAGCGTCGGAGGGCGCTGGGCGAGGCCGGTGACGACCGCGGGCACGGCCTGCCGCTCCGCACGCTGCCGCGCGAACGCCTCGTCGGCGGCATGGGCCGTCACCAGGCCCGCGGTGGTGCCGCCGACCGCGACGACCGTCCACACGGAGAGCACGACCCAGGCCTCGACGCGGTCCTCCCGGCGCCGCAGCGGACTGTTCCGCCAGCGCCAGAACCGCTTCCCGACCGGCTTACGGCAGCTCATGACTGTGCACCTCCTCCGATTGTCACCCCTCGAAGGTGGCAGCCGCAGGCGCGCCGGGGGACGGGCCGTCCGGGGGGACCCCGGGGCCGGGCGGCATTCACCGTACGGCCGGGGAAGTGGCCCGACCGGCCCATGCGGGGCTCGCGCGGTTGGGTCAGTCTGGACTAGCGGGGCAAATCCGGCGCGGGGCGCCGCCGGGCTCGTACGCGCGACCTGTCCGTACGGGCCGCCGGGCTCGCACGCACGGCCGGGACCCCTCCGCCGGGCCAGGGCTCCGCAGCCGATCGAACGGGGTGAGGAGCGTCATGAAAGCCTTCGTGTTCCACGGCCCCGGGCAGTCCGCCTGGGAAGAGGTCCCCGATCCCGCCGTCAAGGAGCCCACGGACGCCGTCGTGCGCGTGGACGCCGTCACGATCTGCGGGACGGATCTGCACATCCTCAAGGGCGACCTCCCGGAGGTCCACCCCGGCACGGTCCTGGGCCATGAGGCCGTCGGCGAGATCGTCGAGGTGGGCGGCGAGGTGCAGACCGTACGGCCGGGCGACCGGGTGCTGGTCTCCTGCATCACCTCCTGCGGGCGCTGCGCCCACTGCCGGCAGCGGATGTACGGCCAGTGCCGGGGCGGCGGGGGCTGGATCCTCGGGCACCTGATCGACGGCACCCAGGCCGAGTACGTCCGCGTCCCGTACGCCGACCTGTCCGTCCACGTGCTGCCCGGCGCGGTCGACAGCAGGGACGCGGTGCTGCTCGCGGACATCTTCCCCACCGCCTACGAGGTGGGCGTGCTGAACGGGCAGGTGCGCCCCGGCGACACCGTCGCCGTCGTCGGCGCCGGTCCCATCGGGCTGGCGGCGATCACCACGGCCCGGCTGTTCTCGCCCGAGCGGATCATCGCGGTGGACCTGGCCCCGGCCCGGCTGGAGGCCGCCCACCGGTTCGGCGCCGACGCCGTGGCCGACGTCCACGAGGCGCCCGGCCAGCTGGTGGCCGACCTGACCGACGGGCTGGGCGCGGACGTGGTGATCGAGGCGGTCGGCGTGCCGGAGAGCTTCGAACTGTGCACCCGCATGGTGCGGCCGGGCGGCCGCGTCGCCAACGTCGGCGTGCACGGCGGACCGGCCACGCTGCACCTGGAGGACCTGTGGAGCAAGAACGTCACCATCACGACCGGCCTCGTCGACACCCACTCCACCCCCACCCTGCTGCGGATGCTCGCCGCCGGCCGGCTGCCCACCGCGCGGCTGGTCACCCACACCTTCCCGCCG
Organism: Streptomyces sp. NPDC048277; assembly: GCF_040652235.1. NCBI lineage: Bacteria > Bacillati > Actinomycetota > Actinomycetes > Kitasatosporales > Streptomycetaceae > Streptomyces > Streptomyces sp. NPDC048277. The sequence continues at coordinate 140,536 of NZ_JBEZLQ010000010.1, forward strand.
GACCTCATGGAGGAGGCGTACGACGTCTTCGGCCGGGCCGGCGAGACCGCCGCGCTCAAGGTCGTGCTCGGCGGGCCGCAGTACGAGGTCGCCGTGCCGGCGGCTCCGTAGCCCCGTGGACCCGTAGACCCGTGGAAAGGACGTGACGGCCATGCCCGAACGAACACCGACCGGCGTCGGGCCGACCGGGGGACGGCCTCTGGGGGACCTGGGACGCCGTATCGCCGCCCGGCGCGCGGAACTGGGCCTGTCCCGGGAGGAGACGGCCGCCCGGGCGGGCGTGGCGGCCAACTACCTGAAGCACCTGGAGGAGCATCCCGGCGCCGCACCGCAGCGGGGCACCCTGCTCGGCCTGGCCGCGGCCCTGGAGACGACGCTGTCGCAGCTCACCGGCGGAACCGTGAACCTGCCGCCCGGCCCCGAACAGGCTGTACGCGGTGCGGAGTTCGCCGAACTGGACCCGGACGAGTGCACCTCCCTCCTCGGCACGCACGGCGTCGGGAGAATCGCGGTGTCGACCGCTTCCGGGCCCGTCATCGTGCCGGTCAACTACAGCGTCGTGGACGGCTCGATCGTCTTCCGGACGGCCTCCGGTACGACGCCGTCGCTGGCGGCCGGTCACCAGGTGGCCTTCGAGGTCGACCGTATCGACGACGCCTTCAGCACGGGCTGGAGCGTGCTCGTACGCGGTCCCGCGCTGACCGTCGCGGACCCCGACGAGACCCACCGGCTCGACGAACAGGCCCACAGCGAGCCCTGGGCTGGCGGTGACCGGGACGTCTGGGTGCGGGTCGAGCCGGACACGGTCACCGGCCGCCGGATCACCGTGTGACGGCCCTGTCCCCACGACTGCAGAGGAAGTACGGCTGATGTACGCCAACGACGGGTTCCGCGAACTCGACCGGAGCGAGTGCCTGCGCCTGCTGGCGCGGGCTCCCGTGGGCCGTGTCGTCCACACCCGCCAGGCCCTGCCGGCGGTGCTCCCGGTCAACTTCGCGCTCGACGGCGAGGCGGTGGTCGTACGTACCTCCGCGACCTCGGAACTCGTCCGCGCGGTCGACGGTTCGGTGGTCGCCTTCGAGGCCGACGAGGTCGACCCGGGGGCGCACTCCGGATGGAGCGTCGTCGTCACCGGACCGGCCGCCGTGGTCACCGAACAGGCCGACCACGAACGGCTGTTGCGGACCGGACCGCGTTCCTGGGTGCCCTGGCCCCAGGAGGTCTTCCTCCGTATCGAGCCCGAGCTGGTGACCGGCCGGGAACTCGTCGGCGGGCTCACGCTCTACGGACTTGAGCTCGGGGCCTGAGCCACCGTGCCCCGCACACCATCGCCCGCCCGGTGCACCGGCACCGGGCGGGCGATGGTCCGTGCGGCGGACCGTCTCAGACGGACGGTTCCGGTGCCCGCGCGCCGAGGCGGGCGCGCACCGCCTCCACGGCCTCCCACTGCTCGGGGTCCAGCAGCGCCAGGGCGGCGGGGAAGACGCCGTCCTGTTCCTTGAGGATGTGCTCGCGCAGCAGGCCGAGCGCGGTGATCAGCCGTTGCGGCCAGCCGGGGTCGGTCAGGAACGGGCCGTTGGCCTCGGCCAGTACCGTCTCGATCCGGCGGTGCTCCTCCCGCAGCGCCTCGATCTTCTCGGGGAACTCCCCTTCCAGCGCCGGGAACAGCCCCTCTTCCTCCACCCGGGTGTGCGGGCCGAGGACCGAGGCCGTCTCCCGGGCGAGCTCGGCCATGCGGACGATCTCCCGGTCCCGCCAGGCGTCCCGTATCCGGCCGATGAGCGTCACGATCTCCTCGTGCTCCCGGGTCAGTGCGCCGATGCTCTCCACAGCCTGGCATCCGCAGTACTCACACATGGCGTGCTCCCTTCTAGCCTTGTTCCGCGGGTCTAGCCTTGTTCCGCGGGCCGGCGTCGGCCCACGGCGTGGCGGACGCCCGTCTCGGTGAAGGTGAGCGCTCCGACGGCGACCGCCGAGAGCAGGACCAGACCGATGGCGTACGAGCCGTACGTGCCGTACAGCGAGCCCATCAGCAGCGGCGGCACGAACCCGCCCAGGCCGCCCGCGGCCCCGACGACACCGGTGACCGAGCCGACCTTGTTCGACGGGGCCAGCAGGGCCACCAGGGCGAACACGGCACCGCTGCCCGCGCCGAGCGCGGCACCCATCGCGAGGAAGGCGACCGTGCCGACCGGTGCCAGGGCGGGGGTGAACGCCTGGGTGACGGCTCCGGCGAACACCACGGCCAGCGAGCCGCCCAGCACGTTCACCGGGCCGAAGCGGTCCGACAGCCAGCCGCCGAGCGGCCGCATCGCCACGGCCAGCAGCACGAACCCGGCCATGCGGTCGGACGCGTCGGCCTGGGTGAGGCCGTAGCCGGTCTTGAGGTAGGTCGGCAGGTAGACGGAGAAGGCCACATAGCCGCCGAAGGCGACCGCGTACAGCGCGGACGCCTGCCAGGTGACGCCGAGCCGCAGCGTGGCGGCCAGCCGGCGGGCCAGCGGCTCGGTGGGTACGGTGCGGCCGGGCGCGTCCCGCAGGACGGTCGCCGCCACGACCGCGTAGGCGGCCAGCACACCGGCGGTGATCAGGAACGGGGTGGCCGTGCCGTGCGCGTCGACCAGTTTCACGGTGGTGAGCGCGCTGATCGCGGTGCCGCCCATGCCGGCGCCGAAGATCCCGATGGCCAGGCCGCGCCGCTCGGGCGGGAACCAGGCGCTGACGAACGGCACACCGACGGCGAACGCGGTGCCGCCGATGCCGAGGAAGAAGCCTCCCGCCAGCAGGGCGGCCAGCGAGCCGTGTCCGGCCAGGCCCAGGTAGAGCACCGGGACGACGGTGGCCGCCGACACCAGCGGGAACATCGTCCGCCCGCCGAACCGGTCGGTCAGCGCGCCGACCGGGACGCGGCCCAGCGAGCCGACCACCACCGGCACGGCCACCAGCAGCGACTGCTGGAAGGAGGTCAGGTCCAGGGTGTCCTTGAACCGGGGACCGAGCGGGCTGAGCAGGGCCCAGGCCCAGAAGTTCACGGCGAAGCCGAGCGTGGCGAGCGCCAGCATCGTCCACGCCCGGCCGGAGACGCGCCCGCCGGCCGCCGGGGTCTGCTCGTTCTGTTCTCTCGATGGCTGCAACATCCCACCGGTTCCTTTCAGTTCGCGGTGTCGGCAGGGGACGTCAGGCCGCGTCCGGCAGCCACAGGTCGGGGCCGAACACCTCGTAGTGGATCCGGTGCGGCGGGATGCCGAGGCCCAGCAGCCGGGTGCGGACCGCGCGCATGAACGGGACCGGGCCGCACAGGTACACGGTGGCGTCGGCGGGCACGGCCACGCCGTCGAGGTCCATCAGGCCGGTGCGGGCGCCGGGTTCGGCGTCACCGGGGCGCTCGTACCAGAACTCGGCGTGCGCGTGCGGCAGCCGGGCCGTCAGCTCGCGGGTCTCGGCGCGCAGCGCGTGGTCGTCCGGGGAGGCGTCCGCGTGCAGGACGAGGACGGGGCGGGTGGCGCCGGTCGCGGCGAGCCGGGCGAGCATGCCGACCATGGGGGTGCAGCCGATGCCCGCGGAGGCGAGGACCAGCGGGGTGTCGGCCTCGTCGAGGACGACGTCGCCGAAGGGGGCGGACAGGGTGAGCTGGTGCCCGGCGCGGACCTTGCGGTGGAGCAGGTTCGACACCTCGCCCTCGGGGGTGCCGGCGACCCGCTTGACGGTGATGCGGCGCAGCTCGCCGCCGGGGTCGGAGGACAGGCTGTACTGGCGCAGCTGGTGCACGCCGTCGGGCATCCGCATCCGGACGCTGACGTATTGTCCCGCTTTCGCCGCCGGAGCGGGCCGGCCGTCGGCGGGGCGGAGCAGGAAGGAGACCGTGTCCTCGGTCTCCTCGCGGCGTTCGACGACGGTCCACGGCCGCCAGATCTCGCCGGGTACCACCCCGGCCTCCTGGTAGAGGCGGGCCTCCCGGGCGATGAGCGCGCCGGCCATCAGCCAGTAGACCTCGTCCCAGGCGGCGGCCACCTGCGGGGTGACCGCGTCGCCGAGGACCTCGGCTATCGCGCCGAACAGGTACTTGTGGACGATCGTGTACTGGTCGTCGGTGACCCCGACGGCGGTGTGCTTGTGGGCGATCCGTGCCAGCAGGGCGTCCGGCCGGGCGTCGGGGTCGGCGAGCAGGGCGGTGGCGAAGCCGGCGATCGATCCGGCGAGGGCCTGCCGCTGGGCGCCGCTGGCCTGGTTGCCGCGGTTGAACATCCCGTCCAGCAGCTCGGGCCGGTCGCGGAACATCGCCGCGTAGAACCGGGTGGTGATCTCGTCGAGGGCTCCGGCCACGGCGGGCAGCGTGGCCTTGACGACGGCGGCGGACTCGGCGGACAGCATGAGGGCCTCCCAGGAGGAGTGGTACGGGGTGCGGGAAGTGAGGGCCGCTCGGCGCCTGGCGGCCCCCTCTGTATAGCAAGCAGAATTCCGGCGGATGGGGGTATTTCGGGTGGGTGGCATCGGTCAGGGACCATCGGCGCCCAGGTCGGGGACCTAGGTCCCGGCGCCCCGCTCCGGGCCGGGACCGAACGGGCCGTGACCAGGGCCGTTCGGCCCAGGGCGGGGGTGCGGCGGCGCGCCTAGCGTTCCCGGTCATGGAGAACGAGCGGAACGCACGACAGGACCGGCCGCGCGCCACCGAGGGCTGGCCGCTGGCCGCGCGGCGCCTGCTGACGCGCCGTGAGGTGTCGGCCGACGGACGTGCGGTGTTCGGCACCGGCGACCCCAAGTGGGAGGGCTTCTACCGGGACCGCTGGGCGCACGACAAGGTGGTGCGCTCCACGCACGGGGTCAACTGCACCGGATCCTGCTCCTGGATGGTGTACGTCAAGGACGGCATCATCACCTGGGAGCACCAGGCCACCGACTACCCGTCGATCGGCGCCGACTGCCCCGAGTACGAGCCGCGCGGCTGCCCCCGCGGGGCGTCCTTCTCCTGGTACACCTACTCGCCCAGCCGGGTCCGCTACCCGTACGTCCGCGGCGAGTTGCTGAAGCTGTGGCGCGAGGCCCGCCGCCGGCTGGGCGACCCCGTGGCCGCCTGGGCCGAGATCACCGGCGACCCGGCGAAGGCCCGCGCCTACAAGCGGGCCCGGGGCAAGGGCGGTCTGGTGCGCGCCGACTGGGACGAGGTGTCAGAGCTGGTCGCCGCCGCCCATGTGCACACCATCAAGGAGTACGGCCCCGACCGCGTCGCCGGCTTCTCGCCGATCCCGGCGATGTCGATGGCGTCCTTCGCGTCCGGCGCCCGCTTCCTGTCGCTGATCGGCGGCACCCTGCTCTCCTTCTACGACTGGTACGCCGACCTGCCGATCGCCTCCCCGCAGGTCTTCGGCGACCAGACCGACGTCCCCGAGGCCGCCGACTGGTGGAACGCCGGCTACCTGGTCATGTGGGGCTCCAACATCCCGGTCACCCGCACCCCCGACGCCCACTTCCTGACCGAGACCCGCTACAACGGCACCAAGGTCGTCGCCGTCAGCCCCGACTACGCCGACAACGTCAAGCACGCCGACGAATGGCTCGCCCCGCACCCCGGCACGGACGGGGCGCTGGCCATGGCGATGGGCCATGTGATCCTCCGCGAGTTCCTGGTCGACCGCGAAGTGCCCTACTTCCGGGACTACTTGAAGACGTACACGGACGCCCCGTTCCTGGTGGCCCTGCGCGAGCACGGTGACCACGGACTCGTCCCCGACGGCTTCCTCACCGCCGCCGACCTGGGCCGGGACGGCGAGGAGCCCGAGGAGAACGCGGCCTTCAAGACCGTCCTCCTGGACCGGGCCACCGGCGAACCGGTGGTCCCCGGCGGCTCGCTCGGTTTCCGGTGGGGAGAGGCCGGGCGAGGCCGCTGGAACCTCGAACTCGGCGACATCGAACCCGAGTTGAGCCTCCTCGACCGGGCCGAGGGCACCGTGGAGATCGCCCTGCCCCGGTTCGACGAGGGCGCCACCGAGGGCGGCTCGACCATGGTCAGGGGCGTCCCGGTGCGCAGGATCGGCGGCCGCCTGGTCACCACGGTCTTCGACCTGATGCTGGCCCAGTACGGCGTCCACCGCCCCGGCCTGCCGGGCAGCTGGCCCGCCTCCTACGAGGACGCCTCCCAGCCCCACACCCCCGCCTGGCAGGAGGCCATCACCTCCGTCCCGGCCGAGCAGGCGGCCCGCATCGCCCGCGAGTTCGCCCGCAACGCCGAGCGCACCAACGGCCGTTCGATGATCGCCCTCGGCGCCGGCACCAACCACTGGTTCCACTCGGACACCATGTACCGCGCGTTCCTGGCGCTGGTGACCATGACGGGCTGCCAGGGTGTGAACGGCGGCGGCTGGGCGCACTACGTCGGCCAGGAGAAGATCCGCCCGCTCACCGGACTGCAGCACCTGGCCTTCGCCTTCGACTGGCAGCGGCCCACCCGGCACATGGCCGGCACGTCGTACTGGTACCTCGCCACCGACCAGTGGCGCTACGAGGCCTTCGGGCCCGACGAGTTGGCGTCGCCGCTGGGCGAGGGCCGGTTCACGGGCCGGGCGACCGCCGACTGCCTGGCCCAGGCGGTCCGCCTCGGCTGGACGCCCGGCCACCCCGGCTTCAACCGCAACCCGCTCGACCTGACCGACGAGGCGGCGGCCGCGGGCCGCCCGGTCGCCGACCACATCGTGGACGAACTGAAGGCCGGGCGGCTGAAGTTCGCCGCCGAGGACCCCGACGACCCGGCCAACTTCCCCCCGGTGCTGACCGTCTGGCGGGCGAACCTGCTGGGCTCCTCCGGCAAGGGCAACGAGTACTTCCTGCGCCACCTGCTCGGCACCGACGCCGCGGTGCGCAGCGAGGAGACACCTCCCGAGGGCCGCCCGCAGGACGTGGTGTGGCGGGAGGAGGCCCCCGAGGGAAAGCTCGACCTGCTGGTCGCCATGGACTTCCGGATGACCTCCACCGGCCTGCTCGCCGACGTCGTCCTGCCCGCCGCCACCTGGTACGAGAAGGACGACCTGTCCAGCACCGACATGCACCCCTTCGTGCACGCCTTCACCCCGGCCATCCCCCCGCCCTGGCAGGCCCGCACCGACTACGACACCTTCCTCACCGTCGCCGACCGGTTCAGCGAACTCGCCGCCGGGCACCTGGGCACCCGCACCGACGTCCTCGCCGTGCCCCTGCTGCACGACACCCCCGACGAACTCGCCCAGCCCGGCGGGGTGGTACGCGACTGGAGGGCGGGGGAGTGCGAACCGGTCCCCGGGCGCACCATGCCCAAGCTCGTCACCGTCGAGCGGGACTACGCGGCCGTCGCCGAGAAGATCCGCGCGGTCGGCCCGCTCCTGGACCGGCTCGGCACCACCACCAAGGGCGTCACCGTCCAGGTCGGCCCCGAGATCGACGACCTCCGCCGGCGCTGCGGCACGGTCCGCGAGGGCATTGCTGCCGGACGCCCCTCACTGGCCACCGCCACCCATATGTGCGAGGCGATCCTGGCCCTGTCCGGAACCACCAACGGCCGCCTGGCCACCGAGGGCTTCCGTGAACTGGAGGAGCGCACCGGCACCGAACTCGCCTCGCTCTCCACCGAACGCGAGGCCGAGCGCATCACCTTCGCCGACACCCGCACCCAGCCGCGCGCGGTGATGACGTCGTACGAGTGGTCGGGCAGCGAGACCGGCGGCCGCCGCTACTCGCCGTTCGTCATCAACGTCGAGCACAAGAAGCCCTGGCACACCCTCACCGGCCGCCAGCACTTCTTCGTCCAGCACGACTGGATGGCCGAGCTGGGCGAACAACTCCCCGTCTACCGGCCGCCGTTGAACGCGCCCCGGCACTACGGCGACCAGCAGCTGCACGAGGACGGCCGGGCCGAGGTCACCGTCCGCTATCTCACCCCGCACTCCAAGTGGTCCATCCACTCCGAGTACCAGGACAACGCCTACATGCTCGCCCTCTCCCGGGGCGGCCCGGTGATCTGGATGTCCACCGCCGACGCGGAGAAGATCGGCGTCAAGGACAACGAGTGGATCGAGGCGTACAACCGCAACGGTGTCGTCGCCGCCCGCGCCGTGGTCACCCACCGGATGCCCGAGGGCACGGTGTACATGTACCACGCCAAGGACCGCACGGTGAACGTCCCGAAGACCGAGGTCAGCGGCAGGCGCGGCGGCATCCATAACTCCCTGACCCGGCTGCTGGTCAAGCCCACCCATCTCGCGGGCGGCTACGCCCAGTTCACCTACGCCTTCAACTACTACGGCCCGACCGGCAACCAGCGCGACGAGGTCACCGTCATCCGCCGCCGCAGCCAGGAAGTGGAGTACTGACATGCGCGTGATGGCACAGGTGGCGATGGTGATGAACCTCGACAAGTGCATCGGCTGCCACACCTGCTCGGTCACCTGCAAACAGACCTGGACCAACCGCACCGGCGTCGAGTACGCCTGGTTCAACAACGTCGAGACCAAGCCCGGCGTCGGCTACCCGCGCCGCTACGAGGACCAGCAGCAGTGGAAGGGCGGCTGGACGCTCGACAAGCGGGGCCGCCTGGTCCTGCGCTCCGGCGGCCGGGTGAAGCGCCTGCTCTCCCTGTTCTCCAACCCCGACCTGCCCGCCATCGACGACTACTACGAGCCGGTCACCTACGACTACGACAACCTGGTGAGCGCCCCGGCCGGACCGGACCTCCCGGTGGCCCGCCCCCGCTCCGTCCTCACCGGGCAGCCCACCACCATCACCTGGGGCGCCAACTGGGAGGACGGCCTCGGCGGCGCCCCCGAGCACGCGGGCGGCGACCCCAACCTCACCGGCGAGTGGGCCGAGAAGGTGCGGTTCGAGTTCGAGCAGACCTTCCTCTTCCACCTGCCGCGTCTGTGCGAGCACTGCCTCAACCCGGCCTGTGTGTCGGCCTGTCCGTCCGGCGCCCTGTACAAGCGGGTCGAGGACGGCATCGTCCTGGTCGACCAGAACCGCTGCCGGGGCTGGCGGATGTGCGTGACGGCGTGCCCGTACAAGAAGGTGTACGTCAACCACGCCACCGGCAAGGCCGAGAAGTGCACCTTCTGCTTCCCGCGCATCGAGGCCGGCCAGCCCACCGTCTGCTCCGAGACCTGCGTGGGCCGCCTGCGCTACCTCGGACTCCTCCTCTACGACGCCGACCGCGTCGGCGAGGCCGCCGCCACCCCCGACGAACACGACCTCCTCGACGCCCAGCGCGGTGTCTTCCTCGACCCGCACGACCCCGAAGTCCGCGCCGCCGCGCGGGAGTCCGGGATCCCGGAGGACTGGCTGGACGCCGCCCGCCGCTCCCCGGTGTACGACCTGGTCATGCGGTACAAGGTCGCCCTGCCGCTGCACCCGGAGTACCGCACCCTGCCCATGGTCTGGTACGTCCCGCCGCTCTCCCCGGTCCTCGACGCCGTCGACGCGGCGGGCGGGAACCAGGACGACCCCGACCATGTCTTCGCCGCCGTCACCCGGCTGCGCATCCCGCTGGAGTACCTGGCGCAGCTGTTCACCGCCGGGGACCCGGACGTCGTCGCCGGGGTGCTGATGAAACTCACCGCCCTGCGCTCCTACATGCGCGCCCGCACCCTGGGCGAGCCCGGCGACGAGGCCGTACTGACGGCGGTGGGCCTCGGCCCGCGCGACGCGGAGGACCTGCACCGGCTGCTCGCCGTCGCCAAGTACGCCGACCGGTACGTCGTCCCGGCCGCGCACAAGGAGGACGCCGCCGCGCTCTCGGCGATCGAGAGCCGCTGCCCGGTCGACTCCGCCGAACCGTCCGAACGCCGGGTCCTGCTCGGCATGCCCACCCTGCGCCGCGCATCCGACGGAGGCCGAGCATGAGCCCGCTCCCTGCCACCATCCCGGCGATCATCCGCACCCGGGTCCGGGCCGCCACCCGTCGCCGTACCCCCGAAGAGGCCGAGGGCCGTGCGCTGCTGCTGCGGCTGTGCTCCCTGCTCCTGCAGTACCCGGACGCCGAACTGACCGACGGGGGGCCGCTGTTGGCCGAGGCGGTCGCCGCACTGCCGAAGTCCCCGGCCGCCGCCGAACTCGCCGCCTTCACCGGGTGGTTCACGGCCGAGGAACCCGACGCGCTCGCACGCCACTACGTCGAGATGTTCGACCTGCGCCGCAAGAGCAGCCTCTACCTCACCTACTACCTGCACGGCGACACCCGCCGCCGGGGCATGGCCCTGCTCACCCTCAACCAGACCTACCGGGCCGCCGGCTGGGACACCGACGGCGGTGAACTGCCCGACCACCTCCCGACCGTCCTGGAGTTCGCCGCCCTCGCGGGCCCGGGCGGCGGCGAGGCACCACTGCGCCGGCACCGGCGTGGACTGGTCCTCATCCACCACGCCCTCACCGACGCCGGCTCCCCGTACCGGCACCTCCTGGCCGCGCTGCTCACCCTGCTGCCCCCGCCCACCGAGGCCGACCGCGCGGCGGTGGCCCGGCTGGTCGCCGAGGGCCCGCCGAACGAGGACGTCGGCCTCGACCCCTACGGCACCCACCCCACCTACGGCAACGGCGAGTTCGCCCCGCCGGACACCTTCGTCCCCCCGACACCGCCCTCCGGAGAGGCCCTGCGATGAACGATCTGCTCCTGTGGGTCGCCTTCCCCTACAGCTGCCTCGCCGTGTTCGTCGTCGGGCACGTCTGGCGCTACCGGCACGACCAGTTCGGCTGGACCACCCACACCAGCCAGCTCCTCGAACACCGCTGGCTGCGCTGGGGCAGCCCGCTGTTCCACCTGGGCGCCTTCATGGTGATCGCCGGCCATGTCGCGGGCCTGGCCGTGCCCGCCTCCTGGACCGAGGCCGCCGGAATCAGCGAGCACGCCTATCACACGACCGCCGTGTGGGCGGGTTCGGCGGCGGGCGTCACCATGGTCACGGGACTCGGCATGCTCTGCGCCCGCCGGCTGCTGACCCGCCGGGTCCGTCTCACCACCGACCGCAGCGACAAGGTCCTGTTCCCGCTGCTGTCGGCCACCGTCCTCCTCGGCATCAGCGCCACCGCGGCACACAACGTGTTCGGCGGCGGCTACGACTACCGGGCGACCGTCTCCGTCTGGTTCCGCGGTGTCCTCACCTTCCGGCCGCAGCCCGAGGCGATCAGCGGCGCACCGCTGCTGTTCCAGCTGCACGCCCTCACCGCCTGCCTCCTCTTCGCCGCCTGGCCGTTCACCCGTCTCGTCCATGTGTGGAGCGTCCCGGTCGGCTACCTGGTCCGCCCCTACCTGGTCTACCGACGGCGCCCCACTACCCCGGCACCGGTGCCGGAACGAGCAGGAAGCCGTTGACCAGGTCCGGGCGGATCCGGACCGCCTGGTCCATGGTCCCCTCCACCCAGGGGCGCAGGGTCGTCCGGTAGCGGGCCAGGTCGCCGGGGTCGGTCACCAGGTGGGCGTACCCCGTCACCACCACGCTCCAGCCCAGGTGCGTGTCCGGGTCGATGACGTCGGCCTCGTAGGCGACGACCACACCGAGGCCGCCGCCCTCCCGGGCGTACGAGGTCAGGGCGGCGGCCTCGTGGGTGCGGATGACGACGTCGCCGGCGTCCAGGACGTGGTTGACCGGGCGGACGGTCGGCAGGGCGTGCCGGGTGAAGACGATCCTCCCCAGCGACACACTGCCCAGCAGCCGCAGCGCCTCGGAGCTGTCGAGCTCCACGCGGCGGCGCGGTTCCGTGGTGCCGTGCGGGTGGTTGTCGTGGGCCATGGCGGGCTTCCGCTGGTGGGTGGTCTCGTGGTCGGCCGGAATACGGCCGGAGCGGCACCGCGGGGGATCGGTGCCGCTCCTGGCCCCACTGTCCCTCCGCCCGCGGCCCGCTCCTAGGGCCGATGGTCCCCAGTACAGGCCCGTATGGCCCTGATGCACCGGGCGGCCCCCGCACCGGGACCCGGTGGCCCCAGGGGTTCCACGCGTGATCTCCCCACCGGCCGGGTAGCAATGCCGTGCTTCGCCGCCGGGTGCATGAGGGGGACCGCAGGGTGTCGGACGACGGCCCGCCGCACGACTGGGAGGACCACGAGCGGCGGTTGTGGGAGGCGTACCGGCGCGGCGAGTGGTGCGAGGACGTGCCGGTGGTCCGCGCCGAGGCGCTGAGATGGCTGCTCCTCGCCGCGCCCCGCCCCGTGCGGGGGAGCCTGGCCCGGCTCCGGCTGCGCGGCGCCCGGGTCACCGGCACCCTGGATCTGGCCGAGGCGGCCGTCCAGGGCGCGATACGGCTGGAGTCCTGCCGCTTCGACGAGGCGCCCTGCTTCGACGGTGGTCAGTTCGGCGTGCTGCAACTGAAGGACTGCGTCCTGCCGGGGCTGAGCGCGGCGGGCGCGCGGACGGCCCAGGCGTGCGAGATCGTGGGGTGCACGCTCGACGGCACCCTGAACCTCCGGTCGCTGACCGTCGGGACCCATCTGCTGCTCGACGGCTCCACGGTGACCGCGCCCGACGGAACGGCGGCCGTCGACGCGGAGTCGCTCGCCGTCGAGGAGCACTTCTCGGCCGCCGGACTGGTGTGCACCGGGCCGATCCGTCTCAACAGCTCCCGGATACAGGACACCCTCGGCTTCCGCGGTGCCCGTATCCAGGGCGACCGGGCCTACCTCCAGGCCCCCGAACTGACCGTGGGCGGCGGTCTGTATCTCGACCGGGGATTCATCAGCGACGGGGGCATCAACCTCTACGGAGCCTCGATAGGCGGTTCGCTGCACCTGGAGAACAGCACCCTGACCGGCACGGGCGAGCGGCGCGGCGAACCCGCCCTGCAGCTGATGTGCGCCTCGGTCGGAGGCGACATACAGGCCGGCAGGGGGCTTGTCGTGCGGGGGTGCCTGGACCTCAGGGACACCTCGGTGCGCGGCACCGTCGTGCTGAAGCGGGCCAGGCTGCACCAGCCGGCCGGCAAGGCGCTCATCGCCAAACGCCTGCATGTCGGCGGTGACCTCAACTGCCGGGGCGGCTTCGTCGCCGAGGGCACGGTGGACCTCTGCGACGCCAGGATCGGCGGCTCCGTGCTCCTCGAGGGCGCGGAGCTGACCGGTTTCGCCGGGGCCGCCGCCCTGCGGGCCAACGGCATAGAGGTGGGGGCGGAGTTCAACTGCTGCGACGGTCTGACGGCACACGGCCGGATCTCCCTCAGCAGCATCACCGTACGGGCCAGACTCTGCTTCCAGGACGCCGTCCTCGACGCCCCGGCGGGGGAACGGGCGCTGATCTGCCGGCGTTCCGCGGCCGCCGAGCTCACCCTGAAGCCCCGTACGGCACCGGAGGGCATCGTCGACCTGAGCCACACCCGGATCGGCGTGCTGCGGGACGACCCGGCCGGCTGGCCCCGCTCGCTGGTCCTGGAGGGGCTCGCCTACGACAGCGCCCAGCCCGCGCTGCCCGGTCAGGAGCGGCTGACCTGGCTCGACCGGGACCCGGCCGGCTTCGCACCGCAGCCCTACGAGCAACTGGCCGCCAACTACCAGCGCCACGGCCGGGACACCGACGCGCGCGTCGTGCTCCTCGCCAAGCAGCGCCGGATGCGTACCACGCTGGCCTGGCCCGCCCGGATCTGGAGCCTGCTGCAGGACCTCACCGTCGGCTACGGATACCGGCCGCTGCGCGCGGTGCTGCTGCTGGCCGTCTTCTTCACCGTCGGCACCGCGCTCTTCGCGACCTGGCCTCCCACGCCCGACGGCAACGGCACACCACCGGACTTCCAGCCCGCCGTCTACACCCTCGACCTGCTGCTTCCGGTGATCGACTTCGGGCAGGACCGCGACTACAGCGCCCACGGCGCCATGCAGTGGGCGGTGGTGGTCCTGGTCAGCGCGGGCTGGATCCTCGCGACCACGGCCGCGGCGGGAGCCAACCGGGTCCTGCGCAGATCCTGACTCCTCCGGCGCCACGGGGCCGGCCCGGCACGGCCGGCGGCCCCGCGCGGGCCGGGAGGCGTCCCGGCCCGCGCGGGGCCCTGAGGTGCGGGTCCTGATGTCAGCCGAGGAGCTTCGTCGCCAGGGTGCCGGCGTTGTACGAGCCCCAGCCGGTGGTGAAGTCCCAGCCGGTGGCCGCGGAGTAGGCGCCGTTGCTGCCGCTGGTGATGTCGTGGAAGCCGGTGCCGCTCGCCGAGTAGAGCGCGGGGTTGGCGAAGCCGAGGTTGGCCTCGCCGGCCGCCGCGGCCTGCTGGTTGTAGAGGGCCGCGAACGCCGCCCACTCGGGGGCCGCGGCGCTGGTGCCGCCGACCGAGGACCACGAGCCCTGGGAGTAGATGGAGACGCCGGGGCTGGGGTTGGCGTGCGCCGAGACGTCCGGGACCTGGCGGTAGCCGCCACCGGCGCTCTTCTGGACCGCGGTCTGCCAGCTCGGGATCTTGAAGACGGTGGACTTGCCGCCACCGCCGCCGGACCAGGCCACCTCCTTGCTCCAGGCGTTGGCGGAGGTGACGGTCAGCTTGGTGCCGCCGACACCCGTGACGTACGGGTCGCTGGCCGGGTAGTCGACGGACGTACCGCCGTCGCCCGCGTCGTCGGAGCCGTCGTCGCCCGAGGCCGCGTAGAAGCCGAGGCCCTCGGCCGCGCCCGCCTTGAAGACCGCGTCCACCGCGTTGATGTTGGAGGTGGTGCGGGCGGATTCGGCCGCGCCCCAGCTGATCGAGGTGGTCGGGATGCCGCTGTCGACGATCGCCTGGTACGTGTCGACCTCGCCGGCGTCGGAGTTGGGACCCTCGAAGACCGTGACGTTCGCCTTCGGGGCGATCGCGTGCAGGACCTCGATGTCCAGCTCGACCTCGACCTGGCCGTCACCGAGCGCGCCGGAGCCGCCGTCCACCTTGGACACGGTCGGGGTGGGCGAGCCCAGGCTGTAGTTGGTGTCGTACTTGGTGATGTTGGACTGCTGGAAGCCGTCGAACTCGAGGAGCGCGATCTTCTGGCCGCTGCCGGTGTACGTGCCGGAGACGTTGTAGCCGCCCTTGAGCTGGGCCGGGGTGTAGCCGCCGCCGGGGCCGTTGTGCGGGACGACGGTGTGCGGGGTCGCCTGGTGGTGCAGCTGGACCCGGTTGTTGAGGCCGGCCACGTCGCTGACGATGGCGGCGAGGGAGGAGGGGAGCGTCGGCGCGCTGTCGTTGGCGTAGAAGGAGCGGCCCGACGTGGCGTCCTTCCAGGTCGACAGCCGGGTGCCGAAGGCCTGCTGCAGCTGGGCTGCGGTGCCGCTGGCGTCGACCAGCAGGTTGCCCGAGTGCACCTTGCCGACGGTGAGGCCCTGCGCACGCAGGTAGTCCTTGAGCTGCTTGACCTCGGCGTCGGTCCGGCCGAAGCGGGACGCGAACTGACTCTTCGTCAGATAGTGGCCGTAGGAGGCCGAGTGCGGGTCGCTGACCTTCGCGATGAAGGTGTCGAGTGCCGTGCCGCCTCTGGGGGTCAGGCTGATCGCCACCGATATGTGCTTGCCCGAGGCGACACCGCCCGTGCGGGACGCGTTGTGCTTCAGGCCGGGCAGGACGTCTCCGGCGACGGCGGCGCGGGCGGTGTGCGGGGCGTCGGCCGCGTAGGCGGCGGGGACGACCGCCGCGATCAGGGCCGGCGCGGCGACCAGGCCGAGCAGTTTCAGGCGTGACTTCACTGAAGTCCTCCGGAAAGTGGGGGGTGGGGAGTGTGTCCCGCGAGCGGAACGGGATCACCGTAGGAACTCCGGCCCCGCCCCCGTAAGCGGGGGAACCCTTGCGTTGCGTGTTAACTGCGGGTGTCGAGGGTGCGGGGGACCCGGACGCGCGCCGTCGGCTGACTGATCGTCACGGTCTGGGCGGCGGGCCGGGGCCGGTCGTCGTCGCCCGAGTCCAGCGCCGCCCCGGACGCGATGACCGCGACCGCCATCGCGTGGGCCAGCGCGGTGCGCGAGCGGACGCCGAACTTGCGGTAGACCCGGGACAGCGCCCCTTCCACCGTCTTGACACTGATGAACAGCTCGGCGGCGACCTCCCTGTTGGTCGCCCCGCCGCCGACCAGTTCGGCGATCCGGGCCTCCGCGGGCGTGAGTTCGGCCCCGCCCGTCTCGCCGCCGCGCTCCGAGGCGTCCAGCCGGGCGAGTTCGTCCCGGGCCCGGGACGCGAGCGGAACCGCGCCGACGCGGGTCGCCGTCTCCAGGGCCTCGGCGAGCGCCTCGCGGGCCCCGTTGCGGCGGCGGGCCCGGCGCTCGACCGCGCCGAGCGCGATCAGCGTGCGCACCAGCTCGACGGGCAGCGGGAGCCGGCGCAGCCGGTCGACGGCGGTGCGCAGCCGTACCGCCCCCTCCTTCGCCCGGCCGAGCCCCGCCTCGCGCAGCCCCTCCGCCCGCTCCAGCGCCGCCAGTACGCTGCCGGGCGCGCCGTCCGGGACGCGCACCCGCGCGTCGCGCAGCACGTCCCCGGCCGCCTCCGTCTCACCGAGCACGACCAGGGCCTCGGCCAGGTCGCCGTACCAGTGCAGCAGGGGCGGGTCGGCGGCGCACATGGCCTCGCCCAGCTCCTTGACGCGGTACAGCGCCTCGACCGCGGCCGCCGCCCCGCGCGGATCGCCGCCGAGCAGCTCGGCCTGTCCGAGCACCGCCAGCGCGCGCAGCAGGAACAGCCGGTCGCCGTCGGCCTCCGAGGCGTGCACCGCCTGCGCGGCCAGCCGGCGGGCCTCCTCGGCGGTGCCGCCGGCGGTCGCGGCGAGCGCCGCCGCGTACAGCGCCGGAGCCGCCCGGTCCATGACCCGGGAGCAGCGGGCCGCGGTCTGCAGCGCCTCGCGGCAGTGCCCGGCGCGGACCTGGATGCGGGTCAGCGCCACCTGGGTGGCCATGGCCTCCTCGGCCCCGGCCGACCCGCCGGTCGCCGCGAGCAGCCGGACGACCTGGTCGCGGGCCTCGGTCACCCGGTCGGAGTCCAGGGCGAGGATCGCCCGCATCCGGACCAGCCGCCGGCTCTCGGGGCCGCCGTCGGCGCCGCCGGCCAGGGCGAGGGCCTCGGCCAGCGCGCTGTCCGCGGCGGCTAGCTCCCCGGCCAGGGACCGTATCCGGGCGAGGGTGGCGAGCGCCCCGACCCCGGTGTCCGTGTCGCCCGCCGCGGCCGCCTGCCGCGCGGCCCGCCCGGCGTGCCCGGCCGCCGCCGCCAACTCCCCGCACAGCAGCCCCCGTACGGCGGCCCAGTGGTGCAACTGGGCCTCGGATCGGGGATCTCCCGCCGCGTCTCGGAGACCTTCCTCGATCAGGTCCCCGGCGCCCTCCAGCGCCTGCCCGGCGCCGCGCAGCAGGACCAGCCGGGCCCGTACCCGCTGTGCCGCGGAACGCGACCGGGCGAGGACGGCCCCGGCGGTCTCGCCCGCCTCCCCGGGCCGTCCGGCGTCGCAGGCGTACTCGGCGGCGGCCAGCAGCCGTTCGGCCCGCTCGGCCGGGAGTCCGGCGGGGGTGCGGCGGGCGGCGAGGGCGGCGAGTTCGAAGGCGGCGTCGGGGAAGCCGTCGCGGCGGGCGGGCTCGGCCGCGGACATCAGGGTGCGGGCGGTGGCCTCGTCCTCGTACGGGCGGGCGAGCGCGAGATGGCGGGCCCGCTCCACGGGCCCGTCCGCGGCGCGGGCCAGCAGCGCGTGCGCCTGCCGCCGGCCGTGCTCGGACGCGTCCGCGTGCACGGCCGCCCGGAGCACGGGGTGGTGGAAGCGTACGGTCCCGTCGGCGCCGGCCGTCGCGATGCCGAGCCGTTCGGCCTCCGCGAGGTCCGCGGCGGGGTCGGGGAGCCCGGCGGCGCGCAGCAGGGTGAGGCTGGGGCGGGCCGCGGCGCTCGCGACGAGGAGGGTGTGCCGGACCGTCTCCGGCAGCGAACGGGCCTGTTCCAGCAGGAGGTTGCGCAGTCCCGGGGGCACGGGCGGTGCCGGGGGGAAGCCGACGGGCGCCGGGGCGTGCAGCGCGGCCCGCCCCAACTCCTGTGCGTACAAGGGGTTTCCGGCGGCCGTCTCCTGGACGGCCCGGAGCAGTGCCGGGGGCAGTTCGGCGTCGAGGCCGGTGCGCAGGAGGTGCGCCGTCTCGTCGTCCGTCAGGGGCGGCACGGGCAGTTCGACGGTGCCCGGCGGGCAGCAGCGCAGCCGCTCGGGCCGGCCGCCGTCCGCCACCCGTTCGGCGGCGAGCATCCGTATGCCGGCGCCCCGGAGGCGTCGTACGGCGAAGGCGAGGACCTCGGCGGTGGGTTCGTCGAGCCACTGCAGACCGTCGACGACCAGCAGCACGGGACCGGTCGCGGCCAGGGCGCGCAGCGCGTCGAGGACGGCGAGGCGCACCGCGAGCAGACCGCGGCCGTCCGCCGGCTCCCGGCCCCGCAGCAGGGCCGCCCGCAGCGCCGCCCGGGGTTCCGGCGGCAGGGTCTCCAGGCAGCTCTCCGGCACCCGGGCGAACAGGTCGACGAGCCCCGCGAAGGGGAGCCGGGCCTCCTCGGCGGCGGGCGAGCAGTGCAGTACGGCGCCGGCCGGACGGGCGTCGGCGGCCGGTTCGGCCAGGGCCGTGACGAGGGTGGACTTGCCGATGCCGGCGGGGCCGTGCAGGAGCAGTCCGGGGCGCCCCGCCGCCTGGACCCGGGCGGTGTCGAGCAGCGCACGGCGCCCCGTCAGAAGCATGTGTTCATGACAACCGTCGATGATCGCCTTGTCAATGACATCGGTCACCCTCCCGGGCGCGGTCCCAGGTGTGACGCGGGTAAGGGCTCGTGGTGTGACATAAAGGAACAGGCAATGACTTCTTCCTGAATCCCTCGTTACGGAACGCGGAAGGCTCTTCGGCCCTCCTTCTGTGCGTAGGCAATGTGCACAGACGGGGAAGTCAGGACTGAATGACATGGGTTTGACCAGTCGAACGACCGTATGGGTGATGGTGGCGCTGGCCGCCCTGTGCGTGGCGCTGCTGGTCTGGCTGTGGCCACGCTTCGCGAAACCGGGGTGGTGGCATGTGCTGGGGCGGCTGGGCGCCATCGGGGTGACGCAGGTGACGATCGTCGCGGCGTTCGCGTGTGCGGTGAACTCGTCGTACCAGTTCTTCGGTTCGTGGAACGAGCTGTTCGGCAACGTCGACACCGCCCCCGTCGGCGTGACGCAGGCGTCCGGCGACAACGGCAACGGCTCGGTGAACGGCATAAGCAGTGTCCACGGCGCGCTCGTCCAGCCCAACGGCGACGACCAGCTGAACCGGGTCAGCGGGCTGCCCCAGGGGGCGGCCTCGGTCGTCGGGCGGGTGGAGTCGGTCAAGATCATCGGTAAGCGCACCGGTGTGGTCGACCCGGCGTTCGTCTATCTGCCGCCGCAGTACTTCCAGAAGGCGTACCACCGCATGCGCTTCCCGGTGATCGTCGCGCTCAGCGGCTACCCGGGCTCCATCTACAACCTCGCCGAGCACCTGCGGGTCTCGCAGACCGCCGGGGAGCTGCAGAGCAAGGGCGAGATGCAGCCGACGATCATGGTGATGATCCGGCCCACGATCGCCCCGCCGCGCGACACCGAGTGCGTGGACGTCCCCGGGGGACCGCAGACCGAGACGTTCCTGGCCAAGGACCTCCCGGAGGCCATCAAGTCGGTCTACCGGGCCGGCCACTACGCCAGCTCCTGGGGCGTCATGGGCTACTCCTCCGGCGGCAGTTGCGCCCTCCAGCTCACCATGCGCGACCCCGGCGTCTACACCACGGCCGCCGCCCTGTCGCCCGACTACAAGGTCAAGGACGACCCCACCACCGGCAACCTCTTCGGCAGCGGCCCCGGCCGCCAGGCCCGGGTCGACGGCCACGACCTGATGTGGCGGCTGCAGCACCTGCCCGCGCCCCAGGTCTCGGTCCTGGTCGCCAACAGCAAGCACGGCGAGAAGGGCTACCCGGAGACCCAGGCCTTCATCAAGGCCGTCAAGGCACCCATGCGGGTGGTCTCGATCCTGCCCGACAACGGCAGCCACAACTTCCCCACCTGGGTACGGGAGATGCCCGCCGCCCTGAAGTGGATGAACGGCCAGCTGACCTTCCCCCAGGACGTCGTGCCCCGGCACCTCCCGAAGAAGACGAACGAGGCCGGGGCCAAGCCCGGTTCCAGCCCCAGCCCCACCCCCAGCCCCGGCCACGGCTCGCTCCGCGCGGAGGGCACGGAACCGAGGCCCACCGCCGCGACACACAAGTGACGGGCACCCGCCCGCCCGTCACGCGGGGTTCTCGTCCGGTCGGCCGGACGGCCGTCACGCGAACTGCTCGTTGGTCCGTCAGTCCGTCAGTCCGTCAGTCCGTCAGTCCGTCCGTCCGTTCTGACGGAACCCCGGCCGTGCCCGGCCCGCCACCGGCCGGAAACCGTCCGCCCGGAGAAGAATCCGGACCATGCTTGCCGCCTACATCGAAGAGCTCGGCTCACCGGACCTGATCCAGGTTGGTGAACTGCCCCCGCCCCAGCCCGGCCCCACGGACGTGCTCGTCGACGTCGAGGTGACCGCCGTCAACCAGGTGGACACCTTCGTACGGTCCGGGGCCTGGCGGACACCGCTGTCCTTCCCCTTCGTCATCGGACGCGACCTCGTGGGCACCGTCGTGTCGGCCGGTCCCGGCGCACTCGGTTTCCGCCCGGGGGACCGGGTGTGGTGCAGCAGCCTCGGGCACGCCGGCCGGCAGGGCGCCGCGGCCGAGCGGGCCGTGGTGCCGTACGACCGTCTGTACCGGCTGCCGGACGGCGTCGACCCGGTGGACGCGGTGGCGCTCGCCCACCCGGCCTCCACCGCCTGCCTCGCGCTGTTCACCCACGGGCGGATGCGGCCCGGGGAGACCGTGGTGATCCTCGGGGCCGCCGGGAACGTAGGCAGCGCCGCCGTGCTGACGGCAGCCCGGGCCGGCGCCCGGGTCGTGGCCGTCGCCGCCGCCGGGGACGCGGAGCACTGCCGTGCCCTCGGCGCCCGGCACGTGGTCGACTACCGGGATCCCGAGGCGGCCCGGCGGATCCGGGAGGCCGCGCCCGACGGGGCCGACCTGTACCTCGACACCTCCGGGCGCAACGACCTGGAGACCGCACTCGGCCTGCTCGCGCCGCGCGGACGGGTCGTGGTCATGGCGGGGCTGCGGACCCGGCCCGTCCTGCCCGCCGGATCGCTGTATCCGCAGGACCGGTCGGTGCACGGCTTCGCCATCTCCGCCGCCCGCACCGACGAACTGGCCGAGGCCGCCGCCCACATCGGCCGGCTGCTGGCCGACGGACTGCTGCGCCCCCGCGCCACCGAGGTGCTGCCGCTGACCGCGGCGGCCGAGGCCCACGCCAGACTGGAGGCGGGCGAGGTCCGCGGAAAACTGGTGCTCCGGGTCCCCGGCTGAGCGCCGCCCGGCCCGCCGGTGCCGGCCCGTTCCACGGCGAACCTCAGATCCACGTGTCCAGCCACATCCGGGCCTGCCAGCCGGAGTACGGGATCGTCTGGCCGGTGTAGATCGGGAAGAAGTAGATGAAGTTCCAGGCGATGAGGAGCACCAGTGCGCCCGCGGCCACCGCGCCGCGGGTGCGGCGGCGGCGGTCCGCGCCCGGTGGGCCCAGGATGGCGCCGACCGTCATCGCCACGGCCAGGCACAGGTACGGCACGAAGACGACGGCGTAGAAGGAGAAGACCGTGCGGTCCTGGTAGAGGAACCAGGGGAGGTAACCGGCCGCCACCGCGCAGAGGATCGCGCCGGCCCGCCAGTCGCGGCGCAGGGCCCAGCGGTAGAGCAGGTAGAGCAGGGCGCAGCACGCCGACCACCACAGGAACGGTGTGCCGAGGGCGAGGACCGTGCGGGTGCAGGCGGACGCCGTGCCGCAGCCGTCCTGGCCGGGCTTCGGGGAGTCGTAGGCGAACAGCACCGGGCGGCCCAGGACCAGCCAGCTCCAGGGGTTCGACTGGTACTTGTGCGGCGTGTGCAGCCCCACGTTGAACTGGTACACCAGGTACTCGTAGTGCCACAGGCTGCGCAGCGGGGCCGGTATCCACGACCAGGTGCCGCCGCGGCCGTCCGCCCAGTGGCGGCCCCAGCCGTCGTCGGACAGGAACCAGCCGGTCCAGGTCGCCAGATAGGTCAGCAGGGCGGTCGGGACGAGGGAGAGGACCGACGGTCCCAGGTCCTTGCGGAGTACGGCGCGGTAGGGGCGGCGGGCCCCGGCGACGCGGCGGGCGCCGACGTCCCACAGCAGCGTCAGGACCACGAAGAAGACCAGGACGTACAGGCCGTTCCACTTGGTGGAGGCCGCGAGGCCCAGGAGGACGCCGGCCGCGAGGCGCCAGGGCCGCGGTCCCGTTCCGGCGCGGTCACCGGTGTCCGCGTCGGCGCGCGGCCGGCCGTCCGCGTCCTCCGGCAGGGCCGCCGCCAGCCTGGCCCGCGCCCGGTCCCGGTCGATCAGCAGACAGCCGAACGCCGCCAGCACGAAGAACATCACGACGAGGTCCAGCAGGGCGGTACGGCTCATCACCACGTGCAGACCGTCCATGGCCATCAGCGCGCCCGCCAGGCAGCCCAGGAACGTCGAGCGGAACAGGCGGCGGCCGATGCGGCACAGCATCAGGACCGACAGGGTGCCCAGGAGCGCCGTCATGAAGCGCCAGCCGACGGGGTCGAGGCCGAACAGCCACTCGCCGAGGGAGATCACCCACTTGCCGGTCGGCGGGTGCGCGACGAAGGAGCCGGTGCCGGAGAGCGGGATCGTCTGGGGGTCCGCCAGGATCTGCGCATCGGCGATCTTGCGGTCGGGCCAGGTGCCCTCGTAGCCGAGGTGCAGCAGCGCCCAGGCGTCCTTGGCGTAGTACGTCTCGTCGAAGATGATCGCCCGCGGCCGTCCCAGGTGCCAGAACCGGATGAGACCGGCCAGGGCGGCGACGAGCACCGGGCCCAGCCACTCCATCGCCCTGGCCAGTCGGTACGCCAGGACCGGGCCGAGCCCCAGGAACTCCCACAGGCGGGTGCCGGGCTCGGGGAAGGGCGGGACGAGGCGCTCGCGGACGTCGGTGTGCGGGGGGCCGGTGTATCCGAAGCGGCGCAGGCGGTCGAGCCGGCCGAGGGACTCCGTCGTCGGAGGTGTGCCGTCGAGGCCGCGGGAACGCGTCGCACTGCTGTTCGTCACCGGACGACCTTAGACCGTGCGAAGGCCTGGACCGCGAGTGTCGACAGTAGTCCGATTTCTGGCTCCGCTTTCTGAGAATATCGCTCAAC
The DNA here is from genome assembly GCF_040652235.1 of Streptomyces sp. NPDC048277. NCBI lineage: Bacteria > Bacillati > Actinomycetota > Actinomycetes > Kitasatosporales > Streptomycetaceae > Streptomyces > Streptomyces sp. NPDC048277. The sequence continues at coordinate 163,717 of NZ_JBEZLQ010000010.1, forward strand.
TGTCGACAGTAAGACGGGAGTTGGGGCAGACTTCCCGGCGATCCGGAACCGTCCGTAGGCACGTCTTGACCACGGAGGAATCACTGATGGCAGCAGGGAGTCGCAGGAACGGGTACGAGCCGAACGAATACGAGCCGAACGAATACGAGCCGAACGGCTACGGGCCGTCGATGAGGGACCGGGTGCGGGCCCTGGTGGTGATGACCACCGCCGGGCTCGGGTCGGCGGTGCTCTCCGGCACCGCCCGCGCGGCGGAGAGCGGGGACATCACCGTCGGGGCCGGGGAGACGTACGTGGTCGGTGAGACCGTGTCCGTCGGCTCCGTCACCGTCGCCGAGGGCGGCACCCTCGCCGCGCCCGACGGCTACAGCCTCACGATGACCGTGGACGGCGTGGAGACCGGCTCCGTGCTGACCGCCACGCTGGCCACGAGTACGACGATCGCACCGGGGTCGTACACCGGCGACATCGTGCTCACGGTCGCCGAACAGAACCCGGCCACCTTCGCGAGCGTCACCTTCCCGCTGCGGCAGGCGCTGTACGCCGGCGCGGACGGTGTCGTCGCCGCCAAGTCCGCCTCCTCGGCACTGGTGGGCGGTACGGTGACCGGCTCGGCGGTGCGGGGCGTGAGCGTCACCTCCACCGGGGAGGCCTTCGACGGCTTCTACGTCGCGGAGGGCGCGTCCTACACGATCACGGACACCACGATCGGCTTCACCGGCAACGGCCGGTGCGACTTCGTCGGGGACGGGGCGGCCCTCGTCGCCACCGGGTCGGGGACACGGCTGGTCGTCGACGGGGTCACCGTCTCCAACAAGGGGGTGGTGCGCAGCGGGCTGGTCGCGGAGGACGGGGCGAACGTCGTCGTCAAGAACTCGGCCGTCCAGTGCCTGAACGGCGTCCTGCCCTCCGACTACGTCTTCGGCGGCGGCGCCAATATGCTCGTCGTGCCCTGGCGGCTCGGCATCTCGGGCAACGTCCGCGCCACCAACGTCATCGGCACCGGCACCACCGCCACCTACATCAACTCCAGCATCGCCTCGGAGACCTGGGGCGCCTTCTCCACCGACTCCGTCTCCGACGCCCAGGCCACCGCGATCAACTGCACCATCAGCAACCTCGGCGACGAGGGCTACGGCTCCTTCGCCGACGGCAACGTGACGGAACGGATCCTCGGCTGCACCCTCGACGTCGGTACGTACGCCACCATCATCGGCGCCTCCAACGGCACCCTGTACTACGGCGACAGCGCGCGAGCGGACGTGGCCCAGCTCAACACCGACCTCGAACTGGGACTGAGCGACGCCGAGTTGGCCGCGCTGCCCGTCCGGAGCACCACCGTCGCCTCCCGGCAGTTCGGGGTGATGTGGCACGGGGCCGGGACCCTGCACATCAGCGGCGGAACCGTCCTCGACACCGCGGCGACCACCTTCCTCGACAAGGCGGTCCGGGCCACCATCACGGTGGACGGCTCGGAGGGCGCCGCGCTCACCCCCGGCAACGGCGTCGTCCTCCAGGTGATGGAGACCGACAACCCGGGCTCGAACGACGGCGTCTACACCGAGCCCACCGACGACCCCGTGAAGGACGCCACCTGGGACGTCACCGCCACCCACGACACCGACACGACCGCCGACTTCACCGCCATCGCCCTCACCGGCGACTTCTACAACGCCATGCGCACCGGCCGGAACATGGTGCTGAGCTTCGCCGCGGCCAGTGCCGTCACCGGCGTGCTGTCGGCCTCCGAGTCCCGGCACGCCATCGACACCATCACCTCCGCCGAGTACGCGCAGCTGGGCCATGTCACCAACACCGCGCAGCCGGTCGTCAACAACGGAGTGGTCGTCACCCTCGACAGCGGCTCGCAGTGGACGGTCACCGGAACGTCGTACCTGAGCCGGCTGACCCTGTCGGCGGACTCCGCGGTCACCGCGCCCGCCGGGAGCACGGTCTCGATGACGGTCGACGGAGAGCCGACCGCCATCGAGCCGGGCGGGGACTACAGCGGGGCGATCACCCTCACCGTGGCGTGACCGACCGTGGCGTGCTCAGGCGCACGAGCCGGTGAACACGTCCACCGCGTCGTCGCTGCTGCTCGCCACCACCAGGTCCTGGGTGCCGTCGGACGTCACGTCGGCGGCGGCCGCCTCGTAGGCGCCGTCCGCCGACAGCTCGGTCAGCTCGCTCAGAGAGCCTCCCGAGGTGCCGGTGTAGACCGAGACCGAGCTGCCGTTGACGGACGAGACCAGGACGTCCGGGATGTCGTCGCCGTTGACGTCGGCCGAGTTGACGGCGACCGGCAGGGCGGAGGTGGTGTAGTCGACGGGGTCCTGGAAGGTGCCGTCGCCGTTCCCGGCGTAGATCTCCAGGGTGTCCGAGCCGTTGCTGACGGTGGCCAGGTCGGTGGTGCCGTCCCCGTCGAAGTCGCCCTCGGTGATGGAGTAGAGCCGCTGCACACTGCTGTACTCGGTGACGTCCCCGAAGGTCCCGTCGCCGTTGCCTAGGGCCACGCTCACGCCCCCGGCGGTGGCGACGCTGGCGGTGGCGATGTCCAGGTTGCCGTCGCCGTCGAAGTCGGTGAGGACGAGTCCGTGCGGCCGGGTCACGGTCACCGTCTGCGAGGAGACGGTGAACGCACCTTCACCGTCGCCCAGCAGCAGGTTGACCCGCCCGGCCGACTCCTCGGCCACCGCGATGTCCAGATCGCCGTCCCCGTCGACGTCCCCGGCGACCAGCGAGCGGGCGCCCGAGCCGACGGTGTACTGGGTGGCCGTCCCGAAGGCGCCGTCGCCGGTGCCGAGCAGGACGCTCACCGTGCCGCCGTCGAAGTCGGCGGTGGCGATGTCCGGGTTGCCGTCGGCGTTGAAGTCGGCGATCACGGACTGGTACGGCTTGTCGCCCACGGAGTAGTCCGTGGCCGTGCCGAAGGTGCCGTCGCCGTTGCCGAGCAGGACGGAGACCGTGTCGGCGTCGTTGTCCGCGGCGACCACGTCGGCGTTCCCGTCGCCGTTGAGGTCACCGGTCACCACGTGCCGGGGGTTGTCGCCGGTGCTCGCCGAGGTGTCGGACCGGGTGAAGGAGCAGGTGGTGGCGGTCGCCGCGGTCGTCGTGTCGGCGGACGCGACGGCGGTGAGACCCGCCGCCACCGTTAAGGCACCGGCCGCTCCGTAGGCCAGGATGCGGAGAGCCCTGCGGTTCCTGTGCTTGCTCATGACCGGACGGGGGTCCTTCCGTGAGACGCGGAAAAGTTGTCTGTCATGGGCACGGGAACCTACGGGCACCGCCTGTGATTCACGTGTTACGGGACCGTGGTTTCGCAGGGTGCCGGTTTCGGCGCCGCCCCGCCCGGTGCGCCAACAACCAAGCTCTGGCCATGACTTGGCCTGCGGATGCCCCGGCTGCGTCCAATCTTCAACTAAGCAACTCCCGTCCCCGGCAAAGAGGTCTACCCGCATAGAGCGCCCGGTGCTGTCATGCCCACGACTGCCCGGAAACGTGCCGGGCACCTCACCGGGAGACCCCCACATGTCCCGAATACGCCGTCCCCTCGTGACCAGCCTCTCCGCTTTCGCCCTCGCCGTCGCGGGCCTCACCATCACCACCGGCACGGCCCACGCCCAGTCGTGCAGCCAGGCCTACCTCCCGCTCCCCGACCCCAGCTGCCAGCCCGGTGACTTCAACCCCGACGTCACCCAGAGCACCATCGACTCCACCATCTGCGTCTCCGGCTGGACCGCGACCGTCCGGCCGTCCAGTTCGTACACGACCGCGCTGAAGAAGAAGCAAATAGTCGAGTACGGCTACACGGACACCAGCACCTCCGACTACGAGGAGGACCACTTCGTCCCGCTGGAACTCGGCGGCGCCCCCAAGAGCGAGCTGAACCTCTGGCCGGAACCGGAGTACGGCACCAAGACGGCCGCCAACAAGGACACCGTGGAGAACAAGCTCAAGAAGGCCGTCTGCGCGGGCACCGTCACCCTCGCCGACGCCCAGGACGCGATCGTCACCGACTGGACGACGGCCCTGTCCAGCCTCGGCCTCAGCTGATTCAGGGGGTGCCCGGCGGATCACGCCGGGGTCGCGGGGTCTGGCACGCGCTCCCCCAGAGGGGGTGCCCCCAGCGGCGTTGTCGTCGGTCGCCAACGTCCCCCAGCCTTCGGCCGGGAGGTGCCCCCACCGCGTCGGCTCCCTCCTCCGCCTTGCAACTGCACGCACCAGACCCCGCTCCGGGTCGGCCGAGACGTTCCGTTGCTTCCCGCCGACCTGATCCGCCGGACACCCCCTACCAACTTTGCTGCCCCGCACGAGGCTTGGATCTGTCACGTGCGGGGCAGAGCCCTCCTACCGGACACGAGGTAGGGGTCAGGGCTCGGCAAGAGGAGGGCGTCATGGACGGTCGGATCCGAGTACGCGTCGTTCGTCGCCCCGCTCCCCGGGGGCAGGAGATCGACCGCAGGACGCCTTCGGGGCGGATCCTGCCCTACTAGGGACGACGGTCGGCGTACGCCGGGGCAGGGCACGGCCGGGCGGCTGACGCGGTCAGTCGCGCAGGACGCCCGGTGGCCAGAGCACGGCGACCCGCAGGCCGTTGGCCCGGGCGTACGCGACCACCTCGGCGGTGCCGCCGCGCCCGCGGGCCGGGCGGCCGTCCCAGACGGCGACCAGCAGATCGCAGTGGTCCGCGACCCAGCGCCCCGCCGCGTCGTACGCCGCCTCCGGCGAGGACTCGGCCGCGAGGTCCACGCGGGTCGTGCAGCGGGCGAGCAGCCGGCGGTACGCCCCCACCGCCGCCGTGTCGCCGAACTGGGCCTCGTAGTCCGTCCCCGGGATCACCGCGGTGACCCGGGCGCCGGCCGCCAGCGCCAGGTCCGCGCACAGCTGGTCCGCACCCGCCGCGAGGCTGGTCAACACCTCCACGTCACCGCTCAGCAGCCCGCGCATACCCTCCCGCACGACAGGCGGCACGGCATCGGGAAGAGCACGGTGCCCCGTGACACCGATCCTGGTCACGCCGTCGGCCATGACACCCGCCCTTCGCCGCCACCGGATCAACTCCCGCGCACTCTAGGGCTGTCGGAGGGGCGCCTGCCAGGTGACGGTCGTATCCCCGGCGGGGACGGTGACCGCCGGGCGGCGAGTGCCCCGTGTCGGGCGGTCGCGAGGTGCACGGTGGTCCGGTTCGGGAGGCGGCAGCCCACCGGCCCCGGGAAGCGGGCGGCGGGCGGGGAGCCCGGCCGGGCGGTGACCGTGGCCGAGAGCGGCGTACCGGGCGGCGGTCGGCTCGGCGGTGCCGAGATGCGGAGCCGAGATGCGGCGGTCGGCTCGGCCGCGTCGAGATGTGGAGCCGAGCTGCGGAGCCGAGACGCCGCGGCAGTTGCCGGATCGGCTCGGGCGAGGTCGCGTGTCGGCGTCTACGCGGCCCGCGGGTCCAGTACCAGTGGGTCGATCCGGCCCTCCAGCATCGCCCCGATGCCCTGTACGACGCACACGTCCGGGCGTTCCGCGATGTGTACCGGCATGCCGGTGGCCTCGCGGAGCAGCTGGTCGAAGCCGGGCAGCAGGGCCGACCCGCCGACCATCATGATCCCGCGGTCGGCGAGATCGGCGACCAGGTCGGGCGGGCAGTCCCGCAGCACCTTGCCGATCCCGTCGAGCACGCCCGTCAGCGGGGTCTGGATCGCATCGCGTACGGCGGCGGTGTCGACGTACACGCTGCGGGCGAGCCCCGTGGCCACGTCCCGCCCGTGGATCTCCGTCGACGCCGGCCCGTGCGGGGTGAGCCCGTTCCCCGACAGGGCGATCTGCAGCGGCCGTACCGCCTGACTCGGCAGTATCAGCGCGTGCTCGTGCCGCAGATGCTGCACGATCGCGTGGTCCACGGCCTCACCGCCGACCGGCAGCCGCTCGGCGCGCACGATGGACCCGAGGGAGAGCACGGCGACCTGCGTGGCCGCGGCGCCGCACACCAGGATCATGGTCGCCTCGGGCCGCTCCACCGGCATCCCGCACCCCACGGCCGCGGCGATCAGCGTGTCGACCAGCTCCACCCGCCTCGCCCCCAGCCCCACCAGCGTCTCGATGGTCGCCCGCTGGGCCAGCGGATCGGCGTCGTGCGGGGTGCAGGCCGCGGCCCGCAGCCGGGGCTTGCGGCGCAGCATACGGCGGGTCTTGTCGCCGAGCAGCTGACGCAGCATGCGCTGGGCGATCTCGATGTCGACGACGGTGCCGCCGGAGATGGGCCGTACGACGCGGATGTAGTCGGGCGTACGGCCCGTCATCTTCTCCGCGAACTCGCCGACGGCGATCAGCGCGCCGGTACGCGTGTTCACAGCGGCGACGGAGGGCTGGTCGACGACCAATCCCATGCCCTTCACATACACCCGGGTGCGGGCGGCCCCCAGATCGACGGCGAAATGGCAGCGGCGCAACTGCTCCAGACTGACGGTCACGGCGATCCTCCCGAGTGTGCGGGCCGTGGACGGGCGGCGGACGGCGGCTTCCTTCGCATCCTCCGGGGGATCGGCACGGCGCGCCTGCGGGAGGGGGCCGGGCGGGGTGCGGCTGAATGGGGGGTTTCGGGGGTCACGTGATGCCGACGGCACCCCCCTGACGGACCACGTATCGCTCCCCGCACCGCGGCCGACGACGACGGCGCCCCCGACGTCGTCCGGGCGGTGTGTGCGAGGTGGCTCAGGGGCGGGGGCGGCCCTCTGTGTCCACTGTGTCCTCTGTGTTCACTGTGTCCACGATGCCCCTGACCACCCCCAGCTCCACCAGGTCCTGCGGTCGGATGCGCAGCTGGTCCGCCGTTGCCTCGACCTGTTCCGGGGGGCGTTTCAGGATGGCCGCCGCCAGTTCGGGGGCGATGACCGAGAAGTAGCTGTCCGGCGTGGCCCAGGTGTTGCCGGGCGCGGCCAGCGCCAGTGCCCCGCCCGAGCCGCCCTCGCCGATGACGAGGGTGGTGACCGGTGTCCGGGCCGCCGCGACCTCCCCGAACAGTTCCGCGATCGCCGCGCCCGCGCCCTGCCGTTCCGCGTCGGCGTCATTGGCGGCGCCCGGGGTGTCGACGAGGGTCAGCACGGGGATGTCGAGCCGGTCCGCGAGCCGTATCAGGCGGGCGGCGGTCCGGTACCCGGCGGGCCGGGTCGCCGTCCCGGTCTGCGCGGCGAAGGCGACGGTACGGCCGTTCCGCTCGCCGAACCCGCACAGCATCCCGCCCGGATCCGCGCCGCCGCACCGGTCGCCGACGAGGGCGACCCGGCGGGCGAAGTAGGCGTCCAGGTAGGCCTCGGCGCGGGGGCGCTGCGGGGCGCGGGCGCGCCGGACGGCCTCCCAGCCGGTGGCCGGCAGCTCGCGGTCGCCGAGCGCGGCCGGCGGGTCGGCGGGAGTCGTGGCCGGTGCGGTCAGCAGCCGCAGCCACAGCCCGAGCACCGGCTTCAGCTCCGCCACGGGCACCACGGCGTCCGCCGCCCCCGCCGCCAGCTGCGCCTCCGCCGTATAGGCCGCCGGGTCCGCGTCCGGCGGGCGGACCCGGGAGCCCGCGAAGCCGACCTGGGCGCCGGGCAGCGCCAGGATCACATCGGCGCCGGCGCCCAGGGTGGCCCAGCCGCCGCCGGTCGTGGGGTCGCGCAGGACGGCGATCTGCGGCAGCCCCGCCTCCCGGGTGAGCGCCGACTGCCGTGCCACCCGCTGGAGTTGGGACAGGGCGAGCATGCCCTCCTGCATCCGGCTGCCGCCGGTGGCGACCAGCGGGACGACCGGCAGCCGGTGGGCGCGGGCATGGACGTACGCCGCCTCCAGCCGGTCGCCGGTCCGCTCGCCCAGCGAGCCGCCGAGGAACCCGAACTCGAACGCGATCAGTACGGCCGTCGTGCCCTCGACCTGTGCGGTGCCGACGACGACGGACTCCTCCTCCCCGGTGCGCTGGGAAGCGCGGGCGCGCGAGGCGTCGTAGCCCTGCCAGGCGAGGGGGCCGTCGGGGGTGGACCGCCGTGCCGGGGGCGGGAGTTCGGCGAAGGTGCCCGGGTCGGCGACGAGGGCGAGCATCCGGCGGGCGGAGAGCCGCTCGGGCGTCTGCTCAGGCACCCAGGGCTCGCTTCATGATCTTCCCCATGTCGTTGCGGGGGAGGGCGTCCAGGTGGCGGACGACACGCGGACGCTTGTGCGGGGCGAGCCGGCCGGCGACATGGTCGGCCAACTCCTCGGCCGACGGCGGCGACTGCGGATCGGCCGGGACGATCCAGGCGACGATCCGCTCGCCCAGGTCCGCGTCCGGCTCCCCGGTGACGGCGGCCTCCCGCACCCCCGGATGTTCGAGGAGGGCGTTCTCGATCTCCCCGGCCCCGATCTTGTAACCGCCGCTCTTGATCAGGTCGGTGGCCTTGCGCCCGACGATCCGCACATAGCCGTCCGCCTCCCGCACGGCCATGTCGCCGGTCCGGAACCAGCCGTCGGCGGTGAAGGCGGCGGCGGTGGCGTCGGGCCGGTTGAGGTACTCGGTGAACAGGTTCGGACCGCGCACCTGGATCTCGCCGACGGTCTCCCCGTCGTACTCGGCGATCGCCGTCCCGTCCTCCTCCACCAGCCGCAGCTCCACGCCCGGCAGCGGCACGCCGACGGTCCCCGCCCGCGCCTCGCCGTCCGCGCGGACGGCGGTGTTCATCAGGGTCTCCGTCATGCCGTACCGCTCGATCACCCGCCGTCCGGTCGCGGCCGCGATCCGTTCGTGGTCGTGCAGGGGCAGCGCGGCGGAGCCGGAGACCAGCAGCCGGGCCCGGCCGAGGGCCTTCGCCAGTCCGGGGTCGGCGGGCAGCGCCTCGGCGATCCGGTGGTACATGGTGGGGACGCCGAACAACATGGTCGCGCCGTCGTTCAGCTCGCGGGCCACGCCGTCGGTGTCGAAACGCCCGAGGTGGCGGACGCAGCCGCCGCGCCGCAGCGGCCCGAGGATCCCCAGCACCAGCCCGTGCACATGGAAGAGCGGGAGGCCGTGTACGAGGGTGTCCTCCCCGGTCCACTGCCAGGCGTCGGCGAGCGCGTCCAGGGTCGCGGCGAGCGCCCGGCGCGGGATGACGGCGCCCTTGGGCGGGCCGGTGGTGCCGGAGGTGTAGACGACGAGGGCGGGGTCGGAGTCGTCGGTACGGTCCTCGGGCAGCGGGCCCGCGCCCTGCACGTCCACGTCGATGCGCGGCAACGCGGCGAGGGCGGACGGGAGGTCGGCCCCCGGAGCCGCCAGCACCGCGCTCGGCGCGCTGTCGGTGAGGATGTGCGCGAGTTCCTTCTCGCCCGACCTGGGGTTGAGCGGTACGGCCGCCTTGCCGGCGAGCAGCGTGCCGACGACGGCGACGGCGGTCTCCAGCTCCGGGGTCGCCCACACGGCGACCCGCTCGGCACCCCCGACCCGGCCGGCGAGGGCGCCCGCCGCGGCGGCGAGCTGTCCGTACGTCAACGACCGTGCGCCGAACCGCAGAGCCACTTGCTCGCCCGGGCCGTCCACCAGTGCCGGAAACAGAAGGGACACGCGATGACTCCTCACATCGGACAACACCGGTCGGAACCTCGACAGCCCCTTCCTACACCAGCAGCCGCACTCCCAGGGCACCCCACCCGCGCTCCGGACCAGGGCATTGATCACAGTGCCGGGTCCGCTGCCGCCGTCACGGGCGCCGGGTCCCTACGACGGTGCACAGATCGGGCGCCAGCCGCACCTCCACCGCCCGCAGCGCGGGATGCTCCAGCCAGTGCAGCCGCGCCCGGTCCACGCCTCCCGCGTGCCGGGGCGGCCACCGGTCGGCGGGAGTGAAGTCGTCGACGACGACGGTGCCGCCGGGCACCAGCAGCCGCTCGACATCGGCGGGCGCGTCACCGTCGGCCTTCCCCTGCCCGCCCCCGTCGAGCACGAGCAGTTCGTACGGCCCGTGCGCCGCGATCTCCCGCCAGTCCCCGCACATCACCCGCACGTCGGCCCGGTCCCGGAACACCTCGGCGGCGGCCCCGGCCCGCCCGGCGTCCCGCTCCACGCTGAACAGCCGAACCCCGTCCCGGGCCCCCGACACCAGCCAGGCCAGCCCCACCCCCGTCCCGGTCCCGGTCTCCCCGATCCGCCCCGACACCCCACCGGCGAGCACCTGCAGCAACCGCCCCTGCTCGGGCCGGCAGGAGTACGCGAAGGACCGCTCACGCGCGGCGCCGACAGCACGCTGCACGAGGGGCGGAAGCGAGGAAAGGCCGGCATGGGCATCGGTGCCGTGAAGTGCCATGCCGGCCTTTCTACCGGTTCTTGGCTACCGTTTCCCGCCCGGTCTCTCAGCTGTCCGGGGCAGGCGGGCGGGTGGGAGACACCACGTCGGCGACGACGCAGCTCACGTTGTCCGTGCCGCCTGCCGCGTTGGCCTCCTCGACCAGCGTCCGTACCGTGTCCTCCAGATCCCCCGAGAGCAACGCCCGTATCCGCTCGTCGGCAACCACCCTGGTCAGACCGTCGGAGCAGACCAGGTACCGGTCCCCGTCCCGGGCCTCGCGCAGCTTCAGGTCCGGCGTGGCCGCCCGGTCTCCCGACAGCGCCTTCGCCAGCAGCATCCGCTGCGGATGGCTCTCCGCCTCCTCCGGCGTCAGCCGCCCCTCGTCGATCAGCGACTGCACCACACTGTGGTCGTGCGTGATCCGGAACAGCTCCCCGTCCCGCAGCAGATACGCCCGCGAGTCCCCGATGTGGACCAGGGCCAGCCGGGACCCGGTCCACAGCAGCGCGGTGAGCGTCGTACCGACCTCCGCGCTTCCTCCGGCCGCCTCCCGCACGGCCTCGTCCGCCGAACGCACCGCGTCCTCCAGGAGGTTCAGCACGTTCCCCGCCGAAAACTCCTCGTCCTCAAGGGACTTCAGCGCCTCCACGGCGGCGGCACTGGCCGGCGCCCCGGCCGGTCCGAACCCGTCGGCCACGGCCAGCAGCCGGCGCCCCGCGTACGCGGTGTCCTGGTTGGACGGCCGGACATGCCCCCGGTCCGAGTGGGCGGCGTAACGCAACTCCAGCATCTTCGTCGTTTCCCTTCTCGACTCTCCGGACAGGTGGTCGACGAGGAACGCGGCCAGGTCCCGCCGTACGGCGGTCTCCGCCTCGACACGGGCCCAGTACGCCCGTAGCTCCCGGGCGGCCTGGCCGGCGGGCAGCCCGCACACCTCGTGGATCAGGGCCAACGGCATCCCGAGCCGCCGTAGCCAGGCCACCAGCCGGGCGCGTTCGAGCTGTTCGACGGCGTAGTACCGGTAGCCGGTGTCCGGGTCCACCCGGGCCGGCTTCAGCAGGTCCAGTTCGTCGTACAGCCGCAGCGCCTTCGGCGACAGCCGGCAGGCCTTGGCGAACGCGCCGATGGTCATCCACTCCATGCGCACTCCCTGCCCCACCTCACGTTCCTCGCCGTCCGTCATCGATGCTGCGGCTTCACCGAAGGTGAAGGTCAACGGGTTAGCGTCTCTGATCAGTTATGCGAACCTATGTGAACCGTGGGGTTCGGCAGGGGCTCTGCCCACCGTGGTGGGGTGGCGTGGGCGTGCAGGTGGAATCCCGCGCCCAGCGCTGCCCCTCTGGGCCGGTGTCGGCGGGTGGTGGGGGTGCTGGTCGTCGTCGCGCCCTGGTGCCGGTGGGCTGCGCGGGGCAGTCTCGTCCGGCCCGTGTGAGCGTGTCCCTCCGGACGCTTGCCCGCCGGTCCCGTGGGACTGGCGGGGGAGGGTGCCCTGCGTCGCCTGGGCGCGGGGCGTGGGGTTGTGCGTCGGGTGGGTCCGGTCTTGGACCGGTCCTTCCCGCTGGTCTCCGTAGCCGGGCTGACCACGGCTTTGGATTCGAGCGTCTCCACCACCGAGCGGATGATCATGGTGCCGGTGGTGCGCTCGGTGACGGTTTTGGTCTGGTGGGCGAGGCCGCGTGCGGCGATACGCTGCCACGCCCCCATGTCGCGGTCACCCTGCCAGCCGCATTCGCGGTTGGGGCAGAGGGCCCATTTCCATCCGGGTGCGGTGGGCCGGTCGGGGGCCTTGCGGTGGTGCAGCGGGACCAGGCAGCGGGGGCAGTGCTTAGAGGTGTTGCGTGCCGGGACGGTGACGACGGCGATGCCTGCTTCGGCGGCCAGGTGCCGCATCCGGTCCACGATCTGCCCGCGTACCTGTTGGGAGAGGCGGGTGTTGAGGGTGCGCCCCAAGCTGCGGGCCTCCATCGAGCGGAGGTCCTCGACGTAGATCACGCTCGCGCGGGCGGTGATGGCCTGGTCGACCGTCCAGCGGGCGGCTGCCCATGCCAGGGTGCCGTTGAGGTTGGAACGGCGGTCGCAGACGTACCTCATCTCTTCGGCGAGCACCCGCTGTTTGCCCGTCAGCGGATGTGCGTCGTCTCCGGCGATGAGGCGCTGGTAGTGGCCGGTCTTGGTGTGCAGGTGTTCACTCTCGCGGCGCAGCCGGTGCTGTTTGGCCAGCACGCCGGTTGCGCGGAACATGGCCCCGCCTCCGACTGCGGCGATCTTCCCGTCGTCGTGCTGGCGGACGGGCCCCGCGCTGAGCAGGGTGTTCAGCCCCCAGTCCACGCCGAGGGCGGCGGCGTGCCCGGTACGCCGGGCCATGGGTACGGCGTGGCTGTAGGCGAGGTCGGCCCGCACTCGGCCGTGGTGGATGCGCAGGGTGGGCAGGTGCAGCGCTGAGCCGGGCGGGATGGTCGGCGGCAGCGTGATGGGGCAGGCTACCCAGCCCCAGTCCGCGTACGAGCGCGGGTCGGGGCGGATGGGCAGCTGCACCCTGAGCAACGCGCGGCCCGGATCGTCACCACGGTCGATCGATGCCTGCTGCCCGTCGCAAGCCGACAACAGCAGCATCCGCGCTGTACGAGGATGCGTCTCCAGTTCGAACACATCGGCTGGCAACCGGCTGTGCTTGCGTGCGAAGACGGCAATCTGCCGGGTCCGGGACCTGATCACGCCGGAGGGCAGGTTCCGGCCGTCGGGGACGGCCTTACGGACGGCATCCCATTCGTCATAGGTTCGCTTCGAGGGTTCGGTGGGCCACGTCTGAATGACTCCTGCGGTCATGTCAGCCCGCCACTTCGCCGACCGCAGTAGGCGCCCGGCCTGTTCCTGGGCCATACGCACGATCCGGTCATTGACACGGACGCCTTCGGCCGGGGTTGCGGACCAGCCCAGCCGCCGGAGGGCCATCCACGCGTTCGACGGCAGCCCGCGGCCTGTGCCGTCCACGCCCGAGGCGAGCAGGTCCACATCGGCGGTGTTCCAGTGCACGGCCAGCAGGTCAGCGGCCATACCGGACACCAGATCAGCTGCCCAGCCCACCCGCTGGGCCAAAACGGCGGCTGACAACGCTTCGCCCGTGTTCTCTACTACGCCCGCACGCAGCAGGCCCCTGGCACAGGCGGTGCGGGCCGTCTCCCCCTGGCTCAACTGCAGCCTCCGGCTCACCGACACCCCTCCCTCCGCCTGTGGTGCTGTCATCCGATCAACGACACTCCCGCGAAAAGGTCACGCACTCGATATCCGTACTCACATGCGACACCCGTACCGGACATCCGACTTGAGGCCGATGGGTGACGCGTCACTATGGATCCCAACGGAAAGACGTGAGTCTGCCCAAGAAACGCAGTCGCCATCAGCCAAGGGAGCCCCCGCCGTGCCTCGCATAGCCCTCGCCACCTACGACCCCGGCACGGAGCCGAGCAAGGACCGGGATCTGCCGGTGCTGCTGCGGGCGCTGGCCGCCGCCGGTGCGGACGCCGTCGCGCATGCCTGGGACGATCCGGAGGTGGAGTGGGGCGGTCACGACCTGGTCGTCATCCGTTCCACCTGGGACTACAGCTGGCGTACGGACGAGTTCGTGGCGTGGGCGGAGCGGGTGGGGAAGGCGACGCGGCTCGCGAACCCGGCCGGTGTCGTGCGGTGGAACACGGACAAGCGGTATCTCGGGGACCTCGCGGCGGCCGGTGTGCCCGTCGTGCCGACCCGGTACCTCGCCCCCGGCGATCCGGCCGGGGCCGCCGATCTCCCCGCCGACCGCGACTTCGTCGTCAAGCCGGTCTTCGGCGCCGGTGCCCGGTTCGCCGCCCGCTACACGCCCGACGAGCACGGGACGGCAGTACGGCATCTCGCGCGGATGCACGACGAGGGGCTGACCGCGATGGTGCAGCCGTACGTCGCCGGGATCGACGTCAGCGGGGAGCGGGCGCTGCAGTTCTTCGGCGGGAAGCTGCTGCACGCCAGCCGCAAGCGGGCCGTGCTCACCCCGGGCACGGCGTACGACGCGGACAAGGTCGCCCACCCCGATCTGGCGCGCTGGACCCCGACCCCGGCCGAACTCGCGGTCGCGGAGAGCGCGTTGGCGGCCGTACCGGAGGCGCCCGAGCTGCTGTACGCGCGGGTGGACCTGGTCGACGGGGAGGACGGGCGGCCGCGGGTGATGGAGCTGGAGCTGGTCGAGCCGAACCTGTTCCTGTTCCTGCACCCGGGGTCGGCGGAGGCGGTGGCGGCGGCGATCGTCAGCGCGGCTCGTCGATGACCGCGGTGCGCTGCAGCAGCCCCCAGGTGAACTCGGCGACCACCTGACGGCCGTCGGGCACTTTGAAGGTCAGGCCCCAGCGGGTCGGGGCCGAGCCCTCCAGGGGGCGGGCCGGGGCGAAGGCGCGGGCGGCCTCGTCGACCGTGCAGGACCAGGGGGCGAGGTCGTCGTACGTCTCCAGTCTCGGCGCGGGGGCGCCGGGGGCGCGGACCAGCCACTCGTTCCAGACCGCGCCGCCGGGGCCGGCCATGACCTCGAAGCGGAGGGTGGGCCACAGGGGGAGCGGCCACTGCCAGGCCAGGCACTCCAGGTCGCCGACGGTGCGTTTCGTCTCCGACTCGGGCGGGCCGAGGACCGAGCGGTAGCGGGCCGCGGCGGACCGGGACCGGGGCGACCGGGCCATCGCCTGCCAACGTTTGTTGGCCTCCCGCATGTCCGCGATCGACGCGCCCAGTTCGCGCCGGGCGTCCGCCACCAGGTCCGGGTTGTGGTCGGCCATACGGCGCAGCAGCACCAGCTGGAAGTCCAGTTGCATGGGATCCATGGTGGCCCCATCGGGCACCTGGCTGTGCCCGGGTCGTTCCCGACCATTGCCCGCACAATCCTCGATGGTTAGCCTGTGTTCGTCATGCCGATCGCCTGTTGATATCTCGAACGGCTCCCGCAGCTCGGACGATATCTGGCGCTTAGACCCAAGGGAGGGGGCCGGACGTGGGACGTCTCGTGCCTGCCGTGACCCGGGCTCTCGACATTCTTGAGCTCTTCCTGGACGGGGACGGGACCCTCTCCGCCCCCGACATAGTGCGCAAACTCCAGTTGCCGCGGACCACCGTGCATGAGCTGGTGACCACGCTCTCCGCCCGCTCGTACATCGTGCCCGTACCCGGACAGCCCGGACGTTACCGGCTCGGCGTCCGCCCGTACCAGCTCGGCAGCCGATACGCCGAGCAGCTCGACCTCGCCGCCGAGGGCCAGCAGGTCGCCCGGTCCGTCGCCGAGACCTGCGACGAGACCGTCCACGTGGCGATCCTGGAGGGCACCGACGTCATCTACATCGCCAAGGTCGACTCCACGCACGCGGTCCGCATGGTCTCCGCCGCCGGCCGCCGGCTGCCCGCCCACTGCACCTCGGTCGGCAAGATGCTGCTGGCCTCGCTGCCGGAGCCGGAGCTGAGCGCACGCATCCCCGACGACGCCGACCTCGTCCGGATGACGCCGAACAGCATCACCGAGCCGGGCGCGCTGCGCGAGGCCCTCACCGAGATCCGCGCGCGCGGTATCGCCGTGGAGAGCCGTGAGTCCAACCCGGACGTCTCCTGCGTGGCCGCGCCGGTCCGCGACCGCACCGGCCAGGTCGTCGCGGCGCTCTCCATCTCCGTCCCGATGATCCGCTGGAGCGACGAGCGCCGGGGCGAGCTGGAGCAGCTCGCCGCGAAGGGCGCCGCCGAGCTCTCCGAGCGCCTCGGCCACCGGAGCGTGGCATGACGACGACGCAGTACGAGGTCGCGGTCGCGGCGGAGGCGACGCTCGGCGAGGGCCCGACGTGGGACGCGGCGACCGGCCGCCTCCTCTGGATCGACATCCTCGGCTCCCGCGTCCACACGTACGACCCGGCGACGGGCCGCCGTACGACCCGTACGACGGACCAGCACGTCGGCGCGGTCAAGCCCCGCGCGAACGGCGGCCTGGTCCTCAACCTCCGGGACGGTGTGGGCCTTCTCGACCCCGACGACACGTTCCGCTGGCTCCACCGCGAGCCGGTCCCCGGCCGCCGCGCCAACGACGCGGCCGTCGCCCCCGACGGCTCCCTGTGGGCCGGCACGATGCGCTACGACGAGACGGCGGGCGGCGGCACGCTGTCGCGGGTGACGGCCGACGGCACGGTGACGACGCTGCTGGCGGACGTCGCCGTCAGCAACGGCACGGGCTGGAGCCCGGACGGCCGTCACGTCTACTACATAGACAGCCCGACCCGCCGGGTGGACGTCTTCGACTACGACGGCGAACTCCCCGCCAACCGCCGCCCGTTGGTGACGATCGAGGAGGGCGCCGGTTTCCCCGACGGCCTCACGGTCGACGCGGACGGCTGTGTGTGGGTGGCGCTGTGGGACGGGGGAGCGGTGCGGAGGTACACGCCGACGGGTGAACTGGACCGCGTGATCACGCTGCCGACCCCGCGTACGACGGCCTGTGCGTTCGGTGGTGCCGATCTGACCGACCTGTACGTCACGACGGCGAGGGCGGGCCTGGACCGCCCGCACCCGACGGCGGGTTCGCTGCTGGTGATTCCGGGTGCGGGGAAGGGCGTGGCCCAACCGGTGTTCGCCGGATAGGGGTTGCTCGGACGACTCGTTCGGCTGCGGGTGCGTGGGGGCTGGTCGCGCCCACGCGGCGGAGCCGCATGTCGATGCAGCCCCGCGCCCCTAAAGGGGCGCCTCGTGTACCGCGATCTTGCTCGCCCGGGCGCGTACCGCCTCTATCTCCTCCGGGTGTCTGAGGGCCCGGGACGTCGCTCCGATCTCCTGGAGGAGGTGGGTGGTGTCCGGGCCGTCGGTCGTGTCGGTGGGGTCGGGGGTGCGGTCCCGGGTGTCGACGGCGTCGAGGATGCTGACCGCGGAGGCCAGGGCCCGGGCCCGGTCGGGCGGGTGGCCGAGGGCGAGCGCGGCGTCGTAGGAGCGCCGGTCGAGGTCGGCGTCGATACGGCGGGTCAGGGGCAGCAGGACGTCCCGGATGAACGTCTCGCGCCGCGTCAGCCGCAGTGCGGGCGTGGCGCGCAGCACGAAGGGGACGCCGTCGCCGTGCACGGTCCTGGTCAGCCGGTACAGCGGCCCCAGTTCGCAGTGGGCGAGCCGGACCCGCCAGCGGTCGTGGAGGTACTGGCCGACGTGGGGGAGGGTGAAGCCGACGGCGATGTTGACGGCGGAGAGGGCGGCGGCGGCCGGGGCGAGGTCGGTGCTGAGCCAGTCCAGGTCCGCACCGGTCCAGCGGGCGGCGACCGCGACCAGCTTGGCCGCGTCGAAGGTCAGGTTCAGCAGGTATCCGACGCCGAGCAGCTTCAGTCCCCAGCGCAGCCAGGCGTCGAGGCCCTCGGTGCGCACCCAGTTCCAGATCAGCCGCGAGGTGATGACGCAGGCCAGGGAGTGGGCGACGAGGTAGAGCAGGATCTCCTCGCGCATGAACGGGGTGGTGGCGTAGTAGGTGTCCAGGTCCCGCAGCCGCACCACGGGTACGTCGGCGAGGGCGAACAGCAGCCACAGGGCGACGATCACCCCGGAGTAGACGGAGATCACCCAGCGGATCGCGCGCCGGGTGGCCGCGGAGCGGTCGGACAGGCCGTTGCGCCAGGCGATGATCAGCAGCAGACAGGAGGCGCCGAGCGCGGTGAGCAGCGAATAGCACCAGGGCGCCGAGATGTTGGGCACGCCGGTCCACCGGTTCACGGCGGCGATCGTCGACGGGGTGCAGAACACGAACACCGCGCAGCCGAGCAGCAGCAGTCCGCCGACCGCGCGCAGCAGCGGGTCCCGCCACAGCCGGATGATGGTGGGCAGCTTGATCACCAGGGCGGTGGTGAGCACGGCGGTCGGGATCCAGAAGGAGACGGAGAAGTTCCCGAGCAGCCCCGCGGGGCTCAGCGCGACCTGGGCGGAGCTCACCGCGCCGCTCCGCCGGGCCCGCGGTAGCCGAGGCTGCGCTGGACACGGTCGTGCGGCGAGCGACGCGGCCCTTCGACGTAGGGCCGGAAGGCGGTCGCCAGCCGGTACCCGAAGTCGTCGGCCTCTGCCTCGTCGGTCTCCCGGGAGCCGTTGCGCGCGGCGACCGTCAGCGCCCTGTCCCGCCAGCCGGGCCGGCCGGCGAGCGCGCGGGCGGCCTCCGGAGCGAGTCCGTGCTGGTGCCGGTGGCCGGCGTGCAGATGCCACAGCTCATGGCCGAGGATGACCAGTTGCTGCACCGCCTCGGCCCGCTCCTCGACGATGACCAGGTCGAAGTCCTGGAACTCCACCCACAGTCCGGTGACCTCGATCTCGTCCGGGAACCGCTCGAACCGCAGCTCCACCGGCCGTCCGGCGCGCAGCGCGGTCATCTCCTCGCACAGCGCCCGGCACAACTCGCCCACGTCGGCCGGTGCGTGGGGCCGGGCGCGGACGGCTGCGGCGAGGCCGGCGGCGAGGACCCGCATCTGTGCGTTCGGCCGGGAGCGCCGCAGCCTCGCGGTGATCCGGGCCCACAGGTGCCGAGCGCCGGCCAAGTCCATCGCTCCCCCTTCGCACCGCCCCGACGGCGGTGACCGCGCTGCGTCGGCCCGTCCGAGATTACGCGTCCGGACGTGTCCGCGTCATGCCATCCGGCGACGGTGGTTCACCCGGGAACGACTGCCCGATACAGGAAAGTCACGCGGGACCCATTGACGCGGAAGCGCTTCGATTTTACGGTCCCGTTCGAAGTTACGGGCACATGTCGAAATCTCGAACGACAGGTAAGGGCAGGCAATGGGACGACCTGGCCTCAGTCGCAGGCAACTACTGGGCACGGCGGGCGGGCTGGCGGTGGCGGGGAGCTTCGGCTTCGCGGCCCTCGGCACCGGCGCCGACGCGCTCGCCTCCACCGCGCGCACCCGCGTGCGCTACTGGAACCTCTTCAGCGGCGGCGACGGCTCCAACATGATCGCGATGCTGGACGCCTTCCGCCGGACGCACCCGGACATCGCGGTGAAGGACTCCACCCTCCAGTGGGGCAACCCCTTCTACACCAAGCTCGCCATGGCCGCCGCCGGCAACCGCGCACCGGACCTCGGCGTCATGCACATCGGCCGGGTCGCCGGCTTCGCGCCGGGCCGCCTCCTGGACACCTGGGACGTCGGCCTGCTCGCCAAGTACGGCCTGCGGGAGTCGGACTACAACCCCCGGCTGTGGCAGCGCGGCATCGTCGACGGCAAGCTCTACGCGCTCCCGCTCGACGTCCACGTCCAGCTCTGCTTCTACCGCAAGGACGTGCTGAAGAAGGCGGGCCTGCTCGGCGCGGACGACCGGATCGTGCCCATCACCTCCACCGACGACTGGTTCGGCGTCCTCAAGGAGGCCAGGAAGGCCACCAAGAAGGGCCTGCAGACCATCGGCCTGTGGATCAACGACCAGAACTTCCAGTGGTGGTTCTTCGTCGCCTTCTACACCCAGCTCGGCGGCACCTGGTTCAACGACGCGAAGACCGAGGTCACCTTCGACACCGACAAGGCCACCCAGGTCCTGGAGTTCCTGCGCCGGCACGTCACCGACGGCTACGCCGACCCGACCATGGGCTCCGTCGGCGCCGAGCAGTTCATCAACGGCGCCCCCTTCGCCTGGGAGGGCAACTGGTCGGTGCCGGTCTACTCCGGTGCGAAACTCGACTACGGCGCCATCCCCCTCCCGCCCGTCTTCGGCACCCGAGCCACCCACGCCGAGTCGCACTCCTTCGTGCTGCCGCACCAGTCCGACCGCGGCGGCGCCGCCAACGAGGCCGCCCACCAGCTCGCCGCCTACGTCGTCACGCACGCCCAGCAGTGGGCGGCCGGCGGCCACATCCCCGCCTATCTGCCGACGCTCTCCACCCCCGCGTACCAGAAGCTCTACCCGCAGAACGAGTACGCGTCGGCCATGAACCACCAGGCCAACGAGCCCAAGGTGTGGTTCGCGGGCTCCACCGGCATCCTCGCCCAGCGCGTCGGCCCCATCGTCGTCTCCTCGACCATGGGCTCCGCCAAGCCCGACGCCGCGGCCCGCCGGATGAAGAGCGAACTGGCCACGCTGCTCGCGATGAAGAACCCCATGGACGGCAAGACCGCCGCGCAGGGAGGTACGGCCGCATGACGACCGCCGAGACCGTTTTCGCACCGGCCCGCACCAGGACCGCCACGGCCGCAGCCACCCTCCGCCGCAAGCAGGGCTTCCAGCACGGCGGCTGGTTCGTCGCCCCCTTCCTCCTCCTCTTCACCCTCTTCGTCATCTGGCCGCTGCTGCGCGGCGTCTACCTCAGCCTGACCGACGCCAACATCACCGGCGCGGGCGCGAACTTCATCGGCCTCGACAACTACCGCGAGGCCCTCAAGGACCCC
Organism: Streptomyces sp. NPDC048277; assembly: GCF_040652235.1. Lineage (NCBI taxonomy): Bacteria > Bacillati > Actinomycetota > Actinomycetes > Kitasatosporales > Streptomycetaceae > Streptomyces > Streptomyces sp. NPDC048277. The sequence goes on from NZ_JBEZLQ010000010.1 coordinate 184,355, forward strand.
CTGATGTGGGACGCGCTGGGCCACAGCGCGTACTTCACCCTCCTGGTGGTCCCCTGCATCACGGTCCTCGCGTTCCTCCTCGCGATGCTCGCCCACCACATCGAACGCGTCACATGGCTGTGGCGCCTCTGCTTCTTCGTGCCCTTCCTCCTCCCGTCCACGGTCGCCGGCAACCTCTGGCAGTGGCTGTTCAACCCCGGCACGGGAATGATCAACTACGTGTTCGGCATCGACACGCCCTGGCTGACCGACAAGTCGTACGCGATGCTCGCCATCGTCATCGAGACCCTGTGGTGGACGGTCGGCTTCAGCTTCCTGCTCTACCTCGCCGCCCTCCAGTCCATCCCCGCCCACCTCTACGAGGCCGCGAAGCTGGACGGCGCCAACGCCTGGCACCGCATGGTCCACATCACCCTGCCGATGCTCCGCAACATCACCGGCCTGGTGATCGCCCTGCAGATCCTCGCGTCCCTCCAGGTCTTCGACCAGGCCGTGGTCATGATGGACTTCGGCCCCGGCCCCGAGAGCTCGACGCGCACCTTCGTCCAGTACACCCTCGAAGAGGGCTTCACCAGCTACCGCGTGGGCTACGCCTCCGCGATCTCCGTCATCTTCTTCGTGATCATCGCGACCGTGGCCCTCGCACGCATGTGGCTGCTGCGCAACCGCACCGAGGAGGCCACCCGATGAGCAGCACGGCCGTACCGCGCTCCCGCCGCAGGTCGACCTGGACCCCCAGCCAGATCGTCCTCACCCTCCTCGGCACGGCCGTCTCGGCCGTCTTCCTCGCCCCCCTCCTCTGGGGCCTGTTCACCTCCCTCAAGTCGGAGACCGAGGCCGTCGACGTACCGACGCACTGGCTGCCGAAGCACTGGACGGTCCAGGCCTGGAAGGCCCTCTTCGACACCGGCAACATCACCGACTGGTTCGTGAACTCCCTGGTCGTCTCCGTCTGCGTGACGTCCGTCGTGCTGCTGGTGAGCGCCCTCGCCGGATACGGCTTCGCCCGCACCGAGTTCCGCGGCAAGGGCGCGCTGATGGGCCTGGTGATGTCCGGCCTCATGGTCTCCCCGGCCGTCCTCGGCGTCCCCCTCTTCACCACCGTCCAGCAGATGGGGATGGTCGACACCTACTGGGGCATGATCCTCCCGCAGTGCGCCCCCGCCGCGATGGTCTACATCCTCTACAAGTTCTTCCAGGGCATCCCGCGCGAACTGGAGGAGGCCGCCTTCATCGACGGCGCGGGCCGCTGGCGGGTCTTCTTCACCATCGTGCTCCCCCTCTCCCGCCCCTCCCTGGCCGCGGTCGGCATCTTCACCTTCATCGCCTCGTGGAACAACTTCCTGTGGCCCTACATGGTGACCAACAACCCCGACCTGATGACCATGCCGAACGGCATCGCGACCGTCATGAACTCCTACGGCATCCAGTGGGCCCAGCTCATGGCCGGCGGCCTGATGGCGGGCCTCCCGCTGATCGTCGTGTTCGTCTTCTTCCAGCGCCAGATCGTGGCGGGCGTGGCCCACACGGGCCTGGCCGGCCAGTGAGGAGGAGGGTGAGCCAGTTGAAGCGCTTCACTCGTAAGGGTGGAGACGTGGACCCAACCGGTATCTGCGTCCAGTCGGCCCGCGCCGCCGCTGCTACAGTCGGCCTGTCCGGCAACGTAGTTGGCGGACCTACCGCCGGACGGGCGGGAAGTCAGGCCGGTGGAGGCCCGCGTAAGACCGCGCGAAAATCGTGGCAGCGGCCGTTGAAGCAGGAACCCGCGGATGTGCCACCACGTGGTGCAGGCCGGAATCGCCAGCTCTCGGGCGGGCGAGGACGTCAATGGCTCTACTACGCGGTCGTCTCCTCCTGGGGTACCAACCAGGAGGCGATCGACGTAGCGACCTCCCGGTCAGGTCTCCCGGGCGCCTGGCAGGACCAGGGCAAGGCCTTCTCCTCCGAGACGTCCGACTCCTGGAACGCCATCGACCCGGCGATCGTCCGCGCCGACGGCAGGCTGTGGATGGCGTTCGGCTCGTACTGGACCGGCATCCGCATGGTCGAGCTGAACCCGAGGACGGGCAAGGCGCTCCCGGGCGCCACGGTCGCCCACCTGGCCACCCGCCCCGACGCCCCCTACGCCGTCGAGGGCGCCTCGATCCTCCACCACGGCCGCTACTACTACCTCTTCGCGTCGTACGACGCCTGTTGCGCGGGCGTGAACTCGACGTACAAGATCAGGGTGGGCCGCTCGACAACGGTGACGGGCCCGTACACCGACAGCACGGGAACGCCGATGCCGGCCGGAGGCGGCGACCTGCTGCTGTCCTCCCACGGCCGCTACACAGGCCCCGGCGGCGAATCGACGTTCCGCACCCACGGCAAGACCTGGCTGGCCTACCACTACTACGACGCCGACGACAACGGCACCCCGAAGCTGGGGCTGAACCCCCTGGGCTGGACAAAAGACGGCTGGCCCAAGCCCCTTTAGGGGCGCGGGGAACTGCGCGAGCAACCCCCACGCACCCGCACCCGCCCACGATTGAGAACAACCCACCCCGAAAGGCGAAAATGCGCACCGCCCGCTTCACCCTCGACCCCGCCTTCACCATCGGCGAAGTCAACCCCCGCCTCTTCGGCTCCTTCGTCGAGCACCTAGGCCGCTGCGTCTACACCGGCATCTTCGAACCCGGTCACCCCACGGCGGACGCCGAGGGCCTCCGCCAGGACGTCCTCGACCTCGTCCGCGAACTCGGCGTCACCACCATCCGCTACCCCGGCGGCAACTTCGTCTCCGGCTACAAGTGGGAGGACTCCGTCGGCCCCGCCGAGGACCGCCCCCGCCGACTCGACCTCGCCTGGCGGTCGACGGAGACCAACCGCTTCGGACTCTCCGAGTACATCGCCTTCCTGAAGAAGGTCGGCCCGCAGGCCGAGCCCATGATGGCCATCAACCTCGGCACGCGGGGCGTGGCGGAGGCCCTGGAACTCCAGGAGTACGCCAACCACCCCTCCGGCACCGCCCTGTCGGACCTCCGCGCCGCCCACGGCGACAAGGACCCCTTCGGCATCAAGGTCTGGTGCCTGGGCAACGAGATGGACGGCCCCTGGCAGACCGGCCACAAGACGGCGGAGGAGTACGGCCGTATCGCCGCCGAGACCGCCCGTGCCATGCGGCAGATGGACCCGTCCGTGGAACTGGTCGCCTGCGGTTCCTCCAGCCAGTCCATGCCGACCTTCGCCGAGTGGGAGGCGACGGTCCTCGCGGAGACGTACGACCTGGTCGACTACATCTCCCTGCACGCCTACTACGAGCCCCACGACGGCGATCTCGACTCCTTCCTGGCCTCGGCCGTCGACATGGAGTCCTTCATCGAGAACGTGGTCGCCACCTGTGACCACGTGGGCGCCCGGCTGAAGTCCCAGAAGAGGATCAACCTCTCCTTCGACGAGTGGAACGTCTGGTACACCTCGAAGTGGCATGAGATCGAGAACTCCGCCGACCGGGACTGGGCCGAGGCCCCCCGCCTCCTGGAGGACAACTACAGCGTCCTGGACGCGGTGGTCTTCGGCTCCCTCCTCATCGCCCTGCTCCGCCACGCCGACCGCGTCACGGTCGCCTGCCTGGCCCAGCTGGTGAACGTCATCGCCCCGATCCTGACGGAGCCCGGCGGCCCGGCCTGGCGCCAGACGACGTTCTTCCCGTTCGCCCAGGCCTCCCGGCACGGCCGCGGCCAGGTCCTCGACGTCCGCGTCGACTCCCCGACCCACGACACGAAGAAGTACGGCGAGACAGCCCTGCTGCACGCCACCGCCGTCCGCGCCGACGACGGCACGGTCACGGTCTTCGCCGTCAACCGCAGCCAGACGGAAGCCCTGCCCCTGGAGATCGCCCTGAGCGGCCTCGACCTGACCCGGGTCACGGAGCACAGCGTCCTCGCGGACAAGGACCCCGACGCCCGCAACACCCTGGCGGACCCGGACCGAGTCACGCCTCACCAGGCCGAGGGCACGACTCTGAACGGCGGCACGCTCAAGGCCACCCTTGAGCCCCTGTCCTGGAACATGATCCGACTGACGTAAGGGTCAGCGCCCCTTGCTTTTAGGGGCGCGGGGCTGTGTCGATGTGCGGCTCCGCCGCGTGGGCGCGACCAGCCCCCACCGGCCCGCAGTCAACGACCGGGGGAGGGAACCGTCTCCACGGAAACTCCCCCGGCCGCACTGCCGAGCAACTCCAGCCGCACCGCCCCCGGCCCGCACTCACTCGTCCCATCCGATAGCACAGCAAGCGCCAACGTGTTGGAACCCCGAGTCCGCAAGATCCCGTTCGGCAGCACAAACGTATGCTGCGGCCCCACGTCATTGACGTACTGCCCGAGATTCCACCCGTTCAGAAAGATCTGCACCCGGTACGCCCGCCCCGGATCGTCCTCCAGCACCAGCCCCACCGACGCGTCGACCCCGTCCGGTACGGCCGGCCGGAACCCGGTCCGGTACCAGGTGACCCCCATCCCCCGGTCCGCGCGGGGAAGTTCGGCCGCCTCCCACGCACCGTCCGCGAACCCGGGCAGATGCCAGCCCTCCCGTTCGCCGTACAGCCCGCCGTTGTTCTGCGGCCCGCGCACGGGATCCGGGGCGACGGCCCCCTGGATCCGCCAACTCACCTTCGGGGACACCCCCTTGAAGGTCGCGGCGGTCAGCCCGCGCGCCACCTTCTGGGTGTCCGCGGACCCGCCGTCCATGTCGTGCTGCATCCGCCGCACCAGCACGGACAGCACATGCGACCGCTTCTCCCGCTCCTTCTTCTTCAGTTTGAGCCCGGCGACGGGGAATTCGGCCGTCGCCGCCCAACTGCCCTGCCGGACCGTCTTGGCGTCCGGCACCGGCATCCGGTGCGAGCCCAGCGGTTTTCCGTCCAGCCAGGCCATGAGCATGCCCTGCGTCCCCGTGCTGTAGGAGAGGGAGACGGACTTCAGGTCCTCGATGTCGCCCTCGACCCGCGCCCGGTACCAGACGTCCCCGTAGTGGAAGCCGTAGTCGTCGGCGAAGAGCACCGGTTGGCCCTTCGGCACGGGCGTCGTGCTGAACGACGTCTTCTTGTCCGCGACCGTCCACGAGGAGTCGTCGAAGCCCGCCGCCGACTCGGGGTTCTCGGTTTTGCGGCGCCAGCCGGCGAGGACCGGCAGCGCCGGCTTCGGCGCGCCCGCCATGTCCGACTCCGCGACCAGGCTCCCGGAGAGGCTCACCCGGGTCCGCACCGGATGCCCGTTCCAGGTGACGGATTCGATCCCGCGGGGTCCCCAGACCTCCAGCCCGGTCTCGCCGACGGTGTCGCCGGTGAGCTGTACGGTCGTCCCGCTCAGCTTGGCGTGGCGGAGCAGTGCCGGGCCGTAGACGAGGAGCGTGCCGGACGGGGTGTCGTACGGGAACAGCCGTACGGACGTCGCGTCGTCGGCGAAGAGCAGGAGCAGCGGGGTGTCGGATTCGCCGCGCTGGACCAGGACCCGGGTGAGCCCGCCCTGGCCGAGCGGCGCGGTGACGTGCAGGACGCCCTGGTCGTAGACCCAGGCCGCCTCGGCGTCGAGGCGCTGGACGAACGGCTCGCTCGGGCACTCCAGCACCAGGTGCGCCATCTCGCCGTAGCGGCCGGTGAACAGGGCGATGTCCTGCCGGCCGGCGGTGAGCAGGAACGTCGGCTGGGCGGTGCAGTACCGCAACGTCCGTTTGCCGAGGGCGAGTCCGGTGGTGAGGAGCCGGGCGTCGTGGGCGGCGACAGTGACTTCGATGTCATCGCCCGCGTCGGTCCTCAGGGTGGACGTCACCTCGCTCGCCCCGTCGTTGCGCAGCACGTACACATGCGCGCCGGTGTCCGGGTTGGTGAGGTGGTACGCCTTCAGGCCGGGTACGCGGACGTCGGCCGCGCGCTCCAGTTTCGCGAAGTCGGGGACGCGTTGCAGGAGATGGCCGAGCTGGTGCATCGGCGCGATCTTCGTCGTGACGTTGCGGGCCTCGTCGATGGCCGCGCCGTAGTCGTACGACGTGTAGACGACCGGCGCGGGCAGCCAGCCCCAGGTGGTGCCGCCGTAGGTCATGTAGACGTTGTGGAGGGTGATGCCGTTGGCGAGGTTGGTGAGGTAGAAGCGGCGCTCGTAGGCCTCGTCCCGGGTGCGCCGCGACTCGGCGTAGCCCTTCCCGCCGAACTCGACCCCGCCCCACGGGTCGAACCAGCCGCCCCCGAACTCGGGCACGAACCCGGGCGTACGGGGGCTGGCGGTGGCGCCGCCCTTGAGGCCGCCGATCCCGAAGTCCCCCCAGTCCGGCGGGGCCTGGGTGGGGGAGGGGTAGCCGTCGAAGCCGTACAGCCACTTCCCCTTCTCCCCGCCGGTGTCGAACGAGCCGGGGATCCAGTAGCCGTTGCGCCCCTTGTCGTTGTGGAAGAGGGGGACGTCGATGCCGTCCCGCCGCACCTTCTTGTACAGGTGGGACATGTACGCCGGGCCGGTCGGGTCGGTGACGTGGCCGTCGTACTCGTTCTCGATCTGGTAGAGCAGGACGCTCCCGCCGCCGTCCGTGAGCTGGTGGCGGCGCACGACGCGGTTGACGGCCGTCAGCCACTCGTCGACGTGGGCGAGGTAGGTCGGGTCGGTGGTGCGGGCGGTGCCCGCGGTGGCGGTGAGCCAGCCGGGGAAGCCGCCGGCGTCGACCTCGGCGTTGATGTAGGGGCCGGGGCGGAGGATGACGTACAGGCCGGTCTCGGCCGCCGTGCGGAGGAACAGATCGAGGTCGCGGACGCCGGTGAAGTCGTACTCGCCGGGCGCGGGGGAGTGGTAGTTCCAGGCCACGTAGATGCTGACCGTGTTGTAGCCGTGCGCCCGCATCTTCTCCAGGACGTCCCGCCACAGGGAGGGGCTGGGGAGCCGGAAGGGGTGCATCTCGCCGGACCAGACCACCAGGCGCCGGCCGTCGACGACGAGGGAGTGGTGGTCGTAGCCGATCGTGTGCCGCTCGCCGTCGGCGCTCGGCGCGGGCGGCGGCGGGCCGGTGGGCACACTGCGCGCCGCGTACGCCGAGGGCGCCCCGGGGCCGCCGCTGCCGCCCAGGGCGAAACCGAGCGCGGCCGAGCCGGCGAGGGCACTGAAGGTACGTCTGCTGAGCGCCAAGGGATCCTCCCGGGCGATCTTACGGGGCGCGGGTCCGGTCATTCTGCACGGGTGGACGCCCCACAATGGACCCATGAGGATCTCGGCACGGGCGGATTACGCGGTACGGGCGGTACTGGAGCTCGCCGTACGGCAGGGCGACGGCCCGGTGAAGGCGGAGGAGATCGCCGGCGCGCAGGACATCCCGCACAAGTTCCTGGAGGGCATTCTGGGTGACCTCCGGCGTGCCGGGATCGTCGAGAGCCGGCGGGGCGGGGGCGGCGGCTACCGGCTGGCCCGGGAGGCGTCCGCGATCACCGTGGCGGACCTGATCCGCGCGGTGGACGGCCCGATCGTGTCGGTACGCGGCGAACGCCCGACGGGCCTGGCCTACACCGGCACCGCCCAGCCCCTGCTGCCCCTGTGGATCGCCCTGCGCGCCAACGTCCGCAAGATCCTCGAAGGCGTCACGGTCGCGGACATCGCGGCGGACGCGCTCCCGGACCCGGTCCGCGCGCTGGCGGCGGAACCGGCGGCCTGGGAGAACCCGTAGACCGCCGTAGCCTGCCGGATCAGGGGCGTACGTCGACGTAGTCGCCGGTGGCCTTGGCAGGGCCGGTGGTGGTGCTGCCGGTGAAGTTCCAGCGCCAGTAGCCGTCCTTGACCGCCTTGACCGTGGTGCGCAGGGTGCCGGTGGCGCTTGTGGTCACCGTGGCCACCGTGGTGTAGGTGCTGCCGCCCTTCGGGCGGAACTGCAGTTCCACGGCTCGGCCCGCGTATCCCGCATACCGGTAGGTGTCCCAGTTGGCCCGCGCGAGCTTGCCGGTGACGGTGATACGAGAGCCCTTGGCCACCGGTTCCGGTGTGGCGTCGACGGTGAGCCGCGCGGCACGCTTGAGGTGGAACGACGCCACGCCGGGCGCGAAGACCGAGTCGCCGTCGTTGGTGTCGACCAGGGCGTCGACCGACCAGGTTCCCGCGTCGGCGTTGGCCAGATCCACCGGATCGTCGCTGCCCGGGGCCGGGTGGGCGTTGACGGTGAACACCGTCGTGCATGCCGTCGCGGTCTCGCAGGACGCGTCGGTGGTGTAGAAACCGCCGTGCGGCCCCTTCAGGTCCACGTCGGCGAAGGACAGACCGGAGTCGTCCGATCCGGAGACGGTGACCGGGAACACCACGTTGTGCGTGGTGCCCACGATGACGTCATGTCCGGAGTCGACGACGGCACCGCTGACCACCGCGTCGCCGGACGCCGTGCCGCCGGACGCGGGCCCGGACGCGGCATCGGCGGAGGCGCCGACCCCCGCCAGCAGGACGGCGACGGCCCCCACCACGACACCGCGGCTCGTCACACGGCCGACGGACCCGCGCTGGAGGGCACGTGCGGAGGGGACGGGCGGGGCGATGTCGTCTCTGTCGCCTGGCGGTGCCGTGAAGCGGCTCATGATTCCTCCGTGAGTTGTCGGGCGGCCCGGGAGGGTCGGATGTGTCGTGTCGCCCCCTACGACTGCCGAACTGCCCCGAACGTTGCCCCAGTTCGGAGTGCGGCTGTGAAAACCGGCGCTGTGAATGGCCGGAGTTCGCCCTGACCGGTTCGCGTGGGGGTTCCTACGATTCGAGCGCCCCGGCCTTCACAGGAAACGCACAGTTTCTTCAAGGGTGAACCACTAGAGGTGAACCGTTTCGTGCGGGCCGCGGGCGTAACCCCCCACTCGATTTCCGAACTGGAGAACCCATGGGACCCAGGAGACGCGGACTCCTGCTCGGCGGAGCGCTCGCCGCGCTGCTCACCGCCGGGCTGCCCGCTCAGGCCCAAGCCAAGTCGTCGCCGGTGTTCGACAACCCGCCGCCGGACAAGATCGTCATCAATGTGGCCACCGTCAACGGCTCCGGCTGTCCGGCAGGCACCACCGCCGTCGCCGTGTCCGAGGACAACGAGGCCTTCACCGTCACCTACAGCGCCTATCTCGCCCAGGCGGGCGGCAACTCCGACCCCACCGCCTTCCGGCGCAACTGCCAGCTCAACCTGGTCGTGCACGTCCCGCAGGGCTTCACGTACGCCATCGCCAGCGCCGACTACCGCGGCTTCGCGTCCCTGGAGCAGGGCGCCACCGGCACCGAGCGTGCCTCGTACTACTTCCAGGGCTCGTCCAACACGGCCGCCGCCAGCCACCCCTTCAGCGGCCCCTACGACGACAACTGGCAGGCCACCGACACCACCGACTGGGCCCAACTGGTCTGGGCGCCCTGCGGAGTCCAGCGCAACTTCAACATCAACACGGAACTGCGCGTGAACGCCGGGACCGCGAACCCGGGCAAGGTCAGCTTCATGACCATGGACTCCACCGACGGCGACATCAGCACCATCTACCACCTGGCCTGGAAGGAGTGCCCCGCGAAGTAGCCGCTGACCGGGGCTGCCCCAGGACCCGGGGGAACCGCGCACCCGGTTCCCCCGGCGCGGTCTTCCCCGCGTCCGTCGGCGCTCGTCGGCCGGTGCCGGCCGGCAGCGCGTCCGGGTCGGACGGCGACGCGGGGAAGGCCGTACCGGCGATCTCCTCCGGCAGGACTCACGCCCTGCCCGGTGCCGTGGTCCGGAACGTGTTCCGGTACGTCTGCGGGGACACCCCGATCGCCGCGTGCAGGTGCTGCCGCAGGGACGTGCCCGTGGCGAAGCCGACCTCCGCCGCGACGCGGTCGACCGGCAGGTCGCTGGCCTCCAGCAGATGACGGGCGCGGTGCACCCGCTGCTGGATCAGCCAGCGGCCCGGGCTGGTGCCGGTCTCCTCCTGGAAGCGGCGGGCGAAGGTGCGCCGGCTCATCCGGGCGTGCTCCGCCAGCTCCTGCAGCGCGAGCGGCCGTTCGAGGTTCTCCAGGGCCCACGCCCGGGTGGCCGCCGTACCGGTCGCGCCCTCGTCCGGCACCGGCTGCTCGATGTACTGCGCCTGCCCGCCGTCCCGCCACGGCGGTACGACGCACTGCCGGGCCACGCTGTTGGCGACCGCGCTGCCGTGGTCGGAGCGGACGACATGCAGGCAGACGTCGACACCGGACGCGGCGCCCGCGGAGGTCAGCACGTCACCGTCGTCGATGAACAGCACGTCGGGATCGAGGGCGACCTGGGGGAACATCCGCCGGAACCGGGGCGCCAGCGCCCAGTGGGTCGTCGCCGGCCGGCCTTCGAGCAGCCCGGCCGCCGCGAGCGCGAACGCCCCGGTGCAGATGGAGACGATCCGGGTGCCGGGCCGGATCCGGGCGAGCGCGGCCCGCACCGGCTCGGACAGCTCGTCCGTGATCCGCGCCATGTCGTACGGCGGCACGACCACGGTGTCCGCGCCGTCCAGCGCCTCGGGCCCGTGCCCGACGGTGATCGTGAAGTCGGCACTGGTCGCCACCGTACGGTCGTCCGTCGCCGCGCAGGTCACCACCTCGTAGGCACCGGGCACACACGGGAACACCCGGTTCGGGATACCCAGCTCGAAGGGGTACACCCCGTCGAGGGCGAGAACGACGACCCGGTGGGGCCGGGTCGTCAGGAAGTCGATGGCGGCCATGGCACGATTCTATCGCTCCACCTCTATCCGGCCATCGCGCGCAAGGTCGCCGCCGTACGCGCGTCCGCCGGGAAGAACGTCTCGACGGCGATCTCGTCGAGCAGCACGTCACGCGGCGAACCGAACACCGTGGTGGTGTAGAACAGCGCGAGTTCGCCGTGCTCGGACGACAGCCGCAGCGGGACCACCAGGTCGTCGTACGCCGGCCGGCCGGAGCCCCCCTCGTCCGCCTCGGGAACCGGATAGCCCTCCAGCTCCGCGAGCAGCTCAGCCAGACCGGCCGCCGAGGTCCGCTCCAGCTGGCGGCGGACCCGGCGCAGCACATGCGCACGCCACTGCGCGAGGTTGCGGATACGTCCGGACAGGCCGTCGGGGTGCAGGGTCGCCCGCAGCACGTTCAGCGGCGGCCGCGCCACCTGAGCCGCCACGTCACCGAGGAACAGCCTCATGGCGCGGTTCGCGGCCAGCAGCTCCCAGCGCACGTTCACGGCGAGCGCCGGGTTCGGTTCGTGCCCGGCCAGGACGGCCTCCACCGCCTCGCGCGCCGCGCCCAGATCGGCGTAGGCGCGTTCGGGGTGCACCGGGGCGAACCCGGCCGCCAGGTAGAGCGTGTTGCGTTCCCGCAGGGGCACGTCGAGCTCGTCGCACAGCCGGCCGATCATGTCGCGGCTCGGGTTCGCCCGCCCGGTCTCGATACAGCTCAGATGCCGGGTCGACAGCTCGGCGGCGAGCGAGACGTCGAGCTGCGAACGCCGGCGACGCTCGCGCCAGCGGCGCACCAGCACGCCGACCGGTTCGGTGGTGGTCGTCGTCATGGTGCTCAGGCTGCCCGGCGGCGCGGGCCGGGGCAATGACCTCGCAGGTCATCGACAGCGCTCGCCCCTCGCCCTCAGAGTCGGGACACGGAAGCGCAGTTCGCGGCAGACGAAGGGACGGCCACCATGACCGAGACCGCCGAACAGCTGGAGCAGTACGTACGGTTCTGGAACACCGGTACGGAGCACGAGCAGCGCGCATACGCGAAAGCAGCCTTCACCGACGGCGTCGAGTACCGCGCGCAGATCGGGGTCCTCAGCGGGGCCCAGGCGTTGATCGACTTCCGCAACGAGTTCGCCGCCCACATGGGCACGGTCACGTTCCGCCTCCGCGAACAGCCCCAGGTGCACCATCAGCGCGCGAGGCTCCGCTGGGAGATCCGCACCGGCGAAGGCACCGGCACGTCCTTCGCCACCGGAACCGACGTCCTCCACCTCGACGAGGACGGCCGGATCAGTTCCGTCTCGGTATTCCTCGACCGGGCACCGGAGGGGTTCGACCCCGACGCACACCACTAGGGCCTGTCGTTTGGATCATGCCGGCGTCGCGGGGTGTGGCACGCACTCCCCCAGAGGGGGTACCCCCAGCGGCGTTGTCGTCACTCGCCGACGTCCCCCAGCCTTCGGCCGGGAGGTGCCCCCACCGCGTCGCCCGCCGCGGCAGCGGCTTATGTCTACGCCTCCTCCGCCTTGCAGCTGCACGCACCACGCCCCGCTCGGGTCGGCTGAAATGCGCAGTCTCTCTCAGCCGACCTGATCCAAACGACAGGCCCTAGCCGCGTAGCCTTCACCGGCATCTCCCCGGCGGAGAAGGCGCCTTCGGGAGGGGTGAAGAAGTGGTGGATCCGGTCAGGTACACGCGGGTGCTGGCGACGAGCCATACTCCAGCACACCAAACGCTACCTACCTTGCGCACGCTCTGTGACCACACGCAGCCCAACCGGCTTGGCCGCGACACCGAAGCGGCAGAGGCCGCAGGTCCCCTGACCCCTTCGAATGGCCGATGGGTGAGGCGCCACCTCATGGCCCTTCGCGCACCGTACGCCCGGCGCCCTTCCAAGGAGTCGCCGGGCGGATCTTCCCGCCCGCAGCGTCATTCAGCGGAGCGAACGCTGAGCGACAAGACGAAGAGGACTGAGGCCAAGGCAGCGATCCCCCAGTGAGATCACGACGCTGAACAGCACCACCGCGAGCGAGCCGCTCAACGCCACCCCCCTCGCGGCCGACGAGAACACGACCGTCGCCCGGGACAACGCGCACGCCCCGGGCGAAACTGCCTGACCGGACCACATCCGGTCCGGGACGGCCGAGGCGGCGCGGAGAAGGAGACGCCGGGGCCAAGGACCGCGGGGCGGGGCCTCGACGCGTTGACGGGTTCAGGGTTGCCGTGTGCTCAGGCGCTCGACGATGTCCGTGACGTTGGCCAGGTTCTGGCCCAGGTCGAAGGTGGCGATGTGGAACCTGGGTCGGCTGTGCACGACGAACTGTGTGCCAGTTCCCGACTCGGCGGCCGACACCTCGATCACCTGGGCGTAGCCCACTCCGCCGTGCGCCTTGCGTACGGCGCGCAGACTGCCGGTCGCCGGGTCCTTGGTCACCGACTTCACGCCGTCGAGGTCCAGCAGGATCTGCCGGCACCGCCCCACGTTCCAGGAGACACCGCCCTTGACCGTGACGCTGCGGGAGTGCGAGGTGGCGGCGTTCTCCACGGTGAGGGGAACACCGAGGCGCCGGACGGCCCGGAGGTGGAAGATCAGCCCTCCCGTAGAGTTGAGAAGCGTGAGTCCGCAGAGCAGACCGAGGTAGATGAGTGCGAGCACTCGCAGTTGGTCGCCCGCGTTCCTGTCCGGTGTCCCCTCCGTTGCGGTGGTGAACCCGGCGACGATCAGCACGCAGACTGCCGACTGGATCAGCGAATAGCCGAGCGCACGGCCTGCCACGTACCAGAAAACTCTGTTCATGATTCCGATCTCGTGTGAAAAGGGCGGGGCCCGGCACGGTGGCCGGACCCCGCTCCCGCACTATAGGCCTGCTTGGGTGATGCCCCGGCTGATGGCTGACCAGGCCGAGGATCCCAGGACTCTGATGATGGGTTTGCGTGCGGCGGCTATCGCTTGCTTTATCTCCTGCCCGTAAAGGCTCTTTGCTCTGCCGAATGTCAGACCTGACACGAGGCCGGCGGTGAATCCGGTGATGAATTTCTTGGCCGCGGTCCCGGCGTGGAAGCAGCGGTTGTAGCACTCGTAGGTGTACTTGGCGATCGCCATCAGGCCGCCGATCACTGCGGAGCAGATCATGGAGGCTTCGGCGAAGAACTTGCAGAGGATGTTGCCCAGGACCATGTTCAGCCCGGAGAACATGAGACTGCAGGTGATGCCGCAGTGCCGGGGCTTGTGCGAGCTCTGGCCGTTCAGGTCGAAGCTGTTGACGGGGTCGCCGTATCCGTACTCGTAGGCGTTGGCGCTGCCGTCCAGAACGGGGTCGGTCTGCAGGAAGCGGCCGGTCGCCGGGTTGTAGACGCGGGCGCCCATGAGGGTGAGACCGGTGGGTGTGTCGGAGCTGCGTTCGGCGGTGCCGAGCCAGCCGTAGCGCGTGCTGGAGGTGGTGTTGCCGAACTCGTCGTAGGTGTGCGTGGTCGCGGTGGTGGTGGCGATGTCGAGTTGGACGGCGATGTCACCGTGCAGGTTGGCGCACTGCAGGGAGGTGCCGCCGGTGGCGTTCGTCGTGGCGGCCAGGCTGCCGCTGATGTCCCTGACGTTGCGGGTGATGGTGCCGCTGCCGTCCTCGGCCGTCCAGGTGGGGCTGTCGCCGGAGTCGGCGTAGTGGTTGGTCCTGGTGGCCGAGGTGGTCCAGGTCGTTCCGCCGTCGCTGCTGGTCTTGGTGGTCCAGGCGGCGAGCCGGTGGGCGGAGTCCAGCGTCCAGGTCTGCTGGGTGGTGGAGGTGGTCTCCTGGCGGACGAGGTCGTTGGTGTAGTAGGCGAGTGAGGTGCTGCCGGGCAGCGCGGTGGTGCGGCCGAAGGCGTCGTAGGTGTATCCGGAGTCGGTGATGCGGTCGGCGCTGTCGTAGGTGTGGGTGGTCGTCGTGGTGGTGGTCGTGTCGCTGGTGCTGTCGGCGCAGTCCGTGGTGCCCGAAGTCGCCGTCAGCCCGGTGCGGTTGTAGCTCGTGGTGCTCGCGAAGGAGTAGGCACGGGTGGTGCAGGTACTGCCGGTGTCGTCCTGGGCCTTGGTCAGGCGTTCGGCGGCGTCGTAGGTGAAGGTGCTGGCGGTGGTGGTGCCGTTGTCCTCGGTGTGGCCCGCCTGCTGGCCGGTCGCCGTGTAGGAGGCGGTGTCCTCCATGACGGTGGTGCCGGCGGAGTCCGCGTAGGTGCGGTCCGTCTGCTCGCCGCCGGTGTCGTAGGTCTGCGTGAGCGTGTACCCGCCGGGGAGGGACTCGCCGGTGAGCTTGCCGTCGGCGTCGTAGCCGGTGGCGGTGAAGGTGCCGGCGACGGAGTCGGTGACCGTCTTGGCCAGGCCGGTGGTCGCGTCGTAGGTATAGGTGGTGGTGGAGGGGGCGGAGTCACTGACGGTGACCGGACGGTCCTGGCTGTCGTACGCCGTGCTGGTCGTGTTGCCGGCGCCGTCGTCGTAGGAGATCTGGCGGCCCAGTTCGTCGTAGGCCGTGGTGCTGGTCTGGCCGTTGGACGTGGTCGAGGCGACGCTGCCGTCGGTGGCATCGTAGGTGTAGGTGGTGTCCGGGGTGGCGGTGCCGGTGCCGCCGGTGATCGCCTCCTTGGTCAGGCGGCCGCCGTCGTCGCGGGTGAAGGTGGTGGTGCGGGTGGTGCTGTTGGCCGTCTCGGTCTGCGTGGCCACCTGGCCGTAACGGTCGTAGGTGTAGGCCTTGGTGACCAGCTCGCTCGGATTGGAGCCGGCGTCGGCGACGGTCGCGGCCGGTGTGAGGGTGCACACCAGGCCGGCCCATTCGGGGCGACCCTGGCAGGTGCCGCTGCCCGTGGCGGACCAGTAGGTGGTCACCGTGGTCTTGGCATCAGAACCCGAGGACGTGGGTTCGACCACGGTGAGCAGCCTGCCGTCGCTGTCGTAGGTGTACTTGGTGGTGATGGCCAGCCCGGACGGGTCGACCGTATTGGTGAGTTGCCGGCCGGTGGTCCAGTCGTAGGTGGCGGCCGTCTTCTGCTGGTCGGCGTCGGACGGGTAGCCGGTCACGGTGGCCCCGGCCGTGGTGGAGGTGAGCAGGTCGGAGACCGCGGCGCTGCCGGTCCGGTTCTCGTCGTAGCGGTAGGCGGTGTGGCTGCGGGTCAGTGTGTCGCTGCCAGCGGCCAGGTCGGCGTCGCTGGTGGCGCCGGCCAGAGTGCGCTGCAGGGTGATGGTGTGCAGCGGGCCGTAGGAGTCCGACGCCAGCTGCGCGCCGTCGGTGCCCGTCGTGTAGTCCGTGATGGTGGACAGCAGGTCGGCTGCGTCCGCTGTGCTGTTCGCCGTCGAGATTGCGGTGGCGAGCCGGGGGTCGCTGCTGGTGGTGGTGGACAGGGCGAGGTCGCGGTTGGCTGCGGACAGTTCCCGGGTCGTGTCGCCCTGCTGGTCGTACTCGACGGTGGCGATGTGGCCGCCGGGGGTGGCGGTGTTGACCTCGCGGCTCTCGGCGTCCAGGTAAGAGAGGGTGGCGGTGGAGTAGTCGCCCGACCCCAGAGTCGAACCGTCATGGCTGGCAGGAACGGATCCGGGCGGGAACACGGCCACGCCGTAGACCGGGTTGTCGTGCTGGTCCCAGGTGGCGGTGTCGGTCGGGGACAGCGAGTACGGGGCCTTGCTGCCGGAGACCGGGACGCCGTAGACGATGCTGGTGGTGGCGGTGCCGCCGTCGGTGGTGGCCGCCGTGCCGGACTTCAGGGTCGGGCGGGAGACCGACAGGAGCATGCCGTCGCCGGCGTCGCTGTTGCTGCCGACCTTGCCGTAGGCGAAGGTCCAGGGCAGCCGGCCGGGCTCGGTCAGCGTGGCCACCCGGCCCGCGCTGTCGTAGGTGTAGGAGATCTTCAGCGCCGGACTGGTCCGCGGGTCCCAGGCGTCGGCGAGCTGACCGGCGCTCGTGTAGTCGTAGGACTCGATGACCGTCGCCGTGGCGGCCGACGCGCCGGGGGCGGTGGCCCACAGCTTGAGCTGCTTGACCTGTCCGGCATAGTCACCGGCCGCCGAGGAGGTGGCCGTGGTGGCGGCGGCGTAGACGAACTCCAGCACTCTGCAGCCTGCGGTCGTGGGGTCGGCGGCACAGGTCGCCGCGCTGATCGCACCGGTGGGAGCGATGACGTACTTCGGCTCGGCCAGTACCGACCCGTCGGAGAGCGAGACCGCCTGGGAGACGACAGTGGTGGTGTTCAGCGCGTTGTCGGACACCTGGTAGGAGGTGGCCAGCTGCCAGGTGGTGGCCGAACTGGACACCTTGGTGAACGTCGCGGTGGTGCCAGCAGAGTCCTTCAGCGTGAAGGAACTGCCGGACAGTGTGCCGGTCAGGGTCAGATCCTCCGAGCCGGGCTGCGGCGTCCAGCCGCCGCCGCTGGCGAGGGTGAACCCGGTCTGGGCGCCCTCCGCATCGACCAGGGCGACCGAGGTGCTCGACTTCTCCTTCAGGTACGACCAGGTGGAGGTGGCGGCGGTGATACCGGCGGTCCAGTTGGGTCCGAAGACCGCGACCTGGTCGTCCTGCCCGGCATCCTGCGGATTCCGCGAGGAGAAGCTGCGCCTGACCGCGGCACCGAAGGCCGAGGCGTCGGTGGCGTCCAGGCTGAGATCGCCGGTCAGCTCGTTGACCTTGCCCGGGCCCGCGTCGGTGGTGGGGGCGTTGTCGGCTTTGCGGTCGACGGTGACGGTGGCCGGGTCGGTGCCGTAGGTGTTGGTGCCGTCCGTGAACAGCGCCCGTACCTGCACCGGACCGTCGTCGTCCAGGGTGCCGGCCGCCGCCCAGCTCAGATCGACGGGCTGGCCGGAGGCGGAGAAGGACAGCGGCCAGGCGGACAGCGCCGAGCCGTCGGCAGCCTTGGTGACGTCCGTGACCGGAAGGCTGTGCCACGAGTCGGTCTCGCCGATCCGGTACTGGTAGGTCACCCCGGTGAAGGCACCGGACTGCGTGGCCGTCAGGGTCACCGCGTCGTCGGTGGTGTCACCGGTGACCGGCGAGTTGAGGCTGGCCTTGCCCACACCGAACGAGTACCCGGTGGTCGACGTGGAGAGGTTGCCGCCGGAGTCGATGGTCCGGGCATACAGCGTGTGCCAGCCCTTGCCCGGCTTGATCGTGATCGTCTGCGGGTCACCGCCGCTGCCGTCGGTGGTGTCCAGCGCGCTGTTCGGGACCGTCTTGTCGTCCAGACCCCACTGGAAGCCCGCACCGTCGCTGGAAGTGGTGGTCAGCGTGCAGGTGGTACTGGCAACCGGGTCGCTCCAGGCACCCGATGGATAGTCGGAGCAGGAGATGGCGGGCTGGACCGGCTTGCCGACGTTCGGCACGAAGTACAGGTATGAGGACCAGGCGCCGTAGTCCGTGCCGTCGTAGCCACGCACACGCAGCCGCAGATGCGAGGCGGCCAACTGGCTCGCGCTCGGGATGGCCAGGCTCGCGGTGCCACCGGAGGAGACGGAGGACGACGTCGCTGTGTAGGAGTACGATGTCTCGCCCGAGTAGGCCGGGTCGTTGGTGATCTCGAACTGCGCCTTGACGGTGGACCCGTCTGGGTCGCTGACCTTGGCGGAGAGGGTCGGCGTGTAGGAGGTGACGTACCGCTTGCCGTTGTAGTCGTTCACCGACGACGGGGAGACCGCCACGGATGTGGGCGTGGTCGGGTAGGAATTGTAGTTCACGACCAGCTTCGGCGCATAGCCGGAGGTCGTGTAGTTCGCCGAGCGGAAGCGGCGCCAGTTCGTGGAGTCGGTCTCGTCCGAGCTGCGCAGCTGGATGCCGTTGTTCGCGGCGCCGTTGGCCCAGTCCTGGACCATCGAGGTCAGTGTCCAGTTCGACCAGTTCGCCGGGCACGAGGAGCTGTAGCCCCAGTGACCGGAGTTGGTGGCCATGTTGGTCGTCGTGGTCGACGGCTGCGCGCCCCAGGTGAGGGTCGTGGTGTTCAGCGTGGAGGTGACCCGCTTGGCCTGGGTCGAGGCGGTGCTGGAGCAGCTGGAGGAGTAGTACGAGTACAGCGACATCGTCGCCGACGTGATGTGCTTCCCCGTGAACTTCGACACGTCGAACTTCAGGTACGAGCGGGCCGTGTCCGTACCGGAGTCGTAGGTGCCGGACTTCAGCTCCTGCGAGGAGATCTGCGAGTCCGGGTAGTCGGGGTTCTGCACCCAGGTGTCGGTGGTGACCGCGAGCGTGGTGGTCGGGTCGACCGTCACCGGGTAGGTCGCCGTGGCCAGGAACGTCTTGTCCGGGGTCAGCACCAGGGTCTGGGAGCCGTCATCGGCAGTCTCGATCTTCGTCGCGACCTGCTCCTGGTGAGCGGACTCACCCGAGGCGTCGTCCTTGCTGGAGTCCCACATCATCGGGGCGGGGGCCTCGGCGACCACCTTGCCGTCGGCGTCTCTAAGGAGTAGGTGGCCGGAGTCTGCCTGGGAGAGTTTGAGCCCGTCCAGCTTGAGTGGAATGCGATACGTCACTGAGTCGTCGTCGGGCTGCTGGGCGACTTGGATGTTCTCCGAGAAACCCTGCGCCAGCGCAGTGACCGACAGCGTCTGCCCACCGCCTAGATCGTACGAGGCGGTGCTGTCCTTCACCTCCGGGGTAGGCAGCTTGTCCTCCCACCCGAGCCCGAAGGAATCCTTCCCCTTGGCCACCGAGGCGAGCTGGGTGTCTCCGCCGTCGGAGACGTTGATGTCCGCGGCGGCAGCCTGCGGCTCCAAGTCGTCCCCGGCGTCGGACAACGAGGTGTCGATGTCCTTCCAGGTGCTGCCCTGCTTCACCCGGATCGGACCCGCGTACGCCTCCGTCTCCAACTCCCCGCTGGGTAGTGCGTACGTGGTCGAGTCCGCCGTCCGGGCGTCCAGCACCTCGATCTTGCGGTTCTGTAGCCGGGCCATCAGCGTCGCCGAGGACTCGTCTTTCGCTTGCGCGGCCCCGTAGGAGGAGGTGGCGGCCGACTTGGTGGCGGTGTCCTGCTCCGCAGCCGACGGCACGGCGAACGCCATGCCCGTCGAGCCGACGGTCAGCGCAGCGTCCACGACGAGCAGCGAGGCGACGCCGAGTGACAGACGCCTGATTCCCTTGCCGGGCATCCCCGAGAACGGGATGCAGAGACGTCTCAAGCGGGATCTACTTTTGGACATGAAAGGACTGCGCACAAATACCCCCCAAGATCTTCACTGATGTGATCACCTGCGGGGGGATGTTTACATCCGCCCCAAAGCCCGCTCAGGGAATCCTGTGCGCCGAACCAAGATCTATAAAAGAACGTAAAATCGATCAGTCAAGTAGCCGGCAGCGCAGACCCGCACCTGACGCGAGAAGCTCACAATTAGTCGGATTTGTCACCCGCTTGGCGAGGGATGTGTCCACGAGGGCTATCCTTAACATTTGATCTACCCTTTGCGGAATATCCGACAAGGCGGACACGGTCGCTGGCTTCGATCCGCGAGGGCACAGGGACCACGGCCCACCGCTTTCAGCGGCCCGGCCCGGCTCCCGACCGTCATGACTGGAAGAGCCAGGGAAGTCACCCAGAGAGTGAAAGCCAGCCAACGGGGCGGTGCGGGAAGGCAGTTGAGCTCGATCTGCGACTGGACTACTAGGGCGTCAAATGATGGGGCTGGCGTCTACTCGGGTCCCATGGGTGCTTGAGAGGCTTTGAGTCGGCTGGCGACGTAGCTGGCGCGGTCTCCCCCGTTGAGCTTGTGCCAGTTGTAGGTCGTGCCGTCGGCGAGACCGAGGAGATCGGCGAGCATCTTCCAGTGGACGGCGCCGACCATGGCCAGCCATGCCCCGTTGCGGGCCTTGCTGGTGCTGGGGATGCCCAGGCGGGTCAGTCGTCTCTGCATGGTGGCGGAGGTGACGGGCTGGTCGGGGCGGAGGCCGGGGAAGAGGTAGGGAGTCGCACGCGTCCTGAGCGGGGCAGCCAGTGGACGCCGTTCGGCGATCAACTGTTGGAGCAGTGCGGACAGTCGTGGCCGGAGCCTGAGCGGGTCTCGGCCGAGTTGAAGACCGAGGACGCCGGGTTCCTCTGGGTGGACTAGGACGTGGTCGGTCGTGAGGTTCACCAGTCGGTCGGTTCGCAGCCCGCATTGCAGGACGAGACAGCCGGAGACGCGGGCGGTGATGTGCTCGGATTCGTCAGTCTCCAAGCGGAGAGCGGTGAGGATGCCCAACTGGGGCTGCCGGACGGCTGCGGTGGCGGCGGCTGCAACGGGACACTCGCCTTCACCAAGGAGAACGGCCTGACCAGCACGGTTCCGAAGGCCGTGTCGGAGGCCTGGGCCAAGCCGGTCATGGCTCGGGCCACCGCGTCGCCCTGACACACCTCAGGTGGACAGGGGTTTGCCGAGCCGGATCCGGGTGTCGCAGCCGAGGTCCTGGTGGTACGTGGTGGAGCCCTGCCGGTACTCGTAACGGCAGGTGGTCAGGTCGCCGTGGACGGGGCCGGTCACCTTGACCCGGGCCTCGTAGTACAGGTCCGACAGGCCGTGCGCCTTGATCCGGATCCGGTCGCCCTTGCGAGCACCGGCACGACCGACGTCGTCCGTGGCGCCGACGGGGCTCGCCCCTATGGGGTGACCGCCGGCACCGGCGCCGGCGATCCGGTAACCCGTGATCCGCAGCCCGGCCGGCACGTGGACGATCTTCCCGCTGAGGACGGTGAGCGGCTTCCCCGACGTGTTCTCCATCTGCGGCAGGGTCACCCAGTACTCCTTGCCGACCTGGGCGTGCTCGTACCCGGAGATGCCGTAGGACTGGAGGCCTCCGTCCAGGGCCGTCCCCCCGGAGCCGGAGCACGAGGTGAGGACGGTGGCGCCCAGCGCCAGGAACACGGCGAAAAGGCGTCTGGACATGGCTGAATCCCCCCGGTGGACTAGCGGTACCGGGATCAAATCACGCTGTTCAGGTCCTGTGTAGATCAGGTGGATGAAAAGTGCGTTCACTGATCACGGCTGGGGCACTGCGTAGCAAGTGGCCGGGGTTTTCGGGCCGGGGGTCACGCACGCCTTCATGTCGTGGCCGTGGCCGGGTACGGCCGCCAGGTCCGTGTAGACGAACGGGTCGGTGTCGTCGGCGTGTGCGGCGGTTACGCGCTGTGTGGGCTGGCCGGGGACGGTGAAGGTCAGGGTGGAGCCGGTGGGCGCGTTCCAGACCCGGGCCCAGGCGGCCCGGCACAACGGGTTGTAGCGGATTTCCAGCCCGATGCCGGTGGGTGTCTGCACGTGGAGCAGCGTTTTCGGTTCGACTCCGCACAGCGGCGGTCCCGGGTCCTTGCCGTTGCAGGCGACGCCCGTACAACCGACGCGGAAGCCCGCGGAGGCGTCGGAAGCCACCCGGCCCGCCCCGGTGAGCAGGAAGACGGTGCAGGCGACCAGCGCGGCGACCCCGGCGACCCCGGCGGCGACGCGCCCGATGAGCCGCTTGCGGAACAGCCGGACCGATGGCCCGACCGGAGCCGGGGTCGGAGTCGGGGTCGGAGCCGGAGCGGCATCGCGGGAAGCGGCGGGGTCCGGCGCTTCCCGCGCTCCGTCCCGCACGGGCAGCGCACGTGTCGCGGTGCGCCGGCTCCAGGCTCTTTCCGCCAGTTCCCACAGCGCGCGTACGCCGGGCTCCGGCTCGTCGGCGAGGCGGCACAGCACGCTCACCGCCGGCCAGGGCGGAACGGACCGCCCGGCCAGCCAGCGCTGCCAGGAGGACTTGCTGTAGGCCGATTCCGTCGCCAGCGCCGACAGGGTGAGCCGGCGGCGGTCGCGGAGCATCCGCAGGCGGGCCGCCAGCCGCTCGCACTCGGGCGGGATCCCCGTCATCCGCGCAACGCCGCCCAGGTGCGCGGGCCCACCTGGCCGTCGATGTCCAGGTGGTACCTCTTCTGCGCGGTGATCACCGCGGACTCGGTCAGCGGTCCGAAGTTGCCGTCCACGCCTCCGGGGGAGATACCGGCACGCTGGAGCAGGCACTGCAGTTCGGCGACCTCGGGGCCCGACATGTCGACTTCGAGCGCGTCGCTGCGGGTGTCGCTGTTCCCGGCGTACCACGACCCCGCCTTGCGGACGTACGTGCAGGCGTAGGTGATCGGACGGGCCACGGCCACCGGGTGGGCGGAAGCGGCCGACGTCTGCCCGTCGACCGCCGCCACCGTCACCCCGGCGATCACCGCTCCCGCCACCGCCGCTCCGGCAGCGGTCAGATACAGCCGCAGCCGGGTCACCGGCCGCTGAACAGGGCTTGGCGCAACGGTGGTCGGCGGTGGTCCGTGGTCCGGCGCGGCATCCGGGTCCGTACCGTCGGCCGACCGGTCCCGGTGCCAGGAATCCGCCGCCGCCCCGTGGAGCGCCAGCAGCCGCGCCGTGTCCGCGCCCGTGACCGCCGCCAGCGCCTCGACCGCCGCGGCCGGCGGCAGCAGACGGCCGTTCAGGTAACGCTCCCACGAGGATGCGCTGTAACCCGTCCGCGCGGCGAGCCTGGGCAGACTCAGGCCGCTGCCGTCCTTCAGCCGACGCAACCGCCCGACGAACTCCACCACGACGGGATCCAGTCCCCCGGGCAGTTCTTTCCACCGTGCCATACCCCGCCCCATTCCGTCCCCAGACGTTCCCCATGTCCGGCGGAAGATCGTAGCCGGGCCGGGTGTCCGTGGACGTCCCGACTCGGCGTGTCCCGGCGAACCGTCACGGAACAGTGCATCACCGCAGGTCAGAGCCGTCCCGTCCCGTCATTGCCGCACCTGCCGCGCAGTCCTTGGGAGGCGGCCCGACCGCGCCGTAGGTTCATCGGCGTCAGTCAGCCGGCTGCCACAACCGCCAAGGAGACATCTCGTGAACCTCGCCCGAAAGCTCGCCACCGGGGCCATGGCCGTCGGCCTCACCGCTGCCGGCCTCTTCACGGCCACGCCCGCCGACGCCGCCTCCGGCGGCGGCTGCGACCACGAGACCTACGGCATGTCCGCGTGCATCAGCGCCGGCGGCAACCAGGTGCTGCCGGACTTCTACATCACCATTCTCCCGAACTACTGCACCTCGGTGAGGTTCTCGCTCGTCGACGTCACGGCGAACAAGACCCTCTGGTCCACCGGGGTCAAGTGTGCCGACATGCACGGCGGTCCCTGGCACATCAACGCCACCGCCGGGCACGCCTACATGAGCGAACTCACGATGTACGGCAGCGACATGCCGATCACCTCACACAGCCCGATCTCGTACTGGTGATTCCAACCGAGTCCGGGCGGCAAGCAGTTCAGTAGGTCCTGCCGACCTGGGCACTCGTCTTCGGCACGTACGCCAGGAAGTCGGCCCAGGCGGTGGGGGAGAGGGCCAGCGACGGGCCCCGCCGGTTCTTCGAGTCGCGGATGTGGATGGCGGCGGGGCAGGCGGCGACTTCGACGCAGTCGCCGGAACCGCCGCTGCTGTAGCTGGACTTGTGCCAGGAGAGGGCCACTTCGACGCAGTCATCGCCCGAGCCGCCGCTATAACTGCTCTTGAACCAGGTCAGGTTGGTGGTCCTCATAAGTCCCCTCGCATCCGCTGCAACAGGCCGAGTGAGTCTCTAATAGTGTGAGCCTGTGAGCGCATCCTGGCATACCGCATCTGGAGCATGCTGACCACTTTTGGATCGGCGATCAGCTGACCGCTCTCCTGGCCTTCGCAGTAGGCGAAGCAGCGGTTCTCCGGGGTTTCCAACAGCCGCATGGGGCCGTCAAGTCCCGCGTGCGTCTCCTGTACCTGCGGCATGACCTGGATCTCGACGTTCCGCAGCTCCGCGAGTCGGAGCACGTGATCGATGAGTTCCCGGGTGACCTCCGTGCCGCCGGTCCGGCGCAGGAAGACGCCCTCCTCCAGGATGAAGCTGAACGCCGTGTTGGGGCGCTCCCGCAGCAGTCGTTGCCGGTCCGCTCGGGCCAGCCACTGTGCCTCGATCTGCTCGTCGTCCAGCGGCGGCAGCTGCTGGGTGAACAGCGTCCGCGCGTACGCCTCCGTCTGCAACAACCCCGGAAGCAGGCGGCACTCGTACGTGTACAGCGTGACCGCCGTCCCCTCCATCCGGGCCCACCGCCGGAACCACGCCGCCAACCCCGGCTGCCGTGCCAGGTGCGCCGCCGCCCGCCGCAGCGCGCCCGTGTTGCCCAGTACCGCCTCCGCCGCCTCGATGAAGGACTGGTCCGGCATCCGGCGTCCCAGTTCGATCGACGCCACCGTGTGTTTCGAGAACCGCACCAGTTCCGCGAACTCCTCCCGGCTCAGCCCCGCGTGCTCGCGCAACGCCTGGACCACCGCCCCGAAGGTCCGCAGGCTGTCCGACGACTCCGGCTCCACTCCATCGCCCACGTAGGCCACCTCTCGCCCCCATGGTGACGGTAAGTCACCGGTACGGTCCAGTCGGTGACCGCGTACGCGGCCCCGGCGTACGCGGCTCCCACCTGGAGAACCGCCCTTTCCAGGCGGCAGATTGGGCGCATGGAAGCTCCCCCCACCACGGTCACCGTGAGTCGGACACTCGCCCAGCGGCTGAGTGCCACCCCGCGGGGTGCCCGGCTCGCCCGGCATCTCGCCGTCGCCCAACTCCACGCGTGGGGAGGGCGGTTCGCGGCGCCGGAGGTGATCGACAAGGTGTCGGTGATCGTCGCGGAGCTGGCCGCGAACGCGGTCACGCACGGGCGGGTGCCCGGCCGGGACTTCGAGTTACGGCTCTCGCTGGTGACGGGCGGCGTGCGGGTCGAGGTCACCGACACCCGGGCGGAACAACGGCCGCCCGCACCCGGGGCCGTACGGCCGCCCCGGCCGCTGGAGGACGGCGGGCGCGGGCTCGTGCTGGTGGACGCGCTGGCCGACCGGTGGGAGGTGCTGGACCGCGAGTGCGCCGACGCGCCCGGCAAGACCGTACGGGCCGAAGTCGACCTGCCCCTACGGCACCGGGACCGCGCGGCACCTCACCCGTGACGTGCCGCCGATGCGTCGCCGCCCGTTGCTTTGGGCATGACTTGTTCGCCCGTTGGAACGAGAAAGTGGTACGTGTGATGAAAGATGCCGGGGAGACGACGCGGCGGCGGAAGTGGACCGTGCGGGGGCTGTGGACCGTGCTGGCCGTGCCCGCGAGTGCCCTGGTGACCGCAGGCTCGTTCGGCATAGCGTACGGCGCGGTCGAGGCACCCGGCTGGTGGGCGTCGTCGGTCGTCTTCGTGATGGCCCTCGTCGCGACCGGCTGTCTGATCGGACTGGTCGGTCTCCTCCTCGACCCGCACCGGGAGTTCGGGAAGCCGGATCTCGTGGCCGCGGTCTGCGTCGCACTCACGACGGCCACGTTCACCTACGCGCTGCAGCAGCAGGCACTGCACGACCGCGGTCGGATCGAGCAGGCGGTCGTGACCTCGGTGTACTACGTCGACGGCGGGGGAGGCCTGAGCGACGGAGGGCGGGTGGCCCGGCTGGCGGATCGGTCCGGCCGCGAACTGGCAGGCACGGTGAGCGCCGGGCATCTCGCCGTGGGGGACCGCCTCACCGTGACCGTCGACCCCGAGGGCAGGCTTGCGGTGCAGCGGGGTTCCCGGCCCGGGACCCCCCGTCTCTGGTGGGAGATCTCCGCCCTGCCGGCCGCCTTGCAGGCCCTCGTCTGTTCCGCGATCGGTTTCTCCACGGCCAGGCAGAACGAGTGGTTCTGGGAGTCGCGGCGCAGCGCCGCGGCCGGGGCCGCCGCGTGAGCGGCACCTTCGCAGGCCGTGCCGGGTCGGCCCCTGGGGGACGTACGGGCGCACCTCGGCGTCCCCCAGGGGCCGGGCGTCAGCTGGAGACGCCGAGGGTGAGCGTGCCGGTGTAGCCGGCGGAGGTGGAGCCGGTGACGGTCATGAGGCCGGAGGAGGCGCCTCCGTCGTCGTAGATCCCGTCCTGGGCGAGCGTGGTGCGGGTGACCGTGTTGGTCGAGTAGGGCGAGACCTTCGCGACCGCGGTGGTGATGGTCTCGTTGATGAAGAGCTGGCCGGTGTGCAGGGTCGAACCGCCGGTGAAGGAGCCGTCGGAGGTCAGGGTGACGCCCGTGTGGACCTTCACGTGGATGTGGATGCAGCGGCCCTGGTACCAGCCCGGGTAGATGGTGGTGATGTTGGCGACGCCGCTGGAGTTGGTGAGCACGCCGCCGCGCAGGAAGGTGCCGTCGTCGCTCTCGCTGTGGCCGTTGGCGCCGACATAGCCCGAGTACTCCCCGAGCGCGTCGGCGTGCCAGACCTCCACCAGGGCGTTGGGGATGACGGTGCAGGCGGAGTTGACGACGGTGAGGGCGAGGCTGAGGGTGATGCCGGACTTGCCCTCGGTGATGTTGCTGCGGACCAGCGCGCCGTCGAGGTAGTAGGGGCCCTCGGTCATTTCCTCCGTGAGGGTGCAGACCGCCGCGGCGGCGGCCGGCCGGAGGTCGGGGGCGGCGGAGGCCGCGGGGGCCTCGAGCGAGACCGCTGCACCTACGGCCAGGGCAGCGGCGGTCGTCCCGGTGGCGACGAGTACGGTACGGCGCCCGACGGAGCGGGCGTCCTCTGAGGTGTCTGTCATGGACACGGCACCGTAGAAACGGTTCCTGTTCGGGGGCTGTTAGTTGGGCAAAGTGAGCGGCAGTCAAGTCCAGGGATGAGACAGGCGGGTCGGCCGTGATCCCTGCGAAAACCGTTGACGGCAAAACGATTCGATTCTACGGTCCGTCCGAATTGACGATCGCTGTTCGACATCACGGACATGTCATGGTCAACTCCTCGGTCTACAAGGAGGCTTCGCGTGAGCCGCACTCGCACCGCACTCCTCGCCCTGCCCGCCGCGATCCTGCTCGCCCTGGTCCCGACGAGCGCGTCGGCGTATCCCAACCCGGGCACGGTCACCGGTGACGTCGTCGTCCACGACCCGACGATGATCCGTACGTCCTCGGGACGCTACCTGCTCTACTCCACCGGCGGCGGCCTGGCGTACAGGACGTCCACGGACCGCGTCGCCTTCACCGCCGGCTCCGACGCGTTCACCACGAAGCCGGGCTGGTGGTCGACGT
Source organism: Streptomyces sp. NPDC048277 (assembly GCF_040652235.1). Lineage (NCBI taxonomy): Bacteria > Bacillati > Actinomycetota > Actinomycetes > Kitasatosporales > Streptomycetaceae > Streptomyces > Streptomyces sp. NPDC048277. The sequence continues at coordinate 212,024 of NZ_JBEZLQ010000010.1, forward strand.
ACGCGACGGAGGCCTGGGCGCCGGACATCTCGTACCACGGCGGCAAGTACCTGATGTATTACGCCGTCTCCACGTTCGGCTCCAACACGTCGGCCATCGGATTGGCCGGTTCCGCGACGGGCCTGCCGGGCTCCTGGAGCGACTACGGCATCGTCTACACCTCCACCTCCTCCAGCGACTACAACGCCATCGACCCGAACCTGTTCGTGGACGGGGACGGCAAGTGGTGGCTGTCGTTCGGGAGTTGGTGGACGGGTATCAAGATGATCCGCATCGACCCGTCGACCGGGAAGCAGTACTCGGGCGACACGACCCGCTACTCCCTCGCCGCCCGCCCCACGGGCAGCAAGGCGGTGGAGGCGCCGTACATCGTCGAACGCAACGGCTACTACTACCTCTTCGCCTCCTACGACCTGTGCTGCCAGGGCACGAGCTCGACGTACAAGGTGAAGGTGGGGCGGGCCGCGTCGGTCACCGGGCCGTACTACGACAAGAGCGGCGTGGCGATGACCGACAACGGCGGCACGGCGGTCCTTGAGTCCCACGGCACGATCATCGGCCCCGGCGGCGAGTCCGTCATGAACGACACGGACGGCGACCTGATCGTCTACCACTACTACGACGGGAACGACAGCGGGACACCCAAGCTGGGGATCAACCTGCTGGACTGGAGCTCGGGTTGGCCGGTGGCCTACTGAGGCGCCGGCGTCTCAGTAGACGACCTCGCCGTTCTCTCCCCTCCTTCCGTTGTGCCCCCTGTGTCCGCTGTGGCCGTCTCTCCCGTCATGACCGTCTCTCCCCTCCCTCCCGTGCCGGCCCTCCCTGCCGGGCGGGCCGGAGGGGCCGCGCGGACCGGCGGGACCGGACGGGCCCGGCGGACCGGAGGGGCCGGGCTCGACGAAGTACCCCTGGAGGTCGAGGTTCTGTGTCCGCATGTCGTCGATCTGCATCTGATGGATGACGAGTGCGGTCGACTGCGCGGCGATCGCGGTGATCAGCGCGGCGCCGAGCACGAGGGTGCGCCGCGCTCCGCGCAGCATTTCGTTTACGCTTTTCACGATGTCTCTCACGCTGTGTGACGGCGAAAGTGCAGCGCGGCACACATGCCGGTGCCGCGCCTGGTCGGGTGTCGCCCTCTGGGCGGTCAGCTACGGGACTCGGACGACGCCGGTTTGGGAGTGGCGACGGCGTTCTGTCCGTCCTTGCCGTCCTTTCCGTCTTTTCCGTCCTTTCCTTGCCTCCCGTCATTTCCGTTCGTGCCGTTCTGTCCGTCCTGCCCGTCCTTGCCGTCCTTGCCCGCCGGGCCGACGGGGCCGGACGGGCCCACGGGGCCGGGTGGACCGGAGGGGCCGACCTCGATCTGATGTCCTTCGAGGTCCATGTGCTGTACCCGCAGATCGCTGATCTCCGAGTCCTGGGCGAAAAGGGCGGCCGACTGGACGAAGAGCACGCTGATGAGTGCTGCGCGGAGAACAAAAGGGCGCCGCGGTCTACGCAGCATTTCGTTTAGGCTTCTCACGATATCCCTCACGCTGTGTGACGGCGAAAGTGTAAATGACGATGCGTCAGGGAAGTTGGACCTTCTCCTGGAGTGTCCTTGGAAATCGCCCGATGAACAGCTTCGGGCAACCCGCGTTTCCCGCCCGGTACAGCCCCCGTTGGTAGCGTCTGCGTACCCGTGCCGTCCGACCGAGATGGAAGCGAGAGAGACCTGATGTCCCCGACGATCCGCAGGGCCGTGATCCCCGCCGCCGGACTGGGCTCCCGCCTGCTGCCGCTGACCAAGGCCACGCCGAAGGAGATGCTCCCGGTCGGCGACAAGCCGGTGATCGAGCACACCGTGCGTGAGCTGGTGGACTCCGGCATCACCGACATCACCATCGTCGTATCCGGCGGGAAGAGCCTGATCCAGGACCATTTCCGGCCCAATCCCGCCCTGGTCGAGCAGCTGCGCAACGACGGCAAGGCCGCCTACGCCGACGCGGTCGAGGAAGTCGCGGAACTGGCCCGCCGCGGCCACATCACCTACCTCGACCAGTACGGCCCCTACGGCAACGGCACCCCCGTGCTGAACGCCGCCCGCGCCTTCGGCGACGAACCGGTCCTCGTGCTGTGGCCGGACGACGTCTTCGTCGCCGAGGTCCCCCGCGCCCAGCAGCTCATCCGCGCCTACGAGCAGACCGGCTGCCCGGTGCTCGCCCTGCTGCCCATGGACCCCGCCGACTCCCAGCGCTACGGCGTGCCCATAGTCAAGGAGGACCTCGGTGACGGTCAGCTGCGCATCACCGGCCTGGTCGAGAAGCCCGACCCGGCCGACGCCCCGTCCCCGTACGCGGCCATCGGCGGCTATGTCGTCACGCCCGGCATCATCGACGAACTGCGTGAGCAGACCCGGCGCTGGTACGAGCACCGGACCGGCGAGGTCTACCTGACCGACGCGATCAACGCCTACGCCAGCAGCCGGGCCGTGTACGGGCAGGTCATCCAGGGCCGCTGGTACGACACCGGAAACCCGGCCGACTACCTCGTGGCCCAGATGGCGTCCGCCCTCGCCCACCCCGAGTACGGGCCCGTCCTGCGGGGCCTGGTCCGCCGGCTCGACGGGGAGCAGGAGGACCCGCCGCGTACGGTATGATCGTTTCAGAGCTGGTCGCCGTAACTCCCGGTGGCTGGTGCTGCGTTGGTGGTCCAAGGAAAGACGCCCCGCTTCCTGCGGGGAGATGCAGGTGCAAGGCCTGCCCGGCGCTCGATCCGGTGCCCGTCCGCATGTCACGCGGACGGGCACCGTGCTGTTCGGCCCGTTGCCACGGCCCCACCGCGTTCGACTGTGTTCGACAGCCAACCCTTTAGGGGTAATTGATCCACTTAAGGCGCCGTTCGCCGCTTTCATCCTGATATGAAACCTCCTGGCCGAAGAGCAACTCCAGGGGCGGGGCATGGCAACAGCACAGGTCGGTGTAGTGATCGTCGGCGCCGGCCCGGCAGGGCTCGTACTGGGGAGCCTGCTGCTGGACCGGGGCGTCGACTGCGTGATCCTTGAGCGGCGCAGCCGCGAGGCCGTGGAGGGCCGCGCCCGGGCCGGGTTCCTCGCCGCCCACTCCGTCCGCGTACTCACGGAGAACGGCCTCGGCGGCGGCCTGCTCGCCCACGGCACGACCCACACCGCCTGCCTGTTCCGCAGCGACCGTGGTGAATTCACCCTGGACTACGGGAAGTCGGGGCAGGGCGAGGCGCACACCGTCTATCCCCAGCAGGAGCTGGTGCGGGATCTGGTCGCCGAGTACCTGCGGCGCGGCGGCGAGATCCGGTTCGGCGCCGAGGCGGCGGAGATCACCGAGGGCGCGGTGCGGGTGCGTGGCGGTACCCGCGTCACGGGGCGGTACATCGCCGGTTGCGACGGGCACCGGGGGATCGGCCGCGCCGCGCTGACGGCCCACGGCACCCGGACCGCCCGCTGGGACCACGGCGTCTCCTGGCTGGCCGTACTGGCCGCCGCCCCGCCCAGCCTGGACGCGGTCGGATACGCCCTGCACGAGCGGGGGTTCGCCGGTCACATGGCGCGCAGCGCGTCCGTCACCCGGTACTACCTGCAGTGCCCGCGCGGCACCGATCCCGCCGAGTGGAGCGAGGAGCGGATCTGGGCCGAGCTGGCGATCCGGATGCGGACGGACGAGTTCGGTCCGCTGCGCCGGGGCGCCGTGCTGGAGAAGGCGGTCGTCGATCTGCGGTCCGACGTGCTGGAGCGCCCGGGTGCCGGGCGGCTGTGGCTGGCCGGGGACGCCGTCGGGCTCATCAGCCCGACGGCCGCCAAGGGTGCCAACCTCGCCGTCCTCCAGGCCGAGTTGCTCGCCCGCGCCCTCGAAGGAGCCCTGGCCCGCGGCGGCGGAGCAAGCCTCGCCCGGTACCCCGCCGACTGTCTGCCCCGCCTCTGGCGGGCCCATGAGTTCTCGCACTGGATGAGCGGCCTGCTGCACGGCCCGGCCGGCGACGACGACAAGGCCCGCTACGGACGGGAGTTGCAGTACGCCCGCCTGGAGAGCCTGCGCACCTCCCGCGCCCACCAGGACTTCTTCGCCGAGAACTACGTCGGCATCTGATCCCCGGGAGTCACACCCCCGGTCTTTCCCTGCCCCACGATCAACGGGACCCCTTCATGAACCTCTCCGTCGTACAGCCATGTCTGACGGAAACCGACCTGGACCGGATCCGGCACGCGGCCGAGCACGTCCGCGACCACGACACCGACCGGGTTCTCGCCGACCTGCTGCCCGGCCTGACGGCCGACGAGCGGGCCGACGTCTCGCGCCACCTCGTCTACGACCACACCGCCGTCCTGGTCTTCCCCGCCTCCCTCGACGGACTGCGCGACGAACTGCGGTGCGCCGGACTGGACCCGGGGCCCGTCACGCCGAGCGTGGTGGTGCGCGGACGGCTGCTGCGGCGCTACGGCCCGGCCGTCGGCGACAGCCCCGTCGGGATCGTCCATGTGCCCGTCGCCGGGCGGACCGTGGAGATCTTCGCGCTGCCCGTGCCGCCCGGCTCCCCGCTGGAGACGGTCGCCGCCGACGAACGGGCGGGCGGCCACGAGTCGCACCACGCCTTCGCCGTGACCGCGCCGGGCAGGGTGATCCCGGCCGGACTGCGCACCCTGCTGACGGAACGCGGCGGAGCGGTCCCGGACGGCGGCGGCCACAACGGCCACGAGAACGTCACCGTCCTCTACTTCCGCACCCCTCACCACCGCCGCTTCGAACTCCGCCTCCCCGGCCGCCACGAGCCCCTCCCCGACCCCGCCCTCGCCCTCCTCGGCGTCATGACCGGCGCCTGGGCCACCCAGGCCGTCCGCACCATGGCCGAACTGGGCCTCGCCGACCACCTCGCCGCCCGCCCCGGCCTCGACGCGGACACCCTCGCGAACCGCACCGGCACCGACCCCGACGCCCTGCGCCGCCTGCTGCGCTACCTCGCCACACTGGGCCTGCTGACGGCATCCGACGGCACGTACCACCTGACCGCCCTCGGCGAGCCGCTGCGCACCGGCACCGAGTTCTCCCTGCACCCGCTCGCGCTGCTGTACGGCGGCCCGTTCTACGACTCCTTCGCCGGGCTGCCGCACTCCGTACGCACCGGGCAGGAAGCTTTCGCCCACCGCCACGGGCAGCACCACTTCCGCTATTTCGCCGAGCGCCCCGAACTGGGCGACCTCTTCCACCGGGCGATGGCCGCGAGCGCGGAGATGTTCACACCGGTACCGGACCTGGTCGACTTCTCCGGCGTACGACGGGTGGTCGACGTCGGCGGCGGCAACGGCGCGCTGCTCGGCCGGGTCCTGCGGGCCCACACCCACCTGGAGGGCGTCCTCCTGGAACGCCCGGAGGCGCTGGCGGCGGCCCGCGCCCAACTGGCCGACCTGGCCGGCCGCTGCACCTTCACCGACGGCGACTTCACGGAGTCCGTCCCGGCCGACGGCGACGTCTACCTGCTCTCCCGCGTCCTGCACGACTGGCCCGACGACCGCTGCACGACCATCCTGCGGCACTGCGCGCGGGCGATGCGCCCGGGCGCCCACCTGCTCGTCGTGGAACGCCTGCTGCCGGACCACGAGGGCACCCCGTCCCCGACCCCGGCGTGGGACGTCCACATGCTGTGCAACGTAGGAGGCAGAGAGAGGAACGAAGCCGACTACAGCCGCCTGCTGGAGGAGACAGGCTTCAACCGCACGGCCTGCCACCCCCTCCCCCTGGGAGCCTCACTCCTGCACGCCGTAAGGAAAAGCGCCCCCTAAGGGGCGCGGGGAACTGCGCGACCAGCCACGGACAACCCGCACCCGGCCGCGCACAGAACCTCCTACGGCGACTAGCCGGCCTGCCCCATCCCCGCGGCTGGGACGTGCCCCGTCAGGGGCGCGGGGAACTGCGCGACCAGCCACGACGATGCCGCACTCGGCCGCGCACAGAAATCCCTACGGCGACTAGCCGGCCTGCCCCATCCCCGCCGCGTTCGGCCAGCTCTGCGCGTTCGGCCACCCGGTGGCCGGCGCCGGAGCCAAGCCGGTCGCGGGAGCGGGTGCCGGTGCTGTCATCCCCCGTACCTGCGCGGCCGTGAGGCCACCCCGTGCCGGAACGCCGGCCGGAGTCGGCCCGGCCGGCGGAGCCATCGGCATCTGCATCGGCGCCGGGGCCGGCGGCGCGGGCGGCGCCATCGGCGGTACCGGCGCCATCATCGGTTGGGGCACCTGCATCTGCTGCGGCACCTGCATCATCTGCGCGGCCGCGGCTGCCGCCGGCATCGGCATCCCGACCGGCGGACCGGTGACGGGGAGCGGCATGCCGACACCGGCGGCCGGAGCGGCGGCGAGACCCGGCCCCATCCCCATGGCGGCCTGCGCGAGCTGCATGCCCGCCCCGTTGGTCTCGCTCACCAGCCGGTCCACCGCCGCCGTACCCGAGCTGTAGCTGGTCCCTGTGCCCAGCTCGGGCACGGCGGCTCCCCTCCTGGTCCCGTAGAGCACCTGTTCCATGGCGGACACCAGGCGACGCACGTCCACCTCGGGGCGCACCACGAGACGCAGGAAGCGGCTGGACGAACCGATCTTGTTGCCGCACTCGCGGACCAGGATCCGGTGCTCGGTGAGCATCCGGTCCCGGACCACGGTGCCCTCGGCGCCGACGGGAAGGCGCACGAAGAGGAAGTTGCCCTGCGAGGGGTAGACGGTCAGACCGGGCAGCGTGGCGAGCTGGCTGGCCATCTCCAGGCGGTCCTTGCGGACCTGCAGCAGGCTCTGCGCGTACTCGGCGCCGTGCTCCTTGAGCATGAAGACGACGTACTCGGCGAAGGCGTTGAGGTTCCACTTCGGGAGCATCGAGCGGACCTTGCCGGCCAGCGAGGGGTTGGCGACCATGTAGCCGAAGCGGATGCCGTGCAGGCCGAAGTTCTTGCCGAGGCTGCGCAGCACGATGACGTTCGGCCGGATCATCGCCTCCTGCACGACGCTCGGCTCCTGCTCGGCGTCGGCGAACTCCAGGAACGACTCGTCGATGACGACCAGGTCCAGGTCGGCCATGGCGTCCATGAACTGCACCAGGGCCTGCTTGTGGATGAAGCCGCCGTCGGGGTTGTTGGGATTGCAGATGACGGCGACCTTCGTGCCCCGCTTGCGGATGAAGTCGGCGTACTGCGCGAGGTCCAGGACGAAACCGTTGGACTCCTGGAGCGGGAACATGTCGACCCGCTTGCCGGTCTCCATGGGCTGGTCGGTCCAGCGGCCGAACGTGGGGACGGGGATGGCGAGGGACTCGCGGACCAGCAGGTGGTCGATCCAGGTGATCAGCTCGGTGGACCCGTTGCCCATGGCCACGGCCTGCGGGGGGAGCTGGAGGAGGTTGCAGAGCTCGGCGGTGATGGTGTCGGCGCTGCTCGGGTAGAAGGTGATGATGTCCTTCAGCCGGGCGGCCATTGTTTCCATCATGGCCGGGGTGGGGAAGTAGGGGTTGCAGGGGATGCAGAAGTCAACCGGCCCGGTCCCGTCGCCTCCTTCGCGCGCCAGCGCCGCCATCGACGGGCTGTGAGCACCGCTGCGGAACAACGAGGTGACGTTGCCGGCCATTGAACCTCCGTATGAGGCGGGCCCGATGGGGACGTCCGGGCCCGTCGCTTGGGTGGCCCGCGCGGGGGAGCACGGGCCACCTTTCAATACGGATACGACTGATCCTCTGTTCACCCGGTGTGAAAAAAGTGTGAGATACCGTTTCTTCGCGGAACCGGGCTGTGCAGCGCCCCGTCAGGGGCGCGGGGAACTGCGCGACCAGCCCCTTACTGCCCGCACAGTCCCCCACAACCTCAGGCGTCGAACGTATGAACCGTCCGAGTCCTGTAAACCTGCCCCGGCCGCAACACGGTCGACGGGAAGTCCGCATGGTTCGGCGAGTCCGGGAAGTGCTGCGTCTCCAGGCACAGCGCGTCACCCTGCCGGTACGTCCGCCCGCCCGTCCCCGTCAGCGTCCCGTCCAGGAAGTTCCCGGAGTAGAACTGCAGTCCCGGCTGGTCGGTCGCGATCTTCAGCGCCCGGCCCGAGCGTGGGTCCCGCAGCGTCGCGATGTGCTCCGGCTTCGCGGTGACGCCCTTGTCGAGCACCCAGTTGTGGTCGTACCCCTTGGCCTGCACCTGCTGGACGTGCCCGGCGCGGATGTCCCGGCCGATGGTCTTCGTCTCGCGGAAGTCGAAGGGGGTGCCGTGCACGGTGGCCAGCTCACCGGTGGGGATCAGGCCGCTGTCCGTCGGCGTGTAACGCCCCGCCGCGATCGTCAGCTCGTGGTCCTCGATCGTCCCGCTGCCCTCGCCGGCGAGGTTCCAGTAGACGTGGCTGGTGAGGTTGACGACCGTGGCCTTGTCGGTGGTGGCCTCGTAGTCGATGATCCACTCGCCGCGCTTGGTGAGGGTGTACGTCACCTTCGCCTTGAGCGTGCCCGGGTAGCCCATCTCGCCGTCGACGCTGGTGTAGTGCAGGACGAGGCCGACTTCCGAGCCCTTCACGAACGGCTCGACGTCCCAGACGTGCTTGTCGAAGCCCTGGGTACCGCCGTGCAGGCTGTTCACGCCGTCGTTGACGGAGAGCTGGTAGCTCTTGCCGTCGAGGGTGAACTGGCCCTTGCCGATGCGGTTGCCGTAGCGGCCGATGAGGGCGCCGAAGTACGGGGACTTGGCGACGTAGTCCTCGATGTTGTCGAAGCCGTTGACCACGTTGGCGTACCGGCCGCGGCGGTCCGGGAGCTCCAGGGTCTGGACGACACCGCCCCAGTTGAGGACCTTCAGCCGGGTGCCGCCGTTCTCCAGCGACCAGCGGTAGATCTTCGTGCCGTCGGCGAGCTTCCCGAAGGACTCCTTCACCGGCTTCCTGCCTCCCGAGGCGGCCTCGGCCGTGCCCGTGCCGAGGGTGGTGGCGGCGATGCCCGCAGCTGCGGCACCCGCAATGATCGTGCGTCTGTTCAGTTCCATCTAGCGGCTCCTTAAAGAGAGTTGAAAGCCGCTCCGCTGAGCCGCGCCCCCGAAGGGGCGCGGGGCGTGTCGAATGTGCGGCTACCGCCGCGCGGGCGCGACCGGCCCCCGCCGGCCCGCACTGTGTATTCGGCCTTCCCAGCGGAGCGTTCGCGCTGACTTACGAACCGGACTTGCGCTTGTTCCACACGTCGAAGCCGACCGCCGCGAGAAGGGCGAGGCCCTTGATGACCTGTTGCCAGTCGGTGCCGACGCTGAGGAGGTTCATGCCGTTGTTCAGCACGCCGAGGACGAGGCCGCCGATGATGGCACCGAGGATGGTGCCGACACCGCCGCTCATGGAGGCGCCGCCGATGAACGAGGAGGCGATGGCCTCCAGTTCGAAGCCGTCGCCCGCCTTCGGCGAGGCCGCGTTCAGCCGGGCCGCTACCACCAGTCCGGCCAGGGCCGCGAGCACGCCCATGTTCAGGAAGACGTAGAAGGTGACCTTCTTGTCCTTGACGCCGGACAGCTTGGCCGCCGGCAGGTTGCCGCCGATCGCGTAGATGTGCCGGCCGAAGACCGCGTTGCGCATCACGTAGCCGTAGCCGACGACCAGCGCGCCCAGGACGATCAGGACGATCGGCGCGCCCTTGTAGCTGGCGAGCAGCATCGTCATGACGAGGATCGCGGCGACCAGCGCGGTCAGCTTCAGCAGGAACAGCCGGGTGGGCGGCACGTCCAGCGCGAACTCCTGCTGGCGGCGCCGGTCCCGGAACTCCTGCCAGACCACGGCGGCGATCAGCACGATGCCCAGCAGCAGGGTGATGTTGTGGTAGTTGGTGTTCGGGCCGACCTCGGGCAGGAAGCCGTTGCCCAGGTTCTGCAGGCCGTTGGGGAACGGGCCGATGGTCTGACCCTGGAGCAGGATCTCGGTGAGACCGCGGAAGAGCAGCATCCCGGCGAGGGTGACGATGAACGACGGTATGCCGAAGTAGGCGATCAACACGCCTTGGGCGGCGCCCGCGAAGGCACCCATCACCAGGCACAGGACCAGCGCGATCGGCCAGGCTATTCCGTGATTGACCGTCAGCACGGCCGCGAAGGCGCCCACGAACGCCGTCAGCGAGCCGACCGACAGGTCGATGTGCCCGGCGATGATCACCATCATCATGCCGATGGCGAGGATCAGGATGTAGCTGTTCTGCAGGACCAGGTTGGACACGTTGCGCGGCAGCAGCAGGTCGCCGTCGGTCCACACGGCGAACAGGGCGACGATCAGACCGAGCGCGATCAGCATGCCGTACTGGCGCATGTTGCGGCGCAGCCCGCCGAGGACCAGCTGGAGCAGGTTCCCGTCGGCGGCCGATCCGCTCTTGCCCGGCGGCGCGGGCGCCGGGCTCGTGGCGGTGACATCCGTGCTCATCGCGTTACCTCTTTGTCCTTCGTCATATGGCGCATCAGCACTTCCTGCGTGGCCTCGGCCCTGGGCACCTCACCGGTCAGACGGCCCGCGGCCATGGTGTAGATGCGGTCGCACATGCCGAGCAGTTCGGGCAGCTCGGAGGAGATGAAGACGACCGCCTTGCCCTGGGCGGCGAGCTGGTCGATGACCGTGTAGATCTCGTACTTGGCGCCCACGTCGATGCCGCGGGTCGGCTCGTCCAGGATCAGCACGTCAGGACCCGCGAAGATCCACTTGCTGAGGACGACCTTCTGCTGGTTGCCGCCCGACAGCTTGCCGACCGGCTCGAAGACCGTCGGCGCCTTGATGTTCATGGACTTGCGGTAGCCCTCGGAGACCTGCCGCTCCTCGTGCTCGTCCACGATCCCGCGCCTCGCGACCTTCTTCAGCGCGGTCAGCGAGATGTTCCGGTTGATGGTGTCGATGAGGTTGAGGCCGTAGTGCTTGCGGTCCTCGGTGACGTACGCGATGCCGTGCCCGACCGCCTCCGCGACGGACTTCGTACGGATCTCCGTACCGTCCTTGAGGACCGTGCCGCCGTCGTAACGGCCGTAGGTCCGCCCGAAGACGTTCATCGCGAGCTCGGTGCGGCCGGCGCCCATCAGACCCGCGATCCCGACGATCTCACCGCGCCGGACGTGGATCGACACGTCGTCGACGACCTTGCGCTCGTGGTCGATCGGGTGCCGCACGGTCCAGTCGCGGATCTCCAGCGCCGGCGCCGCGTCCTCCGCGCCCTCGTAGGGGGTGCGTTCGGGGAAGCGGTGGTCCAGGTCGCGGCCCACCATGCCCGAGATGATCCGCTCCTCCGTCGTCTCCTTCGACTTCACGTCGAGGGTCTCGATGGAGTGGCCGTCCCGGATGATCGTCACCGAATCGGCGACCCGGCGGATCTCGTTGAGCTTGTGCGAGATGATGATCGAGGTGATGCCCTGGTTCTTCAACTCCAGGATCAGATCGAGGAGTTTGCCGCTGTCCTCGTCGTTCAGCGCCGCGGTCGGCTCGTCGAGGATGAGCAGCTTCACCTTCTTCGAGAGCGCCTTCGCGATCTCCACCAGCTGCTGCTTGCCCACGCCGATGTCGGTGACGCGGGTCTCCGGGTGGTCGTCCAGACCCACCCGGCGCAGCAGTTCGGTGGCGTGCCGCAGGGTCTCCCGCCAGTCGATGAACCCGCCCTTGGCGTGTTCGTTGCCGAGGAAGATGTTCTCCGCCAGCGAGAGGTACGGCGACAGCGCCAGCTCCTGGTGGATGATCACGATGCCGCGCTGCTCGCTCGCCCGGATGTCACCGAACTTGCAGAGCTCGCCCTCGAAGAGGATGTCCCCCTCGTAGGTGCCGTGCGGGTGGACGCCGGAGAGGACCTTCATCAGGGTCGACTTGCCGGCGCCGTTCTCCCCGCAGATGGCGTGGACCTCGCCCTGGCGGACGGTCAGCGTGACGTCCGACAGCGCCTTGACGCCGGGAAAGGTCTTGACGATCGAGCGCATTTCCAGGACGGGTCCCGCCATGGTCTGCCTTCCAATCAGTGCTTGTCGATCAGGGCCGGCGGATTACTTGAGCTCGGCGTCCGTGTAGTAGCCGCCCTTGACCAGGACTTCCTCGTAGTTGGTCTTGTCGACGCTCACCGGCTGGAGCAGCATCGCGGGGACGACCTTGGACCCGTTGTCGTAGGTCTTGGTGTCGTTGGTCTGCGGGGTCTTCTTGTTCAGGACGTCGTCGACCATGGTCGCGGCGACCTTGGCGAGCTGCCGGGTGTCCTTGTAGACGGTCTGCGTCTGCTCGCCCGCGATGATCGACTTCACCGAGGCCAGCTCGGCGTCCTGACCGGTGATGACGGGCAGCGGCTGGCTGGAGGAGCCGTAGCCGTCCGACTTCAGCGCGGCGAGGATGCCGATCGAGATGCCGTCGTAGGGCGAGAGCACCGCGTTGACCTTGGCGGACTTGTAGGAGGAGGTGAGGATGTCCTCCATGCGCGACTGCGCGGTCGCACCGTCCCAGCGCAGGGTGGTGACCTTGTTGAGCGCGGTCTGGCCCGACTTGACGACCAGTTCCTTCTTGTCGATGTACGGCTGGAGCACGCTCATCGCGCCGTTGAAGAAGTACTTGGTGTTGTTGTCGTCGTTCGAGCCGGCGAACAGCTCGATGTTGAACGGGCCCTTCTTGCCGCTGTCCAGACCCAGCTTGTGCACGATGTACGTGCCCTGCTCGACACCGACCTTGGTGTTGTCGAAGGACGCGTAGTAGTCGACGTTCTTCGTGCCGAGGATCAGGCGGTCGTAGGCGATGACCGGGATCTTGGCGTCCGCGGCCTCCTGGAGCACGTTGTTCAGGGACTTGTTGTCGATGGCCGCGATGATCAGGCCCTTGACGCCCTGCGTGATCAGGTTCTCGATCTGCGAGACCTGGGTGTCCGGGTCGTCCTCGCCGTAGACCAGCTTGGTCTTGTAGCCCTTGGACTGCAGGTCCTTGACGACGTTGTTGCCGTCGTTGATCCAGCGCTCGGAGGACTTGGTCGGCATCGCGATGCCGATGGTGCCCCCCTTGGCGCTGCCGCTGTCCTCCTTGCTGCCGCCCGAGCCGCTCTGCCCGCAGGCGGTCAGGGTCAGAGCGAGGGAGGCGGCCCCGGCTATGGCGGTCAGTGCGACTCTGCGGTTGCGCATGTGATCAGTCCTGTTCGTCTCGTCGTTGAGAGGGCTGTGCTGGGTCTTGTCCCGCCGGCGGTTCAGGCGCCGGCGGGGAAGCGGTTGAGCGGTCCCGGCAGCCGGGAGCCGAGCGGGGCCATGTCGCCGTCCGAGCCGTGCCGGGCGAGCAGGTCCAGGGCGAGCCGGCCGCGCCGCACCCGCTCCTTGGCGGTGCTCAGGGTCACGTCCCGCAGATGGGTGCCCCACGGGTAGATGCCGGGAGCCTTGGACAGGCCGAACTTCAGGTAGACCGGTGCGCCGCGCCGGATCAGTTCGGCGACCTCGTACATCCGGATGTAGCCGCCGAGGTCGTCCGGGGCCTCGATGTACATGTCCAGGGGAGCGCCGGACACCCGGCGGATCTCGGTGAGGTGATCGAGCGTCAGGTCGCTGGGCACGTTGAGCGAGTCGGCGCCGAGCCGCTCGTACACCGCGTACGACGCCGGGTTGACCGGACCGATCAGCGCCGACACCTTCAGCGTGGTGTCCGCCGGGATGATCCCGGCCTCACGCGCCCGGTGCAGCGTCCACAGCACGCCCTCGTCGGCGACGAGCAGGCACTTGACGCCCAGCTCCGTCGCCCGGACCGCGTCCTCGACACAGCCGGCGACGGCGTCGTGGCCGCGGGCGCGCAGCCCGCCCCCGCGCGAGTCGGAACGCACCGAGCCGCCGATGTCCCAGGTGCCGCGCGGGCCCGTGAACAGGCAGAGCTCGATGTCCCGCTCGTTGGTGGCCTCGACCATCTCGGTGATCTCGGCGTCGGTCAGCATCCACACGCCGCTGCCCTGGCTGATCCGGTGGATCGGCACGTCCAGGCGCGAGGACTCCTTGAGTACGACGGAGAGCGCCTCGGGACCCTCGCAGGAGGGGATCTCGGTGCGCCACTTGCCGCCGCCCGGGAAGGTGTGGGCGGAGGCGTCGGCGGGGTCGAGGGCGGGCGCACCCAGGCCGAGGGCGGTGAGCGCCTGCTCACCGGGTCGGCGGGCCGCCGGGGCGGAAGCGTCGGTCGTCACAAGCTGTCCTTCATGTTCGGTATTTCGGACAAGGTTCGCGGCTCGGGGTGAAAAAACGGCTTGGTGGTACGCCGGCCACGGCGAGGTCAGGGCACGCCGCGGCCGGCGTACGACTCAGGGGCGGAGCAGCACCTTGCCCACCTTCGGATCACCGGCCCCCACCAGCTCGATGGCCTGCGGGAACTCGGTCAGCGGCAGCTCGTGTGTGACCAGTGGCAACGGGTCGAGGAGACCGGCCCCGAAGACCCGTACCGTGTGCGACCAGGCGTCCGGCGGCGCACCGAAGACGGTGTGCACCTCCAGCTGCCGTACGACGAGGTCGGTCGGGTCGAGACCGTCGGCACCCGCGGCCGGGATACCGGTCAGGACCAGGCGTCCGCCGCGCCTGAGCAGGGAGGCGGCGGTGCGCGCGGCGGACGCGGACCCGGCGGTCTCGATGACCACGTCGAAGTCGTCGGGCAGATCCTGGTCCTTGGTACGGAAGTCGGTCGCCCCGAACTGCCGGGAGAGCGCCTCCCGGTCGTTCCGCGTCCCGACGACCAGCAGTTCGCCCGGCGAGATCGCCTTCAGGAACTGCACGGCGAACATGCCCAGCGTCCCGGTGCCGACCACCGCGACCCGCTCACCCGGCTGGGCGTTGCCCTTCAGGGCGGCGGCCGCGATACAGGCGGCGGGCTCCAGGAGGGCGGCGGCGGTCAGATCCGCGTCGTCCGGGAGGGCGTGCAGCAGCCGGGCCGGGAGGGTGAGGGTGGCGGCCATGGCGCCCGGCTGGGTGAACCCGGTCTCCTCGTACCCGTCCGTGCACAGGGTGGTCTCACCCGCGTGACACCGGTCGCACACCTGGCAGTTCCGGAACCCCTCGCCGACGACCTTCCGCCCGACGAGCGAGGCGGGCACCCCGGCGCCCACCGCGCGGACCGTCCCGGACCACTCGTGGCCCGGCGTCAGCGGGTAACGGACGTACCCCTCGGGTCGGTTCCCCTGGTACACCTCGCGGTCGCTTCCGCAAATCCCGACCGCGTGCACGGCGACCAGCGCCTCGCCGGGGCCGGGCTCGCGGGGCGTGTGCTCCTCGACCCGGTGGGTGCCCGGCGCCTCGATGACGACCTGGGAACTCACTTCGACGTCCCCTTGGGCTTGCGCTGCTCCCAGCCCTCGGCCCAGAGGTCGAAACGGGCCTGCTGCTGCGGGAACTCGGCGGCGGCGTCGGCGTCGAACTCGACCCCGAGCCCCGGCGCGTCGGACAGCTGGAAGTACCCGTCGATCACCTCGGGCGCCCCCTTGACGACCTTCTTGATCTCCGCGTCGGCGAAGTCGTTGAAGTGCTCCAGGATCTTGAAGTTCGGGGAGGTGAACCCGACCTGGAGGGAGGCGGCGGTGAGCACGGAGCCGCCGACGTTGTGGGGAGCGACCAGCACGTAGTGCGTCTCGGCGGTGGCGGCGAGCTTCCGGGTCTCCCAGATTCCACCGATATGGCCGACGTCCGGCTGGATGATGTCCACGGCCTGGCTCTCGAAGAGTTCACGGAACTCGATGCGGTCGTGGATGCGCTCACCGGTGGCCACCGGGATGTCCACCTTGGCGGCGACCTTCTCCAGCGCCTTCAGGTTCTCCGGCGGGCAGGGCTCCTCCAGCCAGGCCGGCTTGAAGGGGGCGAGCTCGCGCGCGAGCCGGACGGCGGTGGCGGGGGAGAAGCGGCCGTGCATCTCCAGCATCAGCTCGGCGTCCGGGCCGATGGCGTCCCGCACCGCCTCGATCAGCGACACGGAGTACAGCGTCTGGTCGTGGTCCAGCTCGAAGTGCCCGGTGCCGAACGGGTCGATCTTCAGCGCCTTGTACCCGCGCTCGATCACCTGCTGGGCGGCCTTGTGGTACGCCTCGGGCGTCCGCTCGGTGGTGTACCAGCCGTTGGCGTACGCCTTGACCTTGTCGGTCACCTTGCCGCCGAGCAGCTGCCACACCGGCACGCCCAGCGCCTTGCCCTTGATGTCCCAGCATGCCATCTCGATCACGGCGATGCCGGACATGACGATCTCGCCGGCCCGGCCGTAGTCGCCGTACTTCATACGGCGTACGAGGTCTTCCAGGGCGAACGGGTCGGAGCCCAGAATGTGGTTGGCCTCGGCCTCCCGCAGGTAGCCGATCAGCGCGTCGGTGTGACCGAGCATCCGGGTCTCGCCGACTCCCGTGATGCCTTCGTCGGTGTGCACCTGAACGTAGGTCAGGTTGCGCCAGGGCGTCCCGACCACGTGTGTGCTGATTCCGGTGATGCGCACGGCGGTTGCCTCTCAGCTGTTCGAGATTTCGTCACTCGTTCGAAATGCTGGCGTGACAGTAAGGACGGGGCGGTCGGAGTGTCAATGGGTCGAACAGGTAACGGTTTCGACAAGGCTTTCGACAGTTTTTTCGGTCCCCTACAGAACCTTCACAGAGGTGCCTGGTTATGTGACCGGCGGGGAACTTAGTCTTCCCGCGTCATGGACTACTGCCACCCGTGCCGACGGCACCTCAACGGCGCCCTCGCCTGCCCGGGGTGCGGCACACCGATCGAAACGCTACGCGCGTCCGCGCCGGAAGCGGACGCGGCTCCTCTGTCGGGAGCGGGGTTCGCGGGTGGCGGACACGGGGGCTACGCCGACGGGGCGTACGACCCGCACGGCGGCTACGACGCGGGGGCGTACGAGCGTGACGGTGACGCCGGTGGCGGCGATGCCGAGGGCCACGACGGCGAGGGTGACGACGGCGACGAGCCCCGGGCCGGCGGCCGTGCCGACCGGCGCCGGTCGGGTCGCGGCCGGGGTCGCGGCCGGGGCGCCGGGAGTCCCTCCGAGGCCGACGGGGACGCCGCCACGGGCCCTTCCGAGGCCGACGGCAGCCGTCGCGACCGCAAGGCCGCGGCCCATCGCCGGCGGCGCCGCAGGGTCCTGCTGGTGACCGCGGCGTGCGTGCTCGCGGCGGGCGGCCTGAGCCTCGCCGAACTCGGCACGGACGCCATACCGTTCACGAGCCCGGGCCCGGCCTCGGCGGGCGGCGACACCACCGACGGCGGTACGTCGACGTCGTCCCCGGGCACGACGGCCGAGCCCCTGGGCAACACGTCCGGCGCGACGGGCGCGCCGGACTCCGCGTCGGCCGACCCCTCCGCGTCCCCGTCCCCGTCCGCGTCGAAGGACAAGGCGTCCGACTCCCCGTCGGCGTCCCCGAAGGACACGGACGCGCAGTCGGCGACGACGGGCCCGATCACGAAGACACCGACGGCAACGGCGACGAGCACGACGGGATCGACCCCGACGGCCGATCCCACGACATCGGACCCGACCCCGGCCCCGTCCCCGAGCGCCACGTGCAACCGGTTCCTGTGGTGGTGCACGTGACTGAAGCGCCCCGACAGGGGCGCGGGGCTGTATCGATTTGCGGCTCCGCCGCGTGGGCGCGACCAGCCCCCACCGGCGCGCACTCAAAAAACCCACCAACGCAAATCCAGCAAACGTGTCACATTCGACGAACCCGTTCCGTCGTAGGTGTGTAACCCGCCGAGCCCCACCACAGGGAGCACACCATGGAAGCCCGCCTGAACGTCTTCGCCAGCCCCCTCGCCAACAAGCTCATCAAGCACTTCGTCGGCGCCGGCAAGGTCGCCCACGAGTCGACGATCCCGGACTCCACCCTGGAACTCGTGAAGATCCGCGCCAGCCAGATCAACGGCTGCGGCTTCTGCCTCGACATGCACACCAAGGACGCGGCCGCCGCGGGCGAGACCCAGCAGCGTCTCCACATGGTCGGCGCATGGCGCGAGGCGACCGTCTTCACCGAGGCCGAGCGCGCCGCCCTGGAACTCGCCGAGCAGGGCACCCGGATCGCCGACGCGGCGGGCGGCGTCCCGGACGAGGTGTGGGCGAACGCGGCCAAGCACTTCGACCAGGAGGAACTCGTCGCGCTCGTGGCGACGATCGCCGCCATCAACGCCTTCAACCGGCTGAACGTGATGTTCCAGCAGCCGGCGGGCGACTACCGGCCCGGCCAGTTCGCGTAACTCCCCGAAGGAGCCCGGCGCCGGCCCTACGCGTCGGCGCCGAGCATCCGGCGCAGCAGGTCCCGCAGGGACAGCCGCTCCTCGTCCGACAGCCCCGCCAGCGGCTCGCGCGCGAAGCGCAGCCCCTCGCGCAGATCGCGGGCGACCCGCCGGCCCTCGTCCGTCGCCGCCGCCAGCTTCACCCGGCGGTCGGCCGGGTCGGGCCGCCGCTCCACGAGCCCGCGTGCCTCCAGCCGGTCCACGATCCCGGTCACGTTCGACGGCTCGCACTTCAGCTTCTGCGCCAGCTTCCGCATCGGCAGCGGCTCCAGCGACAGCAGGCTGAGCAGCCGCGCCTGCGCCCCGGTGAGCGTGTGCTCGCCCGCCGCGTCCTCGTAGTCCGCGTAGAAGCGGGCCACGACGTCCCCGATGAGCTCGACGACCTCCATGGTCAGGGCGTCGGGCCGACGGGTCTTCGCTGGGCTGGACTGTGAGGTGGACATGGACTCCAGCGTACCCCGTTACTTGACATCCTGAAATATTAAGGAGCATGGTTGTTTCAGGTACTGAAGTAATTGTAGTGATCCGGAAAGGCGCACGTCATGATCAACCGCGAGTGGCACCTCGTCAGCCGTCCCGTCGGCTGGCCGAAGCCGGAGGACTTCGCCCTGGTGGAGGCGGAGGTCCCGACGCCGGGTGAGGGACAGGTGCTGGTACGGAACAAGTACCTCTCCGTCGACCCGTACATGCGCGGCCGGATGAGTGCCGCCAAGTCGTACGTCGCCCCCTTCGAGCTGGGCAAGGTCATGCAGGGCGGCGCGGTCGGCGAGGTCGTCGAGTCGAACGCCGAGGGCATCGCGGCCGGCGACCACGTCCTGCACTTCCTCGGCTGGCGCGAGTACGCCGTCGTGGACGCGAAGACCGCGGTCAAGGTCGACGCCGACGCCGCGCCCCTGTCGACGTACCTCGGCGTCCTCGGCATGACCGGCCTCACCGCCTACGCGGGCCTGCTGCGCACCGCCTCCTTCAAGGAGGGCGACTCCGTCTTCGTGTCGGGCGCGGCCGGCGCGGTCGGCAGCCAGGTCGGCCAGATCGCCAAGCTCAAGGGCGCCTCCCGGGTGATCGGCTCGGCCGGCTCCGACGAGAAGGTCAAGCTGCTGGTCGAGGAGTACGGCTTCGACGCGGCGTTCAACTACAAGAACGGCTCGGTCAGCGAGCAGCTCCGCGCGGCCGCGCCCGACGGTGTCGACGTCTACTTCGACAACGTCGGCGGCGACCACCTGGAGGCCGCGATCGGGCAGCTGAACAAGGGCGGCCGGATCGCCGTCTGCGGCATGATCTCCGTCTACAACAGCACCGAACCCGTCCCGGGCCCGAAGAACCTCGCCCGGCTCATCCAGACCCGCGGCCGGATCGAGGGCTTCCTGGTCGGCGACCACTACGACCTGCAGCCGCAGTTCGTCTCCGAGGTGGGCCCGTGGGTGGCGTCCGGGCAGCTGAAGTACCGCGAGACGGTCGTCGAGGGCATCGAGAACAACCTGGAGGCGTTCCTCGGGGTGCTGCGGGGCGACAACACCGGGAAGATGATCGTAAAGATCTGATCCGCGTGACGCCCGGCTGAGTTCCGTCGTTGCGCTTCGCGGAGGCCGCGCCCTTGGACGTGGGGTGCGGCCTCCGCCCTGTCCCCGAGCGAACCTCGCGGTTTCATCGTGGTGACATGAACCAAACGGTATGGTGATCAGGTGATTACGGAACGTGTGCAGGAGGTGTGGCAGTTCGGGCATCGCGCCCGACTGGCGCTGACACCTGCGCAGGTCCGACTCATGGACGACCAGGCGCATGCGGCCCGCGCTCTGTGGAACTGCCTGCACGACTGGTGGACGATGCTCCCGAAGGAGAAGCGCTCCCTGGCCGCGGCCGACGCGGCGATCCGTCAGGCCCGCATGGACATCGACTGGCTCGGCGCGCTCCCCGCCCAGGCCGCGCAGGCGGTACTGAAGACGTACTTCCAGGCTTGGCGGAACTGCTGGGACAGACGCGCCGACGCGCCGAACTTCAAAGCCCGGCTGCGCACGGTGATGTCGGTGGACATCCCGCAGGGCCGGGACCTGAACATCGCCCGTGTACACCGGCGCTGGGGCATGGTCCAGATTCCCAGGATCGGCCGCGTCCGTTTCCGCTGGACAAAGGACCTTCCGGTCGGGAAGAGGACGGGTGCAGACAACCGGATCACCGGGGCCCGGCTGGTCAAGGACGCGCTCGGCTGGCACATCGCCTTCCGCGTCCAGACCCTTCAGGCCGCACCCGAACCCCATCAGGGGCCGCAGGTCGGCATCGACGCCGGGGTGAACCTACCCCTGGCCCTGTCAGACGGCAACCACCAGGACCACGGACGCCCGCCCCGTCTCCCCGACGGTACGGCCGACCGGGACAAATGGCTGAACCCGCAGGAGAAGGCCAAGCTGCTTGGCCTGGAACGACGCGCCGCCCAGCGCAAGCAGCACCAAGGACGCGGGGAGAAAACCTCCCACCGCCTGCGGCACACCTACGACCAGATCAAACAGCTCCGCGCAAAAGCCACGCGCCGCGCCGTTGACTGGCAGCACAAGACCACCACCAGCATCGCCAAGCAGTACGCCACGGTCGTGGTCGAACAGCTCGACATCAAGAACATGGTCAAGTCCGCCAAGGGCACCATCGAGGAACCCGGCCAGAACGTCGCCCAGAAGTCCGGCCTGAACCGCTCCATCAGCCAGGAGGCATGGGGCCGCACCGTGACGATGCTGACCTACAAGACCGCCCGCCAGGGCGGCACCCTGGTCAAGGTTCCCGCCCCCGGCACCTCCCAGCGCTGCTCAGCATGTGGCTTCACCACACTGGGCAGCCGGGAGGACCAGGCCACGTTCGTGTGCAAGAACCCCGACTGCGGCTGGTCCGGCAACGCCGATCACAACGCGGGCCGGAACATCTTGCACCTGTTCCGGATGGGCCGTGCGCTCGTCCCGGCTGCCGGGAGGGCAGTCGTCAGGCGTCCCCGTGGCGTCAAGCCAGCCACCGCAAGGTAGGCAGGAATCTCCCTCGTGTACGAGGAAGAGCACTTCAATCCCTGACCACCACCAGTCGTCGTCGGCGGTCGGCGGCTCAGTCGGCCGCGGCGCGGCCGACTGGGACCTCACATGGTCAGCGTTGCCCTGTGTACAGCCAGTGCCAAGCCGTTGTTCTCCGGCGCCGCACCGCCCGGGAACGCGAACCTCCTTCGGATGTAGCCGTAGGCGATGCCGCTGCGGGGGTCCGCGAACGCCTGGGAGCCCGCTGCTCCGCTGTGGCCGATCGTGCCCGCGCCCAGGAACGGGTGCCAGGTGTCCGCCGTCGCCTGGAAGCCCAGGCCGTAGGACTTGTGGGCCCGCGCCACCAGGTCGTAGCCCACCGAGTGGATCTGGCCGAACTCCGCCACCGTGTCCTCCTTCAGCAGCGGGGCCTCGCCGTCGATCTCGCTGAGCAGCGCCGCGTACATCCCGGCCAGGCCGCGCGCCGACGCCACCCCGCCGAACGACGCCGGGCCCTTGGCGCGGACCTGCGGGTCGTTGGGCAGGGCGGCCAGGTCCGTCGGTTCGGCCGTGTGCTCGTTGAAGGCGATCCCGGCCAGCGTTCGGCGGCCCGACGGGACGGAGTCGAGCAGCGCCTGCTGCTCGGGCGTCGGAAGCATGGGCCGGGTGGTGCGGAAGCGGGGCTCGTGCGCGGCCGGCAGGCCCAGGAAGAAGTCCAGGCCGTACGGCGCCCGGACCCGCTCCTCGTACACGTCCTGGAGCGTACGGCCCGTCGCGCGCCGTACCACCTCGCCGGTGAGCGCGCCGATGACGAGCGCGTGGTAGCCGAAGGCCGTGCCCGGGCGCCAGAACGGCCGCTGGTCGGCGAGGCGTTCGGCCATCGCCCGGTCGTCGGTCAGCTCCTGTGGGCTGAACCCGGTGTCGGTGCCGATCAGGCCCGCCCGGTGTGCGATCAGTTCCCGCAGGGTCAGCGCGCCCTTGCCCTCGGCGGCGAACTCCGGCCAGTAGTAGGTGACTTTGCGGTCCAGCTCCAGCGTGCCGTCCTGCACCAGCAGCGCCGTGACGAGATGGGCCGCGCCCTTGGTGGACGAGAACACGCCGTAGAGGGAGTCCCCGTCGGACTCCTCGCCGGCCCACAGGTCGACGACCCGCCGGCCGTGGACGTACGCACACAACTGTCCCTCGTAGTCGGCCGGTTCGCCGGCGACGAAGGCGGCGAACTCCTCGCGCACCGCTTCGAAGCCCTCCGCGACCGTGCCCTGGACGGTGATCTCCTGCGTCATCCGCTCTCCTCAACCGAGCCGCCGCGAGCAGCTCCCACTGTGAACAACGCCCTACCCACCTGGGCGAACTCCCCCTTCGGATGGTCCCGGAAGAGGGGCTCGGTGCCGAACAGCACGGCCCGCGGGCCGCTCACCACCGAGGCCTGTCCCGCCGCCGCGCCCGGCCCACCCGAGCCGTCGGACAGCGCCCGCCAGTGTCCCGACAGCAGCGGGTTCCCGGCCGCGTAGGTCTGCTCCACGCGTACTCCGGGACCGAGGTCGGTGAACCACACCGGCGCATACACGAAACCGTAGTCGGGGGCACCGGCCGTGACCGGGCCCGAACTCACAACCCGCACCACGCCGTTGGCGTCCGCGCTACCCTGCACGGCCCGCACGGGGAGCCGCCCCAGCGCCGCTCCGGCGGTACCGCGGCCGACCAGCCCGTGCGCGGAGAGGAATCCGTCGAGGGCGGTCCGGGCGGTCGCGGTCAACGCCGTACGGTCGAGTCCGGCGGACACGAACAGCACGTCCGTCCGCGACCAGTCGAAGCCCGCGTTCAGGATGTCCGTCGAGACCGGCGTGACGTCGAAGCCCATCTCCCGCAGCGCGAACAGCTCACCCGGGGTGACGGCGGCGGCCACCCGCAGAGGGCGGCGGACAACCGGGCCCGAGCCGGGGCGCGTCGCCTCGAAGACCACGTCGTACGTGCGGGCCGCCTGTGCCGCCCGTGGCCGTGCCGAGGCCGGGAAGACCGCCGTGCCGCCCGACACGCGCGCCGAAACACCTTGCGCGAGAAGGGAGTTGAGGGCGGCCAGGGCGCTCGGGTCGTCCAGGCGAAGGCGCAGGTCGCCGCGCGTAGCTACGGACCCGACGGCGGCCGCCCCGCGCACCCGCCGTACCGGCAGCCCGGACAGGGAACCCGTGCGCACCGACTCCACCCGGGCGCCCCACAGCCGTCCCAGGCTCCAGCCCGAGATGTCGTACATCACCGAGACCTTGCCGCTGATGTCCCGGCCGTCGGCGAGCAGCGCGTTCGCCAGGCCCCGCTCGGGCTGGTGCATGTCGACGACGTACGAGCCCTGCGGGTACGGCCGTCCGCCGAGCCGGAAGGCGCGGGTCGCACGGGTGACGCGGATGCCGTTGGCGAGGAGGTGGTCCACCAGACGGGCGGTGGCGGTGCCGGTGGTGCCGGAGGGGAGGACGTAGGCGCGCGGGAACCTGGTCGTGTAGACGTCCTCCGGGCCGATGCCCGGTACCCCGGGGACGGTCTGCGCCGACACCGGCACCTGTGCGGCCCCTGCCGCTCCCCGCCGGAAGACCTCGATCTGGTCGGCGAGGAGGGCATCGCGGTGCTGCCGGGCGTAGGCGAGGGCCGCGTTCATGGCGGCGCCGGCGACGGCCACGTTGATCGCGGAGCGGCGGCGGAGTTCCGTGACCGGGAGGGCGTCGTACGCCGTGCTGTTCACCGTCATCGGGATCTCGACGGTGTGGGCGGCGACCGTGCCGTGGAAGGCCGCGTACTGCGGGGTGAAGACCGGCGGCCAGTCGTCCCAGCCCTCCTGCTGGTCCCGGAACGGGATCTGGACCGGCACCACGCCGTCCTTCGCGGCGGTGTAGCCGAGGCCGTTGACGGCGGCCTCCATGCCGAGGGCGTTGGCGTAGGTGTTCTTGAGGAACAGGTCGTACTCGTAGTTCTCGCCGTGCGGCGGGGTGGTCGGCTCGATCAGCGTGCCGTTGACGTAACCGTGCAGGTCGAGCATGACGGCCGGCTGTTTGTCGATCTCGATCTGCCGCATCGCCCGGACCTCGGGCTGGGAGGCGGTGACGAAGTCCCGGTTGAGGTCGAAGCCGTTGGCGTTGGCGCGGGTGCCGGCGATCCGGCCGTCCGGGTTGGCCGTGATGTCGAAGTACAGGCGGCTGTGGGCCAGCAGCTCGCGGGTCCTGGCGTCGTTCGCGCTGGCGAGCCGCTCGATGAGCTTCAGGGAGGCGTCGGTGCCCTCCCATTCGTCGCCGTGGATGTTGGCGTTGAAGAAGACGGGGGTCTTGTAGCCGGCCTTCAGCGAAGCGTCCTCGGCGGCCTTCGCCGGCGCGTTCTCGATGAGGTCGCGCATCCGTTCCTGCGCCCGGGTCTGCGCGGGCGTCTCCGGGGCGGTGACCGTGACCAGATAGAGCCGGTGGCCGCCGGCCGAACGGCCCGTGACCTCGACGCTCACCCGGTCGCCGAGCCGCTGGAGGGCGTTCAGCTCCGGGGCGATGCCGTGGTACGGGGTGAGGCCCAGTCGGATCGACCGGTCGGCGGGGTTCACCGGGTCGGCGGAGAGGACCTGCTGCCGGGGGTAGCCGCGGCCGGCGTCCGCGAGGTCGGGGACCGGGGCGGCGAGCGCGGTACGGGCGGCTGCGGCCGGGGCCTGGGCCGCCCGGGTGTCACGGCCGTGGCCCTCCCGGACGGCCGGGGCCGGGTCGGCACCGGCCGCCGTGCCGGTGACCAGGGCGGTGAGGGCCAGGGAGACGAACAGAACGGGTCCGGGGGGAACGGCTGTTGCGGTGGGGCGCACGCGTACCTCCTCTGCTGGTTCCTGAGATCGGTACGGCGAGACGTACCCGTTCGACTCAACAGGAACGAGGAGGTCTTGGTGTCACCGTTGCCCCGGATGGCCGATGGCGGGGGTGGCGGTGGCGCAGCCCTGTGGGGCAGCGGACCGGCGCTCCGAACACCTCGGTAAAGTTTTCGCCATGCGTGATCTCGGGGCGGGTTTCGGATATCTCCTCAAGGGCCAGCGATGGGTCGGCCGGCACGGCAGGCAGTACGGCTTCGGCCTGCTCCCGGGCCTGATCACCCTCGTGCTGTACGCGGCGGCCCTCGTCTCCCTGGCGATATGGGGAGAGGCCTTCGTCGCCTGGGCCACCCCGTTCGCCGACGACTGGTCCAGCCCCTGGCTCGGCCTCTTCCGCGGCTTCCTCACCGCCGTGCTGTTCGCCCTCGGTCTCCTCCTCGCCGTCCTCACCTTCACCGCGGTGACCCTGCTGGTCGGCCAGCCGTTCTACGAGAACCTCTCCGAGAAGGTCGACGCGGACGTCTCGCCCGACGGCACCGCGCCCGAGTCCGGGCTGCCGCTCTGGCGCGAGCTGTGGATCTCGGCCCGCGACAGCCTGCGCATCCTGGTCCGCGCCGGCCTCTGGGGCGTGCTGCTCTTCGCCCTGGGCTTTCTCCCCTTCGTCGGGCAGACCGTCGTACCGGTCGTCGGCTTCTTCGTGACCGGGTTCTTCCTCACCGAGGAGCTCGCCGCCGTCGCCCTCCAGCGCCGGGGCGTCGACCTGCGCGCCCGGCTCGCCCTGCTGCGCTCCCGCAAGACCCTGGTGTGGGGCTTCGGCACCCCGCTGGGCCTGGCCTTCCTGGTGCCGTTCGTCGCGGTGTTCCTGATGCCGGGCGCGGTCGCGGGCGCCACCCTCCTCGCCCGCGACCTGCTGGGCGAGGAGACGGCGGAGGAGGACGAGCACACCGACGAACCGGTCACGTCCTGACGCTGCCGGTCACGTCCTGACGCTGCCGGTCACTTCTTCAAGCCGCCGGTCACTTCTTGAAGCTCGCGTCCGCCGCCACGGTCACGATCGCCCGCACCTGGTCGATGATGTCCACCCGGTTCTTCACGAAGTCGGGGTCGGTCACCTCGGTGGTGTTCCCGGCGCCGAACTCCAGCACCGGTGTGTGCACATGCCCGCCCGGGAGGGTGTCGTGCAGTCCGAGGCGGTCACGCAGCAGGGTGGCGCGGTAGGCGATCTCGTTGGAGAGGTAGTTCCCGCCGCCCCCGGCACGGGCCGTCGACCCGGCGGTCGGCCCGTCCGCCTGTACGACCGGAACGGTTCCGCCCGCCGGGATCTCGGTGACCTCGGTGTGGTCGTACACCGGGAAACGCCCCGTCCGCGCCGCCACGATCGCCGCGTACGGCAGGGTCGTGGTCGTCCACTGCGGCTGCGAGGCCGGGTCGTCGACCGGGACGGTCTCGGTGCTGCTCAGGTTCTCGTTGTCCGGGAAGCCGCCTCGCCAGGCCCCGTTGGTGCGCTCCACGTCGAAGCGCCCGACCCGTCCCTGGCTCACGGTGGTGAACAGGTCCACCTTCGGCAGATACGGCCGCAGCGTCCGCTCCACGGTCCCCTGCGCGAAGTCGTCCCACCGCACGGGGAAGACGGCCGTCTCGACCCGGGCCGGACCCTCCTCGGTCTGTATGACCGTCCCGTCCAGCGCGAGCGCCGACGCCCCCGAGGGATTGGAGATCCGGATGTCCCGGTCGAGCGTGAACGGATCGAACCCGGTGACCAGGATCCGCCTCAGGTGCCGGCCGGGATAGCGGATGTCGGTCTGCCCGCGCGAGGTCCGCTCCAACGCGTCCAGCAGCCGCGTCCGTTGCGCCGCGCTGAGAGCGAACTCCGGCTCCCAGGTGCGCACATCCCGGGTCATCCCCAGCCGCGCCCAGTACAACGGCCGGTCGTCGTCCCGGCTCAGGTCGCCCCCGGCAGGGCCTCGCCCCTGCGCCCGGTCCACGGCCCGCCGCCACAGCGCGGACCCGTCCCGTACGACGATCCGCCGGGCCTGCGCATAGGAGTGCGCACCCGTGAGCGCCTCGGTGAACTCCGGTGCCACGGCGTCGAATCCGGACCGCCGGAGGATCTCCTGAGGCACCGCCTTGTCCAGCCGCTGCTCCTCGACGGTGGGGGAGGCGGCGGTCGTCGCGGGTGTCGCGGCCGTCGCCTGTGTCGCGCTGGGCGACAACGCCCCGGCCAGCAGGGCGACTCCGAGGACACCGATCCGAACGCGTAGGGATTGCACGGGAGTTGGCCTTCCGTCGCAGTGGGGTGCGTGGTGCCGGACGGCCGCAGTATCGCCTGCCGGGCTGGTCTACGCCATGGTGCCCCCGGGGGTCCCGCCCGGGATGCGGGCGACCGCCTCGCGCAGTGCGGCGAGGAAGGACTCCGCGGCCGGGGCCAGGGACCGGCCCCGGGCCGTCGCCGCGTACACGGCCCGGGCCGGGGCGCCCTCGTCGAGCACCGGCAGCAGGACGACGTCCTGGCGTACGGACTCGGCGGCGAGCGCCGGGACCAGGGTCACACCGAGGCCCGCGGCGACGTATCCCAGCTTGGCGGTCCACTCGCCGACGACATGGGCCACGCGCGGGCGGAAGCCCTGCCGCAGGGCCGCGTCCAGGAGGGTGCCCTCGGGGCGGGCACCGCCGGAGATCCAGTCGGCGCCGGCGAGCCGGCCGAGCCGCACCGGCCCCGTGACACCCGCCAGGGGATGGTCCACGGGGACGGCGACGTACAGCGACTCGTCGAGGAGGTGGTGGAGGTCGTAAGGCTCCAGCGGGGCGCGGCCCGTCGTCGAGACGACCGCGAGGTCCAGGTGACCGGCAGCCAGCCGGTCCAGCAGCCCGGGCGTGAGCCCCTCCTCGCGGGACAGCCGCACCCCTGGGTGCCGGGCGCGGAACGCGGCCAGGGCGTGCGGCACCAGGGCGGCGTCGGCCGTGGCGAACGCCCCGAACCGCAGCCGCCCGCCCGCCGCCTCGCGCAGCGCGGTCAGCTCACGGGCGGCCCCGCGCAGCGCCCCGGTGACGGCCTCGGCGTGCGGGACGAGCACCCGCCCGGCCTCGGTGAGCCGTACCCCGCGCGGCAACCGGTCGAAGAGCGGGCCACCGCCGAGCGCCGCCTCCAGCGAGGAGATCTGCCGGGACACGGCCGACTGCGTCCACCCGAGCGTCCGCGCGGCCACGGTGAACGAACCGTGCCGGGCGACGTCCAGGAACACCCGCAGCCAGACGGTGGACACATCGGCGTCGGGAAGGGCGGGGGCATCCTCGGAATGCTGGTTCGGCATGGCGGCCATGCTAGACATTCGCTTGTCGCATCACTCGCCCCGCGCCTAGCGTCGACGCGTGGCCCGTCGCCCGGCCGCCGCCCGCATCCCAACCTCCTGAAGGAGAGCCGTGCAGGTCACCCTGGACAACCCGGCAGACGCGCCCCAGCCGGCGAGCCCCTACTACTCCCAGGTCGCCCGCGTCGAACACGCCGACGGCAGCGCCCTGCTGTTCGTCTCCGGCCAGATCGCCGAGGGCGCGGGCCTCGCGGAGCAGACCCGGGGCGTCTTCGAGGGCCTTGCCGCGCTGCTCCGCGCGCACGGGGCGACTCTGGCGGACGTCATCAACATCCGCACGTATCTGACCGACATCTCCCGGCTGGCCGAGTACGGCGCCGTACGCCGGGAGTTCCTCACGGGGACGCCGCCGACGAGCATGACGTTCGAGGCGTCCCGGCTGTTCCGGCCGGAGGCGCTGGTGGAGGTGGAGGTCGTGGCGGCGGTGTCCGCGGGCGGGGCGTAGGGACGGTGTTTGTGAAAGGTTCGTACGAAATCGCTGTGGGCTGTTCGATCACCGACCGTCGCCTCACAGACACGGCTAAGGTCTGAGGCGGGACGAGTCCCCCTTGAGCAGCCCCGGTCCGAGACCTGACCCTTGGACCGGGGCTTGCGTGTGTGCGTGTCAGTCCCGCACGCCGAAGCCGTAGACCGTCTCCGAGCGGTAGACCTCGCCCGGCCGCAGCACCGTGCTCGGGAACCCGGGCCGGTTGGGGGAGTCCGGGAAGTGCTGGGTCTCCAGGGCGACGCCGTCGCCGGGGGCGAAGGGCCCGGTCAGGTGCTCGGCCGTGTAGAGCTGGATGCCGGGCTCGGTGGTGGCCACGGTGAGGGTGCGGCCGGAGGCCGGGTCGTGCAGCTCGGCGATCTCGGCCGGCGCGTCCGTGACGCCCTTGTCGAGGACGAGGTTGTGGTCGTAGCCGGAGCCGACCTTGCGGGCCGTACGGAAGTCGAAACGGGAGCCGGAGACGTCCTCCAGGACCCCGGTCGGGATCAGGTCGTCGTCGACGGGGGTGTAGCGGGAGGCGGCGATGCGCAGTTCATGGCCGCCCGCGTTCCCGGAGCCCGCGAGGTTGAAGTAGCTGTGGTTGGTGAGGTTCACGACGGTCGGCGCGTCGGTGACCGCCTCGTAGGAGATGCGCAGCGCCCCGGAGGCGTCCAGCACGTAGGTCACGGAGACCTCCAGCTGCCCCGGGAAGCCCTCCTCGCCGTGCCGGCTGACCCGGGTGAGCCGCACCCCGTGCTCGACGCCCTCGACGTCCCACACCCGCTTGTCGAAGCCGCGGGAGCCGCCGTGCAGGGAGTTGGGCGCGTTGTTCGGCTCCAGGGCGTAGGTCACGTCGTCCAGCGGGAAGCGGGCGTGGGCGATCCGGTTGGCGTACCGGCCGACCAGGGCGCCGAAGTACGGGCCCGGGTTCTCCAGATAGCCGTCCAGGTCCGCGAACCCCAGCACCACGTCGGCCGAACGCCCCTCCCGGTCCGGGACCTCGACCGACTGCACGATCCCGCCGTACGACAGGACCCGCACCCGCGTCCCCGCGCGCTCCAGCGTCCAGCGGTGGACCTCGGTGCCGTCGGAAAGTGTGCCGAAAAGTTCGCTCATGTGGGAAACCCTAGGTCAAGCACGGGGGAATCCCTAGGTCACGGGGCCTTCGCGGTGATGGTCCGGTAGGCGATCGCGGCGAGCTTCGACTGGCCGTCGGTGCTCGGATGGAACCAGTCCCAGTGGCTCAGCTGATCGGTGCCGAAGCGGTAGTCGTACACCGCCCCGCCGTCGAAGCGGCAGCGCCGGTCCTTGGCGCAGACCTGCTCCAGCACCTTGTTGTAGTCCTCGACGCGCTGCTGCACCTTGTCCCGGCGCAGGGTCGCCGCGTTGGTCAGATTGTCCGCGTCACGGAGCATGGACGGGCAGATGCCGAGCTTCCACACCTGCTTGCCCAGCGGATTGGTCCGCCCCTCGGACCACAGCCGCTTCAGGTTCGGCACGCTCGCCACGTACACCTGCGTCTTCGGCAGCGTCTTGCGCAGGGTGTCCATCGCGTCCTCGAACTGGGTGCGGAAGGCGGTCACCGAGGTCATCGCCCGCACCGACGTACGGCAGGCGTCGTTGGCCCCCACCATCACCGTCACCAACTGCGGCCTGCGGACGGCCGCGTCGGCCAGCTGCCCGGACAGGTCGGCCATCCGGGCGCCCGTCACCGCGTAGTTCCAGCTGTGGTCGGCCGCCTTCGCCCGCCCCAGCAGCCGTACCGCCAGGCTGTCCACCTGGTCGCTGGTGCCGGTCGCCCAGGACACCTCAGGGCAGTCCGAGAGCACCGTGCACGCGTCGAAGCCGCGCGTGATGGAGTCGCCGACGGCCGCGATCGAGGCCGGGCTGCTGTCCCACACCGCTACGGCCCGGGAGGCGCGCGGCTTGCCGCCGGACGAAGCGGAGGAACCGCCCAGCACATCGCACCCGGCCAGCCCCAGCGCGGCCGTGACGGCCACGGCACCGACCAGGGCATGCGAACGCCGACGTCGTCGCTGCTTGCGCATACCCCGTTGGTCCTCTCCGTCGGCCGGCCCGTCCCCCTCCATAACAACGCACGGGAGTTCCCACCCCGCGCCCTGCAACGGTCCACCCCCGTACAAGCGTCTCCCTGGGTGAATGGCAGGGGTTTCCTGGCTGTGGGACCGACGGTACGTCACACTCCTTGCGCCACCGCACGGTAGCCTCGCAAGCAACGCGGCCGTCGTGCCACTGCCGCCAGCCAGCCAGCAAGATGTCCGCTCTGCCCGGAGGTTCCGGTGACGACACGTGGAGTTCTGTACGTGCACTCCGCGCCGCGCGCGCTGTGCCCGCACGTCGAGTGGGCCGTCGCCGGGGTGCTCGGCACGCGCGTCAACCTCGACTGGATCCGCCAGCCGGCGGCACCCGGCACCTGGCGCTCCGAGTTCTCCTGGCAGGGCGAGGTCGGCACGGCCTCCAAACTGGCGTCGGCGCTGCGCGGCTGGCACCTGCTCCGCTTCGAGGTCACGGCGGAACCCTGTGCCAAGGCCGAGGGCGAGCGCTACAGCTGCACACCGGACCTGGGCATCTTCCACGCGGTCACCGGAATCCACGGCGACATCCTGATCCCGGAGGACCGTCTGAGGGCGGCCATGACCCGCTCACAGCGCGGCGAGACGGACCTGGAGGCCGAGATCGCCAAACTCCTCGGCAAGCCCTGGGACGACGAACTGGAGCCGTTCCGCTACGCGGGCGAGGGCGCGCCGGTGCGCTGGCTCCACCAGGTGGTGTAGCGCCCCGTAAGGGGCGCGGGGAACTGCGCGACCAGCCCCCACCGGCCTGCAGTCGACGACGAAACGCACTGTGGCCCGGACTCCGACCAACGGAGTCCGGGCCACAGGCGTCAAGCCGGCGTTTCTCAGATCGTCCTGAACGCGAGTACGACGTTGTGCCCGCCGAACCCGAACGAATCGTTCAGCACGGCGATCCGGCCCTCGGGCAGCGCCCGCGCCTCACCCCGCACCACGTCCGCGTTGACCTCGGGGTCGAGGTCGTTCAGGTTGATGGTCGGCGGAGCCGTACGGTTCACCAGCGCCAGGATCGACGCGACGGTCTCGATACCACCGGCACCGCCCAGCAGGTGACCGGTCATCGACTTGGTCGCGGAGATGGCCATGTGCTCGACGTCGTCGCCGAACACCTTGCGCAGCGCCTTGATCTCGGCCACATCACCCTGCGGCGTCGACGTCGCGTGAGCATTCACGTGCACGATCTCCGCCGGCTTCAGGTCCGAGCTGTCGAGCAGGTTCTGCAGCGCGTGCGCGATCCCGTTGCCGGACGGCTCCGGCTGCGTGATGTGGTGCGCGTCGGCCGAGATGCCCTGGCCGACCGCCTCGACGTAGATCCGGGCCCCGCGCGCCTTCGCGTGCTCCTCGGACTCCAGGACGATCACGCCCGCGCCCTCACCGAGCACGAAGCCGTCACGGCCGGAGTCGTAGGGACGCGACGCGCCCTCGGGGTCGTCGTTGTTCTTGGACATCGCCATCATGTTGCCGAACGCGGCGATCGGCAGCGGGTGGATCGCCGCCTCGGTGCCGCCGGCCACGACGACGTCCGCACGCCCGGTGCGGATCATCTCGATGGCGTATCCGATGGCCTCGGCGCCGGAGGCGCAGGCCGACACGGGGGTGTGCACACCGGCCCGCGCACCCAGCTCGATACCGACGTTGGCGGCCGGCGAGTTGGGCATCAGCATCGGCACGGTGTGCGGGGAGACACGGCGTACGCCCTTCTCCTTGAGCACGTCGTGCTGTTCGAGCAGGGTCGTCACACCGCCGATGCCGGAGGCGATGACGGCGCCGACCCGGTCGGGGTTGGCGGACTGGTCCTCACCGGCCTTGGCGGTGAAGCCGGCGTCCTTCCAGGCCTCCCGAGCGGCGATCAGCGCGAACTGCGCGGACCGGTCCAGCTTGCGGGCCTGGGGGCGCGGGATGATCTCGGTCGGTTCGACGGCGATCTGCGCCGCGATGCGGACGGGCAGCTCGGCCGCCCAGTCCTGCTCCAGGAGGCGGACGCCGGACTTACCGGCGACCAGGGCCTCCCAGAACGAAGCTGCGTCGCCACCCAGCGGTGTGGTTGCGCCGATACCGGTGACGACCACGGTGCGATTGGTCGGGCTCATCGGGAATTCTTTCTCCAACGGATACGGGATTCGACGGCGCCACCGCCGGGTGGCGGGGCAGTGCGGCCGGAGGCTGTGTGACGCCTCAGGCCTGGTCAGGACCTCAGGCCTGGTGCGTGAGGATGTAGTTGGTCGCGTCGCCGACGGTCTTGAGGTTCTTGACGTCCTCGTCCGGGATCTTGACGTCGAAGCGCTCTTCGGCGGCGACGACGACCTCGACCATGGACAGCGAGTCGACGTCCAGGTCGTCGGTGAAGGACTTGTCCAGCTGGACGTCCTCAACCGGGATGCCGGCGATCTCGTTCACGATCTCGGCGAGACCTTCGACGATCTCTTCCTGAGTGGCGGCCATGTCAGGCGCTCCTTCTTAGATGTTCCAGACGGTTGCTGCGGTGTTGCAGTCGGCGTTCCCGCACCGGATGCATGATCCGGCACGGAGTGCCTAGGGGAGGGTAACGACAGTGGCGGCGTAGACGAGACCCGCCCCGAACCCGATGACGAGGGCGGTGTCGCCGCTCTTCGCCTCACCGGTCGCCAGAAGCCGCTCCATCGCGAGCGGAATCGAGGCGGCCGAGGTGTTGCCGGTGGTGCGGATGTCACGGGCGACCGTGACGTGCTCCGGCAGCTTGAGAGTCTTCACCATCGAGTCGATGATCCGCACATTGGCCTGGTGCGGGATGAAGACGTCCAGGTCGTCCGCGCTGATCCCGGCCGCGTCCAGCGCCTGCTGAGCGACCTTCGCCATCTCGAACACGGCCCAGCGGAACACCGCCTGGCCCTCCTGCGTGATCGCCGGGAACTTGACGTCGCCCTGGCTGTCGACCGGGAGTTCGGATCTGTCGGCGAAGTGCATACGGTCCCAGGGGACCGTCTGCTTGATGGTCTCGGACTTGTCGCCCTCCGAGCCCCAGACGGTCGGGCCGATCGCCGGCTCCTGCGAGGGGCCGACCACGACCGCGCCCGCGCCGTCGCCGAACAGGAAGGCGGTGGCCCGGTCCTCCAGGTCGGTGAGGTCGCTGAGCCGCTCCACGCCGATCACGAGCACGTACTCGGCGGAACCTTCCACCACCATGCCCTTGGCGAGCGTGAGGCCGTAGCCGAAGCCCGCGCAGCCGGCGGAGATGTCGAAGGCGGCCGCCTTGTCCGTGCCGAGCTTGTCGGCGATCTCGGTGGCGACGGCCGGGGTCTGGCTGAAGTGCGAGACGGTGGAGACGACCACGGCGCCGATCTGCTCGGCGGAGATGCCCGCGTCCGCGATCGCCTTGCCTGCGGCCTCGATCGACATCGCGGCGACGGTCTCCTCGGGGCCCGCCCAGTGCCGGGTCTCGATACCGGAGCGCGACCGGATCCACTCGTCGGACGAGTCGATCTTCTCGAGGATCACCTCGTTGGGCACCACGCGGGTCGGGCGGTAGCCGCCGACACCGAGGATGCGCGCGTACGGGGCACCCTTGCTGGGCTTGATCTTCGACATCGCAGTGCGCTCCTAATTCAGCTGTGCTCGGCGATGAGCTCGCGGGCCGCGTCGAGGTCGTCGGGGGTCTTCAGGGCCAGCGTCTTGACGCCGGGCAGGGCGCGCTTGGCCAGACCGGTCAGGGTGCCGCCGGGGCACACCTCCAGCAGGGCGGTGACGCCGAGCTCCTGGAAGGTCTCCATGCACAGGTCCCAGCGGACCGGGTTGGCGACCTGGCCGACGAGGCGCTTCACGATCTCGCCGCCGGTGGCGACGCGCTGCCCGTCCTTGTTGGAGACGTAGACGAACCTCGGGTCGGCGGGCGCCAGTTCGGCGGTCGCGGCCTCCAGCGCCGACACGGCCGGGGCCATGTGGTGCGTGTGGAAGGCGCCGGCCACCTTGAGGGCGACGACCTTGCGGACTCCCTCGGGCTTGTCCTCGGCGAGCGCGGCGAGCTGCTCCATGGTGCCGGCCGCGACGATCTGGCCCGCGCCGTTGATGTTCGCCGGGGTCAGACCGAGCTTCTCCAGATGCGCGACCGAGACGTCCGGGTCGCCGCCGAGCAGCGCCGACATACCGGTCTGCGTGATCGCGGCGGCCTCGGCCATCGCGAGGCCGCGCCTGCGGACGAGGGCCAGCGCGTCGGTGTCGTCCAGGACGCCCGCGAAGGCGGCGGCGGTGATCTCACCGACGCTGTGCCCGGCGACCGCGCCCGGCGCGATGTCACCGAGTGCCGCGCCCGAGACGAGTCCGGCGGCGACGAGCAGCGGCTGCGCGATCGCGGTGTCGCGGATCTCGTCCGCGTCGGCGTTCGTGCCGTAGTGCACCAGATCGAGACCGATGGCGTCCGACCAGGCACGCAGACGGTCTTCGACACCGGGGAGGTCGAGCCAGGGGGTCAGGAAGCCAGGCGTCTGGGCGCCCTGGCCGGGAGCGACGAGTACGAGCACTCTCACACTCTCTCTTGGGGACGGCCACGGCCGCCCGTGAGGACAGGGACGAAGAACACGAGGGGGTTTTGTGGACCCCCGACAAAATCCTATGGCTGGAGATCTCCATCGACCAGACGCCCCAGGATCAGCGCGATCCGCAGTGTGAAGGCGGATCGTACATCGGACGGTGACCATCCGGTGACGTCAGTCACACGTCGGAGCCGGTAGCGGACGGTGTTCGGGTGGACGAAGAGCATCCGGGCCGCGCCCTCCAGGCTGCTCGCCTGTTCCAGATAGACGCTCAGTGTTTCCAGCAGCGCCGAGCCGGCTTCTTCCAGCGGTCTGTAGATCTCCTCCACCAACTGCTCGCGCGCACCGGGATCGCCCGCGATCGCGCGTTCCGGAAGCAGATCGTCCGCCAGTACCGGCCGCGGCGCGTCCTGCCAGGCGGTACACGCCTTGAGCCCCGCGGCGGCGGCCTGCGCGGACCGGGTGGCGGCCAGCAGATCGGGTACGACGGGCCCCGCGACGACCGGTCCGGCGGCATAGGGCCCGATCAGCGACTTGGCGACGGCCAGCGGATTGTCGTTGCCGCCCGCGATGACGACGAGCCGGTCCCCGAGCACGCCCGTCAGCACCTGCAGCTTGGCGTGCCGGGCGGCCCGCCGGATGGCCTCGACGGTCAGTTCGCTGTCCCCGTCGGGCGCGGTGCCGAGCACGACGCACACGTTGTCGGGCGAGTTCCATCCGAGAGCCGCGGCTCTGCTCACGGCCCCTTCGTCGGCCTCGCCGCTCAGCACGGCGTTCACGACCAGCGACTCCAGCCGCGCGTCCCAGGCACCCCGTGCCTCGGCGGCCTGGGCGTAGACCTGGGCGGTGGCGAAGGCGATCTCACGGGCGTAGACGAGCAGGGCCTCGCGCAGCACGCTCTCGTCGCCGGGCGCCGCCACCTCGTCGATGGCGCTCTCCATGACCTCGATGGTGGTCCGCACCATCTCCACGGTCTGCCGCAGCGTGATCGCCCGGGTCAGCTCCCGTGGCGCGGTCCCGAACACGTCCGTCGAGATCGCCTGCGGGGCGTCGGGGTGCCGGAACCACTCGGTGAAGGCCGCGATACCCGCCTGGGCGACGAGCCCGATCCAGGAGCGGTTCTCCGGGGGCATGGCCCGGTACCACGGCAGGGTCTCGTCCATGCGTGCGATGGCCTGGGCGGCGAGACTGCCGGAGGACTTCTCCAGCCGC
Organism: Streptomyces sp. NPDC048277; assembly: GCF_040652235.1. Lineage (NCBI taxonomy): Bacteria > Bacillati > Actinomycetota > Actinomycetes > Kitasatosporales > Streptomycetaceae > Streptomyces > Streptomyces sp. NPDC048277. The sequence goes on from NZ_JBEZLQ010000010.1 coordinate 248,676, forward strand.
TTCAGGGTCGCGGAGTGCGGGTGGACCTGATGAGCCGAGGGGTCGGACTTGCGCGTTACGGGTTCGGGCACGGGGACAAGACTGCCTTATCCGGACGGGAGCCTGCGCCGCCGGGTGCCGACTGCGGTCTACCGTGGTGCCGTGATGGACGTACGGCGCGCGGCGCAGCGCTACCCCGGAGGCGACCCGGCGACCGGGATCGAGTCGGCGCACGCCTTCTCCTTCGGCCCGCACTACGACCCCGACAACCTGCGCTTCGGCGCGGTCATCGCGTGCAACGAGGAGCGGCTGGCGCCCGGCGCCGGCTTCGACGAGCACCCGCACAGCCACACCGAGATCGTCACGTGGGTGGTCGAGGGCGAGCTCACCCACCGCGACTCGGAGGGCAACGAGACGGTGGTGCGGCACGGCGATGTGCAGCGCCTGAGCTCGGCGGGGGGCGTCCGCCATGTGGAGCGCAACGACGCCGACGTCCCCCTGACCTTCGTCCAGATGTGGCTGGCCCCGGTACGGCCCGGGGGAGAGCCGTCGTACGAGATCGTCCGCGGCATCGCCGACTCCACGCCGTACGCCGTCCCGGAGGCCGGGGCGATGCTGCACGTCCGCCGGCTGGGCGCGGGGGAGCGGACGGCGGTGCCGGACGGGGCGTTTGTGTACGTGCACGTGGTGCGGGGTGAAGTGCGGCTGGGGGACGAGGAGTTGGGGCCGGGGGACGCGGTTCGGGCGGTGGCGGCGAAGGACCTGGAGGCGGAGGGGCTGACACCGGCCGAGGTGCTGGTGTGGGAGATGACGGCCGGCTGAGTGGACCCGGGACTTCTGTGACAGTCGATCATCCGCCTGTGACAGAACGATCAAAAAGTCTCTCCACACTGTTGATCGCATCGACCGATCAACGGGGGACAAGGAGACACACGTATGCGTTTGCGGCACCTGACCACTGCCATCACCGCCACCGTCGCTCTCGGCCTGGGGACGGCCGCGTTCAGCGGTACGGCCAGCGCGGGCACGGGCGGCGACCCGGCGCCCCTCGCGCCGGCGTGCGACACGGCGGCCTTGAACATCGCGTTCGACGCCAAGGCCGTCTACAGCGCCCCGGGTGAGCAGATTCCCGTGACCGTCCTGATGAAGAACACCAGCGACGCCACCTGCAGCCTCCATGGCTTCCCCGGCGTGGACCTGAAGGCCGGCAGCGACACCTGGTCTCTGGCGCAGGGCGGCGGCGCCGAGGACCCGTTCAACCTGACGCCGGGCACGAGCGCACGTTTCCTCATCACCTACATCTCGTGGGAGCAGGGCAGCGGCACGGAGTTCAAGGCGACCTCCGCCGTGATCACCCCGCCCGGCGCGACCACCTCCGTCACGCTCCCCTGGCCCGGCAGCAGCATCCTCCGCCAGGACGGTGCCACGAACCCCGGGACGTACGTGGGCGACGTCACCCCGTAACCATCTGCCGAAAGCAGCGCGGCCGCGCCCGAATCCCCCGATCGGCGCGGCCGCGCTTCTCGACTGCGGTGGCCTCAGCCGCGCGACTCCGCCAGCACCGCGTCCGTGAACACCGGCCACGCCTCGACCGCCCAGGGGCCGAACGCGCGATCCGTCAGTGCCACGCACGCCACGCCCGCGTCGGGGTCCGCCCACAGGAACGTGCCCGACTGCCCGAAGTGGCCGAACGTCCGGGGCGAGGACGAAGCACCCGTCCAGTGCGGGGACTTGCCGTCGCGGATCTCGAAGCCCAGCCCCCAGTCGTTCGGGTTCTGGTGGCCGTAGCCCGGCAACACGCCCTTCGTCCCCGGATACTGCACGGTCAGCGTCGCCTCCGCCACCGTGCGCGGGTCCAGCAGCCTCGGTGCCTGGACCTCCGCCGCGAACCGCAGCAGGTCCGTCACCGACGACACCCCGTCCTTCGCCGGGGAGCCCTCCAGGGACGTCGACGTCATGCCCAGCGGCTCCAGCACCGCCTGCCGCAGGTACTCCGCGAACGGGATCTCGGTCGCCTTGGCGACATGGTCCCCGAGCACCTCGAACCCCGCGTTGGAGTACAGCCGCCGCTCCCCGGGCGGTGCCGTCACCCGGTGTTCGTCGAAGGCCAGCCCCGAGGTGTGCGCGAGCAGATGCCGTACCGTCGCCCCGTCCGGCCCCGCCGGCTCGTCGAGGTCGAGCGCCCCCTCCTCGTACGCGACGAGCACCGCGTACGCCGCGAGCGGCTTGGTGACCGAGGCCAGCGGGAAACGCTGCCCGGCCGGCCCATGGGTGCCCAGGACCGTCCCGTCGGCCCGTACGGCACCCGCCGCGGCGGTGGGCACGGGCCAGTTCTCGATCGACGTGAGGCTGTTCAAGGACGACATGGCCCCGAGCCTAGGCCGCTCAGAGCGACAGCCGCATCGAGGGGTCCGGCTTGCGGACGAAGCCCAGCGAGGCGTACAGCGGCTCCGCCTCGGCCGACGCGTTCAGGTCGACCTGCCCCGCGCCCCGCTCCCGGAACCACTCCAGCAGCTCCTCCATACACGCCCGGGCGTACCCCCGGCGCCGGGCGTCCGGGTCGGTGGCCACACTGAAGACGTGTCCGACCCGGCCGTGCGGATTGCCGGCCCGGCCGATCCGGTACTCCAGCGCCCCCACGACCAGCGCGGCCAGCGCCCCCGGCCGCTCCGGGTGGTCGACGACGAACGCGGCGAGGTCCCCGCCGCCCGCACCGAGCCGCTCCCGCAGCGTCGGCAGCGACTCGGCGTGCCATTCCGTGGAGCCGTTCACCTCGAACATGGAATCGATCATGACCTGGCGGAGCCGGAGCACTTCCGGCGCGTCCTCGGGCGTGGCACGGCGTACGAGACTCATGCCGGGCACGGTAGCCACCCCGCTTCCTTCGCGTCGCGGGTATTTCTTACCGGGTTCCGCTTGCTTCGAGTGCACTCCAAGGCCATAGCGTTGGCCCATGACGGTGATGCAGACCTCGACCGCGGCCCCCACCGAGCAGTCCGACAGCGCGCCCGCCGACATCTGTTCCGCCCCACCCCGGCGGCACCCGCGTCCCGAGGGCCAGGACCGCTACACGATCAGCGAGGTCGTCGCCTTCACCGGCCTGACCGCCCACACCCTGCGCTGGTACGAGCGGATCGGCCTGATGTCCCACATCGACCGCTCCCACACCGGCCAGCGCCGCTACAGCAACCGCGACCTGGACTGGCTGGACTTCGTGACCAAGCTCCGTCTGACCGGCATGCCGGTGGCGGACATGGTCCGGTACGCGGAACTGGTGAGAGAGGGCGAGACGACCTACCCCGAACGCCGGGAACTCCTGGAGCAGACCCGCCGGGACGTGGTGTCGAGAATCGCGGAGCTGCACGACACGCTGTCGGTACTGGACAGGAAGATCAGTTTCTACGAAACAGGCGGCAACTGAAGCGCCCCGTCAGGGGCGCGGGGCTGTATCGATATGCGGCTCCGCCGCGCGGGCGCGACCAGCCCCCACCGGCCGGCAGCCGACAGACCACCTGTCACAACTCGGCCAACAACTCGGCCTTCTTCGCAGAGAACTCCTCATCAGTGACCAGCCCGGCCTGATGCAGCTCTCCCAGATGACGGATCCGCTCGGCGATGTCCGCGGGATCCCGGCGCCCCGCCGGCGCCGGCACCGCGGCCGCCCCCTTCGCCCGCACCGCCTCCAGGACCGCCGCCGCGAACGGCAGCGACTCGTGCACGGGGCCGTACCCCAGCCCGAACACCACGGCCGCCGGATCCTGGTCCGGTGCCGTCGGCCGCACCCCCGCGAGGTCCCGCCGCAGCAGTCGCAGATGCCCCTCGAAGACCTCCGGCGACCGCCACTCCACACCCCCGAGGCCGGCCACCGCGAAGCTCTGGTCACCGGCCTTCCACTTCGCCGTGGACGCGCCCGTCCACGACCACCGGAAGTGCACGGCCTTGCCGTCGAAGCTCGCCTTCCCGTCGTACGCCTTGAACTGCCGGGGCGCCTCGGGCGCCGCCACGAGAAACCTTTCCGCCGGGCCGGACCCGGTCAGCAGCGGCCGCAGTTCGTCGGCGTAGTACTCCGCGAGGGTCTCCCGCTCGGCCGGGAGGACGAGGCGGTAGGGGTCGCTGCCGTCCTTGAGCTGACCGGCCGCCGCCTCCATCAGCGGATCCGCGCCGGGGCGCGGCTCGGCGCGGAGCACGACCGTGCCCCGTTTCCCGGCCGTGAGCGTCACGCCCGCGAGCGCGGCCAGCGGCACCCGCCGTTCACCCAGGGTCTGGAACAGCCTGGGTGTTCGAATCCCCCGTTCGTAGCGGATGAGCACGGAGTCGGACTCGAACTCCCAGGCGGCATGAAATCCGGCCAGTACGTCACCCATGCGGCTCATCGTATGCGGCACGTGCTTCCCAGTCCCATCCCCGCGCGCACCGCACTTCCTGCTGTCTCTACGCGCGTCCGGCCATCAACGTGCCGGACAAACCCGCCCGGCACCCGTCATCGTCGTGGGCGCACGTCACCGCGCCGTATTCGCCGGTTCCGATGTCGGCGAGGTTGCGCAGGCTGTCCGTGTCCGGCTCGAAGTAGCCCGCGTGTCCCAACGCGTCGCGCGCCGACAGCACCCGGGCCCCGAAGGAGGAGGAGACGGGGTCGGCGCCGTGGCCGAGTCCGCCGAGCTCCATATAGGGGACGTCCTGGATCCAGTCGGTGGCGTCCCGCATCGCCCACACCCGCGCCGAGGTGCCCAGGTGCGAGGCCTTCTCGACCCGCATCCCGGGGCTCGCGGCCACGGCTATGTCGGCCACCCGGTCCGGCATGTCGTGTGCGGCGACCCCGCAGACCACCGAGCCGTAGCTGTGGCAGAACATCGACACGGGGGCGCTGCCGGGCAGGGCGCGCAGCAGGGCGTTCAGGCGTACGGCGCCCTGCTCGGCGGAGGTGCCGGTGGCCGCGTCCACGCCGAGCCCGGCGGGCGCGGTGTAGTCGGCCCAGGCGATCACCGCGGTACGGGTCGTGGGGCTCGCGGTGTGCTCCGCCGCGTACAGCGCCTTGGCCATGCCGACCGGCGCGGTGTACTGGCGGTTCGTCTTCTGGAAGGTGAGCAGGTCGGTGTCGACGCCGGGGACGACGACGGAGATCCGCTCGGCCTTCGTGAGGTCGCCGAACACCTCGGCGACCCGGCCGTCGCCGTCCGGGTCGAAGGAGAGGATCTGCCGGCCCTTCTCCATCAGCGCCTCGTAGCGGTGCATACGACGGCCCGCGTCCTGCTGCCCGGCCGCGGTGAGCCGCGGGTCGTGCATGCGCTTCTTCTCGATCCTGCGCTGCTGGTCGAGGGCGATGTGGTTGGCGTGGTAGCGCAGTTGGGCCGGGGCGCCGTTCATGTTGCCGACCGCGAGCGGGTAACGGTGGGCGAGCAGGTCGCGTTCCTGCGGGGTGAGCGACGCGAAGAAGCGGCCGAGCCGCGCGGGCGACGCCTCCGGGTCCGGCAGGTGGAGGCCGTGGACATGGCCGTGCTCCCACCGGTCGAGGGAGGCCTGCAGGGCGGTGGTCTCGCGGTGCGTGCGCAGCGCGGTCCAGCCGGTGGTCGCGAGCATCACGAACACCACGGCCAGCGCGAGCAGGGCGCGCCAGACGTTGAGTGGCGGGGAGGTGTCGAAGGAAGTCACTGGGAGGACACACTAGGAGAACGAGAGGGTCTCGCGGTAACTGAGTGACGGTTATCACGTTTCGGCAAAGGTGAGACTCGTCTCGGGCGTGCGGTCGGCCTCAGCTCTCGCGCCAGTGCCCGGTGAGCGCGGGGCCCACCTGATCGAGGTAGGACGTGGTGAGTTCGCGGATCGCCGTGACGCTGAAGTCGTCCCCGACCGACCACTGACGCTCCGTCACCCGCATCACCGCGCCGAACAGGGCCACCATGAGCCGGGGCCGGGGGTCGGTGTCCGGGTCGACGCCCTCCCGCTCGGCGACGATCCGGGCGATCTCCTCCTCCGTCTCCGACTGGCGCCGCAGATGGGCGGCGTGCAGGGCCGGGGTCACCTCGATCATCTTGTAGGCACGCATGTGCAGTTCGACCGGGACGTACCGCTCGATGGCCTGCTCGATGGTGTCGAAGCTCTCCAGGACCGCCCGGCGCAGCGCTTCCAGGGGGGCCTCCTCGGGCGGCCGGCGGCGCACCGCCTCGATGTAGTGCGCCTCGGCGAGCCGGGGCACGAAGAAGGCCACGTCCTCCTTGCTGGCGAAGTAGCGGAAGAAGGTGCGCTGCGAGACGTCCACGGAGTCGGCGATCTCGTCGACGGTGGTCCGCTCGTAGCCCTGGGCCACGAACAGTTCGAGCGCGGACCGCAGCAGCGCGTCCCGGGTGCGCTGCTTCTTGCGTTCGCGCAACGTTTCCATGCCTGACAGTTACTGACTAGTGAATTGGTTTGTCAAATGTCAGCGGCTGTCACTAGCCTCGAAGGCATGACTAGTCAGACCACGATCGACACGACGGGGTCGGGGGACAAGGTACCGACAGCCCCGTCGGAGCGGCCGCCGGCCTCCGGACTGCGCGGCCACCCCTGGTTCACCCTGATAACCGTCGCCGTCGGGGTCATGATGGTGGCCCTCGACGGCACCATCGTGGCCATCGCCAACCCGGCGATCCAGAAGGACCTCGGTGCCACCTTCGCCCAGGTCCAGTGGATCACCAACGGTTACTTCCTCGCCCTCGCGGTCTCCCTGATCACCGCGGGCAAGCTCGGCGACCGCTTCGGCCACCGGCAGACCTTCCTGATCGGCGTCGTCGGCTTCGCCGCCGCCTCCGGCGCGATCGGCCTGTCCGACAGCATCGGCCTGGTCGTCACCTTCCGCGTCTTCCAGGGCCTGTTCGGGGCGCTGCTGATGCCGGCCGCGCTCGGTCTGCTGCGGGCCACCTTCCCGGCCGAGAAGCTCAACATGGCCATCGGCATCTGGGGCATGGTCATCGGCGCGTCCACCGCGGGCGGCCCGATCCTCGGCGGCGTGCTGGTGCAGCACGTCAGCTGGCAGTCGGTGTTCTTCATCAACGTGCCGGTCGGCCTGATCGCCCTCGTCCTCGGCGTGGTCATGCTGGTCGACCACCGGGCCGAGAACGCCCCGCGCTCCTTCGACCTGCTCGGCATCGGCCTGCTCTCCGGCGCGATGTTCTGCCTGGTCTGGGCCCTCATCAAGGCGCCGAGCTGGGGCTGGGGCGACGGCAAGACCTGGGCGTTCATCGCCGCGTCGGTACTGGGCTTCGCCCTCTTCGCCTTCTGGGAGACGAAGGTCAAGGAGCCGCTGATCCCGCTGGGCCTGTTCCGCTCCGTCCCGCTCTCCGCGGGCGTGGTGCTGATGGTCCTGATGGCGATCGCCTTCATGGGCGGCCTGTTCTTCGTGACGTTCTACCTCCAGAACGTGCACGGCATGGACCCCGTCGACGCGGGCCTCCACCTTCTCCCGCTCACCGGCATGATGATCGTCGGCTCCCCGCTGGCCGGTGTCGCGATCACCAAGCTCGGCCCGCGCATCCCGCTGGCCGGCGGTATGGCGGCCACCGCGATCGCCATGTACGGCATGTCCACACTGAAGGCGGACACCGGCAGCGGGATCATGGCCGTCTGGTTCGCCCTGCTCGGCCTCGGCCTCGCGCCGGTCATGGTCGGCGCCACCGAGGTCATCGTCGGCAACGCCCCCATGGAGCTCTCCGGTGTGGCCGGTGGCCTCCAGCAGGCCGCGATGCAGATCGGCGGCAGCCTCGGTACGGCCGTCCTGGGCGCCGTGATGGCCTCCAAGGTCGACGGCGACCTGCCCGGCAACTGGGCCGGCGCGGGCCTGCCGAAGCTGACCTCGGCGCAGCTGGCCCAGGCCTCCGAGGCGGTCCAGGTCGGTGTCGCGCCGGTCGCCAAGGGCACGCCGGCGGAGATCGCCGCGAAGATCACCGGCGTCGCGCACGACACGTTCATCTCCGGCATGAGCCTGGCCTCGCTGGTCGCGGCGGGCGTGGCGGCGGTCGCGATCCTGGTCGCGCTGCTGACGAAGCGCGGCGAGAACGCGGACGGCGGCGCCGGCGTGGGCCACATCTGAGGCCGATCCGGGCGGATTTCACCTATCTGGGTGACTCCGCTAAAGATCCCTCGCCCTCGGGACGCGCCGCAGGTTGCATGGGTCAGGTCCTCCGCAGGGCATGGGGGACCGGATATCCGGGCTGCGGCGCGCTGCTGGAGGGGGGCGGCGCGCCGTCGTTCGGGTGCGGGTGCGTGGGGGCTGGTCGCGCAGTTCCCCGCGCCCCTGAAGGGGCGCTCTAGCTGCGGGCAGTCGTGCTGCTCGGGCGGCACGGGTGGGCGCAGCGGCACCCGGCCAGCGCCGGTGAGCGCAACGCCGTTACCTCAGCCCTGAGCGCCCGCACCTCCTCGGTCAGTACAGCGATCGCCTCCGTCTGCCGCCGTTCCTCCACATCGTCCTTCTCGAACCGCGCGATGAACCACGTCGCGATGTTCGCCGTCACCACACCCAGCAGCGCGATCCCGGACAGCATCAGGCCCACCGCGATCATCCGGCCCAGCCCGGTCGTCGGTGCGTGGTCGCCGTATCCCACCGTCGTCATCGTCGTGAACGACCACCACAGCGCGTCACCCAGTGTCCTGATGTTCCCGTTCGGCGAGTCGCGCTCCACCGACAGCACGGCCAGTGACCCGAACATCAGCAGCCCGACGACCGCGCCGCCCACATATGTTGTCAGCCGGATCTGCTCGGCCATCCGCGCCCGCCGCCCCACCAGCGTCAGCGTCGCGACGAGCCGCAGCAGCCGCAGCGGCTGGAGCAGCGGCAGCACCACCGCGCACAGGTCTATCCAGTGCGTCCGCACGAACTCCTTGCGCCGGGGCGCCAGGGCCAGCCGCACCAGGTAGTCCAGGGCGAAGCAACCCCACACCACCCACTCCGCCACCGTGCACACGGCGGTGAGGACATGTCCTGCGGAACTGTCCACGATCGGCAGCGCGTAGGCGACGGCGAAGGCCACCGCCAGCGCCAGCAAGGGCCGTTGAGTGAGCTGCTCCCAACGAGCCTGCGCGGACTGTTCCTTCATGTACGCATCGTAGGCGCGCCCCGAAGTGGCGCGGGGAACTGCGCGCCCGGCCCCCACCGGACCCGCAGCTCCCCACCGCCTACCCCGCCTGCCCCGTCGGCCCCCGCCTTCCCCGGCCGAAGCCGAGCGCAGCGGTTACGCGTCGCCGCCCGCCACGCCCGGGTGTGCCGCCGTCACGTCCAGCAACTGGTACCGGTCGATGGCCTGCTTCAGCACCGAGCGGTCGAGCTTGCCTTCGCGGGCGAGTTCCGTCAGCACCGCGACCACGATCGACTGCGCGTCGATGTGGAAGAAGCGGCGCGCCGCGCCCCGGGTGTCGGCGAAGCCGAAGCCGTCGGCGCCCAGCGACTGGTACGTGCCCGGCACCCAGCGTGCGATCTGGTCCGGAACCGATCGCATCCAGTCGGACACCGCCACGAACGGACCCTCGGCGCCGCTCAGCTTCTGCGTCACCCACGGGGTCCGCTGCTCCTCCTCCGGGTGCAGCAGGTTGTGCTGCTCGCAGGCCACGGCCTCGCGCCGCAGCTCGTTCCAGGAGGTGGCGGACCAGACGTCGGCCTTCACGCCCCAGTCCTCGGCGAGGATCTTCTGCGCCTCCACGGCCCAGGGGACCGCCACGCCGGACGCCATGATCTGCGCCGGGACCGTGCCCGCCGTGCCCGCGCTGATCCGGTGGACGCCCTTGAGGATGCCCTCGACGTCGACGTCGGCCGGCTCGGCCGGGTGCTGGATCGGCTCGTTGTAGACGGTGAGGTAGTAGAAGACGTCCTCGCCGTGCGGGTGCTCGGCGTCGCCGCCGTACATCCGGCGCAGGCCGTCCTGGACGATGTGCGCGATCTCGTACGAGTACGCCGGGTCGTAGGCGACACAGGCGGGGTTCGTCGAGGCGAGCAGCTGGGAGTGGCCGTCGGCGTGCTGGAGGCCCTCACCGGTCAGGGTCGTACGCCCGGCGGTCGCGCCCAGGACGAAACCGCGCGACAGCTGGTCGGCCATCTGCCAGAACTGGTCGCCGGTGCGCTGGAAACCGAACATCGAGTAGAAGACGTAGACCGGGATGAGCGGCTCGCCGTGCGTGGCGTACGCCGAGCCCGCCGCGATCAGGGAGGCCGTGCAGCCCGCCTCCGAGATGCCGTCGTGCAGCATCTGGCCGGTCGGCGACTCCTTGTAGGCGAGCAGCAGGTCGCGGTCGACCGCCTCGTACTGCTGGCCGAGCGGGTTGTAGATCTTCGCGCTCGGGAAGAAGGAGTCCATGCCGAAGGTGCGGTACTCGTCCGGCGCGATGAGGACGAAGCGGCGGCCGAGCTCCTTGTCCCGCATGAGGTCCTTGAGCAGGCGCACGAAGGCCATCGTCGTCGCGATGGACTGCTGGCCCGTCCCCTTCTTCACGGTCGCGTACGTCTTGTCGTCCGGCAGGGCGAGGGGCTTGGAGCGTACGACGCGGGTCGGGACGTAGCCGCCCAGGCCCTTGCGCCGGTCGTGCATGTACTGGATCTCCTCCGAGTTCCGGCCCGGGTGGTAGTACGGCGGCAGGCCGGACTCCAGCTCCTTGTCGGAGATCGGCAGGTGCAGGCGGTCGCGGAAGCCCTTGAGGTCGGTGACCGTCAGCTTCTTCATCTGGTGCGTGGCGTTGCGGCCCTCGAAGTTCGGGCCGAGCGTCCAGCCCTTGATCGTCTTGGCCAGGATGACCGTCGGCTGGCCCCGGTGCTCGGTGGCCGCCTTGAACGCCGCGTAGATCTTGCGGTGGTCGTGGCCGCCGCGGCCCAGGTGCAGGATCTGGTCGTCGGTCATGTGCTCGACCATCGCGCGCAGCCGCTGGTCGTCGCCGAAGAAGTGGTCGCGGATGTACGCGCCGGACTCGGTGGCGTAGGTCTGGAACTGGCCGTCGGGGGTCGTGTTCATCCTGTTGACGAGCACGCCGTCGCGGTCCTGGGCGAGCAGTGGGTCCCAGGTGCGGTCCCAGACCAGCTTGATCACGTTCCAGCCGGCGCCCCGGAAGACCGACTCCAGCTCCTGGATGATCTTTCCGTTGCCGCGCACCGGGCCGTCGAGCCGTTGCAGGTTGCAGTTGACGACGAAGGTCAGGTTGTCCAGGCCCTCGCGGGCGGCGATGGACAGCTGGCCGAGCGACTCCGGCTCGTCCATCTCGCCGTCGCCGAGGAACGCCCACACGTGCGACTTCGAGGTGTCGGCGATCCCGCGCGCGTGCATGTAGCGGTTCATCCGCGCCTGGTAGATCGCGCCGATCGGGCCGAGGCCCATCGAGACGGTCGGGAACTCCCAGAAGTCCGGCATGGAGCGCGGGTGCGGGTAGCTGGAGAGGCCGTCCGGGTACTTCGACTTCTCCTGGCGGAAGCCGTCCAGCTGGTTCTCGGTGAGCCGGTCGAGCAGGAACGCGCGTGCGTAGATGCCGGGGGAGGCGTGCCCCTGGAAGAAGACCTGGTCGCCGCCGAGGCCGTCGTCCTTGCCGCGGAAGAAGTGGTTGAAGCCGACGTCGTAGAGGGACGCGGAGGAGGCGAAGGTGGCGATGTGGCCGCCGACCCCGATGCCCGGGCGCTGCGCCCTGGAGACCATCACGGCCGCGTTCCAGCGGGTGGCGTTCAGGACCTTGCGCTCGATCTCCTCGTTGCCCGGGAAGAACGGCTCCGCACGGGTCGGGATCGTGTTCACGTAGTCCGTGCTGCGCATCTCGGGCACCGCCACGCGCCGCTCGCGGGCGCGCTCGATCAGGCGGAGCATCAGATAGCGGGCCCGCTCCCGGCCGCGCTCGTCCACGGCGGCGTCGAGCGAGTCGAGCCACTCCTGGGTTTCCTCGGGATCGAAGTCAGGAACCTGACTCGGAAGGCCGCCAATGATGATCGGGTTGCGATCGGATCCGGAAGCCACGCTGTTCCTTACCTGTCAGAGGGGCACTGATTCCCTGCGTTTCCCTGCACCGCTGTCCATCGTCCACCCCGGGACAGCACACGTCATCTCTACCGCGAGGTAACCCGGGGCAGGCCAAAACGCAACGATACGCCCGGGGTGTGACGCGCTTGGCAAACTCGTTCGACCGCCGTATGTGAGGATGATTCCGAAAGGGATATTGCGGGCAAAAGGGAGTGGTGTGTGTCACAGCTGTCCGCGATACGGTGCCGGGAGTTGCGGGGACACGGCCGGGATCGTCACCGTTTCGGCGGTCTGAACGGCCGGGTACTTGCGCGATCCGCCCCGCCCGTGTGGACTACGGCCAATGCTTCGCGCACGCGCGTGGCTGAGTTCATCACCAAGACATGATCAGGAGGCAACCCGTGAGCGCGACCGCGGACCACGCGGAGGAGCGGACCACCCCTGCCGTCAGGCTGGGGTTCCAGCCAGACCAGGTGGTCCAGGAGATCGGCTTCGACGACGACGTCGACCAGGAGCTCCGCGAGTCCATCGAAGAGACCATCGGCAGCGAGCTGATGGACGAGGACTACGACGACGTGGCAGACGCCGTGGTGCTCTGGTTCCGTGAGGATGACGGCGACCTGACGGACGCGCTGGTCGACGCCCTCGGCTACCTCGAAGAAGGTGGCTCGATCCTGCTGCTGACGCCGAAGACCGGCCGCGACGGCTACGTCGAGCCGAGCGACATCGGCGAGGCGGTCACGACCGCCGGCCTCTCGCAGACCAAGAGCGTCAGCGTGGGCAAGGACTGGAACGGCAGTCGGCTGAACACGCCGAAGGGTGCCGCCAAGAAGCGCTGAGCCGTGCCGGTGGACGGACCGGGCAACGGTCCGTCCACCGGCCTGCCGTGATCGCCGCGCGGGAGTCGCCGCATAGGGTGTCCTCACCCGAACAGCCCCTGACGAAGGGATGCAGCGATGGCGATCCAGGTCGGCGACAAGGCGCCCGACTTCGAGCTCAAGGACAACCACGGCAGGACCGTGAAGCTGTCCGACTTCCGCGGTGAGAAGAACGTGGTGCTGCTCTTCTATCCGTTCGCCTTCACGGGCGTGTGCACCGGCGAGCTGTGCGAGCTGCGCGACAACCTGCCGAGGTTCCAGGACCGCGACACCCAGCTGCTCGCCGTCTCCAACGACTCCATCCACACCCTGCGCGTCTTCGCCGAGCAGGAGGGCCTGGAGTACCCGCTGCTCAGCGACTTCTGGCCGCACGGCGACACCTCCCGCGCCTACGGCGTCTTCGACGAGACCAAGGGCTGCGCCGTGCGCGGCACCTTCGTGATCGACAAGGAGGGCGTCGTCCGCTGGACCGTGGTCAACGCACTTCCCGACGCCCGCGACCTCGACGAGTACGTGACGGCGCTCGACGCCCTGTAGGCCGCATGGATCCCGGGTGGATCCCCTAGGGGGCGACACCCGGTAATTCTTCGGGGTCCAGGGCCTGCGGGGTGCGGGAACCCGTCACTAGGATCGAGTCGTTGATCCGGTATCCGAAGCACCACGGGGGCTCCCCGCCCCTGGACACCACATGGGAGGACTCGTGGGAGTCAGCCTCAGCAAGGGCGGCAACGTATCGCTGACGAAGGAGGCCCCCGGCCTGACCGCGGTCCTCGTCGGTCTCGGGTGGGACGTGCGGACCACCACCGGCACCGACTTCGACCTGGACGCCAGCGCGCTGCTGCTGAACACGGCGGGCAAGGTCGCCAGCGACCAGAACTTCGTCTTCTTCAACAACCTCAAGAGCCCCGACGGCTCCGTCGAGCACACCGGTGACAACCTCACCGGTGAGGGCGAGGGCGACGACGAGGTGATCAAGGTCAACCTGGCCACGGTCCCCGCCGACGTCGACAAGATCGTGTTTCCGGTGTCGATCTACGACGCCGACAACCGCCAGCAGTCCTTCGGCCAGGTCCGCAACGCGTTCATCCGCGTCGTCAACCAGGCCGGCGGCGCCGAGATCGCCCGCTACGACCTGTCCGAGGACGCCTCGACCGAGACCGCCATGGTCTTCGGCGAGCTGTACCGCAACGGCGCGGAGTGGAAGTTCCGCGCCATCGGCCAGGGCTACGCCTCCGGCCTGCGCGGCATCGCCCAGGACTTCGGCGTCAACGTCTGAGCCGTCCGGGCGTCCCGGCGCACCCGACACCGGGGCCCGGGCCGTTCGAAAGTCCGCTCTGTCCGGCGCCGCACCGTTTACGGTCGGCGCCGGACGCGCAGGACAACCGGAGAAGCACCGCTAGGGGAGGACCAGCATCATGGGCGTCACGCTCGCCAAGGGAGGCAATGTCTCCCTCTCCAAGGCCGCACCGAACCTCACCAACGTCATGATCGGACTCGGCTGGGACGCCCGCTCCACCACCGGCGCCCCCTTCGACCTGGACGCCAGCGCGCTGCTGTGCCAGGGCGGGCGGGTCCTCGGCGACGAGTGGTTCGTCTTCTACAACCAGCTCAAGAGCCCCGACGGCTCGGTGGAGCACACCGGTGACAACCTCACCGGTGAGGGCGAGGGCGACGACGAATCGATTCTGGTCGACCTGCCCAAGGTCCCGGCCAACTGCGACAAGATCGTCTTTCCGGTCTCGATCCACATGGCCGACGAGCGCGGCCAGAGCTTCGGCCAGGTCTCCAACGCGTTCATCCGGGTGGTCAACCAGGCCGACGGCCAGGAACTCGCCCGCTACGACCTCAGCGAGGACGCCTCCACCGAGACCGCCATGATCTTCGGCGAGCTCTACCGCTACCAGGGCGAGTGGAAGTTCCGGGCCGTCGGCCAGGGCTACGCCTCCGGGCTCCGGGGCATCGTGCTCGACTTCGGTGTGAACGTCTCATAGGACCTTCACGGCCGGATGTTGGGGGCCGCCCGAGCCAGGGGACACCTACGCCCTCTAGAATCCGGTCAACAGATAGTAAAGCCGAGTACGGCGCGGGGGAGACCCTCCCCCCAGACTTCGTCTGGGAGGTGCCCCCAATCAAGGATTGGGTAGCCAGTGCTTCTGAAAACCTTCGGCTGGTCGTTCGCGATCACTGCGCTCGGGCTGGTCGCCGCGGTCTTCTACGGGGGGTGGGAGGCCTTCGGCCTCGTGGCGATCCTCGCCGTCCTCGAGATTTCCCTGTCGTTCGACAACGCGGTCGTCAACGCCGGAATCCTGAAGAAGATGAACGCCTTCTGGCAGAAGATCTTCCTCACGGTCGGCGTCCTCATCGCGGTCTTCGGCATGCGGCTGGTCTTCCCGGTCGTCATCGTCGCGGTCACCGCCAAGATGGGCCCCATCGAGGCCGTCGACCTAGCGCTCAACAACAAGGACCGCTACCAGGAACTGGTCACCGACGCCCACCCGGCGATCGCGGCCTTCGGTGGCATGTTCCTGCTGATGATCTTCCTCGACTTCATCTTCGAGGACCGGGACATCCAGTGGCTGCGCTGGATCGAGCGCCCGCTGGCCAAGCTCGGCAAGGTCGACATGCTGTCGGTCTGCATCGCCCTGATCGTCCTGCTGGTCACCTCCTTCACCTTCGCCGCCCACGCCCACCAGCACGGCGGCGGTCACGCCGACAAGGCGCAGACGGTCCTGATCGCCGGTATCGCCGGTCTGATCACCTACATGATCGTCGGCGGTCTCTCCGGCTTCTTCGAGGACCGGCTGGAAGCCGAGGAGGAGCGCGAGCACGAGGAGGAGGAAGAGGCCGAGCGCACCGGCAAGAAGAAGTCGGCGGTACTGCTGGCCGGCCAGGCCGCGTTCTTCATGTTCCTCTACCTGGAGGTCCTGGACGCGTCCTTCTCCTTCGACGGCGTGATCGGCGCGTTCGCCATCACCAACGACATCGTGCTCATGGCCCTCGGCCTCGGCATCGGCGCGATGTACGTCCGGTCGCTCACCGTCTACCTGGTCCGTCAGGGCACCCTTGACGACTACGTCTATCTGGAGCACGGCGCCCACTACGCGATCGGCGCGCTGGCGGTGATCCTCATGGTCACCATCCAGTACCAGATCAACGAGGTCATCACCGGTCTCGTCGGCGTCGTCCTGATCGGCTGGTCCTTCTGGTCCTCCGTACGGCGCAACCAGAAACTGGCGGCCGCCGAGGGAAAAGCGGGGGCGGACGAGAGGGCTGAGATCTCGTCCGGCGTCTGACCGACCGAAAAGAAGGGTGTGACACCCTTCGGGACGAGGAACGCTCTGTTCAGGGGCGGCCGACCGGGTCGGCCGCCCCTGGCGTTGACATGAGTTCTCTGGGGGCGGGAATGGGTTTCTTCGACGGGCTGCTGGGCGGGAAGGCGGCCGACTTCGACTCGGGCAGCGCCGCGTCCAACTCCATCGAGCTCACCAGGCGGCACCAGCAGGTGTCCCTGACGAAGCAGGGCGCGGCCACCGGCAACCTGCGGGTCAACCTCACCTGGCGGATGCGGACGTCCGACTTCGACGGTGAGCAGCGGACGAGTCTGTTCCGGCACCCCTTCAAGGCGCTCAGGCCGCCGGAGGTGCTCGGGCACGGGCAGAGCATGGTCAACGTCGACCTCGACCTCGGGGCGCTGTACGAACTGGCCGACGGGACGAAGGGGGTCGTCCAGCCGCTCGGCGGCCTGCTGGGGGACGTCAACGCACCGCCGTACGTCAAGCTCAGCGGCGACGACCGGTTCGGCTCCGCGTCCGGCGAGACGATGTACGTCAACCTCGACCACCGGGACGACATCAAGCGGTTGCTGGTGTTCGTGTACATCTACGACCAGACGCCGGCGTTCGACCGCACCCACGCGATCGTCACGCTCTACCCGAGCAACGGACCGCGGATCGAGATAGGCCTCGACGAGCGGCATCCGCAGGCCCGCTCCTGCGCGGTGGTGATGATCGAGAACGTGAAGGGCGAACTGGTCGTCCGGCGCGAGGTGAAGTTCGTCTACGGGTTCCAGGGCGAGCTGGACCGGTTGTACGGGTGGGGGCTGCAGTGGGGGCGGGGGTACAAGACGAAGGTGGAGAAGTAGCCGCCCGAGTGCATCCGGTCAGCGCCCGATGAACTGGGGGCCCTGTGGCGGCAGCCGGAAGTCCGTGTTGGGGACCGTCGCCACCGGGATCGGGGCCGGGGGCGGGTAGCCGTAGCCCGACTGGGGCTGCTGCTGGGTGTACGCGGGCTGCGGGTAGCCGTAGGCAGGCTGGGCCGGTGAGGTCGGCTGGGGGTAGCCGTAGGCCGGCTGGGTGGGGACCGAGGTCGGCTGCTCCGGGGGGAGCGGCTGGGACGCCGACGGTTCCTCCATCGGCTCCGACTCGTCCACCGAGATGCCGAAGTCCGTGGCCAGGCCCTTGAGGCCGTTGCTGTAGCCCTCGCCCAGCGCGCGGAACTTCCAGCCCTCGCCCCTGCGGTACAGCTCCCCGCAGATCAGGGCGGTCTCGGCGCCGGTCTCCGGCTTGATGTCGAAGTGGGCCAGCGGCTCGGCGTCGGGGGACACGGCGTCGTACAGCAGGATGCGCAGGGCGGGTACGTGCTCGAACGGGACGCCGTCCGCCGATGCGACCAGCAGGATTCGGCCGACATTGGGCTCGACACCGGGGAGATCTGTCTGGATCGTGTCGGTGAGGCCCTCGGCCATCCGCTTCTTGCCGAGCCGCCAGACCTTCCCGGAGGGGTGCCGGGGCTGGTTGTAGAAGACGAAGTCCTCGTCGGAGCGCACACGTCCGTCGGGGCCGAGGAGCAGCGCCGAGGCGTCGACGTCCGGGACCCCCTGTCCGGGTGTCCAGCGCAGCACGGCCCGGACCGTGGTGGCTTCCAGCGGGACGTTGGACCCCTTCAGCATCGCGTGCGTCATGCGGTCATCCTGCCCTCTCGGTCCTGGTCACGACAATGCGGGGTGCCTCGCGACCGACACAGGCGGGTTACCTGAAATTCATGCCCTGCGGGAACCCGCGACATGGCTTTGTACGTACTATTACCGGCCACCCTTTACCAATTCCACAGGCTCGGTCTACCGCCGCGGGGGAGATCTATGCGTCATTTCGGGCACATCGCACCTGACGTGCGACAGCGCCTCTTCCACCAGGAGCCGTGCGCGTTCACCGCCGACTCCCCGGCCCGGCTGCTCTCCGCGGCCCTGGGCGCCACCCTGTACAGCCCGGCCACCCGGCCGCGGCTCGCCGACGACATCGTCAAGCAGGCGGGGCTCGGCGTGGTCTCCATGGTGCTGTGCCTGGAGGACTCGATCGGCGACGAGGACGTGCCGGCGGGCGAGGAGAACCTGGTACGGCAGTTCGCCGATCTGGCCGAACGGGAGCGCGCGGGTACCGAGCTGCCGCTGCTCTTCATCCGGGTGCGCGAGCCCGAGCAGATCCCCGATCTCGTACGACGCCTGGGCGCGAGCGTGTCGCTGCTGTCCGGGTTCGTGTTCCCCAAGTTCACCGAGGAGCGCGGCATCCCCTTCCTGCAGGCCCTGGACGGCGCCTCGACGCGCAGCGGCCGCCGGCTCTTCGGGATGCCCGTCCTGGAGACGCCCGAGCTGATGTACCGGGAGACGCGCGTGGACGCCCTGGAGGGCATCGCCCGCGCCGTCGACAAGTACCGCGACAAGGTGCTCGCGCTGCGCCTCGGGGTCACCGACTTCTGCTCCTCCTACGGGCTGCGGCGGGCCCCCGACATGACCGCCTACGACGTCCAGATCATCGCCTCCGTCATCGCCGACGTGGTGAACATGCTGGGCCGGGCCGACGGCACCGGGTTCACGGTGACCGGGCCGGTCTGGGAGTACTTCCGGGTCCCCGAGCGCATGTTCAAGCCGATGCTGCGCTCCAGCCCCTTCCTGGAGGGGCAGGCCGTGGAGCTGCGCGAGCGGCTCATCGAGCACGCCATGGACGGCCTGCTGAGAGAGATCTCCCTGGACCAGGCCAACGGCCTGCTCGGCAAGACCTGCATCCACCCGTCCCACGTCATCCCCGTGCACGCGCTGTCCGTCGTCAGTCACGAGGAGTTCTGCGACGCCCAGGACATCCTGCGGCCGGAACGGGGCGGCGGGGGTGTACTTCGCTCGGCCTACACGAACAAGATGAACGAGGTGAAGCCGCACCGCGCCTGGGCCGAGCGGACGATGCTCCGTGCCGAGGTGTTCGGCGTCGCCAACGAGGACGTCGGCTTCGTGGAGCTGCTCGCCGCCGGAATACCCGGGTGACGGGCCCTAGGGGACGACACAAGGAACGCATGAACATCGCAGCGAACAACGGGGAGTGGTCCGGCAGCTGGGTCGCCGAGCGGCTCGGCGTCGAACTGGTGGGCGACGACGGCCTGACGGCCCTGCTGGGCCTCGCCCTGCGCCGCAACCCCAGACGGGCCCACCTCCTGGTCTCCAACGTGCTCGGCAAGCACGTGCCGCAGTCGCCGGCCGTGGTCTACGGCCACGGCTTCGCCCTGGGCCGCCGGGTCCGCGACCTCCTCGGCGAGCAGGAGGCGGCCCGCGCCGTGGTGCTCGGCTACGCCGAGACCGCCACCGGCCTCGGCCACTCCGTGGCGGACGGGATCGGCCTCGCCCCCTACCTCCACTCCACGCGCCGCCCGGTCGCCGGAGTCACCCCCGCGGGCGGCTTCGAGGAGTCCCACTCCCACGCGACGTCGCACCTGCTGCTCCCCGAGGACCCCGCCCTGCTGTCCGGCGAGGGCCCGCTGGTCCTGGTCGACGACGAGTTCTCCACGGGCAACACGGTCCTGAACACGATCCGCGACCTCCACGCCCGTTATCCGCGGAAACGTTACGTCGTAGTCGCTCTGGTCGATATGCGCTCACCGGCGGATGCGGGGCGACTGACGTCGTTCGCCGAGGAGATCGACGCGAGGGTGGACCTGGTGGCGGCGGCGTCGGGGACCGTGCTCCTGCCGGAGGGGGTGCTGGAGAAGGGGCAGGAGCTGGTGGCGCGGTACGAGGAGAGTGCCGCGTCAGGTGATTCGTCGTCTGCGGCAGCGTCGGGGCTGGTCGCGCAGTTCCCCGCGCCCCTTCCCGGCGCTGCCCTTGAAGGCGACTCCAAGCCCAACCCCCTAGGGGCGCGGGACTGTGTTGAATCTGCGGCTACCGCCGCGTGGGCGCGACCAGCCCCCACCCACCCGCACCCGACCGACAACCGCACCACCCCCCACACCACCCGCATCGACCTGCACTGGCCCCCCGGCCTCCCCGACGGCGGACGTCACGGCTTCACTCCGGCCCACCGCATACGCCTCGAATCGGCGCTCCCCACCATGGCCGCGAGGCTCGCCGAAGCCCTCCCGGCCGGCACAAGCCGCGTGCTCACGCTCGGCTTCGAAGAACTGATGTACGCCCCCCTCAGGGTCGCCCGCGAGCTGGAGGCCCTGGTGGCCGCCGAGGTGCGGTACTCCACCACCACCCGCTCACCCGTCCTGGCCGTCGACGACCCCGGCTACGCCATCCGCAGCCGCCTCGTCTTCCCGGCCCACGACAACCCCGCCGACGGCCCCGGCGAGCGCTACGCGTACAACGTGGCCGGCGCCGGCTTCGACGCCGTCGTCCTGTTCGTCGACTCGGCCGGCGACACCCCCGAACTGCACGCCCCGGACGGCCTGCTGGCCCGGCTCGGCGCGCACGCCCCGCACGTCCTGCTCGCGGTTGTACCGTCGTACGTCCCCGCGCTACCCGAAGAGAGCCCCGCCATGCTGCCCGAGCCCCTCCGCGGCCCCGCCTTCTCCTCGTACCCGCCGGAGGACGTCGGCTGGCTGCTCCAGGACCTCTCGGACGTGACGCTGGAGGCGCCGACCGAGGAGCGCGAGGAGGCCATCCAGAGCGGCGGCGCGCACTACGCCGAGTCGCTGCCGGTGGAGTACCAGCCGAGCGAGCAGTACCAGGCGCTCTTCCACGCGGCCCTGGAGACCTCGGCCGCGCGGATCGCCCAGGCCGTCGGAGTCGTCACCGAGACCGTGATGGCCGAGCGGTCGCCGCGGCCGGTCCTGGTGTCGCTGGCCCGGGCCGGGACCCCGGTGGGCGTGCTGATGCGCCGCTGGGCCCAGTTCCGGTACGGCGTCGACCTGCCGCACTACGCCGTGTCGATCGTGCGCGGCCGCGGCATCGACGCGAACGCGCTGCGCTGGCTGGCCGCCCACCACGACCCGCGGGACGTCGTCTTCGTGGACGGCTGGACCGGCAAGGGCGCCATCACCCGGGAACTCGCCGACGCGATCGGGGAGTTCGAGGAGCGGCAGGGCGTGACCGGCTTCGATCCGGAGATCGCGGTGCTCGCCGACCCGGGGTCGTGCGTGCGGACGTACGGCACCCGGGAGGACTTCCTCATCCCGTCCGCCTGCCTCAACTCGACCGTCTCCGGGCTGATCTCGCGGACCGTGCTGCGGGCCGACCTGGTGGGGCCGAACGACTTCCACGGCGCGAAGTTCTACCGCGAACTGGCCGGGGCCGATGTCTCCGTGGCCTTCCTGGACGCGGTCGCGGCGCGGTTCGGGGAGGTCGTGGACGCGGTGGACGAGGCCGTGAAGGAACTCGTCGTCGCCGACCGGGCGCCGACCTGGGAGGGCTGGGCGGCCGTCGAGCGAATCAGCGAGGAGTACGGCATCCACGACGTCAACCTCGTCAAGCCGGGCGTGGGGGAGACCACCCGGGTGCTGCTGCGCCGGGTGCCCTGGAAGATCCTCGCGCGGGCCGGAGCGGGGGCCGACCTCGACCACGTACGGCTCCTTGCGGAGCAGAGAGGGGTACCGGTGGAGGAGGTCGGCGAGCTGCCGTACACCTGTGTCGGGCTGATCCACCCCAAGTACACGCGCGGGGCGACCGGCGCCGACGGCAAGGCGGTGAACCTCTGATGGCGGTGCTCGTCGCGAGCGACCTCGACCGTACGCTCATCTACTCGGCCGGCGCCCTGGCCCTGACCATGCCGGACGCGCGGGCGCCCCGGCTGCTCTGCGTCGAGGTGCACGAGGCCAGGCCGCTGTCGTACATGACGGAGACGGCGGCCCAGCTGCTGACCGACCTCGGGGACGCGGCCGTCTTCGTGCCGACCACGACCCGTACCCGCAAGCAGTACCAGCGGATCAACCTGCCGGGGCCCGCGCCGAAGTACGCCATCTGCGCCAACGGCGGGCATCTGCTCGTGGACGGGGTGTCCGACCCGGACTGGCACGGGCGGGTGCTGGCACGGCTGGCCGACGAGTGCGCGCCGCTGGACGAGGTGCGGGCGTATCTGACGGAGCACGCCGATCCGCTGTGGCTGCGCAAGCACCGGGTCGCGGAGGACCTGTTCGCCTACCTCGTCGTGGAGCGGGAGCTGCTGCCCGAGGAGTGGGTGAAGACCCTGGCGGTGTGGGCCGAGAACCGCGGCTGGACGGTGTCCCTGCAGGGACGGAAGATCTACGCCGTGCCCAAGCCGCTGACGAAGAGTGCGGCGATGCGGGAGCTTGCGCGCAGGACCGGGGCGGAGCTGACGCTGGCCGCGGGGGACTCCCTGCTGGACGCGGATCTGCTGCTGGCGGCGGATCGGGGGTGGCGGCCGGGGCACGGGGAGTTGGCCGACGTCGAGTGGACCGGGCCGGCGATCAGTGCGCTGCCGGAGAGGGGGGTTCTCGCCGGCGAGCGGATCCTGCGGGAGTTCTTGAAGGGCGTGCGTGGTTCGGTGGTGTAGTTCGCTGCGGGCCGGTGGGGGCTGATCGCGCAGTTCCCCGCGCCCCCAGCGGGTCAGCTGCAGCAACCGCCGCCGCAACATCCACCGGCGCTGGGGCTCGGCGCCGAAGAGACGCCGCCCACCGCCACCGTCGACAGCAGCTTCACCGTGTCCTTATGGCCCTCCGGGCAAGCTGCCGGGGCCGACGACTCGGCCATGGGGCGGGACAGTTCGAACGTGTCGCCGCAGGTGCGGCAGCGGTACTCGTATCGGGGCATGGGGACAGGCTAACGGGAGTGATGCGGGAGTGATGGGCATCACTGCACCTCAGAATTTCATGAGTGTTCCTTTCTGTCCGATACTTGTGAGGAGATATTGAAAAGATCGCTGATAATTTGAGCTGGCCGCGAGGAGCCGAAAGACCGGGGGAAGAGGGGGGCTCGTAGTGCCGCGCCTGTCGCGGTCCTGTCCACCCGACCTGTCTAACCGCGCGCGCAAGACCGAGTGCGAGGGGAGACGCAGTCGTGACGGACGCAACGGAGCGGACGGGCGACCCGGAGGATGGCAATGACCAGGCCGGATCCCGGGAGAAGAAGCCGTTCGAGCCGGACGCGACCCTGCATCTGAAAGTCGACGCACTGCGTGCGGAGCATGCTCCGCGGCAGAAGGGCGACGACGCTCAGGGGGCAGAGGAGATCGCACGGCGCAGAGCGGAGGCTCTGTGGAAGGAACTGCACGCCCTGCGGGCCGAGGACGCCGAGGCTGCCGAGTCCGCGAAGGCGGGCGAGGGCAAGAACGCGCGCCGCGGCGGGGCCGACGTCCCCGCGCCCCGTGACGGGGCGCGGCGGAAGAAGCCGGACCTGCCGGTGCACGACGAGACCCTGCATCTGAAGGTGGACGCCCTGCGGGCGGACGTCACGATGCAGATCCGGGTGCCCGAACAGCGGCAGCCGGAGCCGGAGTCGGAGTCGGCGGCCTCGGGCGGCCGTGCCGAGCGGCGCCGCAGTGCCCGCCTGTCGCCGCGTGAACGGGTGCTGGCGGCGGTGGCGGGGCTCCGGGCCCTCGTGGGACCCCGGCTCGCGCCACTGGCGCCGTACGCGCGCAAGCTGCGGCCGATGTACCCGCGGCCCGGCCGGAGCGGCTGGCGGCGCTGGGTGCCGTCCTGGCGGCAGTGGCTGGGGGCGTGGCTCGGGGGCATCGGGCTGACGGGCCTTTTCCTCGTCGTCGCCTACGCGTCCACGGACATACCTTCCAATCTCAACACCTATGCCACCCAGCAGGACAACGTCTACTTCTGGTCCGACGGCACGCCGATGGCCCGTACCGGGTGGGTGCAGCGGCAGGACATGCCGCTCAAGGACATACCCGTGGATGTCCGGTGGGCGGTTCTCGCCGCGGAGAACGAGAGTTTCTACACCGACCCCGGCATCTCACTCAAAGGCATAGCCCGGGCGCTCTACCGAACGGTCGGCAAGGGGGACACCGAGGGTGGCTCCACCATTACCCAGCAATATGTGAAGAACGTCTATCTGACGCAGAACCAGACCGTCAGCCGTAAATTCACCGAGGCCATGATCTCCCTCAAGCTCGACAGCAAGATGAGCAAGGACCAGATCCTGGAGGGGTACCTCAACACCAGCTGGTTCGGCCGGGGGACGTACGGCATCCAGCGCGCCGCCCAGGCCTACTACGGCAAGGACGTCGGCCAGCTGAACGCCAGCCAGGCCGCGATGCTCGCCTCGCTCCTCAAGGGGGCCGGGCTCTACGACCCGACGCTCGGCAAGGCCAACCACAAGCGGGCGGTGGAGCGCTGGTCCTGGATCCTGGACCGGATGGTGAAGATCGGCAAGCTGTCGGCGAGCGAGCGGGCCAAGTACAAGACCTTCCCCGAGCCGATCAAGACCAACAAGGTCTACGACACCGGCAAGCAGAGCGACTATCTGGTGGAACTGGCGCAGACGTACGCCAAGAAGGCCGCCCACATCTCGGACAAGGAGTTCGACCTGGGCGGATACCAGATCTACACCACCTTCGACCGCAAGAAGGAGGCCACGCTCACCGACGCCGTGACCAAGGCCCGCAAGGACGCCGTGAAGAGCGACTCCAAGCTCGCCGAGGCCGCGCACTACGGCGCCGCCTCGGTGGCGACCGACGGGCGGATCGTCGCCGTCTACGGCGGACCCGACCACCGTACGCAGGGCTACAACGAGTCCAACGCCACCACCGTCCCGGCGGGCACATCCTTCCTGCCGTTCGTCTACGCGGCCGGACTCCAGAACGGCATCCACAAGGAACGCGGCGGGGCCGCCACCGACGTGCTGCCCGGGATGCTCTACGACGGCAACGACAAGATCGACGTCACCACCCCCGACGGACCGTACTGGGACCGCAGCGGCAAGAAGGTCCACGCGAACAACGACGGCGGGACGTCCTACGGGCAGATCAGCCTGGAGAAGGCCCTCGCCCTGTCGGTGAACACACCGTTCATGCAACTCGGCATGGACACCGGGCTCGACAAGGTGCGGTCCACCGCCGTCGCCTCGGGGCTGCTCTCCGACACCATGGGGGCACAGGTGCCCGCGCTGTCCATGGGCAGCTCCACGCCCAGCGCGATCCGGATGGCGAGCGGGTACGCCACGTTCGCGGCCGGCGGCGACCACACCGAGCCGTACTCCGTCGCCAAGATCACCCGCAACGGCCACCGGGTCGCCATGGACACCCCGCAGCCGACGCGCGCGGTCCGCGACGACGTGGCCGAGGACGTCGAGCAGGCGCTCACCGAATCGTTCCGTCTCGCCCATCCGACCACCGCCCTCGACACCGGGGCGGCCGGAAAGGCCGGCAACACCCTGGCCACCAGCGACAAGGACACCGCCTCCTGGTACACCGGCACGGTCTCGTCCGTGACGACGTCGGTCGTCGTCTACCGCATCGACCTGAACAAGTCCCTGGAGCCGCTCCCGCTCAAGGGAATCGCCGGTTCCGGCGCCGACAACGTCCCGTACACGGTCTGGGCACAGGCCATGGGCCTTGACTGACCACCAAGGCCCCGCGAAGCTCCCCCACGCCACCTCGCAGATTGAGCACCCGCATGAAGCCCCGCACGAAGTCGACAACAGGCGGCCGACGCCGCAAGGCGCCCGCCCGTGACCGCCGTCCGGCCCGCCCGGAGTTCCTGACCCTGGCCGCCTTCCTGGTCGTGGCCTCCCTCGTCGCGGGCTATCTGGTGCTGACCAGGCAGGACGACACCACGCCCACCGCCGCCGGCACCAGGAAGGCCACCCCGTCGGCGTCGGCGTCACCCAAGTGGGACGGCAAGACCCACATCCTCGGTGACGGCTCCACCTCGTACACCGGGCCGCAGAAGGACCAGCTGAAGCCCGTCAAGCTCAAGCCGGGTGAGAAGCCGCCCCAGTTCGTCGTCTTCTCCTGGGACGGCGCCCTGGAGGGCGACGACCATCTCTTCTCGCACTACCGGGAGATGGCCAAGGAGTACAACGCCCACATGACCTTCTTCCTCACCGGCATCTACCTGCTGCCCAAGAGCAAGAAGACCCTCTACACCGGGCCGATGCACCAGCCCGGCGACGCCGCCATCGACTACGCCACCGACGAGCACATACGCACCACCCTGGAGCAGCTCCGCGAGGCGTACAACCAGGGCAACGAGATAGGCACCCACTTCAACGGCCACTTCTGCGAGAAGAAGGGCGGCGGCGAGTGGAGCGTCGCCCAGTGGAAGAGCGAACTCGACCAGTTCTACGAGTTCGCGGAGAACTGGAAGACCAACACCGGCTACAAGGACATCCCCGCCCTGCCCTTCGACTTCAAGCAGGAGGTCGTCGGCGGACGCGCCCCCTGCCTGGAGGGCCAGCCCAACCTCCTCAAGGCCCTGCAGAAGTACGGCTACAACTGGAAGTACGACGCCAGCTCCCCCGGCGACCTCCAGATATGGCCGTCGAAGAAGGACGGCGTCTGGAACTTCCCGCTCGAACTGCTGCCGTACAGCAACAACAACCAGGCCCTCTCGATGGACTTCAACTTCCTCTACAACCAGTCCAACGGCGAGGTCGACGGCGACTCCTCGAAGTACGCCGCATGGGAACAGCAGACCGTCGACGCCTACATGAACGGCTTCAACCGCGTCTACTACGGCAGCCGCGCCCCGCTGTTCATCGGCAACCACTTCGAGAACTGGAACGGCGGCATCTACATGAAGGCCATCGACCAGATCATTCCGAAGATATGCACCAAGAAGGGCGTCAAGTGCGTGTCCTTCAAGGAACTCGCCGACTGGCTCGACGCGCAGGACCCGCAGACCCTGGCACAGCTGCGCACCCTGGACCCGGCCCAGGCACCGGCGGACTGGTCGAGCGTCGTCAAGTGAGGCGCGCTGAGGGCTGATTGCAGTTCTGCAACCCCCTTCACAGGAGTCACACACGCCGTGCGAAGATGCGGTTCGCCCGGTAGGTGTACCGGCGTAGAGGGGAACATCATTGAAATCCAGAAAACTGAGCCGTAAGCGCAGCCGTACGGCCATAGTCGCGGCGACGGCCGCCACGGTCGTCGTCGGTGTCGGCTTCGCGGCCAACTGGAGCGCGGGCGCGGCCGTCGTCGACGACCCGACCGTGAACGCCGCGACCAAGGCGACCTTCCAGAAGCTGGCCGACGCGGTCTTCACCGACCGCACCCAGGCCCTCGTCGACGGGGCCACGAAGAAGCAGACCGCTTCGCGCTTCTCCGGGGACGTACGGCTCTCCGGCACGCAGTCGCGCGAGGAGAACTCCGCGCTGACCCAGCTGCGCGGCCGCCAGGAGCGCATCGCCAAGGCCGGCGAGACGTACAGCGCCGGCAGCACCAGGGTCACGCTCGACGCGACCCGGGTCACCGGCCGCACCGCCAAGGCCGACGTCACCGAGACCACGACGCTGACCTACGCGAAGGCCACCGGCAAGGAGCCGAAGACCACCGGCTTCCAGGCCCACCACGAGCTGACCTTCAAGGCGGACCAGCAGGGGACCTGGCAGCTCACCGGCATCGCGGACACGGACAACGGCGGCCTCGCCGTCAACACCCTGTCCAAGCCCTCGGTCAAGGCGCCGACCACCGCCGACGACGGCAACACCACGCCGGACGCCCCGCGCGCGGCCATCACGCGCAACCCGGTGGCCGTGCCGAAGAACCTGACCGGCGGAACGTACGACTACACGGCCATGGCGGCCTACGCCGAGAAGTACGTGTACAACTACAACCCGGACTACCCGAACTACAACGGGCACGCGGACGGCGGCGACTGCACCAACTTCGTCAGCCAGTCCCTGAAGGCCGGCGGCTGGAAGCACGTCCCGGGCTACGTGTACGACTACACGAAGTGGTTCGGCAACGCCGACATCCAGTCGGACTCGTTCGTCGGCGTCAACGAATGGTCCTGGTTCGCCCAGAACTCCAAGCGCACCACGCCGCTCGCCAACGTCTACCAGGCCGAGGTCGGCGACGTCATCCAGATGGACTTCGACCGGGACGGTGCGAAGGACCACACGATGATCGTGACGTACAAGGCCAACGGCGTCCCGTACGTCACGTACCACTCGACCAACACCTACCGCAGGTCGCTGGCGAGCATCATCGCGTCGTACCCGAACGCGTACTACTACGCCTACCGCACCTGATCCTCGGTGGCCGGTGCGGCCCGCTGCTCCGCCTCGGGGTGGCGGGCCCGCCAGTACGGGTTGTCGTGCGGCAGGTTCGTGCTGACCCTGCCGTACATCCCGAACACCATCAGCACCAGGCCCACGACGAAACTGAACAACACGTTCTGGATCTTGAACGCCAGGAAGTCCGAGGCGGTGTCGAGCAGGCCGAGGAACAGGAAGCCGTTCAGGATGAACAGCACGCCGAGGACCATGTTCAGCGTCGACGCGAAGTTCCCGCCGATCACCATCCCGACGAAGAGCAGCAGGCCGACAAGGATCGACAGCACGCTCAGCGCGCCGTTCGTGTTCAGGCCCAGCGCGGTGTTCCCGCCGGTGTCGAAGTAGCCGATGTTGCGGGTGAGCCCGAGGACGCCGAAGGCCACCAGGAACAGGCCCATCAGGCCGGCCCCGATCCGGTAGACCTGGTTCAGCCGGTGGTCGACGGGCAGCGCCTCATCGAAGTCGATCTTGTGCCGCCGCGTCCCCGAGTGCGTGACGTGTGAGGCCATCTCCGCCTCCTGGTGTCGAATGCGGATCCAATACGGGTCGCGTACCCAATATCCGCCCGGGACGGCTCCTCGGCAAACGCCTCGGCGGCCGGTGGCCGGTGCTCGGCGGCCGGTGCTCAGTGGCCGGTGCCGCGATCCTCCCGGATCTGCGTGACCACCCGCGCGACCGACTGCCGTACCGCTTCCGTCTCCGTCAGGAAGTGCCAGTAGTCCGGGTGCCGCCCCTGCAACGAGTCCACCGCCCGGTCCAGCCGCGCCACCGCGTCGTCCAGCGGCCGCGCGTGCCGCGGATCGGGACTGCTCCGCCCGGCCATCGCCAGCCGCTGCGCGTCCCGGATCGCGAACCGGGTCCGCTCGGTCTCCGCCTGCGGATCCTTCTGTACGGCGTTCAGCCGGCCCAGCCGGTCACCGGCCGCCGACACGGCCTCGTCGGTGCTGTTCAGCAGCGCCCGCACGGTGGAGAGCAGCGAGGTGGCGTCCGCCCACTTCTGGGCGTCCCGCGCGGCCTGCGCCTCCTTCAGCCTGAGCTCGGCCTGCTGTACGTTCTGGGCGGCCTGCTCGGGCACCTGCTGCAGATCCTGCCAGCACGCCGCGGAGAACCGCCGCCGCAGCTCGCTCAGCACCGGGTCGACCTGCCCGGCCCGGGTGGTCAGCGCCTGCGCGCGCGTCCGCAGCGACACCAGCCGGTGATCGATCTCGGCGGCCTGCTCCGGCAGCCGCTCGGCCGCCACCCGAAGGGCCTCGGCCTCCCGCTGCACCCGCCCGGCCCGCTCCAGCGTCGCCTGCACGCCGTGCTGCCCGGCCCCCTGATTGAGCTTGGTCAGCTCGGGCGCGAGCGCGGCCAGCCGAGCCGCCAGCTCATCGGCCCGCAACTGCGTGCTCCGCACCGCGTCGAGCGCGTTGCTCGCCGCCAGCAACGCCTGCCGGGCCCGCTCCACGGCGGGCGCGAGCCGCGCCAGCTGCGTCTCGGCCTTGCCGAGCAGCGGCCCGAGCGACTCCTCGAACCGGTCCAGCTCCCGCTTCACACCGACGAGCTCGTCCTTGGCCCGGGTGATCTCCCCCCGGGCCCGTGACGCGACGGCGGCCTCCAGATCGTCCCGGTCCAGGTCGTACGCGTCGATGGCCTGGATGTACCGATTGCTCACCTCGTCGATGCGCCGTCCCAGCGCCTCGAAGTCGGAGACGGCCCGACGCGCGGCCGGCGAGTCGTCGACGGCGGAGATGGTCTCTATGGAGATCCGCAGATCCCGCTGCGCGGTGTCCAGCTCGTAGAAGGCGGCGGCAGCGGCGTCCTTCGCGGCCTGGGCCTCGGCCCGCTGCCCCTCGGCCCGCCCCCCGAACCACCGCCGGGTCCCCCCGCCGGCGAACGCCCCGGGCACCACGAGCACCGCCACCAACGGCAGACCCACGAGGGCGAGAACATCCCTGAGGGGAGTGCGCCGGACCCTCCCGGGAGGCGAGTACGACTGCTCGGATGCCGCCGAAGTCGCCGATGTCCCCGTCACTTCTCCCTCTCCCCGTGCCGCGGTGCGCCCTGTGTGCTGGCGGTTCCCAGCCATTCTCCCACCCGTGAAAGACGAACACACGGGGCGGTCAGTTCGCGGTTTGTGCGACAGGTCCGCAGCGGTTCGCGCAGTCGGGTCCGGATACGGGTTTGCGGGACAGTGCCTGCGGCAATGTAGGCTGTCGACTCATCTCGGGTGCGTAGCTCAGTGGTAGAGCGCCTGCCTTACAAGCAGGATGTCGGCGGTTCGAAACCGTCCGCGCCCACTTTGGTGAGAGGACCCCGGCCGTGGCGGCCGGGGTCCTCTTGTGTTGTCAGCCCTTCTCGTGCGCGTGCTTGAGGCGGCTTCTTGCGTTCATGCGGTCCGTTGCCGTCACTTCCGCCCAGAAGCGGTGGCCGCTGACGAACACGGCGAGTTCGTGTTCGCGGCGGCGCAGTTTCTCCACCTCGGCCTGTTCGTCCTCGGTCCAGCCCGGGGAGGCGGGGCGCTCCACCTTGCGCCAGCCGCCGCCGTCACTGAATCCGTCCAGCGGCTCGACCGACCAGGGGAGCCGCTTCAGCAGGGCCGACAGCTCGGCCCGGACCTGATGCAGCTCCTCCTGACCGGCGAGGAGGTCACTCGGAAAGTCATAGGTCGCAGCCACCCGGCAATGGTACGCCTGTTCGATTTTGGGTGGCGAGTTCGTTCGGGAGGTTCATGCGAAAGGGTGGGGACGTCCGACTCTGCGTTGTCGTGCAACTCCGCGTTACGGCACGGCAGCCCGCGGCCGCTCAGCGCAGTACGGCTGCCAGCAGGTCCGCGCCCAGTGCCGTCATCTCGGGCAGGTTGAGGGTGTAGTGGACGTAGCGGCCGTGCCGCCGGGTGGTGAGCAGGCCCGTGCGGCGCAGGACGGCGAGGTGGCGGGAGACCTCCGGGGGCGAGAGTTCCCAGGCGTGGGCCAGCTCGCCGGTGGTGTGCGGGCCGCGGGCCAGGGTGCGCAGCAGCCGTAGCCGTACCGGGTGGGCGAGTGCCTCCAGCCGGAGGGTGACCGTTTCCAGCGACACCGGCTCCGACGGGCTCGGCTCGGCCACGGGGTACTGCACCACCGGCTGCCAGCCGGGCGCGTGGACCACCACCAGGTGCGGGCTGCCGAAGTCACTGGGGATGAAGGTGACCCCGGTGCCGTGGGCGGTGGTCGCCCTGTCCTGCAGCTTGTCCAGGACGATGCAGTCGCCGTCCGGTGTCAGGGTGACCGCGCCGGAGACCGAGGCGAGTGCCGCCCCGATGCCCCGGCGCTTCAGCAGGTCGTTCTTCAGGCGCAGGTCGGTGGCCAGCCGTACGGCGACGCCTGTCCAGGCGGTGTCGAAGAACGCCTCGGCGCACTGTTCGAGGGTGTGGCGCACCCGTGCCCGCACCGCGGCCGGGTCCGCGAGCAGCCGTTCCGCGAAGGCCTCCTGGAGTGCGCCGCGGGCCTGGGCCAGGTCCAGGGCCCGTTCGCGTGCGGCCCGGTCGGCGAGCGGCGACGGCGCGGCGAAGAGGACCCGGTTGCTGCCGCACGTGGTGATGAGCGCGGCGGTCACATAGGTCTCGTCGTCGATCCGGTCCACGTCGTCCAACTCCTCGGCGAGGGTCGGCCGGGGCCGGGCGGGGACCAGGAAATCGGCTCGTGAGGAGCGCCAGAGGAACTCCGCCTCCCGGAGCCGCTCGGCCAGCTCCGGCGGCATCCCGGACCAGACGTCCCCGGCCCAGCCGGCCAGCCGCGGGTGATGCCCGGGTTCGGCCAGGACGTGCAGCATCGCGGTCAGCTCGGCCAGCGGGGAGGCGGCGAACCGCAGCCGCTCGGCCGGCAGTCCGGTGATGTCGATGCGCAGCGTCATCCCCTCAGCATGGCCGGTCGGGCGGCCGGTGACGGCGTCGGTTGACGATGTCCGTCAACCGACGTGCCGCTTGCGGCGGCCCGCCCGGACCGTTGGCGCCATGGCAACCACCACCAGAGTCCGTCCCCGTGTTCTCCTCCGCGCCTCCGGAGGTCCCCGTTACGCCGTCGCCCTGACCGTGGACGCGCTCGGCACCGGCCTGCTGCGGCCCTTTCTGCTGCTCTACGGAGTGCTGGTGCTCGGGCTGTCCGCGCCGGTCACCGGCACCGCCATGACAGTCGGCGTCGTCGCGGGTCTCGGGTGCATGCCCGCGGTGGGCCGCTGGCTGGACCGGGGCGCGCGCAGCACGGCCGTGGCGGCGTCGATGCTGGTGCGGGTGGTCGGCGTGGTGCTGCTGCTGGCCACGCCGACGGGGAACGTCTGGCTGTTCGCGACGGCCGCGCTCTTCCTCGGCATCGGCAACCAGGCATGGCCGGCCGCCCTCGTGGCCACCGTCGCCCACGGCCGGGAACGCGACGCCGCCCTCGCGGCGGGCCGCGCCCTGCGCAACGCCGGCCTGGGCGCCGGTGCCCTCCTCGCCACCGCGTGCCTGGCGGGCGGCACCACCGCGTTGCGGGCGCTGGCAGCCGTCACCGGGCTCGCCTACCTCGCCGCGGCGGCCTTGGCGTGGTCGGTCCACGTACACGGCCGTCCGGCCGCTGCCACGGCCGAGGACGGGGACGGCGGGCCCGCACCCCGGATGCGCGCGCTGCTGGCCGCCAACGTGATCTACGTCTTCTGCCTCAACGTCCCCGAAATCGCGCTCCCTCTGGTCCTGGTGACGCAGATGCACGCCTCCCCGGTGTGGTCGGCGGCCATCTTCGTGGCCAACACGGTGCTGGTGGTCGCCCTGCAGGTGCCGGTCACCGTGCTGCTGTCCCGCTTCCCCCGCCGACCCGTGCTGGCGATCGCCGGCGTGGTGCTCACCGCGTCCTACCTCGGCTTCCTCGCGGCCACCTCCCTGGGACACGGCTGGGGCGCACCGGCCGTCGCCGCGGTGTCCGTGGTCTGCACCCTCGGCGAGATCATCTACGCGGGCAGCGCCACCGCGCTCGTCACCGCCCTCACCCCGGCGCATGTCCTGGGACGCACCCTCGCCCGCTTCCAGCTCTCCACGGGCTTCGGCCTCGCCGCCTCGCCGGCGGTCATCACCGCTCTCGCCCCCCACGGCCAGGCCGCCCTCTGGGGCAGCCTCGCCGCCGCGACCCTCGTCTCCGCGGGCGCCGTAGCCACGGAGAAGGACCAGGAACCGCGACTCGGGTGAAAGCCCCCCCGGGGGCGGCCCCGGCCCGGCGTCCTGGAACACGGGCCCCGGGCCTACCCCGCTACGGCCGCAACCGCGCGAAGCCGATGGTCACATACGCCTCGCCCGGGCCCGGGGCACGGTTCCAGGAGCGGGTGCGGAAGGTGTGCAGGCGCCCCTGGGTGAGCGCGAACCGCGGCAGCCGGACCCCGAGTTCGCCCGCGAGCGCACCGAGGGCGCGGCGCTCGCCCCGGCGGTCCTCGGCGGGGGCGTCCGGTGGGAAGAGGAGGTCCGGGCGGAGGGCGTCCGGCACCGTGCCGCGGCTGTCGGTCGCGGTGCCGCCGACCGTGAGGCCGTACCGTTCCTCGCCGTTCTCCGCGACGGAGAGATGGAAGACCCCGGGGCGGTGCGCCCGGGAGGGCTCGCTCCACACGGTCACCGTGCGGGTGCCCCGGGAGGCGGCGAGGCCCGGGGAGACGAACCGCTGTCCGCCGGGGCTCCCGCCCGGCGCCGCCTCGAACGCGAAGCTCCAGCCCGGGCCCGCCCGGCCGACGGCGGTCAGCGCCACGTCCGCCCACGGCGGGATGTCGTCGGTACGGCGGAAACGCGTCCGGGCGTCCCAGAGCGTCGCCGGGTCGTTGAGGACGGCGGACTCGTCCACGCCTATGAGGGACGGCAGTTCGGCCGGTTCCACGCCCTCCACGAGAAGGAAGCGGTACGACGACAGGAGCCGGCCGGAGTCCACGTCCGCCAGCCAGGCCAGGCCCGGCGGATCCAGGTCGGCGGTGGGCGGCGGGGGGTCACCCGGCTCACCCGCCCGGGGCGTGGCCAGCAGTTCCCGGCCCCGCTCCGGTGTGATCAGGGGGCCCAGGAGCGGGTCGGCGCACAGGCCGACCGGGGCGAGGTGGTCGGGGCTGAGCGGGCGCCACCCGGGCAGCGCGGCGCGCAGGGTGTGCCAGGCCGCGTCCGTCTCACCCCAGCGTGCCTGTTCCCGTGCCTCCTCGACGGCCCGCCCGAAGGCGCCCTCGGCGGTCGAGCGGAAACTGCCGTCCCGTATCCGCCGCAGCACCTCGTCCGCCGCCTCGCGCACCGCGTCGGAGGCGCCCGGCAGGTGGCGGGCCGCCAGGTCCTCGTCCCTGCGCATGCGCGCGTGCTCGGCCACGAGCACCGGCACGATCTCCCGGGCGTACAGGGGACCGTCCGCCAGGCCGTGGAAGGACACCATGTACGTCTGGCCGAGCAGCCGGCGGATCTGGTCGCGCATTCCCGCCGCCCGGGGCCTGCCGTGCGCGACCGCCTCCGCCAGTGCCGTCGCGGCCCGCTCGTACCGCCCGCCGAGCGCGTCCAGCCGCGCGGCCTCCACGGTCGCGTCCAGAGCCCGGGTCGTCGCGTTGACGAACTCCCGCCCCGCCCGCTTCGAGCGGCTCGCCTCCAGGCTGTGGAACTCCCGGTACATCGCCTCCATGAACGTACGGAACGATCCGTACCGCGTCGGTACGTCCCCATGCCACGACGCCCACGTGTACACGGCCCACTCGCCCGCCTCGTCCACGTCCCCCGGGTCCAGCAGGACGTAGACGGCGTCGGACTCCACGTCCAGTTGCAGTGCCCGCCCCCACATCCCGGCGAGCAGGACGTCCTCGGGCGTGGGGTCCTCGTCCAGTTCCCCGGGGAAGTACTCGGACAGGCCCGCCGCGTCCTCGTGCCACCGGACGCGGTCGGTGCCGGCGAGCAGCCAGACGAACCCGCCCGCGTGCCGCCAGCCGTCGCTCACCGCGAGGAACGCCCGGTACGACGGCGGCAGCCGGTGCCCGAGCCGCTCCTCCAGCGCGCCCAGCCGTTCCTCGGAGGCGGCCGGGAACCCCAGCCAACCGGTCCGCAGGGGCTCCTCGTCCCGGGTCGGCGCGTCCACATCCTGATCCTGCGCGTCCGCCCATTCCCGGCTCCACCGCGCCAGGAAGGACCGCCAGTCCTCGATCGTGTCCGTCATGTCGGCGATGCTGCCAGCCACCACTGACAACGGCCCCGGCCCGCGGGTGAGAGCCTGGAGGCGACGATCGCGTTCCCGCCGGGCGGGAGAACGGAGCAGGGACAGGATGAGCGGGCAGCAGTCGACGTTCGTGAAGGTGTGCGGGCTCACCCAGGAGCAGCAGATCGACTGGGCCGTCGAGCTCGGGTACGACGCGATCGGGATCGTCGTGACCCCGAAGAGCAAGCGGTACTGCGCGCCCGAGCGGGCCGTGGAGCTCGCCGGGTACGCCCGGGGGCGTATCCCCGCCTTCGCGGTGGCCCTGACGTACGCCGAGACGGCCGCCGTCGCCGAGCACTTCGACACCGTCCAGATCTACGAGCCGGCCGACATCCCCAACCTCGCCCTCGCCTCCGGCACCCCGCCCGAGAAGCCGGAGGCCCTGCAGTACTTCTTCTACGACGCCAGCGCGGGCAGCGGCGTGTTCGCCGACATCCCCGCCTGGGTCGCGGACGTGCCCGGGAAGGTCGTCATCGCCGGCGGCCTCGACGAGCACAACGTGGCCGCTGTCGTCGAGGACTTCGGCCCCTACGGCGTGGATGTCTCCAGCAGCGTGGAGACCGCGCCGGGGGTCAAGAGCCGCGAGAAGATGGCCGCTTTCCTCGCGGCGGCCCGAACCCCCGGGCGGAGTGGGCGAGTAGTTGCCTGAGCAGGCCGGGTGATGTCCGCTGGGGTTCGGCAGCGCCCTGAAGGGGCGCGGGGAACTGCGCGACCGGCCACGACGGCGCCGCAGATGATTGACGGCGCATCGCGGCACTCCCAGCGGAGCGCTTAGCGACCGGCCTTCTCGCGCAACTCCCGTACGATCCGCGCCGTCACCGGTACGGGGACGCCGTGGCGGTCTGCCGCGCGGAGCAACGCGCCGCCGATCGCGTCGAGTTCGAGCGGGCGGCCCGCCTCCGCGTCGCGTTGCATCGAGGTCTTGGCGGCGGGCGCGAAGGTGTCGTACCGGGACAGGGCCTGGGCCGGGTCCACGGGGGCGCCGCAGGCGCGGCTGACCGCGGCCGCCTCCGCGACGAGCGAGGCCAGTTCCTCCCGGTGCCGGGTGCGGGCCTCCCCGAGCGGGAGGGTATAGCGGGTGGTGAGCAGGGCGATGGGCGCGAGGAACGACATCTTCGCCCAGAGGGCCGACGTCTCGTCGTCCAGGACGCGGGTGGCCGGGCCGGCCGCGGTGAGGGCCTCGGCCAGGGCCTCCAGGCGGGGGCGCGGGACCTTGGCGCCGGTCAGGTCGATCTCCGCGAACGGGCTGCCGTGTTCGATCAGGCCGGGGGCGAGGCGGGTCGACTCGACGCGGATCACGGAGGGGGCCACGCGGTCGGGGGCGTAGCGGGCGCGCAGCAGCGCGGGGTGCTCCACGCCGTTCAGGAACGGCACGAGGAGGGCGTCGCCGAGGGCCGCGGGCGGGATGCGGGTGAGGGCCGCGTCCAGGGCGGTGGCCTTGACGGTGATCAGGCAGGCGTCGACCGGTTCACGGAGGACCGTGTCGGCCTCGACGGGGGCCGTGAACTCGCCGAACAGGGCGCTGCGGACCTGGATTCCGGTGGTACGGAGGGTGCCTGCCGTCTCCTCGCCGGCCAGGCAGAGGACGCGGTGGC
Source organism: Streptomyces sp. NPDC048277 (assembly GCF_040652235.1). Taxonomy (NCBI): domain Bacteria; kingdom Bacillati; phylum Actinomycetota; class Actinomycetes; order Kitasatosporales; family Streptomycetaceae; genus Streptomyces; species Streptomyces sp. NPDC048277. The sequence continues at coordinate 285,702 of NZ_JBEZLQ010000010.1, forward strand.
CGGAGCGGGAGAGCAGGGCGGCGAGGAGGCCGCCGACACCGCCGGGGCCCAGGACGGCCACGGTGAGCGGGTGGCGGGTGGTGTTCGGCGTGTTCGACGCGTTCGACGCGTTTGTCATGGGGGTGTCCTCTCGTCGGTCGGCCCCGGGAGCGGTGGCCGCCTCGGGAAGATCCTCGCAGGAGGGAGGGGGGTTGCGGGAGACTGGCGACATGTGCCGGAGTATCAAGACCCTGCGTCCGCCCCAGCTGGCCGAGGAAGCCACGGAGGAGGAGATCCGTGCTGCCGCGTTGCAGTACGTACGGAAGGTGTCCGGGTTCCGGGCGCCGGCCGTGCACAACCGGGAGGCGTTCGAGCGGGCGGTGGACGCGATCGCGGAGGCGACCGCCGAGTTGCTGGGGAGCCTGGAGGTGCGGGGACAGGCGGTGCGGGAAGCCGCCGGCTGATGTCGGGTGGGGGTCAGGCCGGGCGGCGTCTTCGCATCAGGTACCCGGCCCCCGCCCCCGCCCCGAACAGCGCCGCCACCGAGATCGCCGTCGTCACCCAGGTCGCGCCCAGCCACTGGGCGCCCAGGTAGCCGAGGGCGACGCTGTAGACCGCCCAGGTCAGGCCCGCCAGGGCGGACCAGGGGAGGAATTCGCGGACGCGGCGGTGGGTCGCGCCGGCGCCGAGCGAGACGATCGAGCGGCCGGCCGGGGCGAACCGGGCCAGCACCACCAGCGCGCCGCCGCCCCGGGACAGCGCGTCGCCGAGACGTTCCTGCGCGCTGCTCAGCCGCCGGGAGCGGGCGATCGCGCGGTCCAGGCGGGCCCCGCCGCGCCGGGCCAGCCGGTAGGCGACCAGGTCGCCGAGGACCGACGCGGTGGCCGCGCAGAAGATCAGCGCCAGGATGTCGGGTACGGCGTGCGGGACCTTTCCGGCCGACGCGCCGGAGCCCGCCGCCGCGGCCGTGGCCGCGGTGATGACCAGCACACCGCTCGGCAGGACCGGCAGGAACACATCAAGCAGCACGGACAGGGCGACCATGGCGTATATCCAGGGCCCGGCCTCCAGCGACCCCACGCTTTCCCACACGACGGTTCCCCCGCGATTGTCCTGTTGCGCCCCCCGACGACAGCCATACAGCGTACGCGGGGCGTGTGACAGGAGTTTCACGGGGGGCTCGTGCGGTGGCAAAGCGTTATACGGCGTTATACGGCCACCGGCGTGCTCGCCACCTCCACGGCCCGCACCGCCCCGGCCACCCCCATCGGCGCCCCCGCCGTCTCCGTCGCCTCCCCCGAAGCCGTCGCGGCCGTCGCGGCCGTCCGCAGCACCGCCCGTGCGACCGCGTCGGCGTCCGACAGCGTCACCGAGTCCACGCCCGGACGAGCGCCTGCCGCGGTCACCCAGTGCACGCCCTCCGTGGGCACCCCGAAGGCGAACCGTCGTACGTGCAACCGCCCTTGACGGTCGATCAGCCGGTACGGGCGCGGTGTCACGTCCAGCCCGCCGGTCTCGTGCCCGTCCACCGTGTGGGGGCGGCACGCGCCCTCGCGCAGCAGCCCGGCCAGCAGCTCGTCGGCGGTGCGGCGCAGGTCCGGCTCCGGGAGGCGGGCCTCCACGAGCGTGGTCACCCGGACCACCGAGCCGGGCACCTCCGGGGAGCGCGCCACCCAGGCACCCTCCTCCCGGTCCACCTCCAGCCCCGGGCCCAGCACCTCCACCACGCCCGCCGCCAGCAGCGCGGTCAGCTCCTCGATACGGCGGCGGGGCGGACCGATGGACAGGAACGCGTTGAGCGGGGTGTACCAGCCGTCCAGGTGGCTGCCCCGGGAGGCGCCGGTCAGCCCGCCGTGGTCGACGATCAGCCGTATCTCGTTGCGCAGGTCGCGCAGCACGTCCAGGGCCGCCTTGAGCGGGCCGCGCACATTGCCGAGGGCGGCCTGCGCCGCGTCCTCGCGCAGGTACCCCAGGAGCCAGCTCCGCCACTGCGCGGGATCGGTGAACGTCCGGTCACCGTAGGGACGTTGGAGGCGCTCCCAGCACCACCGGTCCGCCGCCGGGACGCCGGACGCGTCGAGTACGGCCGCCTCCTCGCGCCGGCCGCCGGCCGCGAGGAAGCGCTCGGTGAAGTCCGGGTCGCCGGTCAGGGCGGTGTAGTACACCGTCTCCACCTCCTTGGCGACCAGCGGCCAGACCTCCGCGAGGAAGTCGGGCGCCTCGCCGGAGTCCGCGCGTTCACGGAAGCCCGCGATGACCTCGGGGGTGAGCAGGAGGGGGGTGTGACGGCCGTACGGGCCCTTGGCGTTGTCGCCGCGCGCCTGGTACGGGACGCCCCGCCGGGAGCCCGCGTACAGGCGGGGTTCGCGGCCGGAGGGCGTGTAGCGCAGCGCGCCGTCGGCCGTGCGGGTGAAGCGGCCGCCCCGGCCGGTGGTCAGCAGGGCCAGGTGGTCGAAGAAGTTGAGGCCCAGGCCGCGCAGCAGCACCGGTTCGCCGGGCGCGAGCGGGCCGAGGTCGACGTCGGCCGGGTTGGCGGGCGGTATGTGCCGCAGGCGGTGGCGGCCGGCGTGCGTGCGGTGGTGGCGGTCCTCGGGGGCCGCCGTCGCCGGGAGGTGGCCCTGGGCCAGCACCACCGCCGCGAGGCCGGGCAGGGTACGGCCGTCGTCCAGGGTGAGCGTCTGCCGGCCGTCGGGGTCGTCGGCGAGTTGTACGGCACGGGCGCGATGCGTCTCGACACGGACCGCCTCCGGCGCCCGCGCGACCGTCCTCGCGAACACCCACTCCAGGTAGCGGCCGTAGTGGGCGCGGGTCGGGTAGTCGTCGGGGTCCAGCTCGCCGGCCGCCCACTCGTACAGGCTGGGGCCGGGCCGGACCGGGCCCGCGCAGTCCACGCTGGCGTCGGTGAACAGCGTGACCTGGCTCGCCACGGTGTTCATCAGCAGCTCGGCCGACTGCGTCGTACGCCAGACCCGGCCCGGGCCCGGCGGCGCCGGGTCGATCACATGGACCGTGAGGCGCAGGCCCGGGGACAGCAGCTCGGGTGCGGAGGCGCAGAGGCGTTCCAGGACGCTGGTGCCGCGCGGTCCGGCGCCGACCAGGGCGACGGAGACCGGGGCGGATTCCTGGGGCGAGGAGGACAACGACGTGACTCCCGGGCGTGTGGGGGCGCATGGCAGGAAGGCCGCCGCTGGAGATCGGGAAGCAGGCGATCGGGAAGCGGACGGTCCGCCTCATCATGCCGTTGCGGTTAACAGAAGCCAACGCGCGCCCCACGCGCCCCAGTTGTCCCTCATGGGGTGGTGAGGGCGGACTCCTCCACGGTCTCGAGGGTGCCGTTGCGCCGGGCCCGCTCCAGCCGCAGCCGGGCCGAACGGCCGTGCAGCGTCAGCGTCATGAGCTGGTTGCCGAACCACGGCCCGCCCGTCTTCCGCCATGTCACCGGCGGTCGCGCACAGCGCCCGTGCCGGGTCAGCCGCCGCCCGAGGAACCGGGCCAGGGCGCTCCAGCCGAACCGGAAGCCGACCCTGATCGACCACGGCACGGAGTTGTGGACGGGCGAGCAAGTGAGTTGCAGCACACGGGAGTCGAGCGGGACTCCGGCGGGCCACGAGGGTTCGGCGACGTACGCGTGGTGGACGTCCCCGGAGAGCACGCAGACCGTCGCGGGCGCCCCGGGACCGGAACCGGTGCGGGCGAACAGGTCGGCCAGTGCGGCGAACGACGCCGGGAAGGCCGCCCAGTGCTCCAGGTCGGCCGCCCGGCGCAGCCGCTCCCCGAACTGGGCCCAGCGGGCGCCGCGTTCGCCCCGGCACAGCGCCGCGTCCCAGGTCTCGACGTCGTGTATCAGGTGCGGCAGCAGCCAGGGCAGCGAGGTGCCGACCAGGAGATGGTCGTACGACTCCCGGTCGGCCAGCGCCTGTTCGCGCAGCCACTCGGCCTCGCCCGGGTCGAGCATGGAGCGGTTCCGCTCGTCGAGCACCCGCGCCGCCCGGGTGTCCACCATCAGCAGCCGCACCCGCCCGAAGTCGCGCCGGTAACTCCAGCGCACGGAGGACGGGTCGGCGTCGGCTCCGGCGGCGAAGGCGCGCAACTCGTCCGTGCCGTCGGGGGAGTCGCACACGGCCGCGTAGAGCGGGTCGGCGGCGAGCTCGGCCGGCGAGAGGTTGCCCAGGTGCTGGTGCACCCAGTACGACATCAGCCCGCTCAGCAGCCGCTCCTGCCACCAGGGGGTGGCCCGCAGGTCGGCCAGCCAGGCGGCGGAGGTGTTCCAGTCGTCGATGACGTCGTGATCGTCGAAGATCATGCAACTGGGCACGGTGGAGAGCAGCCAGCGGACCTCGGGGTCGAGCCAGGACTCGTAGTAGAGGCGGGTGTACTCCTCGTAGTCCGCGACCTCGGCGCCGGGCGGGTCCGCGAGACCGCGGCGGGCGGCGAGCCACTGCCGGGTGGCCTCCGAGGTCTCGTCGGCGTACACCTGGTCGCCCAACAGCAGCAGCACGTCCGGCCGTTCACCCCCGGTGGCGAGCCGCGCGGCCAGGCTGTCGAGGGCGTCCGGGCCGACCGGGTCATTCCCGTCGGCCGGGGGCGCGGCCCAGCGGCAGGAGCCGAAGACCACGCGCAGGGGGTCGCCGTCGGCCCGGGTGCGGATCACCGAGGGCGGGAAACGGGAGTCGGGCAGCGGCCACACCCGGGTGCCGTCCAGGACCACCTCGTACGACGGCGAGGTCCCCGGCGTCAGCCCGGTGACCGGGACCAGGGCGTAGTGGTGGCCCGCCACCTGGAAGGTGCGCGCGCTGCCGCGGGCGCCGTCGGAGCAGCGCACCTCGGCGGTGCACGGACGGCTCGTCTCGACCCAGACGGTCGCCGACGAGCCGTCGGCATACCTCAGCAGCGGCCCCAGCCGCAGTCCGGCCACAAGTTCCTCCTCCGTCGCCCCGTACGGTACGGAACGACGGAGGTCAGCGGGGAGGTTCCGGTACTCAGCAGTTGGCGAGGTAGCTGGTGAGCGCGCTCTTCTCGGCGGAGTCCACCGAGAGGTCGTAGTAGTACTTCACCTGGACCCAGGCGCGGACGTAGGTGCAGACGTAGGCGCTGCGGGTGGGCACCCAGTCGGCCGGGTCGCTGTCGCTCTTGGAGCGGTTGGAGCTGGCCGAGACGGCGATCAGCTGGGGGCGGGTGACGTCGTTGGCGAAGGCCTGGCGCTGGGCGGTGGTCCACGCGCTGGCGCCGGAGTCCCAGGCCTCGGCGAGCGGCACCACATGGTCGATGTCGAAGGTGCTGGCGTCGGTGGTGGTGACGCCGTCGTACTGCGAGTACCAGCTGCCGCTGGTGGCGGTGCAGGCGGAGTTGGTGACGACGTTCGTGCCGTCGCGCTTGATGACGTACTCACGGGTGTTGCAGGTGCCGCTGATGGTGATCCAGGTCGGGAACAGGTCCCGGGAGTAGCCGGTACGGCTCTCGGTGGCCACGGTGAGCGAGGCGAGGTAGGTGCGGGCGGTGGACGCGCTGACCGGGGTGGGGAGGGCGGCGGAGGCGCTCGGGGAGTTGAGGAGGGCGGCAGAGGCTATGAGTCCGGTAAGAGCCGCGAGTATGCTGAGTCGTCGACGCGCGTAGAACTTCGGCATGGTAACTCCCTGGTGGGGGTGGGGTGTTGGAGCGCGAGCGAGGGAATGCTCGCGCCGCCGTGTTGCCGATGGGTGAGCGTTCGGTAAGAAACTAATGACGCGCTCATGACAGAACAAGATGTGCGACGTGACTCACAGGGGGGACTTCCGGCCTTGGGATCGGTTGAAGGGTCACGTACTGTGGAGGGCGTTGAAGGGGAGTAGCTCTTCGCCGGACCGTCGACATACTGCTCAGCCCGTCTGAGCCGGCGCCCGGAGGCGGACCTCGACCGAGAGGCCGCCAGCGAGACCTTCGGCAAGCAGTGCACGCCTGTGCCGTACGGCGCGGGTGACCGTTGTGCGCTGCCGTGCCGAGGCGTCCGCGTTGTGAGGAACAGCACTCTCGGTGGGGCGGCCCCGACCGATTGAGGACCCTTGATCAGCATCACCGTGACGGCGCTCGTCTTCGGCGTCATCTTCCTCGCCGAACTCCCCGACAAGACCGCGCTCGCCGGCCTCGTCCTGGGTACGCGCTACCGGGCGTCGTACGTCTTCGCCGGTGTCGCCGCGGCCTTCCTCCTGCATGTCGTGCTCGCCGTCGCGGCCGGCAGCGTGCTGACCCTCCTCCCGCAGCAGATCGTGCACGCGCTCACCGGTGTGCTGTTCCTCGGCGGCGCGGCCGTGCTCCTGCTGAAGAAGGGCGAGGAGGACGAGGAGATCCGCAAGCCGGCCGACCAGTCCTTCTGGAAGGTCGCCGGTACGGGCTTCATGCTCATCCTGGTCGCGGAGTTCGGGGACCTCACGCAGATCATGACGGCGAACCTCGCGGCCCGCTACGACGACCCGCTGTCCGTCGGCCTGGGCGCGGTGCTGGGCCTGTGGGCGGTGGCCGGACTGGGCATCGTCGGCGGGAAGGCGCTGATGAAGAAGGTGCCGCTGCGGCTGATCACGCAGATCGCGGCCGTGCTGATGCTGGCGCTGGGCGTGTGGAGCCTGTGGGAGGCGATCGCGGGCTGAGGCGGGGTTTGAGCGGGGCCGCTCCCGCTCGCCCGCCGCTCGCCCGCCGCTCGTCCCCGCTCGCCCCGGCGAGCTGAAGACTCGGTGAACGGTCGGCGAAGCGGGTGGCGGGAGGGCCCTCCGCTTTGTATCGTAGAGAAACAAAGTGGCTCCCGCTCGTTTTCCCTGACCGGCGGGCGGGGCCGCCTTGTTCTCAGCCCGGCCCGTTCAGGAGCTGCCGATGATGGCCACCCTCGTTCTCCCCGCCCGCGCCCTCCTGCTCGACATGGACGGCACCCTCGTCAACTCCGACGCCGTCGTGGAACGCATCTGGCGGCGCTGGTCCGAGCGGCACGGGCTGGACGGCGACGAGGTCATGCAGGTCGTCCACGGGCGCCAGGGGCACGCGTCCATGGCGGTGCTGCTGCCGGACCGGCCGATGAAGCAGAACCTCGCGGACAACGAGCGGATGCTCGCCGAGGAGACCGCCGACATGGACGGGGTCGTGGAGGTCCCGGGCGCCGCGGCCTTCCTCGCCTCGCTGGCCGGGCTGCCGCACGCCCTGGTCACCTCGGCGGACGTGGCGCTGTCCACGGCGCGGATGGCCGCCGCCGGGCTGCCGCTGCCGGCGGTGCGGATCACGGCGGAGTCGGTCGGCGCGAGCAAGCCGGACCCGGAGGGCTTCCTGAAGGGCGCGGCGGAGCTGGGGGTCGCCCCGGCGGACTGCGTGGTCTTCGAGGACTCCGGCGCGGGGATCGCGGCGGGGCGCGCGGCGGGGATGCGCGTGGTCGGCGTCGGACCCCGGGCGGGGGCGCACGGGCCGGACGTGGCGGTGCGGGATCTGACCGAGGTGCGGGTGGAGGGTGTGGGGGGCGGCTTGATCCGGGTGCACGTCGGCTGAGACCGGGGCAGGGGGTGCCGCTGACGTGACTGCAGCGCCCCTTCAGGGGCGCGGGGCCCTATCGATTTGCGGCTCCGCCGCGTGGGCGCGACCAGCCCCCACCCACCCGCAGTCGACCGAAATGGCCAAGCCCCCCGAAAAGGGGCACCCACCTGCACCGTTCGAACCAAGCGACCACCCCGTCCGTACCGTCGGTGGACAGACGGTAGCTGTCCGGAACGGCATTGCGTACGACGCCCTCCGCTATACCGTCTGTAGTCCTGATCGACGGTAGGGCGGAGGCATCGGTTCATGATCGGCCAGCGGCGACCCCACCGACGCGCGCGTTTACTCACGGTCCTCCTCGCCCTGCTCGGCATCCAGCTGAGCGCGCTCGCCGCCCCCGCCCACGCCGGCGGCGCCCTCGTCCCCGACGCCCGGCAGCAGCTCGCCGTGGGCAGGGAGGAATCGGTCCTGCGCTGGGACGGCACCCGCGAACAGATCGTGATGCGCCTGACCGTCACCGGCGACGCCACCCGCGCCGCCTGGATCATGCCCGTCCCGCACCGCGCCACCGTCGCCCTCGCCGACCCGGCCCTCTTCGACCAGCTGCACACCCTCACCGCCCCGGCGCACCGCACCCGCTACCACTTCTGGCCCGAGGACGGCGACTGGCCGCTCACCACCGGCAGCAGCGGCACGTCCCCCGGCCCGCCCCGGGGCGCGGGGCAAGCCCCCGGCGCCGGCGTCGGCGTGGTCGACCGCCAGCGGCTCGGCCCGTTCGACGTGGCCCAGCTGACCGCCACCGACTCCGGCGCCCTGGACGGCTGGCTGCGCAGCAACGGCTTCCCGTTCCCGTCCGGCCTGAACAGCGCCCTCCAGCCGTATGTCGAGCACCGCTGGGAGTACGTCGCGGTCAGGCTCGCCCCCGAGACCGCGGGCACCGCGCTGAACGGCGCCCTCGACCCGCTCCACCTCGCCTTCGCCAGCGACCGGCCGGTCTATCCGATGCGGCTCTCCGACCTCGCGGCCACCCCGCAGTCGCTGGGCCTGTACGTCCTCGCCGCCCACCGTATGGAGCCGCGCGCGGCGATCGGCGGCGAACGCCCCAGGGTCGTCTACGCCGGCCGGCTCAGCCGCCCGACCGGCGATCTCCGCGACCTCGCCGCGGGCACCCCGTATCTGACCGTGGTCGCCCAGGAGTTCCCGAACCCGTCCCGGATCTCCGACGACCACGTGCTGCGCCGGGCGTCCTCGGACACGGCGTTCCAGCAGGTGGTCTACGAGGACCGGCTGCGCAAGGCGGCCGGCATCCCGGCCTGGCTGGCGACGGTCGGCGCCGGACTGCTGCTGGTCGTCACCGCGTCGGCCCTGGTCACCGTACGACGGTCCCGCCGCCCGGTCCTACCGCCACCGCCGGTGCAGCCCCCGCCGCCCGTGCAGCCGCCGCCTCCGGCGCAGCCCCCTGCGCCGATCGGCTGAGTTCCGCCCGGCACCGGGGCGGGAGATCACCCGGGCGCCCGCCGCATCAGTAGTGCTAAGCAGGTAGCTGTCAGTGGACAGCTCCTGGATAGGCGAAAGGCAGCGGACGCATGAGCGGCTCTCAGCTCTGGGACGACGTCGACTTCTACTTCACCAGCCACCTCTCACCGGACGACGAGGCGCTCCAGGCGGCCCTGCGGGAGAGCGAGGCCAATGAGCTCCCGCACGCCAACGTCACCGCCAACCAGGGCAAGCTGCTCCAGCTCCTCGCGCAGATCCAGGACGCCCGGAACATCCTGGAGATCGGCACCCTGGGCGGCTACAGCACCATCTGGCTGGCCCGCGCCCTGCCCGCCGACGGCAGGCTGATCTCGCTGGAGTACAGCGCCCGGCACGCCGAGATCGCGGTCCGCAACATCGCCCGCGCCGGTCTGGAGAAGGTCGTCGAGGTGCGGGTCGGGGCCGCCCTGGAGTCGCTGCCGATGCTCGCCGACGAGAACCCGGCCCCCTTCGACCTGGTCTTCATCGACGCCGACAAGGCCAACAACCCGCACTACGTGGAGTGGGCGCTGAAGCTCACCCGCACCGGCAGCCTGATCGTCGTCGACAACGTGGTGCGCGGCGGCCGGGTCGTCGACGCCGAGAGCACCGAGCCGGACGTGGTCGGCACCCGCGCCGCGATCGAGCTGATCGCCGCCCACCCGAGGCTGAGCGGCACGGCGATCCAGACGGTCGGCAGCAAGGGCTACGACGGCTTCGCCCTGGCGCGGGTGCTCGACTGAGAGACGCGCCGACGGGACTTCCGAGGGGGGTGTTCAGCCCTCGTGGTAGAAGCCCACGTTGACGCTGCGCGGGGCGGTGCGGTCCCGGACGACGATCTCGCCGGAGCCGCCCCGGGGCAGCGCCACCGTGCCGCCGTAGGTGATGGCCTGGGCGTACTCCCCGACCTTCAGCAGCACCTCGGAGGACGGTTCGGCCTGGGAGCCGCGCAGCCAGCTGACCTGCCAGCCGCCCTCGGGGCCGCACAGGAACTCCAGGTGCACCCGGGAGACGAACAGCCAGTCGTCGGGCGTGGTGAGTCGGCACACGGAAGCGTCGCGGCCCACTCGCAGCACGGCGCCCGGCTCGCTGGGCGCGTCGGCCATGAGCATTCCGGCCGTCTCGCCCGTCTCCCCGGATACGGAGGCCATGGTGAGTTCGAGCACGTGCGTTCCCCCTGCGCGGTTCCTGGGTCTTCCCTGAGATCCTTCGTGGATCTCGGCCGCATGATAAAACGCCCGGCGCGATCCCGTCCGGCACAATGGAGTCATGACCGAGCGAAAGCCTCCCGGGGTGCCGTTCGAGTCCTGGGTCGACAAGCAGATCCAGGACGCGCAGCGGCGCGGTGAGTTCGATCAACTCGAAGGCGCGGGCGAGCCGTTGCCCGCCGGCCTGGACGTGTCCTACGACGAACTGTGGTGGATCAAGCGGAAGATGGCCCGTGAGGGCCTCGCGGTCCTGCCCCCGACCCTCGCCCTGCGCAAGGAGGCCGAGGACGCCCTGGAGGCCGCCTGGGCGGCTCCCTCGGAGCGGATCGTCCGCAGGATCATCACCGAGGTCAACGTCAAGATCCGCGACATGATGTTCAAGCCGCCGCCCGGTCCCCCGCTGGGCAGGAAGCCGTACGACGTCGAGGAGGTCGTACGGGAGTGGCGGGAGCGCCGGGAGAACGCGGGGCAGGCCGGGCCGGCCGGGCCGGAGTCACCGGTGTAGCAGGATTGCGGTCCATGACCTCCTGGACGATCACCACGGAACAACCCGGCTCGCCCGTCGCCCTCGCGCTGTGGCGGGCCTACTACACGGAGGTCAGCGACCGCTGGTACCTGCTCCACGAGGGCCGCCGCACCGACCCGGCCGAGCTGGAGCGCGCGGTGGCCGCCCGGACAGGGTCCGAACTCACCCCGCCCACCGGTCAGTTGATCGTCGCCCGGTACGACGGTGAGCCGGGCGGCTGTGCGGGCGTACGGCTCCTGGACCCGGCCACCGCCGAACTCACCCGCGTCTTCGTGTCCGAGGGGCTGCGCGGCAAGGGCGGTGCCGCACTTCTCGTCGCGGCGGCCGAGGACGCCGCCCGCGCCCTGGGGGCCCGGCGGATCGTCCTGGACACGCGCGGCGACCTGGTGGAGGCCCGCGCCCTGTACGCGCGGCTCGGCTACACGGAGACCGAGCCGTACAACGACGACGTCTACGCGGAACACTGGTTCCGCAAGGAGCTGCTCAACTGACCGGCCGTGCCGACGGGTTCCGCGGCTGTTCGCGTTCCGTGCCGCACAATTCGTCGGTCAGTTCCCGTACCAGGCGGTCCAGGTCGGTGGGGCGGTCCGGGCCCCACCAGTCGCCGAGCAGCTCGGCCAGGGACTCCTCGCGGGCCTCGGCGAGGCGGTCGGCGACCGCACGGCCCTGTTCGGTCAACGTCAGGTCGAGGCCCAGGCGTTCGGCCAGGTGCCGCTCCTCCAGCTGGCGGGCGCCCTCCAGGACGACCCGCAGCGGGACGGGGCCGCGTTCCGCGAGCACGCCCGGCTCCACCGAGCCGTACCTGCGGATCCGCAGCAGCAGCCAGCCGGCCGCCGGCAGCAGGTCGTACCCGGCCCGCTCGTTGATCTTCCGGTAGATCTCCCGGCGCCCCTCCCGGGTGCCGAGCAGCGACAGCGCCCGGCAGCACTCGTCGTAGGAGGACCGCTGGACCGGGTTGGGCGGGATGGTCTCCGAGGCGTCCGGTGCGGTGACCGAGCCGCGCAGCCGGTCCTCCTTGAGGAACCAGGCCAGGACGAAGCCGAGGAGGGCGACCGGAGCCGCGTACAGGAAGACGTCGGTGATCGAGGAGGCGTACGCGTGCAGCGCCGCAGGGCGCAGCGCGGGCGGCAGTGCGGCGATGCCGCGCGGGTCGGCCATGAGGGCGCCCGGGGTGACGCCGGCCGGGAGACCGACGCCTCGGAAGGCGTCGGCCAGCTTGTCGGCGAGGCGGCTCGCGAAGACGGACCCGAAGACGGCGACGCCGAAGGAGGCCCCGATGGAGCGGAAGAAGGTCGCGCCGGAGGTGGCGACGCCGAGGTCCTCGTACGAGACGGCGTTCTGCACGATCAGCACCAGCACCTGCATGACCAGGCCGAGGCCCAGGCCGAAGACGAAGAAGCAGACGCTCATCCGGGCGGTCGAGCTGTGCTCGTCGAGCCGGTGCAGGAGCAGCAGGCCGACGGTCGTCACGGCGGTACCGGCGACGGGGAACACCTTCCAGCGGCCGGTGCGGCTGACGATCTGGCCGGAGAGGGTGGAGGACAGCAGCAGGCCGATCACCATCGGCAGCATGTGCACCCCGGACATGGTCGGCGAGATGCCCTGCACGACCTGGAGGAAGGTCGGCAGATAGGTCATCGCGCCGAACATCGCGAAGCCGACGATGAAGCTGATCACGGCCGCGAGGGTGAAGGTGCGGAGGGAGAAGAGCCGCAGCGGGAGGACGGGTTCGGCGGCCCACCGCTCGACGGCGACGAAGGCGACGGCGAGCACGACCCCGACGACCGCGACCCCGATGATCCGCGCCGACCCCCACGCCCAGGTCGTCCCGCCCAGCGAGGCCACCAGGACCAGACAGGTGGCGACGGCGGCGATCAGGAAGGTGCCCAGGTAGTCGATGACGTGGCGGGCGGTCCTGCGCGGGATGCGCAGCGCGGTGGCGATCACGGCGAGCGCGACGACGCCGACGGGCAGGTTGACGTAGAACACCCAGCGCCAGCTCAGCTGCTCGGTCAGCAACCCGCCGAGCAGCGGCCCGAGCACACTGCTCGCGCCGAAGACGGCACCGAACAGCCCCTGGTAGCGCCCCCGTTCCCGGGGCGGGACGAGATCGCCGACGATCGCCATCGACAGCACCAGCAGCCCGCCGCCGCCCAGCCCCTGCAGCGCGCGGAAGCCGATCAGCTCGCCCATGTTCCGGGCCGTCCCGCACAGCGCCGACCCGACGAGGAAGATCACGATCGCGGTCTGGAAGAGCCGCTTGCGCCCGTACTGGTCACCGAGCTTGCCCCACAGGGGGGTGGCGGCGGTGGAGGCCAGCAGATAGGCGGTGACCACCCAGGACAGGTGCTCCAGGCCGCCGAGATCGCTGACGATCGTCGGCAGCGCCGTCGACACGATCGTCTGGTCCAGCGCGGCCAGCAGCAGCCCGAGCAGCAGCGCGCCGATCGGAACGAGCACATTGCCCGGTACGCGCTCCGCGTCCTTCGCCGGGGTGCGCGTCGTGTCCAGGGCCATCGAGACCTCCCGGGGTGCGTGCGACCACCTTCCATCGTGGACGGCGTCACCCGTTATGGCCCGTCGAGTCCTCTTCGCGGCCCCTGAAACAAGGAGTTCCCGCGAACGTACGTGAGGGTGCTCCGCGTAATCTGTGGAGTTCGTGAGGTGAGGGGCGGAAGCGTTGACGGATACGACCGACGGTCACCGGTGCCCGGAGTGCGGGGCGCCCAGGGGACCGGACAACACGCCCTCCTGCGACTGCAACCAGCGGGCGTCCGACGCGCTGCGCGACGCCCGTACGGCCGAACAGGCGGCCGCGGAGGACTTCGACCCGCTGCGGATACGGCCGTACATCGACCTCGACGGCGCGGGCGCGGATGCCCGGGCGGAGGCCGCCGACGGCGGGGAGACCGCGCCGATGCCGGTGGTCGAGCCGGCGACCATGCCGTTGCGGGCGGCGGCGCGGGTGCCCGCGGCGTCCGACGGGGAGCCCGGTGACGGACCCGGCGCCGACGACGAGGAACCCCGCCGCGGCTCCCGACGGCTCCTGGTCCTGACCATCGCCGGGGCGGTCGTCGCGATCCTCGCCGTGGCGGGTTTCGCCGGCGGCCTCTTCTCCCAGCTGACGTCGGAGCGCGACGGGGCGGCGCCGGAGGACGTACGGGAGAGCGTGCCGGACGTGACACCGGGGTCGCCCTCGGCCGCGTCGCCGACGGCGTCGTCGTCCCCGGCGTCGGCCGTGCCGTCCCCGTCCGCCAGCGCGAGCCTCTCCGCCACGCCGTCCCCCTCGTCACCGAGCCCGACCCCGTCCCGGAGCGCGTCCCCCTCGGCCACGCCGAGCCCGTCGACGTCGGCGGGGGGCACGTCCGCGTCCCAGGAACCCAGCACGCCCCCGGTCCTCCGCCCCGGCGACAGCGGAGCGGAGGTCACGGAACTCCAGCTCCGGCTGGCGCAGGTGAGCCTCTACTCGGGGGAGGCCAGCGGCACGTACGACCAGAAGACCGAGAGCGCGGTGCGGACGTACCAGCTGACGCGGGGGATCCTGACCGACGAGTCGGGGGTCTACGGGGCGGCCACGCGGAAGGCGTTGGAGGCGGAGACGAAGGAGCCGTAGCTTGGGGCCCCGGGTTCGGCTGCGGGCCGGTGGGGGCTGGGCGCGCTACCTGGACGCTTCTACAGAAGGCGCCGAGCCCGGCAGTGGCTTGCCCGCCGTCTCCGTCATGCGCCAGACCGCGAAGCCGCCGATCACCGCCGCCGCCATCATGTAGTACGCGGGCATCATCATGTTGCCCGTCGCCCCGATGAGGGCCGTGACCACCAGCGGGGTCGTGCCGCCGAACAGGGACACGGAGATGTTGAAGCCGATCGACAGGGAGCCGTAGCGGACCCGGGTCGGGAACAGGGCCGGGAGGGCCGCCGGCATCGCCGCCGTGAAGCAGACCAGGAGGAGGCCCAGGGCGCCCATGCCGAGGGCCACCGCGAGGAGGCTGCCCTGGCGGATCAGGAGCAGCGCCGGGACGGAGAGGAGGAGGAAGCCCGCGCAGCCCGCGGCGATCACCGGGCGGCGGCCGACGCGGTCGGTGAGCGCTCCCGCGAACGGCTGGACGATCATCATCAGCGTCATCACGCCCAGGACGACCAGCAGCCCGTGCGTCTCGTCGTACTTCAGCTCGCTCGTCAGGTAGCTCGGCATGTACGACAGCAGCATGTAGTCCGTGACGTTGAAGACCAGGACCAGGGCCATGCAGAGGACGAGCGTCCGCCACTGGCTCGTGACCATCTCGCGCAGGGGGACCCTGGGGCGGGACTGCTCGGCCTTCGCCACCTCCGCCGCGAACGCCGGGGTCTCCTCCAGGCGCATCCGCAGGTAGAGGCCGATGATGCCCATCGGGCCCGCGATCAGGAACGGGATCCGCCAGCCCCAGGAGACCAGGTCGTCGGAGGAGAGTAGGGCGGTCATCAGGGTGACCAGCCCCGCGCCGCCGATGTAGCCGGCGAGCGTGCCGAACTCCAGCCAGCTGCCGAAGAAGCCGCGCTTCTTGTCCGGGGCGTACTCGGCGATGAACGTGGACGCGCCCGCGTACTCGCCGCCGGTGGAGAAGCCCTGCACCAGGCGGGCGGCCAGCAGGAGGAGCGGTGCGCCGACGCCGATCGTCGCGTAGGAGGGGATCAGGCCGATCGCGAAGGTGCCCGCCGCCATCATGATCATGGTCACGGCGAGGACCTTCTGGCGGCCCACCCGGTCGCCGAGCGGGCCGAAGAGCATGCCGCCGAGCGGGCGGACCAGGAAGGCCGCGGCGAAGGCGCCGAACGTGGAGAGCAGCTGGGCGGTCGGGTTGCCGGACGGGAAGAAGACCTTGCCCAGCGTCACCGCGATGTAGCTGTAGACGCCGAAGTCGAACCACTCCATGGCGTTGCCGAGCGCGGCCGCCTTCACGGCGCGCCTGACCAGCGCGGGGTCGGTGACCGTGGGCGCGGGGGAGGCCGTGCGGGGGCCGGGGATCTGGACGGGCGGGGTGACGGCTGTGACGGTCGCCAAAACGGGGCTCGCCTGCCTTTCGACGGGGACAGGGACAACGGCCCGCACGGCGGCGGACGGGCCGAAAAGCGACCATAGGTGCGGTTCGGCATGTTACGTGACGTGTGCGTATCGATGCAGTGTGCAGCTAAATGGCGCGTACGCAGGGACGTATGCCCTCGTCCACCGGTGTATGCCGGCCGCTCGTTGTGATCCTTCTCGCGTCCCGCGGACGCAACCAGGCCTCACCCGCACCGTCGTCTTCCGGACGAAATGCGGGCGGATGTCAGGTGAAGAGGGGGTTGCCCGCGTCTCCTTCCGGAGGGAATGGGAGCCTCTTAGGGTTCTCTGAACGAACCAGCGGTTACGCGGGACGGGGCGGGAGGCCGACGAGGCGTGGCGAACGTGGAGCACAGCGGGCGACCGGGAGAGGCATTCGGGGGAGAGGCCGGAGCGCGGTTCAGAATGGCCCGGCTCGGCCTGTGGGCGGTGGCCGCGATCCTCGCCGTACGGCAGGTGACCGACGTCCTGCGCACCCCCAGCGGCGAGCGGCTGACCGATCTGGAGACCTGGGTCGGCCCGGACGGCGTGCTGCACGTCAAGGGCTCCCTGTACGACTCGACGCAGTTCACCGGCACCCCCTTCGGCGGACTGGTGCTCAAGCCGCTCACCAAGGCCGCCGAGCAGGCCCTGGGCTGGGGCTGGACCTTCGGCACGCTGCTGCTGGTGGTCGCCCTCGGCCTGGTCGCCGCCCGGGCGCTGCCCCAGCCGGTGAGCCGCCGTACCGCACTGCTGGCCGCCCCGGTCGCCATCAGCCTGCTGATGCTCTCGCTGCCGGTCCGCAACGCCCTCTGGCTCGGCCAGACCAGCATCATCCCCGTGCTGTTCGTGCTGCTCGGCTGCTTCGCCGCGCGCGGGCAGCGCGACAGCGGACTGTGCATCGGCCTGGCCGCCGCCCTCCAGCCGGCCCTGCTGCTGTTCGCCCCGCTGCTGTGGTTCACCGGCCGCCGCCGGGCCGCCCTCTCCACCGGTGTGACCTTCGCCGTGTGCACGGTGCTCGCCTGGGCGGCGATGCCGAACGACTCGGGCACCTACTGGGTCCACCACTTCGCCGGCGTCGGCCTCGGCGGCGAGGCGGACGCGCTCGCCAACCAGTCGCTGCACGGCGCCCTGCTGCGGTTCGGGCTGAGCGGTCCGATGGAGATAGCCCTGTTCCTGGCGCTGGCCGCGACCGTTTCCGTCGTCGCGCTGCGCCGCGCGGTGCGCTACGCCCGGGACGGGCAGCTGCTGCTCGCGGTGGCGATCACCGGCTGCGCGGTGGTGGCGGTGTCGCCGACCGCCTGGCAGCACCAGCTGCTGTGGGTGCTGCTCGCGGTGGTCGGCCGGGCCGGGCGGCGCGCCGCCGACCGGACCGTGTGGCCGGTCGTGGTCGTCCTCGTGATGACCCTGCCCGCCAAGGCGCTGCTGCCGAACCAGTCGCTCTTCGTCCCCGTCCGCGACAACGCCGTCCTGCTCGCCGCCCTGGCCGCGGCCGTCGTCGTACCGTTCCTGTCCCGCACCGCCCCGGAGTTCGTCCGCCCGGTCCCGACGGACTACGCGCAGCCGGTACCGGCCCGCTTCCGCCCGATCCCGCTGGTCCCCTCCCTGCGCCGGGTGCTGACCCGGCCCAACCTCTTCCTCGAACTGGTCGCGATACGGCTCGTCTACTTCGCCTACCAGCAGGTCCGGCTGGCCGCCGCCGGGGGAGGGGACGGCACCGCCGGCCGGCTCCGGGCCGAGCGCCACGGGCGCCAGATCCACGGCATCGAGCGGTTCCTGCACCTCGACATCGAGCACTGGGCCAACCACACCGTGTACGGCGTCGGCTGGCTGCGGGAGTTCTTCGGCTTCTACTACGAGTCCTTCCACTTCGTCGTCCCGCTGACCGTCCTCGCCGTCCTCTGCGTCCGCCGCCCGGTCGACTACCGCTGGGCCCGCACCGCCCTCGGCTTCGCCACCGCCTTCGCCCTGATCGGCTTCTGGCTCTACCCGCTGGCCCCGCCGCGGCTGATGCCGGGCCTCGGCATCATCGACACGGTCCACGGCCCGCAGGACTTCGCCAAGCCGGACTACGGCACCCTCACCGAGCTGACCAACCAGTACGCGGCGATGCCCTCGCTGCACTTCGGCTGGTCGCTGTGGTGCGGGATCGTCATCGCCGTCACCGCCCCGAAGTGGTGGATGAAGGCCCTCGGCCTGCTCCACCCGCTCTTCACGGTCTCGGCGATCATCGCCACCGGCAACCACTGGGTCCTGGACGCGGTGGGCGGCGCGGCGGTGGTCGCCGCGGGCTTCGGCGTGGGCTATCTGCTTCAGGGCCCGCGGGCGGCAGCGCCCCGAAGGGGCACGGGGCTGTATCGATATGTGCGGCTCCGCCGCATGGGCGCGACCAGCCACGACGGCGCCGCGGACGGACGGACGGCGGCGCAGCGCAGCCTCTCCGGCTGAGCGCTCGGAGCCGCCGTCCGGAGCCGCCGCTACAGCCGCTGGATGATCGTCCCGGTCGCCAGGCCGCCGCCCGCGCACATCGTGATGAGCGCGAACTCCTTGTCCGTGCGCTCCAGTTCGTGCAGGGCCGTGGTGATCAGCCGGGCGCCGGTGGCCCCCACCGGGTGGCCGAGGGCGATCGCGCCGCCGTTGACGTTGACCTTGTCCAGGCTCTGCTCGAAGACCTGGGCCCAGCTCAGCACCACCGAGGCGAACGCCTCGTTGATCTCGACCAGGTCGATGTCCTTGAGGGACATGCCGGCCTTGCCGAGCACGGCCCGGGTCGCGTCGATCGGCCCGTCGAGATGGAAGTGCGGGTCGGCGCCGACCAGGGCCTGGGCGACGATCCGGGCCCGGGGGCGCAGCTTCAGCGCGCGGGCCATCCGCTTCGACGCCCACATGATGGCGGCGGCGCCGTCGGAGATCTGGGAGGAGTTGCCAGCCGTGTGGACCGCCGTCGGCATCACCGGCTTCAGGCCGGCCAGCGCCTCCGCCGTCGTGTCCCGCAGCCCCTCGTCCTTGTCGACCAGGCGCCACATGCCCTGCCCCTGCTGCTGCTCCTCCTCCGTCGTGGGCACCTGCACGGCGAAGGTCTCGCGCTTGAAGCGTTCCTCGGCCCAGGCGTGCGCCGCCCGCTCCTGCGAGAGCACTCCGAGCGCGTCGACGTTCTCCCTGGTCAGGCCCCGGTTGCGGGCGATGCGCTCGGCTGCCTCGAACTGGTTGGGCAGGTCGACGTTCCACTCGTCGGGGAAGGGCTTGCCCGGCCCGTGCTTGGAGCCGGAGCCCAGCGGCACCCGCGACATCGCCTCGACCCCGCAGCTGATCCCGACGTCGATGACGCCGGCGGCGATCATGTTGGCGGTCATGTGCGAGGCCTGCTGGGAGGAGCCGCACTGGCAGTCGACGGTCGTCGCCGCCGTCTCGTACGGCAGCCCCATGGTCAGCCAGGCCGTGCGCGCGGGGTTCATGGACTGCTCGCCGGCGTGGGTCACCGTGCCGCCGACGATCTGCTCGACGCAGTCGGCGGGGATGCCGGTGCGGCCGAGGAGTTCTCGGTAGGTCTCGCCCAGGAGATAGGCGGGATGGAGGTTGGCGAGCGCGCCACCGCGCTTGCCGATGGGGGTGCGTACGGCTTCGACGATCACGGGTTCCGCGGCCATGGGGGCTCGGTCCTCTCCTCGGTCACCCGCGCGGCGCAGGGGCGTCCCGGCCCGGCCCGCCACGCAGAACTAGAACGCGTACTAGTTCTGCATGCAGTCTGCTGACAGGCTGTCCACAACCGCAAGGGGGTTGCATGCAATTGAGGTGACCGTGCCCCTTGCGACTTGTAGAACCCGTTACTACCTTCACGGCAACCGTCCATTTCTGATGGACCGTCAGAACACATGTCCAGGCTCGTACACGGTGGGAGTGAGTCGCTCATGCCCTGTCCCGCGCTGCCCGACGGGTTCGACCTCACCGACCCCGATCTGCTCCACCATCGGGTGCCGCTCCCGGAGTTCGCCGAACTGCGGCAGGCCGAACCGGTCCGCTGGATCGAACAGCCGCACGGCCTCGCGGGGTTCGCGGACGACGGCTACTGGGCCGTCACCCGGCACGCCGACGTCAAGTACGTCTCCACGCACCCCGAGATCTTCTCGTCCTGGCTCAACACGGCGATCATCCGTTTCGGCGAGCACATGCAGCGGGACGCGATCGACGCCCAGCGGCTGATCCTGCTGAACATGGACCCGCCCGAGCACACCCGGGTCCGCCAGATCATCCAGCGCGGCTTCACCCCGCGCTCGATCCGCGCCCTGGAGGAGCGCCTGCGCTCCAGGGCCGGGGCGATCGTCGACGCGGCCCGCGCCCACTCCGGCCCCTTCGACTTCGTCACCGAGGTCGCCTGCGAGCTCCCCCTCCAGGCGATCGCCGAGCTGATCGGCATCCCGCAGGACGACCGGGCGAAGATCTTCGACTGGTCCAACAAGATGATCTCGTACGACGACCCGGAGTACGCGATCACCGAGGAGGTGGGCGCCGAGTCGGCCACCGAGCTGATCGCCTACGCGATGAACATGGCCGCCGACCGCAAGCAGTGCCCGGCCAAGGACATCGTCTCCACGCTGGTGGCGGCGGAGGACGAGGGCAACCTCAACTCCGACGAGTTCGGTTTCTTCGTGCTGATGCTCGCGGTGGCCGGCAACGAGACCACCCGCAACGCCATCACCCACGGCATGCACGCGTTCCTGACCCACCCCGATGCCTGGGACCTCTACAAGCGCGAGCGCCCGTCGACCGCCGCCGAGGAGATCGTCCGCTGGGCCACCCCGGTCAACTCCTTCCAGCGCACGGCCACCCAGGACACCGAGCTGGGCGGCAAGCTGATCCGCAAGGGCGACCGGGTCGGCGTCTTCTACGCCTCCGCCAACCACGACCCCGAGGTCTTCACCGACCCCGACGACTTCGACATCACCCGCGACCCCAACCCCCACCTCGGCTTCGGGGGCGGCGGCCCGCACTACTGCCTCGGCAAGTCCCTGGCCGTCCTCGAGATCGACCTGATCTTCAACGCGATAGCCGACGCGATGCCGGGCCTCCGGCTGGTCAGCGACCCGGACCGGCTCCGCTCGGCATGGATCAACGGCGTGAAACACCTCCAGGTGACCACGTCGTAGAACTCCGCGAACCCGGGCCGACGGCTCCCGGCGCCGCCGGCCCGACCCGAGGGAGGCAGGAGCACCCCCTATCCCTCGCCCCGTTCCTGCCTCCCCCGAAACCCGCCCTACTCCCTCCCCGACGCGATCACCGCCAGCAGCCCGGAGGCCGCCGCGGCGACGAGCAGGGGAATGCCCAGGTGGTGGTGGAGGACCAGCCAGGCGCCCAGGTTCGCGCCCGCGAGCATCGCGACGACCGCGGCCACGCGGCGCGTGGAGTGGCGGGCGGTGCCGTCGCCGAAGCGGGACTCGGCGACCAGGCCGGTCAGGGTCGTGGTCAGGACCGTGGTCGCCGTCAGGTCGGGCACACCCAGCTTGCGGACGTTCGCGTTGCGCAGACCCATCGCGAAAGCGGTCAGCGCGATCAGGACGTACGTCGTCGCCGCCCCGTCCGGCCGGGTGAGGGCCACTCCCGCCGCCGAGGCCACCAGGGCCGCCTCCACCGCCAGGGTGGCCCGGGTCCAGGTGCGCCGGGAGCGGCCCCAGAAGCGGGCGGACACCCGGCCGCCCACCAGCGCGCCCAGCAGGAAACAGGCCAGCGAGGCCGCCGTATGGGGGACCGAGAAGCCGGGTGCTCCGGCGGCGGCGAAGCCCAGGATCACCACGTTGCCGGTCATGTTCGCGGTGAAGACATGGCCCAGGCCGAGAAAGCTCACCGCGTCGATCAGGCCGCTCACCATGGTCAGCGTCACGAGTACGGCCACCAGCCGCACACCGCGGGCCTCGGGATCGCGGGTCGGTGTCGCCGTGGGCATCGCTCCTCCGGTGGGTGCGCCGGGACCGGGCGGGTCGCGATCAGTGCACCACGTCCGGACATACGACGGCACCCCCGCCCAGGAGAGGGGGCGAGGGTGCCGAGGTGCAGGGGGAGCCGGCCGGGCGGCTCAGTACCAGCCGTGGGCCTGCCAGAAGCTCCAGGCGGCCGTCGGGCTGCCGTAGCGGGAGTTCATGTAGTCCAGCCCCCACTTGATCTGGGTGGCCGGGTTGGTCTTCCAGTCCGCACCGGCGGACGCCATCTTCGAGCCCGGCAGGGCCTGGACCAGGCCGTAGGCGCCGGAGGACGAGTTGGTGGCGGAGGGGTTCCAGCCGCTCTCATGGGAGACGATCTTGCTGAACGCGTTGAACTGCGCGGCGTCCGGAATCATCTTGTGCGCGATCGTCTGGGCGGAGGAGGCCGAGGCGGTGGCGGCCTGGGCGGGCGCCGCGCTCAGTGCCATACCGGCGGTGGCGGCGGCCACGGCGGCGGCGGTGAGGACCTTCTTCGGGGAAGCGATACGGCGGATGACGGACACGGACACGGAGAACCTCGTTCGTCGGGGACAGGACCTCGCCGGTATGCGACGGCCCCCGAGAGGGCCGGCCGTACACGTCGGCGCCGCGGCCCGGGTGGGCTCGTGGCGCCTGGCGACGTCGTCCAGACAAGCAGGCCGGAAACCCGTCCGCAATCACCCCTTTTACTAGTTGTGGTCGCATCCGGGCGAAAGGTCAGCAGTGTGGCGTGGCTCTCAATGTGCAGGTCGGGAGGTATCCCATACCGGACATTTGGGAAAAGTCTGTCTACTGTCCGGGATCGTAGGTGACCTGGGTCATGTGGGGTGCTTCACCGCTCCGCTCACCGGGTGCGTACGACGGCTCACGTCCCGGGACCGTCGAATGTGGCCGCGGTCTCGAAAGCGGCCCTCCGGGTCGCCCGGCGCAGCGCCCGCAGCAGGGCCGGACCGAGAACGAGGGTCAGTACGACCGTGCACAGGGCCCGGCCCAGGTTCCAGCCCATGGCGGTGGCCAGGCTGTAGGCGAGGAAACGGGCCAGGTTGGCGGCGGGCCCGGCGTCCGGGTCGAAGGCGATGTTCGACGCGGTGCCGCTCAGCAGCGGCCAGCCGGCCAGGTCCACGACCGTGCCGTAGGCGAACGCGGCCAGAAAGCCGTAGACCGAGAGCAGCGCGAGCTCCGCCCGCCCCCGCAGCCGCTCGGGCCACGGCAGCAGACCGGCCCCCATGGTGAACCAGCCCATCGCCAGCATCTGGAACGGCAGCCACGGCCCGACCCCGCCCGTGAGCAGCGCCGACGCGAACATCGTCAGCGAGCCCAGGGTGAACCCGAAGCCCGGCCCGAGCACCCGCCCGCTGAGCACCATCAGGAAGAACATCGGCTCGATCCCGGCGGTGCCCGCGCCGACCGGCCGCAGCGCCGCCCCGGTCGCGGCCAGCACGCCGAGCATGGCCACCGCCTTCGGGCCGAGCCCCGACTCCGAGATCGCCGCCGCGAGCACGGCGACCAGCAGCACCAGCAGGCCCGCGAAGAGCCAGGGCGCGTCCTGGGCGTGCGAGGCGATCCGCGAGGAGGGCGGGGCGAACAGGGGCCAGCCGATCGCGACCGCGCCGACGGCGCTGACGAGGAGAAGCGCGGCGAGGGACCGAGGACCGAGCCGGACCGGGCGGCTCCCTCCGGACGTACTCATGCCAGGGCCTCACGTACCTGGCTCACGGTGAGCCACCGCTGCGGGGCGAGGATCTTCGTCACCTGCGGGGCGAAGGAGGGCGAGGACACGACGATGTCGTCCGTCGGCCCGTCCGCGATCACCTCCCCCTCCGCGAGCAGCACCACCCGGTGCGCGAGCTCGGCGGCCAGCTCCACGTCGTGCGTGGCCAGCACGATCGCGTGCCCGTCGGCGGCGAGCGCGCGCAGCACGCCCACCAGCCGGGCCTTCGCCGCGTAGTCCAGCCCCCGGGTCGGCTCGTCGAGGAGGAGCAGCGGCGGCCGGGCGGTGAGGACGACGGCGAGCGCGAGGGCGAGCCGCTGCCCCTCGGAGAGGTCGCGCGGGTGGGCGTCGTCCGCGACCCCGGGAAGCAGACCGGACACAAGGCCACGGCAGGTCCCGGGCTCCGCCCCCGCGTCCCGGTCGGCGGCCGCGCACTCGGCGCCGACCGTGTCGGCGTACAGCAGGTCACGGGGTTCCTGCGGGACGAGACCCACCTGGCGTACGAGATCGGCGGGCGCGGCCCGGTGCGGCACCAGCCCGCCGACCCGCACCGAGCCCGCGGCCGGTGCCACCAGCCCGACGAGCGCGCCCAGCAGCGTGGACTTCCCCGCGCCGTTGCGCCCCATGACCGCGACCGTCTCACCGGGCCGTACGTCGAGGTCGATGCTCCTGAGGGAGTCCACACGGCCGCGCCGCACGGCGAGCGAGCGGACCTCGGCGACCTGCTCCGGGGCGCTCCCGGGGGTGCGCCGGCCGAGGAACCGCCGCCGGACGGCGGGCCGGAGCGGCGCCGCCGCCGGGACCACCGCCACGTCGCGTCCACTGTCCTCCCCGCCCCGTCCCGCAAGGCGTTCCCGCAGCTCCCCGGCCCGGCGCCGCGCGTCCCGCACGGTCAGCGGCAGCGGCGACCAGCCCGCCAGCCGGCCCAGCTCCACCACCGGCGGACACACCGGGGAGAGCGCCATCACCTCGGTCGGCGTGCCAAGGACCGGGGGTGCGCCCGGGGCCGGGAGGAGGGCGACCCGGTCGGCGTACGGGAGCACCCGTTCCAGGCGGTGCTCGGCCATCAGGACGGTCGTACCGAGGTCGTGGACGAGCCGCTGGAGCACGGCGAGGACCTCCTCCGCGGCCGCGGGGTCCAGCGCCGACGTCGGCTCGTCCAGGACCAGGACCTCGGGATGCGGGGTGAGCACCGAGCCGATCGCGACCCGCTGCCGCTGCCCGCCGGAGAGGGTGGCGATGGCCCGGTCCCGCAGCTCGGAGAGCCCGAGCAGATCGAGGGTCTCCTCGACCCGCCGCCGCATCACGGCCGGGGCGATCCCCGACGACTCCATCCCGTAGGCGAGTTCGTCCTCCACCGTGTCGGTCACGAAGTGCGCGAGCGGATCCTGCCCCACCGTGCCGACCACATCGGCGAGTTCGCGCGGCTTGTGGGTGCGGGTGTCCCGCCCGGCCACCGTCACCCGGCCGCGCAGGGTGCCCCCGGTGAAGTGCGGCACGAGTCCGCTCACGGAGTTGAGGATCGTCGACTTGCCGGTGCCGGACGGGCCCACGAGCAGGACGAGTTCACCCTCCGGCACCTCGAAGTCGACGCCCTGGACGGCGGGTCGGGCCGCGCCCTCGTACGTCACGGAGACATCCTCGAAGCGGATCACGGCGACTCCTTCGGCACGATGAAGGCGGGCAGCAGACCGAGCAGCACGGCCGCCGCGGGCCACAGCGGAAGAGCGGGGGCGACCAGCGGCACGACCCCGGGATGCAGGGTGTCCGGATCGCGGACGGAGGCCAGCGCCAGCAGCCCGGCGACCGCCGCGCCCGATCCGGACACCAGCCAGGCCCGCGCGTCCCACGGGTCCGGCCGGTAACGGGTCCGCAGCGAACGGCGGCCCCCGAGCCGCAGCCCCGCCAGCGCGGCGACGACCCCGGCGAGCAGTACGGGCAGCCCGTAGCCGCCGCCTTCGGTGGTGAGCAGCCCGTACGTCCCCGCGCAGACCCCGAGCAGACCGCCCAGGGTGAGCGCGGCCGTCGTACGGCGGACGGGGGCGGGGACGTTGGCGCTGCGGCCGTAACCGCGCGCGTCCATCGCGGCGGCGAGGGCGACCGAGCGCTCCAACGCGCCTTCCAGGACCGGGAGTCCGACCTGGAGCAGACCGCGGACACCGGAGTCGGGGCGGCCCCGCAGCCGGCGGGCGGCGCGCAGCCGCTGGACGTCGGCGATGAGGTTCGGCGCGAAGGTGAGGGCGACGACCACGGCCACGCCCAGCTCGTACAGGGCGCCGGGGAGCGACTTGAGGAGCCGGGCCGGGTTGGCGAGCGCGTTCGCGGCGCCGACGCAGATCAACAGGGCGGCGATCCTGAGGCCGTCGTAGAAGGTGAAGACCAGCGCCTCGGCGGTGACCCTGCCGCCGAGCCGGATGCCCTGGGCCCAGTGCGGGAGGGGCACTTCGGGGAGGGTGAGGAGGGTGTGCGCACCGGGGACGGGCGAGCCGAGGACGACGGTGAAGGCGAGCCGGACGAGGAGCACGGCGAGGGCGAGCCTGGCGAAGGCGGAGTACGCGCGGGGCTGCTGCGCTCGGCCGCGGCAGGTGGCCACGACGTACCCGGTGACCGTGATGAGGAGGGCGAGAAGGAGGGGGTTGGTGGTACGGGACGCGGCAGCACCGAGGGACAGGGACCAGAGCCACCAGGCGCCGGGGTGGACAGCGGAGCGGCGCCGGTGCCGGGGGAGTTCCGCTCGCCCGCGCTTGCAGGGCGCCGCTGTGCAACCGGCGTGAGTGCAGCGCCCCGTAAGGGGCGCGGGGCTGAGACATATGCGGCTCCGCCGCGTGGGCGCGACCAGCCCCCACGTACCCGCACTGTGACGATCACGCATTCTTCCGCCGCCGTGCCTGCCAGAACGCCCCCGCAGCCAGCACCACGACCACCCCCGCCCCGGCCAGCAGCCCCACCGACGGCCCGCTGCCCGGCGTACCGTCCGTCTTCGCCGCCACCTTCTCCCCGCACCCCGTCTCGGGATACCCGGCGATCGCGCACAGCAACGCGTTCGTGTCGTACCGCAACGGCTTCGCCACCGCGGCCAGCGCCTCCGCCGACGTCGCGTCCCCGGTCACCACCGCGCACGCCGTCCGGCCCGCCGGCGGCTTCTCGCCGGACGGCGCGTCCGCCGTCGTACCGAAGTCGATGACCAGGGCGACCCGCTTCTTCCCCCGCACCGCGGGCGTGTCCGCGCAGATCGTGGCGAAGTCCGCCGTCCCGCGAGGCCGCGACGCGTCCGCCGAGTCCTCGCTCACCGCGAAGCGGAACCCCTCCACCGCACCGTCGGCGGGCTGCGCCGTCGAGGGGCCCTGCGTGGCGTACGTCCAGCGCGAGCCGTCCCGCTCCCAGAAGGACCAGTAGCGATAGCCGGCGGCCTGGGCCGGTCCCGCGGACTCCCAGACCAGGAGCGCGGTCACGAGCAGCAGCGCGGCCCGGCGGACGGCGGTCACAGCTGCCGCTGCTTCCGGCGGCCGCTGAACAGGAAGCCGATGCCGACGCCGGCGACGAGCCCCGTGCCGACGATCCACCAGACGCTGGTGCCGGACTTCTGCCCCGACTTCTGTCCCGACTTCTTCCCCTGCTGCTCCTCGGTGTGCTGCGCGGCTGCCGCCGGGGCCGGTCCCGTCGCGTTGAGCGCCGTCACCAGGTTGGTACCGCCGAAGTCGCGCGGGTCCGCGCCCATCGCGTGCGCCGCGAAGACCAGCTCGGCGTAGGCCGCGGGCCCGCTCTGCTTCGCCCACGGCGTGGCGTGGGCCTCCAGCCAGGCGTACGGCTTCTTCGCCTGCGCGGTCCAGCCCTGGGCCGCCAGTGCCACCACCGCGTCGGCGGTGTTGCCGTAGTCCGGCTGGGGCTTGGCACCGGCGAGCGCGGAGACGAGGTGCCCCTGGCCGGACATGGCGTCCGCGAGGTACGCCGCTCCGTTGCGTGCCACCTCCGCCGGGGTGAGCGCCTTGTCGGAGTTGGCGCAGACGTAGCCCTCCACCGGGGCCTTGCCGGCCGTCGTCACGAATCCCTTGCCGAGGGCGCCGAGCACCCCGGCGGCCGTCGCGTCCGCGTTGGCGGACAGTTTGCCGTCCTTGCCCGGCTGGTAGGCGAGGCCGCCGCCACTGTCCTGGTCACAGGGGATGGACCACGTGGCGAGCAGGCCGTACGGCGTCCGGTCCGCGCTCTCGTCGGCCGCCGTGAGCGCGCCGACGACCACGCCGGTGGAGTTGGTGTCGCTGGGCATGCCCGCGGCGTAGCCCCAGCCGCCGTCCTTGTTCTGCCGCGCCTTCAGCCAGGTCACGGCCTTGCGTACGGCGTCGTCGTGCCCGCCGACCGCCTTCAGTGCCTGTACGGCGGCGGCCGTGCTGTTCGTGTCGACGGTCACCTTGGCGTCACAGGCGGCCGTCGGCTCGGCGCGGAACGCGGCGAACGAGCCGTTCGCGCACTGCTGCCCGGCCAGCCAGTCCACCGCCTTCCCCGCCGGGGTCACCCCGACCGTGCGCTGGGCGAGCAGCGCGAGCGACTGGCGCCAGACGCCGTCGTACCGGGGGTCCGTGCTGCCGTACAGCCCCGACGGGAGCACCGCCGAGGCGGACGGGGACGGGGCGTCGGCGGCCAGCGCGGTCATCGCGGGTGCGGCGGCGCCGATGACGGCGGTGGCGGCCAGCACCGCGGCGCTGCGGCGGAGCACGTTCATGGTCGGCGGGTGCCTCTCCCTGTGGGGGAGCCGGGCAGCACGGGACACCCCGGCGGCTCGGCTCCGTAAACCTCGACGGTGCCGTGCGACGGCGGGTGCCGGCGCACATGAGCCGATCAACGTCCCGGACGGGGCGGTCCGGCTCACCGTCGGTACGACGGCTCACGGTTGCGGGTCAGCGCCGGTTTTGCACCGGCTTCCCCCCGTACGGGTGATGACGACCCGGCTACTTTACCGGCCGTCAACAGGAAGCTGGGAGGCGGCTGTGCGAAGACCGCTTCGTTATGGTCACGCCATGACGGGGAGACTGCTCGGCTCGGGCCGCTCGGCCGACGTGTACGAGATCGACGAGGCGTGGGTGCTGCGCCGTGACCGCGACGGCTGGGGGGACGCGGCCGCCGAGGGTGCGCTGATGACGTACGTACGGGAGCACGGATACCCGGCGCCCCGGGTGCGGCTCTCCGGGTCCCGTACCGACCTGGTCATGGAGCGGCTGACGGGGCCGACCATGCTGGCGGCGCTCCTCGCGGGCGAGCTGGGCGCACAGGAGGGCGGTGCGCTGCTCGCCTCGCTGCTCCGGCGGCTGCACGCCGTACCCGGGCGGGACCCGGCCGACGCCGGCTCACGCGTCCTGCATCTCGACCTGCATCCGGACAACGTGATGCTGACCCCCGACGGACCGAGGGTCATCGACTGGTCCAACGCCGAGAACGGACCGCCCGGCCTCGACTGGGCCATGTCCGCGGTGATCCTCGCCCAGGTCGCGGTGGACGAACTGCCGTTGGCCCGTGCGCTGCTGGTGGCCCTGCGGCGGCGTGCGGCCAATCCGACGATGAGCCGTCGCGAGATCGAACTGCTCGGTGAGGCCGAGAAGTTGGTACGTCGGCTGGCGGGGTTCCAGTCCGGTGGGGTTCGGCAGCGCCCCTAAGGGGCGCTGGGGGTACCCCCAGCCGAAGGCTGGGGGAGGAACTGCGCGACCGGCCACGACGGTGCCGCAGGGGATCGACGGCAGCGGCGCGCGGTATCCGAAGCGGCGCGCTCAGGCCGCGGTCGCGAAGGGAACGACCGTGGCGGACAGGTGGCGGGCCATGCGGCGCAGGGTGTCGTCGCAGGCGGCCGGGGTGTCGCCGACCGCCGCCCAGAGGGCGAGGCGGTCGGCGGTGGTGGCGTGGGGGCCGGCGGTGACCTGGTTGCCGGTGTGCTGGGTGAGGATCATGCGGTCGGCGCCGGGTTCGCGGGCCGCGTCGGGGGAGAGGTCCAGGTGTTCGAGGCGGCCGGTGGCGGCCGGGTAGGCGAACTGGATCGCGGCCGCCCGCTGCCGGGTGGGCGTGGTGTCGGGCAGTTCGCCGGTGGCCAGCGCGGCCGCGGCCTGTGCGAGGTCGACGCCGGTGGCCCGTCTGACCAGGAGCGGGATCAGGTCGCCGGGCAGCCGCGGGGTGACGTCGGTGACCCGGGGGCCGCGGTCGGTGAGCCGCAGGCCGATGTGCAGGACGCCCCGGGTGACACCGAGGGCGTGCACGGTGCGGTCGACGGCCAGGCGCAGGAAACGGTTGTGCAGCAGCCCGTCGTGGGCGTGCACGGTGTGCCGCAGCGGCTGCCGGGCGGGCGCCGGGCCCAGGGTCGTCCGGGTGAGCGCGGCGATGCGGATCTCGCCGTCCAGGACGACCGTCTCGGCGCAGACGCGGGGCGGACCGGGGTCGTCGACGGGGACGGTGCCGCCGGTCAGCAGCGCGCGCAGCGCGGCCGGGTCGGCGCAGACGGCGGCCGTGGCGAGGGAGGTGCCGGGCAGCCCCAACTGCCCGGCGATCCTGGCGGCGGCGACCGTGTACTCGCCCGAACAGGTCAGCACACCGCGGACCCGGTGCCGGGCGGCGAACCGCACCACCGCCGATGCCGTCGCCCCGTCCTTGCCGGGGTCCGCCGCGAGGTGACCGTCCAGGTGCGGACGTGCCCAGTCGGGCGGCGCGGCGTCCACCAGCACCACCGGGCGGGCCGCCGCGATGCGCGTCAGCACGAACTCGTCGTACTCGCACCGGCGACCGGCCCCGAGGAGCAGGACAGGCTGCGACATCGGTTCGCCTCACCTTCTGGGGAGGAGGCGGGGCGGCTGGTCGCCCCCGATGCCGCTCCCCCATGGGCGGCGCCCGGGGCGGGTCGGTTCGACCGTGGCCTGGCGACGTGATCCTTTCCTGTCGGACCGTCACATGTCAACGATTGCTGCCCAATTCCGCAGTGGTCCTTGTCATGTCTGGTGGGTGACACGGGTGATTCGATAGCCTCGCGTCTGCTCGGCGAACCGACCAACGACGCGTGTCCAGGGGGACCTTGGTGAGTGACGCCCATGCCCCGCTGACCGGCGTGCTGTCCCGGCTCGGGGAGCTGACCGGACGCCCCGGCAGGCTGTCCGAGGCACTGGACGTGGCCGACCTGTCGTACCGCACCGGGATCCCGGTCGGGACCGTCGCCGAACTCCTCGCCGGCCGCGCCGCACCCGAGGTGGAGCTCGCCGAACGGGTGCGGCAGCGGCTGGACTTCATCCGCGAGAACCGGCGCAGACCGGACGGCAAGCGGTACTCCCTGGGCGAGCTCGCGGCCATCGCCGGCACCAGCAGGCAGTGGCTGAGCGAGTGGCGCAAGAGCGGCCTGCCGAGCCTCGAACACACCGACCGGCTACGGCGGTTCTTCGGCCTGCCGGCCGGCTTCTTCACCGCCGACGAACCCGAGGCGCTGTACGAGGCGCTCCAGCCGGTGCTGCAGGGCCTGGAGGCCCAGGCCGACCCGCTCTCCCGGCTGCGCGAGAGCGGCCTGGTCCGGCTCGCCGCCCGTGCCCCGCAGATGAACCCCCGGCAGCTCGCCACGCTCGCCGACCTGGCGGAGATGATCATCACCTCCGAGGGCGCGGCAGCCAACTGAGCCTTGAAACGTCCGAGCACCCGGAAGGTCTCAGCACCCATGCCTGACAGAGCAACCGCAGCGGGCCGTCGTACCGCGATCGTCATCGGCGGCAGCACCGCAGGACTGCTCACCGCCTCGGTCCTCGCCACCCGCTTCCACGAGGTGACGGTCGTCGAGGCCGACCGGCTGCCCGCGGGCCCCGAACCCCGCAAGGGCCTGCCGCAGGCCCGGCACGCCCATCTCCTGTGGTCCGGGGGCGTGGCCGCCCTGGAGGACCTGCTCCCGGGCATCACCGGCGAACTGGTCGGCAAGGGCGCCGCGTTGATCGACGTGATGAAGGACCTGGTGAGCAAGGCGCCGTCGGGGCAGTGGTTCCGGCGGTTCACCGACTCCCGGCACAGCATGATCGTGTGCAGCCGGGACCTGCTGGACGCGGTGGTCCGCGCGGACGTGCTCGGCCGGCGGGGAGTGACGCTGCGGGACGGCATCCGGGTGGCGGGCCTGGTGGGCGACCGCGACCGGGTGACCGGGATACGCCTGCCGGACGGGAGCGGACCGGGCGTCCTCCACGCCGACCTGGTGATCGACGCGAGCGGCCGGGCCTCCCGGACGCCGGCCTGGCTCACGGAGCTGGGCCTGCCGCCGGTCGTGGAGCGTGTCGTGGACGCCGGGGTGGCCTACGCCAGCCGCGTCTACGAGGCCCCGCCCGCGACGACCGCCCTGCCCCGCTACCCGGTCGTGAACGTCCAGGCCGACCCGCGCAACGCCCCCGGCCGCGGCGGGATCCTGATCCCCGTCGAGGGCGGCCGCTGGCTGGTCACGGTCTCCGGCACCCGGGGCGGCCGGCCGACCGCGGACCCGGCCGAGTTCGGGCACTTCGCGCTGACCGGCCTGAAGGACCCGATCATCGGCCGGCTGATCGCCGACGCCAAGCCGCTGACCGACCCGGTGACCACCCGCAGCACCGCCAACCGCCGCCGCTACTACGAGAACGCCCCCGCCTGGCCGGAGGGGTTCGCGGTGGTCGGCGACGCGGTCGCCGGCTACAACCCGGTCTACGGCCACGGCCTCTCGGTCGCCGCGCAGAGCGCCCTCGCGGTCCGCGAGGTCCTCGGCGGACACGGGGCGGACGCTCGGGGCACGGCCCGCCGCATCCAGCGCGCGGTGGCCCGGCCGGTGGGCAACGCGTGGAACCTGGCGGTGGGACAGGACGCGTACTACCCGGGCGCGGCACCGCAGCCGCCGACGGCGGTGGAACGCCTGCTCACGGCGTACGTCGACAAGGCGGTGGCGGCGGGCTCGGAGAACCCGCGCGCGCTGCACGGCCTGCTGGACGTGATGAGCCTGTCGACACCGCCGACCCGCCTGTTCGCGCCCGACATGCTCTGGAACATCTTCTTCGGGGGCCGCAAGGGCCCGCTGCGGGAGGCCCCGCTGTCGGCGGCGGAGCGGGCAGCGGCGGGACTGGAGGAGTAAGCGAGCCGAAGGGCCCGCAAAGGGACGCTCAGCAGGGGGCGGCGCCCCCTGCTGAGCGGATCACACCGCCACGTACGTGACCGGCTCGCTCCCTGTCACCGGCTCCACCCGGCCCAGTTTCACCAGGCGCCGTAGATGGGCCTCGGCCTCCGAGACGGCGATGTTTCTGGATCCGTACGGGATCTGGTCCCAGGGCCGGTTCCACTCCATGCGTACCGCCAACTGCCAGGCGGTGAGCGGCTGTCGGAGGAGGGAGAGGAGGCCGGAGAGGCGTTCCTCGTGGTGGGCCAGGAGTTCCCGGACCCGGCCCGGTGCGTCGGTGAAGGTGTGCTGGTGGGCCGGGAGGACTTCGGCGGGGGCGAGGCGGCCGATGCGTTCCAGGGAGTCGAGGTAGTCGCCGAGGGGGTCCGTGACGGTCGCGTCGTCGGGGTCCTCGTACAGGCCGATGTGCGGGGTGATCTCGGGGAGGAGGTGGTCGCCGGAGAACAGGCGGCCGTGGCCCGGGAGCCGGGCCGGGTGGTCCTCCTCCAGGTGCAGGCAGACATGGCCGGGGGTGTGCCCGGGCGTCCAGACGGCGCGCAGCCGGCGGCCCGGCAGGTCGAGGAACTCGCCGGGCACGATCTCGCGGTCGGGGAGGGCGGGGGAGAAGCCGGGAGTGGAGCCGCGACGGTGGCCGGCGCGCAGCGGCGCCACATGCTCCTCGGGCGCACCGGCGGCCGTCAGCTTCGCCTCCATGTAGCTGAACCACCGCTCGGACCTGGTCTCCCGTGTCCGCCGTACGATCGCCGCGTCGGCCGCGTGCATCGCCACCCACGCCCCGGACGCCTCCCGCACCCGCCCCGACAGCCCGTGGTGGTCGGGGTGGTGATGCGTGATGACGACCCCGGACACCTCGCCGACCGCCGTACCGCACGCCTCCAGCCCCGCCGCCAGCACGTCCCACGACCCGGGGTCGTCCCAGCCGGTGTCGACCAGCACCGGCCCGCCGTCGGTGTCGACGACGTACACGAGGGTGTGGCCGAGTGGGTTGTCAGGAATGGGGACCTCGACGGAGCGTACGCCCCCGCCGTGGTCGTGCACGGTCACCTCCGGCGACACCGCCGCCGTCTCGCCCTGCCTGTCCAGCCTGTTCTGCCCGTCGTGGCTGTTCTGGATGTTCGTCATTCCGCCGCCCTCCGCCCCCGCACCGCCGCACGGCCTTTCTCACTATAACCAGACCTGATTGCACGTCAGATATGAGGAGGCGAAGGTCACTTGGGAACGGCGTGGGCGCGTTCAGGGGCAGAGGTTCACGTGCCGGACGGCCAGGACGTGCCCCGCCGCGTCGATGAGGCGGCTGCGGGAGAGGTGTCCGCCGGTCACCGCGGTGGTGATCGCCGTGGCGATGGCGGACGTCTGGGAGTTGACGTTGCCGCCCAGGTCGAACATGACCATGTCGGCACCGGAGCGCAGCGCCTGGACGGCGGCGGCGGGGATGCTGAAGCCGGCCCCGGAGATCGCCTTGGCGCTGAGCGAGTCGGTGACCACCAGCCCCTTGAAGCCCAGCTTGCCGCGGAGTTCGGAGGTGATGACGGCGGATGACAGGCTCGCCGGGCTGGTGGCCAGGCCGGGCACGGTGTTGTTGGCGACCATGATGGCCGGGGCGCCGGCCTTGATGGCCGCTGTGAACGGCGGGATCCCCACCTTTTGCAGGGTGGACCAGGGCAGGGTGCGCGCGGGGCCGAAGTCGGAGTTGTAGGTGGAGCCGCCGATCCCCGGGAAGTGCTTGACGACGGGTATCACGCCTCCGGCACGCATCCCGTTCATGTACGCCACCCCGGCCTTGGAGACCACCGCGGTGTTGCCGCTGAAGGACCGCCACCCGTCGGGGTTGGTCTTGCTGGGGGCCACGTTCCTGCCGTCGACGTCGACCACGGGCGCGAGGTTCATGTTCACCTGGGCCGCGGCCATCTTCTTGGCGACCTTGGTGACGTTCTGCTGGATCTGGGCCGGGGTCCAGTGCGTGCCCATGTAGGCGGCCCAGGGCAGGGACCCGACGAGGTTCGCCATGCGCTGGATGCCGCCGCCCTCCTCGTCGGTCATCACCAGCAGGCCCAGATGGCCGGGCACATGGGACTTCAGGGTGGTCAGCCGGGAGCCGAGGTCGGCCGGCGCCTGGCTGCCGAACAGCACCACACCGCCCGCACCGGCGCTCACTTCGGAGGTGGCGTCGGACACCGAGGTCTCCGACGCGGGAACGGCGATGGTCAGCATGGCCAGCCGGCGGTTCGACCACCCGGCCAGCTTCGTGCTGTTGGTGCACGCGGCGGCGGGGCTGCCGGTCGCGGCGGTGGTGGTCGCGGCGGTGGTGGCGGTCCGGTCCGGAGCCAGGGACGAAAGGGGGGCGGAGGGTGTGGTGCGCAGGGCGGGGGACGCGCCGAGGTCACTGGAGTGCGGGGACGCCGTGGGGGCGCCCGCGCCGCAGCCTGTCAGGACCATCGCCGCCGCGACGGTGGCAATGCTCAGTGTGCGTGTGCTCGTGCGGTCACGGTACGACGGGACATTCATCGCCCGGCCTCCTTCCATGAGGTGGGCTGGTGGGCTTCGCGAAGCGTGAGATGCGCTCCGGTCCGTGTTTGTTCGAAAGTCCGCGTTCGGCGTACCAACAGGATCTCGCGTTTCGGAGCCGGGCGGAAACCGGCCGACGTGCGGGGGCGAGACCTGCGCCGACCCGGTCGGCGACTGTGAGCATCCGTGCGACCACGCAGCGGGACCGGGGGACGGCGGGCTCCGGGCGGTCCGCGCGGCCCTGGCTTAGTTCAACTAGAACTGGTATCAGTTCTGAAACATCGTCAGGAAGGGTGGCGGGGCGCCATGACCGAGTTCCTGGAACACGGACAGCTGTTCATCGGCGGGGAGTTGACCGACCCTCTGGGCAAGGACGTCATCGAGGTCGTCTCCCCGCACACCGAGGAGGTCTTCGGGCGGGTGCCGCACGCCTGCCGGGAGGACGTGGACCGCGCGGTGGCCGTGGCGCGGCGGGCCTTCGACGAGGGGCCCTGGCCGCGGATGACGCTCGACGAGCGGATCGAGGTCGTCACCCGCATCAAGGACGCGATCGCCGTGCGCCACGAGGAGATCGCCCGGGTGATCTCCTCCGAGAACGGCTCCCCGTACTCCTGGAGCGTCCTCGCGCAGGCGCTCGGCGCGATGATGGTGTGGGACGCCGCGATCAGGGTGGCGCGCGACTTCACCTACGAGGAGACGCGCGACGGCGTGCTCGGGAAGATCCTGGTGCGGCGGGAACCGGTCGGGGTCGTGGCGGCCGTGGTGCCGTGGAACGTGCCCCAGTTCGTGGCCGCCGCCAAGCTGGCCCCGGCGCTGCTCACCGGCTGCACGGTGGTGCTCAAGCCGTCCCCGGAGTCGCCGCTGGACGCCTACATCCTCGGCGAGATCACCAAGGAGGCCGGGCTGCCGGACGGTGTCCTCTCCATCCTCCCGGCCGACCGCGAGGTCAGCGAGTACCTCGTCTCGCACCCCGGCGTCGACAAGATCTCCTTCACCGGGTCCGTCGCGGCCGGCAAGCGCGTGATGGAGGTCGCCGCGAAGAACCTCACCCGCGTGACCCTGGAGCTGGGCGGCAAGTCGGCGGCGGTCGTGCTGCCGGACGCGGACGTGGCCGCCTCCGTCGCCGGGATCGTCCCGGCGGCCTGGATGAACAACGGCCAGGCGTGCGTGGCCCAGACCCGCATCCTCGTCCCGCGCTCCCGCTACGACGAGTTCGCCGACGCCTTCGCGGCCGCGGCGAGCGCCCTGAAGGTCGGCGACCCGCTCGACCCGGCGACCCAGGTGGGCCCCCTGGTCGCCCGCCGCCAGCAGCAGCGGAACCTGGACTACATCCGTATCGGCCTGGAGGAGGGCGCGAAGATCCTCACCGGCGGCGGCCGTCCGGCCGGCCTGGAGAAGGGCTGGTACGTCGAGCCGACCCTCTTCGGCGGCGTCGACAACTCCATGCGCATCGCCCGCGAGGAGATCTTCGGCCCGGTGATCTGCCTGCTCCCCTACGGCGACGAGTCCGAGGCCCTGAAGATCGCGAACGACTCGGACTACGGGCTGAGCGGAAGCGTGTGGACGGCCGACGTGGAACACGGCATCGAGGTCGCGCGACAGGTTCGCACCGGGACCTACTCCGTGAACACCTTCAGCCTCGACATGCTCGGCCCGTTCGGCGGCTACAAGAACTCCGGTCTGGGGCGGGAGTTCGGGCCGGAGGGGTACGGCGAGTTCCTGGAGCACAAGATGATCCACCTGCCGGCCGGCTGGGAGGCGTGAGAGGGCATGGGCGACCGCTGGAACGTCGAGGTCGACCGCGCCATCTGCATCGGCTCGGCCCAGTGCGTCCACCGCGCCACCGGATCCTTCCGCCTCGACTCCGCCATGCAGTCCCACCCCGTGGACCCGGAGACCGACGCCAACGGCAGGATCCTCGACGCGGCGGAGAACTGCCCGGTGGAGGCGATCACGATCACCTTGCTGGGCACCGGAGAGCCGGTGTTCCCACCGGAGGATTGAGCGGGCCGTCGGGCAGCGCCCCGTAAGGGGCGCGGGGAACTGCGCGACCAGCCCCGACGGCGCCGCAGCAGAAAGACGGCATATCGCGATCGCGGCCCTTCCAGCGATGCGCTCAGCGAAGCTGAAGCACGGCGAACAGCCCGTGGGCGCGGCCCCCACCCGGCCGCCCCCACGCCCCGCCGACATGCCCCACCGCATCGGCACCCGGCGTCGAACCGGCCGCCAGCACCCGCCGCAGCCGCAGCACCAACGCGCCGCCCGCCACGGCGAACTCCGTGCCCTCGTCGGTGTCGACGGCCGCACCGAGGCCGCGGACGGGACCCTCCCCGGCGTAGGAGCGGACGACCTCCCGGTCGGGGGCGTCCGTCTCGCTCTGCGCCTGCGCCTCGGCGCGCCCCTCGATCAGGGCGAGCAGCCCGGCCGTCAGCACCGGGTCGTGGCAGCCGTCGTAGGCCCAGCGCGGACCGAGCACTCCGTGCTCCATGGTGCCGACGAGCGCGTGCTCGGCGCCCTCCAGCGGGGCGCCGCGATAGGTGAGCGGCACGAGATACGCCCCCGACCCCTCGGTGACGACCATGAACTCGATCCCGACCTCGCCCTCCGGATCGTCCAGCCGGAACCCGCCGGCCTTCACCAACTCCGGTGCGGCGGAGCCGTGGTACCAGGGGCGGGTGGGGAGCCAGGCGGCGAGGAGCTCGACCTTGGTGGGCTTGAGGGTGGTGTGGTGGATGACTGCCATGAGGAAGATTCTGCGATCGGGCGGGGGCGCCCCGCCACCGCATCGCAGGTCAGGCGCCTTCTAGCAGGAAAAGTCCAAAAAATCCACTATGGGGGTGTTCTCATCCGCTCTGTGCGTTCTATGCTGATATCAGCCTACGAGGCGAGTGAGGGAGTCCGAGCGGAGTAGCCGACTCTGGCGTGACGCAGATGCAGAAGCATCCGCCGGTGCCGACGTCGACGGTCGGGCTGAGAGGCCGGAAGGCAGCAGTAGGGCCGGACGGCGACCCCCATCACCTGATCCGGACCATGCCGGCGAAGGGAACCCGTCTCGTAGGTCTTTCTGCGCCTACTGCGGCGCCTGCTTCGGCTCCGTCAGGTCGATCAGGCGGCACACCGTCTCGATGTCGATCTTCACCTGGGCGATGGAGGCACGGCCCGAGAGCCAGGTGATCAGGGCCGAGTGCCAGGTGTGCTCGATGACGCGGACGGCGGAGAGCTGGGCGGGGGTGGGGTCGGTCAGGCCCATCGCGTCCAGGATGATCGCCGTCGTCTGCCGGGAGACCTGGTCCACCTCGGGGGAGACGCTGCGGTCGGCGAAGGTGAGGGCCCGGACCATCGCGTCGGCCAGGTGCGGCTCACGCTGAAGGGCGCGGAAGGCCCGCATCAGGGTCTCGGCGACCCGCTCGGACGCCGTCTCGCCCGCCGGCGGCTTCTTGCGCAGCGTGCCGTGCATGTGCTCCAGCTGGTCCTGCATGGTGGCCACCAGCAGATGGACCTTGGACGGGAAGTAGCGGTAGAGGGTGCCCAGGGCGACCTGTGAGGACTCGGCCACCTCGCGCATCTGCACCGCGTCGAAACCGCCCCGGCTGGCAAGCTGTGCGCTGGCGTGCAGGATCCGGCGGCGCCGGGCCTCCTGGCGCTCCGTGAGCGGCGGTGAGGCAGGCCGGGCGCTGATGTCCACCTTGGCTTCCGCAGGCATGGGTCCCGTTCCGTGACAGTCGGTGAGGGCAGGGCTCAGGGCGAGTGATCAGACAGCATGGCAGGGGTCCGCGCCGTGGCGCGAATCACCTGATCCACTGCTCACTCCGCTGCTACCTGCCGGTAGATTCAGAGCCTCTTGAACGATCAAGTCTGAAACTTGTTCTAGATTAGCGTCCCGGCGTAATCTCGCGGGAAAGTGCAGGGAGAAGGGGGCCCGGAGTGACCGCTGAGGCCAGGCGGACGGGTACCGATGAGGAACCCGCCGCCGACGGCGAGCGACCGCTCGACATCGCGCTCCTCACCTATAAAGGGAACCCGTTCTGCGGCGGCCAGGGTGTCTACGTACGGCACCTGTCGCGCGAGCTGGCCCGGCTGGGCCACCGGGTCGAGGTCATCGGCTCGCAGCCGTATCCCGTCCTCGACGAGGGATACCCCGGGCTCACCCTCACCGAGCTGCCCAGCCTCGATCTGTACCGCTCCCCGGACCCCTTCCGGACGCCGAAGCGGGACGAGTACCGGGACTGGGTCGACGCCCTCGAAGTCGCGACCATGTGGACCGGCGGCTTCCCCGAACCGCTGACCTTCTCCCTCCGCGCCCGCCGCCATCTGCGCGCCCGCGCCGGGGAGTTCGACGTCGTACACGACAACCAGACCCTCGGATACGGCCTGTTGGGCGATGTGGGCGCGCCCCTCGTCACGACGATCCATCACCCCATCACCGTCGACCGGCAGTTGGAGCTGGACGCGGCCGAGGGATGGCAGCGGCGGTACTCCGTACGGCGCTGGTACGCCTTCACCCGGATGCAGAAGCGGGTCGCCCGCCGGCTGCCCTCCGTGCTCACCGTCTCCGGCACCTCCCGCAAGGAGATCGTCGACCATCTCGGCGTCCGCGAGGACCGTGTCCACGTCGTGCACATCGGCGCCGACACCGATCTCTTCGCGCCGAATCCCGCCGTACCCCAGGTGCCCGGCCGGATCGTCACCACCTCCAGCGCGGACGTCCCCCTCAAGGGGCTGGTGTACCTCGTCGAGGCCCTCGCCAAGGTACGGACCGA
This sequence comes from Streptomyces sp. NPDC048277, assembly GCF_040652235.1. Classification (NCBI taxonomy): domain Bacteria; kingdom Bacillati; phylum Actinomycetota; class Actinomycetes; order Kitasatosporales; family Streptomycetaceae; genus Streptomyces; species Streptomyces sp. NPDC048277. Next base: position 325,528 of record NZ_JBEZLQ010000010.1, read on the forward strand.
GCACCCCGCCGCCCACCTCGTCGTCGTCGGCAAGCGCCCCACCGAGGGGCCCGTCGCCCAGGCCATGGAGCGGTACGGCCTCGACGGCGTCGTCGAGTTCGTGAAGGGCATCTCCGACGCCGAACTCGTCGACCTGGTCCGTTCGGCCGAGGTCGCCTGCGTGCCGTCGCTCTACGAGGGCTTCTCGCTGCCCGCAGCCGAGGCCATGGCGACCGGCACCCCGCTGGTCGCGACGACCGGCGGCGCGATCCCCGAGGTCGCCGGGCGCGACGGGGAGACGTGCCTGGCCGTACCGCCGGGCGACACGGGCGCGCTGGCCGCCGGGCTCAGCCGGCTGCTGGGCGACCCGGAGCTGCGGCTGCGGCTCGGCCACGCGGGCCGTGAGCGGGTGCTACGGCACTTCACGTGGGCGCGTGCCGCGGAGGGCACGGTGGCCCGCTACCGCGAGGCGATCGCCCGCTCCGGGAGCCCGCGCACCGGCGGCTCCGCCGCCCCGGCCGCCGTGGACGCGGCAACCACAGACGCCGTTGAAGAAGTTGCATCCCATCCCGAAAGCAGGGCCACGTGCTGACCGTCGACTTCTCCCGGTTCCCGCTAGCCCCGGGCGACCGCGTCCTGGACCTCGGCTGCGGGGCCGGCCGGCACGCCTTCGAGTGCTACCGGCGCGGCGCCCAGGTCGTGGCCCTCGACCAGAACGCCGAGGAAATCCGCGAGGTCGCCAAGTGGTTCGCGGCGATGAAGGAGGCCGGCGAGGCCCCGGCCGGTGCCACCGCCACCGCCATGGAGGGCGACGCGCTGGCCCTGCCCTTCCCCGACGAGTCCTTCGACGTCGTCATCATCTCCGAGGTCATGGAGCACATCCCCGACGACAAGGGCGTGCTCGCCGAGATGGTGCGCGTGCTCAGGCCGGGCGGGCGGATAGCCGTCACCGTGCCCCGCTACGGCCCCGAGAAGGTCTGCTGGGCGCTCTCCGACGCCTACCACGAGGTCGAGGGCGGCCACATCCGCATCTACAAGGCCGACGAACTGGTCGGGAAGATCAGGGAAGCCGGTCTGCGGCCGTACGGCAGCCACCACGCGCACGCGCTGCACTCGCCGTACTGGTGGCTGAAGTGCGCGTTCGGCGTCGACAACGACAAGGCGCTGCCGGTGCGCGCGTACCACAAGCTGCTGGTCTGGGACATCATGAAGAAGCCGCTGGCCACGCGGGTCGCCGAACAGGCGCTGAACCCGGTCATGGGCAAGAGCTTCGTCGTCTACGCGACCAAGCCGCACCTGCCCGCGGTGTCGGAGAAGGCCGACAAGACCGAGAAGGCCGAGAAGACCGAGGTGGCCGCCAAGTGACCACCCCCCGGACAGAACACCTCGTCCTGCCCGGGGTCCTCACCGCCGAGCAGGCCGCCGCGACCGTCCGCGGCATCCTCGCCGTGCAGCGGGAGGACGGCGCGATCCCGTGGTTCCGGGGCCACCACCTCGACCCCTGGGACCACACCGAGGCCGCCATGGCACTGGACGCGGCCGGCGAGCACGAGGCCGCCGAGCGGGCGTACAACTGGCTCGCCCGGCACCAGAACGAGGACGGCTCCTGGTACGCGGCCTACGCCGACGGCGCCCACGACGACGTCACCGACCGCGCCCGCGAGTCCAACTTCGTGGCGTACATAGCCGTCGGCGTCTGGCACCACTACCTGTCCACCGGCGACGACACGTTCCTCGACCGGATGTGGCCCGCCGTGTACGCGGCCGTCGAGTGGGTGCTGGGGTTGCAGCAGCCGGGCGGTGAGATCGGCTGGCGCCGGGACGACGACGGCACGCCGGCCGACGACGCGCTGCTGACCGGGAGTTCGTCGATCCACCACGCGCTGCGCTGCGCGCTCGCCATCGCCGACCAGCGCGAAGAGCCGCAGCCGGACTGGGAGTTGGCGGTCGGCGCGCTGCGGCACGCGATACGCCTGCACCCGGAGCGGTTCCTCGACAAGGACCGGTACTCGATGGACTGGTACTACCCGGTCCTGGGCGGGGCGTTGACCGGCGCGGAGGCGGGCGCGCGGATCGAGAAGGACTGGGACCGGTTCGTGGTGCCCGGGTTCGGGGTGCGGTGCGTCGTACCCAATCCCTGGGTGACGGGCGGGGAGTCGGCCGAACTGGCCCTGGCGCTGTGGGCGGTGGGGGAGTCCGACCGGGCGCTGGAGATCCTCCAGTCCATCCAGCATCTGCGGGACGACGAGTCGGGGCTGTACTGGACGGGGTACGTCTTCGAGGACGACGCGGTCTGGCCGCGGGAGTTGACGACGTGGACGGCGGGATCGCTGCTGCTGGCGGTCGCCGCGCTCGGGGGGCATGACGCGACGTGCGCGGTGTTCGGGGGGGAGCAGTTGCCTTCCGGGCTCGAGGTGGACTGTTGCGCCTAGCGGGGCGCTTCAGTGACGGTGCATCCGGTTCGCGATCGCGTGGCCCACGAACAGGTAGACGACCGCCGCCAGGCCGTAGCCGGCCACCACCCTCGCCCACGCCTTGTCGAACGTGAACAGGTCGTGCGACCAGCCGGCCAGCCAGTCGGCCGCGTCATGGACGAACCGGACCAGGCTGTTCGCCCGGTTCGCGTCCAGCAGGTACATCAGGATCCAGAGGCCCAGGATGAGGGCCATGACGTCGGCGACGGCCGCGACGACCGTCCCTGCCTGATTCGCACCCTTGCGAGATTCAGCGGACATACCTTCCGGGTTGCCGCCGAACGGTCCTTGAAACCTGAACGGTGTCGCCCCGAGTGGCGGAGTACGCCCATCTGGGTGACGCTGCCGGAGGAAGTACCCGCTCGGGGAGGACATCGAGACACACGGGAGGGTCCCGTGCCCGTACCGATACGGCGCCTCGTCGTCGCGCTCACCCTCTGCTGCGCCCTGGTCGCCGGCGTCACCGCCTGCGGCAGCGCGCAGAGCAAGTCCGCCGGCACCGGCCTGGCGGCGGTCCCCGTGGCCGCCACGCCCAGTCCGACCACGTCCGCGGAGAGACAGAAGCTCGCCAAGACACGGTTCGTCGCCAACGCGGCTCTCGCCGCCGGTGCCACCTACAAGTGGATCGTGAAGCCCTACAAGGCGGGCAAGTTCAAGAAGGGCGCCCACGGCCGTACCGCCACCCTCATCAAGGCCGCCGCCGCGGGCGCCTTCACCTACAACCGGCTCAAGGCCGCCAAGCGGAACGCCCAGGGCGACCCGCTGCTGTCCAAGGCCCTCGCGCCGCTCTCCGCCGGCATCGACGCCCTCAAGGACCTGCCGGCCAAGCTCCGCAAGGGCGACGGGAACGCGGCCGGTTCCTTCGACGACATCATCAACAAGGTCAAGGACGCGGGGCAGAGCGCAGGCGCCCCGGTTCACAACCAGGTGCCGTCGGCCGGTCAGCTCGCCGGAGGCTAGGAGTTCAGCTCGGCGAGCACCCGTAGCGTGTGAGGGTCCGGTGCCAGGGCCAGCAGGTCCGTCACCGGACCCTTGCGCCACAACTCCAGCCGCTCGGCGATGCGTTCGCGCGGGCCGACCAGCGAGATCTCGTCGGCGAACGCGTCCGGCACCGCCAGCACGGCCTCCTCCCGGCGCCCGGACAGGAACAACTCCTGGATCCGCCGCGCCTCTTCCTCGTACCCCATGCGCGCCATGAGATCGGCGTGGAAGTTGCGGGCCGCGTGCCCCATCCCGCCGATGTAGAAGCCGAGCATGGCCTTCACGGGCAGCAGCCCGGCGGCGACGTCGTCACAGACCCTGACCTGGGCCAGGGGGGCGACGAGGAACCCCTCCGGCAGGTCGGCCACCGCCGGGCCGTAGACCTCGGGCCGGCTCGGCGCCCAGTACAGCGGCAGCCACCCGTCGGCGATCCGGACGGTCTGGGCGACGTTCTTCGGCCCCTCCGCACCGAGCAGGATCGGCAGGTCGGCGCGCAGGGGATGGGTGATCGGCTTCAGCGGCTTGCCGAGCCCCGTGGCGTCCGGGCCCCGGTACGGATGCGGGTGGAACCGCCCGCCGGACTCGACCGGCCCCTCCCGCCGCAGCACCTGCCGTACGACGTCCACGTACTCCCGGGTCGCGGTCAGCGGCGACTTCGGGAACGGGCGGCCGTACCAGCCCTCGACGACCTGCGGCCCGGACAGCCCGAGCCCCAGCAGCACGCGGCCCCCCGACAGATGGTCGAGAGTCAGCGCATGCATCGCGGTGGTCGTGGGCGACCGGGCCGCCATCTGGGCAACGGCCGTACCCAGCTTGATGGTCGAGGTCTGGGCGGCGATCCAGGTGAGCGGGGTGAAGACGTCCGACCCCCAGGACTCCGCGGTCCACACCGAGTGGTACCCGAGCCGCTCCGCCTCCCGTGCCAGCGGCACATGGTCCGGGGAGGGCCCGCGCCCCCAGTAGCCGAGCGCCAACCCGAGCCGCATGGCTGCCTCCTGACGAGACGTCAGACAGTCGAAGGTCACTGGACTGTACGACAACGGCCCCCCGCCCGGAAGGGCGAGGGGCCGTACGTCACGGGCCGGTTCAGCCGCGCTGGATCCCGGAGGTGTCCTGCAGCACGCCACGGCGGCCGTCCTGCGTCTGCGCCACCAGAGCGCCACCGCGCTGCTCGACCGCCAAGTACCAGGTGCCGGGCGCCAGTTCGGCGATCGGCGCGGCTGAGCCGTCCTCCGCGAACAGCGGCCGCGACACCGGAACGGCGAACCAGAACGGCGAGAAGTCGGGGGCCGGCTGCTGCTGCGCCGCGACCGGGGGCTGCTGCTGGCCGAAGGGCTGACCGGGCTGCGGCTGCGCGCCGTACGGCTGGCCGGGCTGCGGGCCGCCGGCACCGGGGTAGCCGTAACCGCCGGGCGGCTGGGCGCCGTAGGGCTGCGGGGCGGGCGGCTTGGGAGCCGGGATCAGAGCCGCCTGCAGAGCAGGGACCAGCGGGCCGGCGACCGCGGCCGCGGCCAGCACCAGGGCCGCGATCAGGCCGAGGATCAGACCCGAACCCGCGCCGACGTCAAGGCTCTTGAACTCGTCGGTGAAGGGGCCCAGCGGGTCGAGGGTCGACCAGAGCGCGGTCCACGCGGAGAACACCGTGAGACCGACGCCGATCTGGCCCAGGTCGAGCCCGACGACCTTGAGCGGCTGCGGCAGCGCGCGGGACAGGACGATCAGGACCGCGCCGGCGATGCCGCCGACGTACATGCTCATCACCAGGCCGAGGTTGTCCCAGGCGTTCGGGGCACCGTTGCCGGACTTGTCGAACGTGTCGAGGAACGACGCGATGAACAGCAACACCGCTGCTCCGATCACCACGCCGTCGCCTCTAGTGAGGGAGCGGATATTCACTTCAGGTCCTTCGTAGGTCGTCTCGTCGGCGGAGGAGGCGTCGCGGAATGTGCCCCTCATCCTAGGAATCGATCGCAGGATCGTAGGAATCTTAGGAGGGACACTATCGTCCGAACGATCAGGGTGTCCGCCCGGACCTGTCCGCCGGTGCCTACCCGCGCAGGAAACTCACGATTCCCTCAGAGATTCCCTGCGCCGCCTTCTGCCGCCAGGACCCGCTGGTCAGCAGTGCCGCGTCCTTGCTGTCGCGCATGTTGCCGCACTCGATGAAGACCTTGGGAACCGTTGACAGATTGAGACCGCCGAGGTCCTTGCGTACGTCGAGACCTGTGCCGTTGCCCACGTAGTTGGACGGCGCGCTGCCCGTGACCTTCGCGAAGTCGCTCTCGACGCGTTCGCCGAGGGTGCGCGAGGAGGCGAGGATCGGGCGGGTGTCGGCGGCGCCGGAGTGCACGGACGCGGGCAGGATGACATGGAAGCCGCGGTCGCCCTCGGGCGCTCCGTCGGCGTGGATGGAGATGGCCGCGTCGGCGTGCGCGGCGTTCCCGATCTCCGCGCGCCTGTTCACACACGGCCCCCACGCGGGCTGGTCCCCGTCATGGGTCAGCTTCACCGTCGCGCCCTGCTTCTCCAGCAGCACCCGCAGCCGGTGCGCGACGTCGAGGGTGAACCGGGCCTCGCTGTAACCGGCGTTGGTGGACGTCCCTGTCGTGTCGCACTCCTTCCAGTTCGTCCCGATGTTCACCTTCTGGTTGATCTCGGACGGGTGCTGGAAGTTGCCGGGGTTGTGCCCCGGGTCGATCACGACGACCTTGCCCTTGAGCGACAGGCCGGACGGAACCGCACTCGGGGTGGGCACCTTGGCGTCGTCGGTCGGCGTCAGGCTCGCCGACCGGGGCGTCGCCGCGTTCGCCTGGCCGGAGCCACTCCCGCCGGGCCCGCCCACCGCCTCGTACACCGCCCATCCGAGCAGCGCACCGGGCACCAGCGCGGCGAGACCGACAGTGAGCGGCGCCCGCCGGGACCGGCGCTGCTGCGGGGGATCGAATTCCGGGCCTGTGTACGACACGTCTGCGACTCTAACCGCGCCCTCAGATCCCTGCCTCGGTTCGCCGCAGGACGCGCAGCGAGTCGTGGGCCGACACCTCCGTGAACGCGCCCGACTCCAGGGCACGGAGGTAGACGCGGTAAGGGGCCTGCCCCGTGAACTCGTCCTTCGGGTCGGGAAAGACGTCGTGGATCAGCAGAAGCCCGCCTTGGGCCACATGGGGGGCCCAGCCCTCGTAGTCGGCCGTGGCGTGCTCGTCGGTGTGCCCGCCGTCGATGAAGACGAACCCGAGCGGCGAGTTCCAGAAGGCCGCGATCTGCGGGGAGCGGCCGACGACCGCGACGACATGGTCTTCGAGCCCGGCGCGGTGCAGGGTGCGGCGGAAGGCCGGCAGTGTGTCCATCAGGCCGATCTCCGGGTCGACCGTCTCCGGGTCGTGGTAGTCCCACCCCGGCTGCTGCTCCTCGCTGCCCCGGTGATGGTCGACGGTGAGCGCGGTCACCCCGGCCGCGCGGGCGGCATCGGCGACCAGGAGAGTGGACCGCCCGCAGTACGTCCCCACCTCGAGGAGGGGAAGACCGAGCTTCCCGGCTTCGACAGCGGCGGCGTACAACGCCAGCCCCTCGTCCACGGGCATGAACCCCTTGGCCTTCTCGAACGCGGCGAGGATCTCGGGCTCGGGCGCTGCCATCAGGGTCCCTTCGGTCGTACGACGCTCTCGACGCCCCATGCTGCCGCACCCCCCGCCGGCGAACCGACAGGGGGTGCGGAAGCGCCCCGTCAGGGGCGCGGGGAACTGCGCGACCAGCCCCCACGGCGCCGCACCCGCCATACGGCCGGTCGCGGCACCGCGCTACGCGCTGACAGTCTCACCCGGCAACGAAAGATCAAGGTCAACCGCCCGGACGTCACCGGCATGTGTAGCCGAAGAAGCCAACGGCCCATGCCCCACCGCCTTCGCGGCCAGCACATACGCCCCCTCCGCCGGCACGGCGAGCGCATACGTCCCGTCGTCACCGGACAGCGTGGCCCCCGCCTGCCGCCCCCGCCGGTCGATCAGCGTCACCTTCGCGCGGGCGACCGGCGCACCGTCGGCGGACAGCACCCGGCCGCGGAAGCCCCGCAGCACCTGCTCGGCGTTGGCCAGCGCGGCGTCCTCCTCGCTGCTCGCCCGCAGCTGCGTGTGCTGGGCGGCCTCCGCCGCCGGCAGGCTCCGCTTCGGCAGGAACAGCGCGAGCACCAGGCCCACGGCCACCGCACCCGTCGCGATCAGGAAGGACACCCGGAAGCCGTGCATCGTCGGGATGGCGACACCGCCCACGTTGTTCGCCGTGTTCGCCAGCACCATGCCGATGACGGCGCTGGACACGGACGTACCGATGGACCGCATCAGTGTGTTGAGACCGTTCGCCGCACCCGTCTCCGACGCCGGGACCGCGCCCACGATGAGCGCCGGCAGGGAGGAGTAGGCGAGGCCGATACCCGCACCCAGCACCACCGCGATGACCAGGCTCTGCCAGGGCGCGCTCATCAGGCCGAGCCCCGCGCCGTAGCCGACGGCGATGATCAGCATGCCGAGGATCAGGGTGGTCTTGGGGCCGTACTTGGCGGAGAGACGGGCGTACACCGGGGCCGTGAACATCATCGTCAGGCCCAGCGGGGCGACCAGCAGACCCGCGCTGACCATCGACTGGCCGAGGCCGTAGCCCGTGGCCTTCGGGAGCTGGAGCAGCTGCGGAAGGACCAGCGAGACGACGTAGAAGCTGACGCCGACCATGATCGAGGCGAGGTTGGTGAACAGCACCGCGGGGCGCGCGGTCGTGCGCAGGTCGACCAGCGGGGCCGAGTGGCGCAGTTCGAACACGCCCCAGAGCAGGAGGACGGCGACCGACGCGGCGAACAGACCGAGCGTGGACCCGGACGACCAGCCCCAGTCGCTGCCCTTGGTGATGGGGAGGAGGAGCAGCACCAGACCGGTGGACAGGCCCAGCGCGCCGACGACGTCGAAGGAGCCCTCCGCGCGCATCGGGGATTCCGGTACGACCAGGAGGGTCAGGGCTATGGAGAGCGCGCCGAGGCCGGCGGCGCCGTAGAACAGGGCGTGCCAGTTCGTGTGCTGCGCGACCAGGGCCGCGGCGGGCAGCGCGAGACCGCCGCCGACGCCGATCGAGGAGCTCATCAGGGCCATCGCCGAGCCGAGCTTCTCGCGGGGCAGCATGTCGCGCATCAGGCCGATGCCCAGCGGGATCGCGCCCATGGCGAAGCCCTGGAGGGCGCGGCCCACGATCATCGTGAGCAGCTGGCTGGTGAGCGCGCTGACCAGCGCGCCGACCACCATGACGGCGAGGCTGAGGATGAGCATCTTCCGCTTGCCGTACAGGTCGCCGAGGCGGCCCATGATCGGAGTGGCCACGGCGCCCGACAGGAGCGTCGAGGTCAGGACCCAGGTGGCGTTGCTGGGCTCGGTGCCCAGCAGCTGCGGCAGGTCCTTGATGACCGGAACGAGCAGGGTCTGCATCACCGCGACCACGATGCCCGCGAAGGCGAGGACCGGGACCAGGGCCCCGCTCGCGCCCCGGGTGGGCTGGTCGGTCGTCGTGTGCGTCATTGAGTGAGGCCTCCGGGCCAAGAGAGTGACGGAAAGGGAGCCGTAGCGGGCGTAGGTGCTGGATAAACCTCGTATGCACAGGCAACTATTCCGTTGCTTCGAGCTGCTAACGAATCCTTGACCGTCCCATGGGTTTCTGATCTTCCGTCAGGGTCTGGCCTCTTGGTGGAACGTGTTCTAGTCTCACGCGCCATGAGAGCCGTGAAGGCGTATGTCGCCGGGGTCGGGATGACCAAGTTCGAGAAGCCCGAGACCCGTGACTGGCAGTACTGGGACATGGTCCGGGAGGCGGGCGGCTCCGCGCTCGCCGATGCCGGGATCTCGTACAGCGAGGTGGAACAGGTTCCGATCGGCTACTGCTTCCAGCCCTCCACGGCCGGTCAGCGCGCCGCGTACGAACTGGGGCTCACCGGCGTCCCCGTCTACAACGTCAACAACAACTGCGCCACCGGCGCGACCGCTCTGATGCTCGCCCGGCAGCTCGTCGAGGGCGGCGCGGCCGACTGCGTACTGGCCCTGGGCTTCGAGAAGATGAAGAAGGGCGCGCTGGGGAGCGGGGCCGACGGCGGGGACTTCTCGACCTCCCCGGTCGCCCGGCACTACGGCGTCATGGCCGCCCGGCACGGCTTCGAGATGACCCCGCCCACCGCGCAGATCTTCGGCGACGCGGCCCGCGAGCACATGGAGCGGTACGGCACGACGGAGGCGCAGCTCGCCGCCGTCGCGGCCAAGAACCACCGGCACTCGGCGAACAACCCGTACGCCCAGTTCCAGGACGTGTACGAGGTCGACGACATCCTCGCCGCCCGCACGGTCCACCGCCCGCTCACCAAACTCCAGTGCTCGCCCACCTCGGACGGCGCGGCGGCGACCGTGGTCGTCTCGGAGCGGTTCGCCGAACGGCGCGGGCTCACCGGCCTCGTCGAGATCGTCGCGCAGGCGATGACGACCGACACCGAGGAGTCCTTCGCCTCGGGCTCGTGCATCGACGTCGTAGGGCAGCCGATGTCCCGCGCGGCGGCCCGCCAGGTGTACGACCGTTCCGGCCTCGGCATCGAGGACGTCGACGTCGTCGAACTGCACGACTGCTTCTCGGTCAACGAGCTGCTGACGTACGAGGCGCTCGGCATGTGCGCCCTCGGCGAGTCGGGCAAGCTGGTCGAGTCCGGTGCCACGACATACGGCGGGCGCTGGGTGGTGAACCCCTCCGGAGGACTCATCTCCAAGGGGCATCCGCTCGGCGCGACCGGGCTCGCGCAGACCGCCGAGCTGGTGTGGCAACTGCGCGGGACGGCGGGGGACCGGCAGGTGGCGGGGGCGCGGGTGGGGCTCGCGCACAACATCGGGCTGGGCGGGGCGGCCGTGGTGACGCTGCTGCGCAGGGCGGTGTAGGCCGTACGGCCGAGGGCCGGGTGGGTCGAAAAGCCGATGGATCGGCCGCAACCGAGTTGAGAGCATGACAGTCATGCTCGAAGCCGCGGACACCTCCCGAATATCCCGTCGTACCGCGCTTCCCACCTGGCTGGTGGTGTCGCTGGCGTGCGCCGGTCAGTTCCTGGTCGTGCTCGACGTGTCCGTCGTGAACGTGGCGCTGCCGTCGATGGGCGCCGATCTGGGGCTGAGCGCGTCCGGGCTGCAGTGGGTGGTGAACGCGTACGCCATCGCCTTCGCCGGGTTCATGCTGCTCGGCGGACGGGCCGGTGACCTGTACGGCCGCAAGCGGATGTTCCTGGTCGGGCTCGGGCTGTTCACGCTGGCCTCGCTCTGCGGCGGGCTCGCCCAGGACGGCTGGCAGCTGCTGCTCGCCCGCGCCGTGCAGGGACTGGGGGCCGCGGTGCTGGCGCCCTCGACGCTGACGCTGCTCACGGCCGCCGTGCCGGAGGGCGCGGCGCGGGCACGGGCGGTCGCCACCTGGACGGCGGTGGGCGCCGGGGGCGGCGCGGCCGGCGGGCTGGTCGGCGGGGTGCTGGTGGACGTGCTCTCCTGGCGCTGGGTGCTGCTGATCAACGTGCCGGTGGGTGCGCTCGTCCTCGCCGGATCGCTGCGGTGGCTGGTGGAGAGCCGGGCCGGGGAGGGCCGGCGGCTCGACCTGCCCGGCGCGCTGCTGGTGACGGCGGGCCTCGGGACCCTGGCGTACGGCATCTCGCAGACCGAGGCGAAGGGGTGGACGGCGGCCGCCCCCCTGGTCGCGCTGGCCGTCGGGCTCGCGCTGCTTGGGCTGTTCCTGGCGGTCGAGGCGCGTACGGCGGCCCCGTTGATGCCGCTCGGACTGCTGGGCCGGCGGCCGGTGGCGTCCGCCAACGCGGCCATGCTGATCTCCGGCTCGGCGATGTTCTGCATGTGGTACTTCATGACGCTCTACGCCCAGAACGTCCTCGGCTACTCCCCGCTGGAGGCCGGCCTCGCCCTGATGCCCAGCTCGGTCGCGGTGCTCGTCGGCTCCAAACTGGCGCCACGGCTGATGCGCCGGGCGGGGGCGCGGGCGGTGGCGGTGGCGGGCACGCTCGTCGCGGTGACCGGGTTCGGCTGGCAGTCGACGATGGGCCCGCACGGCGCCTATCCGACGGCGATCATGTGCCCCGGCATCCTGATGATGCTCGGCGCGGGCCTGGCCGCGACCCCGCTGGCCTCGCTGGCCACGTCCGGGGCGGCGCCGACGGAGGCCGGGCTGCTGTCGGGGCTCATCAACACCTCGCGCACGATGGGCGGTTCGCTGGGGCTCGCGGTGATGTCGACGATCGCCGCGGCCCGGACCGGCGGGGACGGCGGGGCGGCCGCCCTGACGGAGGGGTACGCGGCAGCCTTCCGCACCAGCACCGGGTTGCTGCTGGCCGGGGCGGTGCTGATGCTGCTGTGGCTGCCGCGCCGGAGAGTCTCCGCGGGGTAGGCCGGAGAGTCTCCGAGGGGTGGGCCGGAAAGTTCCGGCGCGGCAGGCAACGGTCCGGGGGGCTCGTGGACTCCTCTTTACATCTAGGAGGTGCCCATGGGGGAGCGGAAGGACGCTCGGAGCGAGGAGTTCCAGAGCTTCATGATCGGCCGCTGGCCGCGGCTGATGCGTACGGCATTTCTCCTCACGGGGGAGCAGCACGCCGCCGAGGACCTGGTCCAGTCGACGCTCGAACAGGTCTTCGTGGCCTGGCGGAAGGTCGGCTCGGCCGACGACCCGGAGGCGTATGTACGGCGCGTGATGATCAACGCGCATGCGCGCCGGCACAGAAGGAAACTCAAGGAGTTCCTCGCGCCCAGGGACGACTCGGGCCTGGTGCGCGAGGTGCCCGACACGGGGGACCGGATCGCCCAGGCCGACGACCGCAGCGCCCTGCTCGAGGCGCTCGCCCAACTGCCGCCGCGGCAGCGGGAGGCGGTGGTGCTGCGTTACTGGGAGGACCTGACGGAGACCCAGGCGGCCGAGGCGATGGGCTGCTCGGTCGGCACGGTCAAGAGCAACGCGGCCAAGGGGATCGCGAAACTCCGTGCCATACCGGGACTGGCCGACATGGTGACGCAGGGAGGGCACAACTGATGAGCGCGGACCGGGAGAACCAGGACATGACACAGACGGAGTCGGACATCGCGCTCCTCCTCGCGGACGCCGCGGACGGGGTCGAGATCGGTATAGCCCCCGTCCAGGCGGTGATGCGCGGCGGCCGGCGACGCCGGACCCGGCGCTGGGCGGTGGCGGCGGCCACGGCGGTGGTGGTGCTGGGCGGATCGGCGGGGGCGACACTGGCGTTCGCGGGGCTGCCGGGGGAGCACCACCGGACAGAGGTGGCGGCCAAGCCGTCGTCTCCTGAGGCGCGGCATGTGTACGAGCCGCAGCGGACCGAGCTTGCGCGGGGAACCTACCGGGGCAAGGAGTGGCATGCCACCGTCCAGCTGTGGGGGGCGCCGCGCGACGAGGCGGAGGCGGACCGGCAGTTCGACGCCATGGCCGAGCTGGGGCTGAAACCGGCGGAGGTCCGCAAGCCGGCCGACCTGATCGGCAAGATCTCGTTCTTCGTGACCCGGAGTTACGGCGACGACCACGCCCAGCAGGTCATGTTCAACACCGTCAGCAAGCTGGAGCCTTTTGCCGACACGGACCTGGAGGCGATCGCGACCCGGTTCTCACCCGGTGCCGAGAGCTCGGGGCGGCTGGTGATCGGCATGGTCGCGAGGACCGCCCAGGAGGTCACCTGCCACTGGAAGGACGGCCTCAGCAGCGTGGCCCGTCCGGCCGTCGGCTTCTCGGCCCACGACGACGGAAACGCGATCCGCGAGGCCGACGGCTTCACCACGGTGAACTGGTTCGTGTGCGTCGCTCCACAGGGCACGTCCTACCAGTCGGCGGAGGTGACGAAGTAGCCACGACACAGCCACGGCCGCGGCCCGCCCGGGAGGTCAGAGCCACCCCTGCTGCCGGGCCTCCCGTACCGCCTCCGCGCGGTTGCGGGTGCCGGTCTTGCCGATCGCGGCGGAGAGGTAGTTGCGGACCGTCGACTCCGACAGATGCAGCTTCGCCGCGATGTCGGCGACGGTCGCGCCGTCCACCGACGCCTTCAGCACGTCGCACTCGCGGGCGGTGAGCGGGTTCGGCCCGGCGCTGAGCGCGGCCGCGGCGAGCGCCGGGTCCACCACGGTCTCCCCGGTGAGCACCCGCCGGATCGCCTGGGCCAGCTCCTCCACCGGTCCGTCCTTGACGAGGAAGCCGGCCGCCCCGGCGTCCATGGCCCGGCGCAGATAGCCGGGCCGGCCGAAGGTGGTGAGGATCAGCACCCGGCAGTCGGGCGCCTGCTCCCGCAGGTCCGCCGCCGCGTCGAGCCCGCTCCTGCCCGGCAGTTCGATGTCGAGGAGGGCCACGTCGGGCCGGTGGGCGAGCGCCGCGTCCACGATCGCGTCGCCCGTCCCGACCTGGGCGACGACCTCGATGTCCGGCTCCATGCCGAGCAGTAAGGCGAGCGCCCCGCGCATCATCCCCTGGTCCTCGGCGAGCAGCACCCTGATGGACTTGGCGGGCCGGTGGGACCTGGGCATCTCGTTCGCAGGCTCGTACACAGGCCAAGCGTAGCTTCAGGGGCGGCAATTAAAGAGTAGTCATTGTTCCGGTCCGCAGGTCTTGACGGCGGTTGACCGTGCTCAAACAATCACCTCTGCAATTCCCCGAATGGTCGGCGAATGGTCGGCATTTCGACAGCTGAATAGGTTCGGTATTTCGATCGAACGGCGTTCGGTATACCGACCAAGAACCCGCACCGCCCTACGAGGAACCGAAGAAGAGGTGCATCGTGTTCTCAGTGCCCCTACGAGCCGCACGCTCCTGTCCGCCACGGCTGAAGAGAGCCGTGCTGTCCGTGCTCGCGGCGTTCGCGACCATCGCCGCGCTCGTCATCGGGACCGGCGCCCCCCAGGCGTCCGCGGCGAGTTCGCTGCCCTGTGACGTCTACGCCGCCGCCGGCACACCGTGCGTCGCCGCGCACAGCATGGTCCGGGCGCTGTACTCGTCGTACAGCGGCTCGCTCTACCAGGTGCAGCGCGCCTCGGACAGCGCCACGGCCAACATCGGCCTGCTGTCCACCGGCGGATACGCCAACGCGGCCGCGCAGAACTCCTTCTGTGCCGGTACCACCTGCATCATCACCAAGATCTACGACCAGTCCGCCAAGCACAACGACCTCACCGTCGAGGGCGCGGGCGGGGCCGGGTCGGCCGACGTCGGATCCCCGGCGGACGCGCTGCCGGTGACCGTCGGCGGGCACCAGGTCTACGGCCTGGAGATCTCGGCCGGCATGGGCTACCGCAACGACGCCACCTCGGGAGTCGCCACCAACGGCGCCGCCGAGGGGATGTACATGGTCACCTCCGGCACCCATGTGAACGGCAGCTGCTGCTTCGACTACGGCAACGCCGAGACCAACAACAAGGACACCGGCAACGGCCACATGGACGCCATCAACTTCGGCACCGAATGCTGGTTCTCGCCCTGCTACGGCTCGGGCCCCTGGGTGCAGGCGGACCTGGAGAACGGGCTGTTCGAGTCCAACCTCGGCTACAGCACGAACTCGTCCAACACGGGTACGGGTGCCCTGCCGTTCGTCACCGCTTTGCTGAAGAACAACGGCCAGGACCATTTCGCACTGAAATGGGGAAACGCGCAATCGGGCGGTCTCACCACCACGTATTCCGGCAGTGAGCCCACCACCAGCAGTGGTTACTCGCCCATGCACCAGGAGGGCGCGATCGTCCTCGGCACCGGCGGCGACAACAGCAACGGCTCCATCGGCTCGTTCTTCGAGGGCGTGATGACGTCCGGCATCCCGACCGACGCCGCCGACGACGCCGTCCAGTCCGACATCGTCTCCGTCGGCTACGGCGGCGCGACCGGCTCCACCGGCAGCCTCGGCTCCGCCTCGGAGATCTCCCTCCAGGCCACGACGTCCTGCTGCACCACGGACTACGTCCGCCACCAGAACAACGCCGGCGTCCTGTCCGCCATCACCTCCAGCAGCTCCACCCTCGACAAGAACGACGCCACCTGGATCGTCCGCCCCGGCCTCGCCGACAGCTCCTGCGTCTCCTTCGAGTCGCGGAACTACCCGGGTGACTACCTGCGCCACTACAACTTCAAGATCTACCGGCAGCCCATGGACGGCACCACCACGTTCAGACAGGACGCCACCTTCTGTCCGACGACAGGGAAGAGCGGCACGGGTACCTCGTTCGCCTCGTACAACTATCCGACGAAATACCTGCGCCACTACAACTACAACCTCTACATAGCGAGCGACGGCGGCTCCAACGCCTGGGACACCGCCACGTCGTGGACCGACGACGTGAGCTGGGCCGTCAGCTCGCCGTGGGCACCTTAGGGGCCGCTGAGGTCAGCAACTCCACCGCCTCGGTGGGGAGTTCCGCGGTGACCGTGAAGCCGCCGCGCGGCGACGGGCCGGCCCTGAGGGAGCCGCCCGCCGCCGCGAGGCGCTCGGTCAGCCCCTTCAGGCCGGTGCCGCCGATGCCCTCGCAGCGGGGTTCGGCGGCCGCCGCGCCCGTGCCGTCGTCGGTGACCGTCAGCCGGACCTGCTCGCTGCCGCTGTCCACGGTGATCTCGCAGCGGCGGGCGTCGCTGTGCCGGACCACGTTGGTGACGGCCTCGCGCACCACCCAGCCGAGCAGCGTCTCGGTCCCCGGCGCGAGCGGGGTCCCGGACTGGCTGACCACCGGCTCGATGCTCGCCGCGGAGAGCGCCGAGCGGGCCCGGGTGAGCTCGGTGGCGAGGCTGCCCTCGCGGTAGCCCGTCACCGCCTCCCGGATCTCGGTGAGCGCCTGCCGGCCGACCGACTCGATGTCGGAGATCTGCGACAGCGCCGCGTCCATGTCGCGGGGCGCGAGCCGCCGGGCCGCCTCCGACTTGACGACGATCACCGAGAGCGTGTGCCCGAGCAGGTCGTGCAGATCCCGGGAGAACCGCATTCGCTCCTTCTCCACCGCGCGCCGGGCCAGCTCCTCGCGGGCGGCGCGCAGCTCCCGTACGGCCTCGGAGAGGGAGAGGATCGCGGCGGTGATCATCGTCGACAGGAAGGTGCCGTAGGCGATCGTGATGGCGTCGGAGCCGTCCCGGTACCAGGAGACCGCGCACGCGAAGGCGGCCAGGGAAATGCCCGCCCGGCCCAGCCAGGGCCCGCGCAGCACCGCGCCCGTGGCGAGGCCGAGCAGCGGGAAGAACATCAGCCAGTTGCCGCCGTAGCCGAGGGCCAGGCCCGTGGTCAGCAGGCCCATCAGCAGCAGGGCGACCCGGGTGGAGGTGGTCTCCCGGGCCTCCTTGTGGAAGGAGCGGAAGGCCACGTAGACGTACAGCGAGTTGAAGGCGAGCAGGCCGAGGCCGCCGATCCACGGGTTCGGGGTCTTGCCCTGGACCAGGTTGGAGAAGGAGCCCATCCCCATCAGCAGCCAGGGGAGCAGGGCGAAGCCGGTGGGCGGCGGGCCCGGGTGCTCCGGCTCCGCACCCTTCTTGCGGGCGGCCTTCTGCTGCTCCTTGAAGCGCGCCATGTCCTCCCGCCACAGGGCACGCACCGTCTGCAGGCTGCTCACCTGGCACATCACTTTCCGCCACCACACCATGTCCCGGTTCCCCCGATCTGTACTCTCCGGCGAGTACGACCCTACGGAAGGGAACGGCGGCGCGGCAGAGGCGGTTGTACCGCCTCGGGCAGGACAAATGTCATGGCCGCAGACGGTCCGGGCACCGCCACATCTGACACGACGTCAGGAGCCTTCACAAGTGCGGAGCACTGGGCTATACAAGGGGCGCTGGACTGGAACGCGTTCTAGGGGGTGTCCGGCGGATCAGGTCGGCTACAGGAGACGGTGCTTCCTCGCCGACCGCGTGCGTGCCAGGGCTCGCGACGCCGACGTGATCCGCCGGACACCCCCTGAACACGCCCCGTGGACGACCTCGGTGCGGCCGACGGTGCGGACGGTCGTGCCGAGGTCTTGAGACACCTCAGGAGCCGTATGCCCATCGACGCAGCCAAGGCCCTCGCCGCCGAACCCCGGTCCGGGGAGATCCGTTGGGAGCGCCGGGACGTCCAGCTCTATCACCTGGGCATCGGCGCGGGCCGCCCCGCCACCGACCCCGACGAGCTGCGCTACACCCTGGAGTCCAGGCTGCAGGTGCTGCCCAGCTTCGCCACCGTCGCGGGCGCCGGCTCGCCCGGAGTGATCAGCGGACTGTCCATGCCGGGTGTCGACGTCGACCTCGCCAAGGTGCTGCACGGCGGCCAGTCCCTCACCCTGCACCGCCCCATCCCCGTCGAGGGCACCGCGACCGCGACCGGCCGGATCGCCGCCGTGTACGACAAGGGCAAGGCGGCGGTCCTGGTGATGCGCACCGAGGTCGCGGACGCCGACGGCCCGCTGTGGACCAACGACGCGCAGATCTTCGTACGGGGGGAAGGGGGATGGGGCGGCGACCGCGGTCCCGCCACCCGCCTGGAACCTCCCTCCGGCGAGCCCGACCGGACCGTGGAGCGCCCGATCCGCGAGGACCAGGCCCTCCTCTACCGGCTCTCCGGCGACTACAACCCGCTGCACGCCGACCCGGAGTTCGCCAAGCTCGCCGGCTTCGACCGGCCCATCCTGCACGGGCTGTGCACCTACGGCATGACGCTCAAGGCGGTCGTGGACACCCTGCTCGGCGGGGACGTGAGCAGGGTGCGGTCGTACACGACCCGGTTCGCCGGGGTGGTGTACCCGGGGGAGACCCTGCGCATCCGCATGTGGCGCAGCGACGGGGAGGTCCGGGTCGCCGTCAGCGCCGGCATGGGGGTCCCCCCGCGCGAGCGAAGCCGAGCGTGGGGGAGGGACGACGCGCCCGTCCTCGCCGACACGATCGTCGAACACTCTTGATCCAGTGAGCAGTTGAGGGGAGCCGCACCATGCGCGCAGCCGTACTGCACGAGATCGGCCAGGAGAAGCTGGAGGTCCTCGACGACGTCGAGGCGGTGGGGTTCGGGCCCGGCAGGGTGAGAATCCGGGTGCGTGCCACGGGGCTGTGCCACTCGGACCTGTCGGCGATGAGCGGGGTGCTGCCGCAGCCCGGGCCGTTCGTGCCGGGGCACGAGGGCGCGGGCGAGGTCCTGGAGGTGGGGGAGGGCGTCACCCGGGTGAAGCCCGGCGACCGGGTGGTGGTCTGCTGGCTGCCGGCCTGCGGCGCGTGTCCTGCCTGCAGGCGCGGGCAGACGGAGCTGTGCCTGGCCGGGTTCATGAACGCCGGCACCCCCAACTTCAAGCGCCCCACCGGTGATGTCTTCGGCTTCGCGGGCACCGGCACCTTCGCGGAGGAGGTCGTGGTGGACGCCGGGTGCGCGGTGCCGATCCCCGACGACGTGCCCTTCGACATCGCCGCGCTGATCGGGTGCGGGGTGACCACCGGGCTCGGCGCGGCCCTCAACACGGCGGATGTGGAGGCCGGTTCGTCGGTCGCGGTCATCGGGTGCGGGGGCGTCGGGATCTCGGCGATCCAGGGCGCGCGGCTCAAGGGCGCGGCCGAGATCGTCGCCGTCGACCCGGTCGCCTCCCGGCGCGAGTCGGCCCTCAGGTTCGGCGCGACGAAGGCCGTCTCGCCGGACGAACTGCCCGGCGCCAAGCAGGAGGTCACCGCGGGCGAGGGCTTCGACTACGTCTTCGAGGTCGTCGGCAAGTCCGCCACCGCCCGCACGGCGTACGAGAACACCCGGCGCGGCGGCACCCTCGTGGTCGTCGGCGCGGGCGCCATGGACGACTTCCTCCAGCTCAACATGTTCGAGCTGTTCTTCGACGAGAAGCGGATCCTGCCGTCGATGTACGGCGGCGGTGACGTGGTCCGTTCCTACGAGCGGACGATCGCCCTGTGGCGGGCGGGCCGCATCGACCTGGAGGGCCTGATCACCCACCGGGTGCCGCTGACGGAGATCAACGAGGCGCTGGACCAGATGCGCACGGGCACGGCCCTGCGTACCTGCATAGAGATCTGATGGGGAGCAGTCGTATGCCGGGGCCGCTGGACGGACTCACCGCGATCGTCACCGGGGCCGGCCGCGGGCTCGGCCGGGCCGAGGCGCTCGAACTCGCCCGGCTGGGCGCGGCCGTCGTCGTCAACGACTTCGGGCAGCCGGGCCGCGACGGCTCCGGGGAGGCCTCCGCCGGACCGGCCGAGCAGGTCGCCGAGGAGATCCGCGCGGGTGGCGGCCGGGCCGTCGCCCACACCGGGGACGTGGCGGACTTCTCGCAGGCGCGAGACCTTCTCACGCTTGCGACAAGCACCTACGGAAAGCTGGACATCCTCGTCAACAACGCCGGCATCCTCCGTGACCGCATGGTCTTCTCCATGACCGAGGAGGAGTGGGACTCGGTGATCCGGGTCCACCTCAAGGGCCACTTCAACACCACGCACTTCGCGGCGGCGCACTGGCGGGAGCGGTCGAAGGCGACCGGCGGGCGGGTGTACGGCCGGATCGTGAACACCTCCTCGGAGGCCTTCCTCGCAGGATCGGCCGGCCAGCCGAACTACGCGGCCGCGAAGGGCGGGATCGTCGGCCTCACCACCTCCACCGCCCTCGCCCTCGCCAAGTACGGCGTGACCGCCAACGTGATCTGCCCGCGCGCCCGCACCCGGATGACCGAGGACGTCTTCGCCGGGTTCGAGCAGCCCGCCGAGGGACTCGACCCCCTCGCCCCCGAGCATGTCGCCCCGCTCGTCGGCTACCTGGCCTCACCGGCCGCCGAACGCGTCAACGGCCAGCTGCTCGTCGTGCACGGCGGCATGGTCGCGATCGTCGAACGGCCGCGCGTCCAGGCCAGGTTCGACAGCAAGCAGGACACCTTCGGCTACGACGAACTCGACGCCCTCCTCACCCCGCACTACGCGGACCGGCCGCCGGGGGAGACCTTCGCGGCGGCGGAGGTGCTGGGCCTGAAGCGGCAGTAGGACGGCACACGACAGCGGCCCCGCCCCCGGAAGGGCGGAGCCGCTCTCCTACGTACGTACCGTCAGGCCGCCGTCTCGGCCGGCTCCGGCTTGCGGTGCCGGCCGCTGGGGGCCGTTTCGCTGTCCTGACCCGAGACGTGACCACGGTGCTTGCCGTGACCGTCCGTCTCCTCAAGCTCGGCGGACAGCTGCTGGGACGTGCTGGCGTCGCTCATCGGAAGAATTCACCCCGTCAACATGATCTTTCTTACAGCGCGGCGAGTCTAACCGGCCCACCATGGGGCGAATCCAGGCGGGCACGCCGACCGCAGCACGTTCGTTACAAGACGCGCGCAAGCGGAGCCTGCTGCAGGGGCACCGGCCGGGCCGCGACAGGCCCCGGCGGATCCGGTTCGGCCGGCTCCCCGGGCGCGCTCGACGCCCCGGCAGCCACACCGTCCCGAACCGGATCCCCCTGACCCGCGCCCCCGTCCCCCGTACCCGCATCCCCCGGCGGCCCCCCGCGCTCCCCCGTCTCCGCCCAGGGCACCGCCACCGCCGCCACACCGCACGGGACCTCCCCCGTGGCGTACGGCAGCAGCAGCACCCCGTCCGTCGTCCACAGCCCGGCGCCGGTCAACCACCCCTCCGGCGCCGTGAGATGGCACATCCTGCGCGCCCTGGGCCGCCAGGCGCCGACCCAGCCGCCCAGCGGCCCCTCGATCCGCAGCGCGACCCCGCAGCTCTCCGGCGTCAGCACCTGCCCCGGCTGGATCGCGAACGGCGTCACCGTGCACTCCGCCACCCGCAGGCTCTCCGGGAAGCGCACCGGGAGCGTGCCGCCGAGGACACCCCAGCCCAACCGTTCCTGCCCGGGGGAGGGCGCGTCCGAGCCGACCAGGATCAGCCCGCTGTCCGGGTCGGCGAGCAGCAGCCGGTCGTCGCTGTCCGCCGCGATCTGCAGCAACGGCGACACCTCGCCGCCCCGCCCCAGATCGACCACGACCGCCTTGGTCCGTCCGCCCAGCTCCCGGTCCAGGGCCAGCATCCGCCCGCCCCGGTCCAGCCACACCCCGCCCGAGCAGCGCCCCGGAACCACCGCGAGCCGCTCGGGCCCGAAGGCCCCGCCCGCCACCAGCCACACGGTGGAGGAACGCGGGCCCACGGCGAGCGCATACGCCCGCACACCCCCGGGCGCGGGCGGCAGCAGCCGTAGCGAACCACTCGAATCCGCACCCGCCCCCGGGTCCGGGCACTCCACCGCGCCCAGCGGCAGCTCGCCCGTGCCCGGCCCGGTCGGATACAGCAGGGCGAAGTGGTGGCGCCCGTCCACCAGCCGGCGGATCAGCACCCGCCCGTCGCCCATCGGCTGCACCTCCGTGTCCGGTTCCTCGGGCTGGTTGCCCGGCAGCGGTACGGCGTAGGGCTCGGGGCCGTCCAGCGTCCACCGCTCCGGGAAGCAGGAACCATCCTGCTGGGCCAGCCGGGCCGCGTACGCCCCGTCCACCGTGATGGCGCAGCCCGCCCCCGGCGTTCTGTCGTCCTCGTCCGCAGCCGAGGGTTCGATCGCACAGGCCGTCATCGTTCGGTCACCTCCGGCCACGACGCTAGTTTTCGCACGCACAGGCGGGGCACCGGCCGCTCATGGCTTCACACATACGGGTGCACGCCGGGCGATTCACCTGAGGAAACGGGGACGGGTGTGCTGCGCGTCGCCTCCCGTGGGTGAGCAGGTACGCCCCCGCGGAACAGGCAGGTAGCCTTTTCCCCGTGCCCCGTCTGTCAGAAGTCATCGCCGCGCTGGAGAGCCTGTGGCCCGCCGAGCGGGCCGAGTCCTGGGACGCGGTCGGCACGGTCGTGGGCGACCCCGACCAGGAGGTCGCGAGGGTCCTCTTCGCCGTCGATCCGGTCCAGGACATCGTCGACGAGGCCGTGAAGCTGGGCGCCGACCTGCTGGTCACCCACCACCCCCTGTACCTGCGCGGTACGACGACGGTCGCGGCGACCCACTTCAAGGGCAGGGTGGTCCACACCCTCATCAAGAACGACATCGCGCTGCACGTTGCCCACACCAACGCCGACACCGCCGACCCGGGCGTCTCCGACGCGCTCGCGGGAGCCCTGGACCTGCGCGTCGTACGCCCCCTGGTCCCGGACCCCGCCGACCCGGAGGGCCGCCGGGGCCTGGGCCGTGTCTGCGAACTGGACCACCCGGTGACCGTCCGCGAACTCGCCGCCCGGGCCGCCGCCCGCCTCCCCGCCACCGCACAGGGCATCCGCGTGGCCGGCGACCCCGAGGCCCTCGTCCGCACCGTCGCCGTCAGCGGCGGCTCCGGCGACAGCCTCTTCGACGTCGTACGCGCCGCCGGGGTGGACGCCTTCCTCACCGCCGACCTGCGCCACCACCCGGCGTCGGAAGCGGTCGCCCAAAGCCCCCTCGCGCTGCTCGACGCGGCGCACTGGGCCACCGAATGGCCCTGGTGCGAGCTGGCCGCGGCCCAGCTCGACGAGATCTCCGACCGCCACGGCTGGGACCTGCGCGTGCACGTCTCCAAGACGGTCACCGACCCCTGGACCAGCCACTCACCGTCCCTTGGAGCCCCCAACTGAACGCAGCGCCCGCCGACCAGATCCGACTCCTCGACGTCCAGGCCCTGGACGTACGCCTCCAGCAGCTGGCGCACAAGCGGAAGTCGCTGCCCGAGCACGCCGAGATCGAGTCGCTGACCAAGGACCTCACGCAGCTGCGCGACCTGCTCGTGGCCGCCCAGACCGAGGAGAGCGACACCGCCCGCGAGCAGACCAAGGCCGAGCAGGACGTGGACCAGGTGCGCCAGCGCGCCGCCCGCGACCAGCAGCGCCTGGACTCCGGCGCGGTCACTTCCCCGAAGGACCTGGAGAACCTCCAGAAGGAGATCGTCTCCCTCGCCAAGCGCCAGGGCGATCTGGAGGACGTCGTCCTGGAGGTCATGGAGCGCCGTGAGTCCGCGCAGGAGCGGGTCGCCGAGCTGACCGAGCGGGTCGGCGCGGTCCAGGGCCGGATCGACGAGGCGACCGGCCGCCGGAACACCACGTCCGAGGGGATCGACGCCGAGGTGGCGACGGTGACCAAGGAGCGCGGGGTCATCGCCGGCGCCGTCCCCGCCGACCTCCTCAAGCTCTACGACAAGCTGCGCGAGCAGCAGGGCGGCATCGGCGCGGCGAAGCTGTACGCCCGCACCTGCCAGGGCTGCCGCCAGGAACTCGCCATCACCGAGCTGGCCGAGGTCCGCAAGGCCGCGCCGGACACGGTGGTGCGCTGCGAGAACTGCCGCCGGATCCTGGTGCGCACGGCCGAGTCGGGCCTGTAGGAACACTTAAGGGGCGTACGTGGCAAGGGAGTTCATCGTCGAGGCGGACGGCGGCTCCCGGGGCAACCCGGGTCCCGCCGGCTACGGCGCGGTGGTCATCGACGCGGCGACCGGCGAGACGCTGACGGAGGCGGCCGAATACCTCGGCGTCGTCACCAACAACGTCGCCGAGTACCGCGGCCTGCTGGCGGGCCTGCGCGCGGCCCACGACCTGGACCCGGCCGCCGCGGTCCACGTCCGCATGGACTCCAAGCTGGTCGTCGAGCAGATGTCGGGCCGCTGGAAGATCAAACACCCCGACATGAAGCCACTGGCCCTGGAGGCGGGCCGCGTCTTCCCGGCGGACCGGGTGACGTACGAGTGGATCCCGAGGGCCCAGAACAAACACGCGGACAGACTGGCGAACGAGGCGATGGACGCGGGTGGGCGGGGCGAGCAGTGGTCGGCTGCGGCGTCCACGGCGGAACTGGACGCGCGAGCGGCAGCGCCCCGTGAGGGACGCGAGTCCGTGAAGCAGACGGCACCGACAGCGCCCCGTAAGGGGCGCGGGGAACTGCGCGACCAGCCCCCACCCACCGGCACTGTGACGACTGCCGACGCACCCGCCGACACCCGCGCCGCCCGCACCGTAGCGAGCCCCGGCTGGAGCTCGGCCCCCGACATGGGCGCCCCGGCAACCTTCGTCCTCCTCCGCCACGGCGAAACCCCCCTCACCCCCCAGAAACGCTTCTCCGGCAGCGGCGGCACCGACCCCGCCCTCTCCGAAGTCGGCCTGGAACAGGCGCAGCGCGTCGCCGAGGCCCTCGCCCGCCGCGGCACGATCGAGACGATCCTCGCCTCCCCCCTCACCCGCACCCGGCAGACCGCCGCGGCCGTCGCCACCCGCCTCGGACTCGACGTCACGATCGAGGAGGGGCTCAAGGAGACGGACTTCGGCGCCTGGGAGGGCCTCACCTTCGGCGAGGTCCGCGAGCGCCACCCGGACGACCTGAACGCCTGGCTCGCCGACCCGGAGGCCCACCCCACCGGCGGCGGCGAGAGCTTCGCCGAGACCGCGACGCGCATCGCGGCCACCCGCGAGAAGCTGGTCGCGGCCTACGCGGGCCGCACGGTCCTGCTCGTCACTCACGTCACGCCGATCAAGACGTTCGTACGGCTCGCCCTCGGCGCCCCGCCGGAGTCCCTGTTCCGCATGGAACTGTCGGCGGCCTCCCTGTCGGCGGTGGCGTACTACGCCGACGGCAACGCGAGCGTGCGGCTCTTCAACGACACGTCCCACCTGCGTCCCTGATACTCCTGAGCCCCGCCGCCGCCCGGGCCAGCGACTCGACGCGGGTCCAGTCCCGGGCGGCCACCGCATCCGCGGGGATCATCCAGGTGCCGCCCACGCAGCCGACGTTGGGCAGAGCGAGGTACTCCGGCGCGTTGCCCGGCCCGATCCCTCCCGTCGGGCAGAAGCGGGCCTGGGGGAGCGGACCCGCGAGGGACTTCAGATAGGCCGTGCCGCCGGCCGCCTGCGCCGGGAAGAACTTCATCTCCCGCACCCCGCGTTCGAGCAGCGCCACGACCTCCGAGACGGTCGACACCCCCGGCAGGAACGGCACCCCGGACGCGACCATCGCCGTCAGCAGCCCGTCCGTCCACCCCGGGCTGACGAGGAACCGCGCCCCGGCCGCCACACACTCGGTGACCTGCTCCGGTGTCAGAACCGTCCCCGCCCCGACCACCGCGTCCGGCACCGCACCGGCGATCGCCCGGATCGCGTCGAGCGCGGCCGGGGTCCGCAGCGTCACCTCGATCGCGGGCAGCCCGCCGGCCACCAGCGCCCGGGCCAGCGGTACGGCGTCGCCCGCGTCCTCGATCACGACGACGGGGACGACGGGCGCGAGGTCCAGCACGGAGGTGGGCATGACGAACATCCTGCCCACGCGGTGCAGCATGCGCAAAGGGCATTGCATATGATGCAACGCCTTGTCGGATGTTCTCAGTGAACCTCTGTCACCAGCACATCCAGCGCCCACCCCTGCCCCGCCTTCCCCGGCGCCGTCGCCTCCACCTCGTACCCCAGGTCCCGCAACGCCTCCACCAGCTCACCCGGACCGGCCGGCACCACCCCAGTGGTCAGCAGACTGCGCACGATCCGCCCCTTCGTCGCCTTGTTGAAGTGGCTGACGACCTTCCGCGTCGGCGCGTGCAGCACCCGTACCGTCGCCGTCCGCGAGGCCACCTCGCCCTTCGGCTTCCACGCCGCCGCGTACGCCGCCGACCGCAGGTCCAGCACCAGCCCGGACCCGGCCGCCTCCGGCAGCGCCTCGGCCATCGGCTTCCGCCAGTGCGTGCCCAGCGCGCCCAGCCCCGGCAGCCGCACCCCCATCGAGCAGCGGTACGACGGGATCCGGTCCGTCACCCGGACCGCGCCCCACAGACCCGAGAACACCAGCAGCGAGCGCGCGGCCCGCCGCTTCGCGGCCGTGTCCAGGGAGGCCAGGTCGAGGGCGTCGTACAGCACCCCCGTGTAGATCTCCCCGGCCGGACGCGCGCCCGCCGTCCGCAGCTCCGCGTTCTTCGCGACCTCGCCGCGCAGCCCCTCGCTCAGCCCGAGGACCTCGCGCGCCTTCTCCTCGTCACCGGCACACAGCTCGACCAGTTCGGCGAGCACGGCCTCGCGGGCGTCCGCCAGCCCCGGCAGGGACAGCCCCACCGGCTTCAGCGGGGCGCCACGGCCCGAGGACGCCTTGCCTTCCGAGGGCGGCAGCAGGACCAGCACACGTACTCCTCTTCATCGCCGGCGTTCGGCACCGTCGTCCGGTCAACGGCGTTCGTCACCGGCGTTCGTCATCAACGCCTCGCGCCAGCGTAAGGCGCCGGAGCGGCCCGATGTGACTACGCTCGTCCTATGCCCCGCCGCCACATCCGTGTGAAGGGCGCCCCAGAGGCCCCCCTCCGGGCCGCGCTCGCCGCGCTCCGGGCCGACCTCGGTATCCAGGAGAACTTCCTGACCGAGGTGCTCGCGGAGGCCGAGAGCGCCGCCAGGTACCCGGCCGTGCCCGGTCACGACGCGACCGACATCCCCTTCTTCACCGTCGACCCGCCCACGTCCCGTGACCTGGACCAGGCGATGCACCTGTCCCGGCACGAGGGCGGCTACCGCGTCCGGTACGCCATCGCCGACGTCGCCGCCTTCGTCGTACCCGGCGGCGCGCTGGACTCCGAGGCGCACCACCGCGTCAACACGCTCTACTTCCCGGACCAGAAGGTCCCGCTGCACCCGACCGTCCTCAGCGAGGGCGCGGCCAGCCTGCTCCCCGGCCAGACCTGCCCCGCCGTCCTGTGGACCATCGACCTGGACGGAGACGGACGGACGCTGACCGCCGACGTCCGCAGGGCGCTCGTCCGCAGCCGGGCCAAGCTGGACTACGCGGGTGTGCAGAAGCGGATCGACGAGGGGACCGCCGAGGAACCCGTCGCGCTGCTCAGGGAGATCGGCGAGGCCCGCGAACGCCTGGAGGTGGAGCGCGGCGGCATCTCCCTGAACGTGCCGGAGCAGGAGATCGTCGAGTACGACCACACCTACGAGCTCACCTACCGCGCCCCGCTGCCCGCCGACGCCTGGAACGCCCAGATCTCCCTGCTCACCGGCATGGCGGCGGCCGATCTGATGCTGGCCCACGGCACCGGCGTCCTGCGCACCCTCCCGGCCGCCCCCGACGGCGCCGTCGCCCGTCTCCGCCGTACCGCGCACGCGCTGCACATCGACTGGCCGCACCATGTCTCGTACGCCGCGCTGATCCGCTCCCTGAACCCGCACCGCCCGCGCCACGCGGCCTTCCTCCAGGAGTGCACCACCCTGCTGCGCGGCGCCGGTTACACGGTCTTCCGCGACGGCGCCCTCCCCGCGATCACCACGCACGCGGCCGTCGCCGCCCCCTACGCCCACTGCACCGCGCCGCTGCGCCGGCTGGCCGACCGCTACGCCTCGGAGCTGTGCCTGGCGGCGGCCGCCGGCGAGGAGCCGCCCGACTGGGTGCTGATGGCGCTGGACACGCTCCCCAAGGAGATGGCCGAAGGCGCGCGGCGTGCGGGCACGGTGGAACGGGAGTGCGTCGACGTCGTCGAGGCGGCGCTGTTGAAGGACCGCGTGGGCGAGGTCTTCGACGGCTGCGTGGTGGAGGTCGAGGAGCGCCGGCCGACCGTGGGGCGGGTGCTGTTGCAGGAGCCCGCCGTCATAGGGCGGATCGAGGACGGGGACCCGCTGCCCCTGGGCGAGCGGCTGCGGGTGCGGCTGGTCCGGGCCGATCCGGGGACGGCGAAGGTGCGGTTCGCGCCTGCGTGAGCTGTCGTACCAGGTCGGTGGCGTCGTCGGCGTGGAACCGGACGACGCTCACTTCCCGCGGACGGCCCAGCAGGTCGAAGTGGGCGACGGGCCCGGCCAGTTCGAGGGTCACCGAGGTCTGGGAGCCGATGGGTACGTCGAGTTCGCCGGCCGTCCTCTCGTGCCGGTAGCGCGTCTCGCGTCGTACGGCCGTGATCGCGTCCAGCGGTATGCGCAGGTCGAGCCGGACACCGCCCCGGACGTGCAGCGCGTCCGGGGTCAGCAGGTGCGGGTGGACCACGGCGGCGGCGTGCAGGCCGACGACGAAGAGGACCGTGTAGACGTCCAGGACGAGGACGACGAGGTGCACGGCCGGCCAGCCGCGCAGCAGTACCGACATGCCGATCGTCTCGATCACGCACACGAACGCGAGCCCGAAGAGCATGGCGCCCTGACCCCGGGCGTATCCGAAGCGCACCCCCGTCCCGCTGGTCCGCCGGGCGGCCCACAGCACCAGACTCGCCAGCAGCCGCGCCTCGTGCCGGAGCACGGCGTACGCCGCCCTCACGGCCGCTCTCCGCCGATGATGTCCAGGGCCCGGCGGATCGCCGCTGCCTGTGCCGGGGCGAGGTTGGCGTAGAGGGCTCGCAGAAAGCTGTGCCCATGGTCGACGGCGCCGTCGGGGAACACGTCCCGGGGGATGCAGCCGGCCAGGACCCGGGCGGCCTCGGCCACCCGCGGGTCACCGGCGTCCGCGTCGGCGAGCGCGTCGAGCAGCGCGTAGGCCTCGTTCGCGCGCGCCATGGCCTGCGGCGACCCGGCCATGGCACCGGCCAGGGACATCAGCCGTTCCCGGGCCGCCGGGTCGGCCATCGTGTCCATCAGAGCGAACACCTCGCGGTCCCTGGCGGCCATCGAGGAGCCGGCGAACCGGCCGGCCGTCTCCGCGAACAGGGCCGCCAGTTCCGGCGAGACGGGCCCCTCGGCGGGCAGTTCGCCCGCGTCCAGCAGGGCCCGCAGCCGTTGCCGCCGGTCCTGGATCCCGGCCTCCTGCCGGGCGAGGTCCTCGTCGAGCTCGGTGAGCACCTCGACGAGGTCCTTGCCGGCGTCGTCCGCGAGGACGTCCCGCACCTCGGCGAGCCCGAGCCCCAGCTCGGTCAGCCGCCGGATCCGGGCGAGGACGACGGCGTGCCGGAGCGTGTAGTCCCGGTAGCCATTGCTGAGCCGCTCGGGCTCGGGCAGCAGGCCCAGCTGGTGGTAGTGCCGCACCGTGCGCGTGGTGACGCCGACGGCGTCGGCGAGTTCTCCGATCCGCATGGGACCAGTACAGACGTTGACGTCGCGGCAGGGTCAAACGGCGGTGAACCAGCGACTGCACGTTTCACCGAGGCCGCTTCCGTCCTCGTCGCCCTTGTCCGCCGCCCAGGCCACGAACCCGTCGGGCCGTACGAGGAGCGCGGCCGCCTCCGGCCGCCCGGGGCAGGCCACGGTCAGGACGTCCACCCGGTCGCCGTACTCCTCGACGCGGTGGAACTGGCGCTGGCCGGAGCGCTCGCCGAGGCCGGGCTCGCCGACCCGGAGCTGGTGGCGGCCGTGACGGTCGCCGCGTACCGCTCGGTGTGTGTCGTCTCCGTGCGCCGCCAGCTCGCGGGCGACCCGTTCGCCGAACTCGCCGAGGACCACCGGGAGCGGATGGAGGCGGCGTTCGACGCGCTGGAGCGGATGGCTCAGTAGGCCGACCCGGACGCGGCATGGAAACGGGGCCCGGGAGCGTTGCACTCTTGGCGCGAGGCGGTGCGAAGTCTGGCGCGAGGGGGGTGCGAAAGTGGCCGAGGACGCACGGTGGACGAGGGCGCGGCTGGGCCGCTGCGGCCCGTCGCTCGACATGCTGACGGCCCGCTTCGACAAGCACGTGTACGCCCCGCACGAACACGCCGAGTTCTCGATCGGTGTCTGCGTCGGCGGCTCCGAGGTGATCGACTACCGCGGCGGCCACATCCGCACCGGCCCCGGTTCGATCGTCGTCCTGGCCCCAGGAGAGATGCACACGGGCGGCCCGGCCACCCAGACCGACGGCTACGCCTACCGCGCCCTGTACGCGACCCCGTCCCTGCTGGCGGACGGCACCCTGCTCGCGGGCACACCCCACTTCCGCGACCCGGTCGTCGCCGACCCCGAACTGGCCGCGGCCTTCCGCCACGCCCACACGGCCCTGTCCGTCTGCCCCGACCCCCTGGAGGCCGAGTCCCGCCTCCCCTGGCTGCTCACGGCCCTGTCCCGCCGCCACTCGACGGCGCGCCCGGCACCGGACCGTATCCCCGGCGCGAGCGGTGTCGCCCTCCTGGTCAGGGACCGCCTGGCCGACGAACTCACGGCTCCCCCCTCGCTCGCCGACCTGGCCGCGGACCTGGGCCTGTCCCGCTACCAACTCCTGCGGGCCTTCCGTACGACGATGGGCGTCCCGCCGTACGCCTGGCTGGCCCAGTACCGGGTGGTTCGCGCCCGTGGCCTCCTGGAGGCGGGCCTGCGCCCGGCGGAGGTGGCGACGCTGGTGGGCTTCGCCGACCAGGCCCATCTGACCCGCTGGTTCCGCCGGGTGCTGGGGGTGACCCCGGCGGCGTACCGCAACAGCGTTCAAGACGCGGCACGGGCATGAGGCCGATGCTTTCCGCATGACTGCACGCGGCTGGTTCCTGTTCTCCCTCATGGGAGTGATCTGGGGTGTCCCCTATCTGATGATCAAGGTGGCGGTGGACGAGGTGTCCCCGTCGACAGTGGTCTTCGCCCGCTGTGCGGTGGGCGCCCTGCTCCTCCTCCCCCTGGCGATCCGCCAAGGCGGCCTCCTGGACACCCTCCGCACCCACTGGCGCCCGATGCTGGCCTTCGCGTGCATAGAGATCATGGGCCCCTGGTTCACGCTCACCGACGCCGAACGCCACCTCTCCAGCTCGACGGCGGGCCTGCTGATAGCGGGCGTACCGATCGTGGGTGTGGTGGCGGCGCGCTACTTCGGCGGCGACAGGGAGCACCTGGGAGTACGCCGGGTGGCGGGCCTCCTGATCGGCCTGGCCGGCGTAGGCGTGCTCACGGTCCCCCACCTGACGGGAGGCGACGCCCGCTCCCTCGCCGAGGTCCTGCTCACGGTCATCGGCTACGCGACCGCCCCCCTGATAGCGGCCCGCCGCCTCAAGGACGTCCCGACACTGCAGCTGATAGCCCCCTGCCTGACACTGGCGGCCCTGGTCTACGCCCCCGCGGCGGCAGCCACCTGGCCCACCGCCATGCCCTCGACGAACGCGCTCCTCTCCCTCCTGGCCCTGGGGATCCTCTGCACGGCAGTCGCGTTCGTCGCCTTCCTGGAACTGATCAAGGAGATAGGCCCCACCCGCTCCACAGTGATCACCTACGTCAACCCGGCGGTGGCGGTGGCGGCGGGCGCCCTGTTCCTGGGCGAGAGCTTCACCCCGACGATCGCGGTGTCCTTCGCGCTGATCCTCACAGGGTCGGTACTGGCGACGATGACCTCGGCACCGAAGGGAACGAAGGGATCGATGGGACCGAAGCGGTCGACCCGCCCGGTAACATGGTCGACACGGCAGACGAGCCGGGCGGACGGCCGCGTGGAGTCCCCTTGACGGGGGCTTCCCGAGGAACGTCCGGGCTCCACAGGGCAGGGTGGTGGCTAACGGCCACCCGAGGCGACTCGCGGGACAGTGCCACAGAAAGCAAACCGCCGGGGGTCTCGACCCTCGGTAAGGGTGAAACGGTGGTGTAAGAGACCACCAGTGCCCAGGGTGACCTGGGCAGCTAGGTAAACCCCACCCGGAGCAAGGTCAAGAGGAGCGCTGTAAAAGGCGCTCTGCGGGGACGTTCGAGGGCTGCCCGCCCAAGCCCCCGGGTAGACCGCACGAGGCCGGTGGCAACACCGGCCCTAGATGGATGGCCGTCGCCCCGACTCCCGCGAGGGACCGGGGTACAGAACCCGGCGTACAGCCCGACTCGTCTGCCGCTCTGTGTTTCCGCCGGTCGCGGAGCCGCTCGGGACCGAGAGGTGACAGCCGCTTGAGGACGGGCAGCCGTATGGATGAGGCGACGTGGCAAGGGGCCTCTATAGCTGTGCCGATCACCGTCCAGAGCTGGTTGATGCCCTGAGCTGCAGGAACGCGACGAGCGGACTGGCTGTGGCTCTCACCAGCGACCCGGAGGCCGGGAGTGCCAGTGCCGATTCCCTCTGCCGCAAAGCGCTGACGGTAGCGCGCAGTCCACGCTGGCGGGAGGCCGTCTCCACGGCCCTGTCGGGCGACTGGGACGAGTCGCTCTGGCAGGCGGGACACCTTCCTTCCAACGCCATTGGTGCCCTGCGGGCGGAAGCACACATCATTCATGGGCAGTTGGTGCCACTGCGGCGACGAGATGGTGTCCCTTGTCGTGGTGTAGCCGATCAAGGTCAGGGAGTGCGCCGGGGGCGTGTGCCGATGGGCTTTCGTTCCCTGCCGCAGGGTGGGCCACCGTGCAACTCTCCGTAGTGAACGGGCAGTTCAACGCGGGAGGTGCAGGATGGCCCTGTCTCAGCATGACCTACTCCGGCTGCTTGAGTCATTACGTTCGGCGGACGGGCTCGAACTCGTCCGCAATGTGGCCGAGCGGATGCTCCAGGAGCTGATCGAGGCCGAGGCCACGGCCCGGATCGGCGCGGAGTGGAACGAGCACACCGAGACGCGCACCGCGCTTCGCAACGGTCACCGCGACAAGACGCTCAGCACCCAGGCCGGCGATCTGGACCTTGCGATCCCCAAGCTGCGGTCGGGGAGCTTCTTCCCCGCGCTGCTGGAGCGGCGCCGCCGCATCGACCAGGCCCTCTACGCCGTCATCATGGAGGCTTACGTCCACGGTGTGTCCACTCGGTCGGTCGATGACCTGGTCAAGGCCCTCGGCGCGGACACCGGGATCTCCAAGAGCGAGGTCTCGCGGATCTGCCAGGACCTGGACGGC
Source organism: Streptomyces sp. NPDC048277 (assembly GCF_040652235.1). Taxonomy (NCBI): domain Bacteria; kingdom Bacillati; phylum Actinomycetota; class Actinomycetes; order Kitasatosporales; family Streptomycetaceae; genus Streptomyces; species Streptomyces sp. NPDC048277. The sequence goes on from NZ_JBEZLQ010000010.1 coordinate 358,587, forward strand.
CAGCTGACCGCGTTCCGTGCCCGGCCTGTGGACCACGTCCGCTTCCCCTACGTCTATCTGGACGCGACCTACTGCAAGGCGCGGGTCGAGCACCAGATCGTGTCCCGGGCCGTGGTGATCGCCACCGGGATCACCGAGGACGGCGGCCGGGAGGTCCTGGGCGTGATGGTCGGTGACAGCGAGACCGAGGTGTTCTGGACCGAGTTCCTGCGTCACCTGCGCGAACGCGGTCTGACCGGGGTCCGGCTCGTCATCGGCGACCACCACCTGGGACTGGTCAAGGCCATCCGCAAGGTCATGCTCGGGGCCGCCTACCAGCGCTGCAGGGTTCACTTCCTGCGCAACGTGTTCAGCGTGATCAACAAGGAAGCGGCCGAGATGGCCGCCGCCACGATCCGCACGATCTTCGCCCAGCCCACCGCCGACGCGGTCCGCACCCAGCTCGACACCGTCGCCGACATGCTCGGCAAGCAGTTCCCCAAGGTCAAAGACATGCTGCTGGAAGCGAAGGACGACCTCACCGCTTTCGCCGCCTTCCCCGAGCGACATTGGAAGAAGATCCAGTCCACCAACCCACTGGAACGGATCAACCGCGAGGTCAAGCGCCGCACCGACGTCGTCCAGGTCTTCCCCAACGACGACGCGCTCCTGCGACTGGTCACCGCCGTGCTCTTCGAACTACACGACGAATGGATCGCCTTCCCCCGCCGCTACCTGCCCGAGGGAAGCATGGACCAGCTTTACCCAGCCGAGCGCCCCGAAAGCACCCCCGCGCTACCCAACACCACCAACACGACCGCCGGTTGATCGGCTACACCACGAGAAGGCAACGCCGTTGCATTAGCCGTCAGGCCCGGCGTCAATGTCTCCGTCCTTGACCATCTTGAAGTCCAGTGTGTACGTCTGAACCGTGCGTGGATG